>NZ_PPFX01000016.1 GCF_002898515.1 Geothermobacter hydrogeniphilus | reverse complement strand
GCTGGAGGCTGGAGGCTGGAGGCTGGAGGCTGGAGGCTGGAGGCTGGAGGCTGGAAAAGACTCATCTGCCCGCGGCCTTTAATCAACTGAGTCCTTACAATTTACACCTGTTTCTTTATTCCCCGAACAGGTCGAGCTGGTTGAATCTGTAGGCGGGACTCTTGAAGGGGCGCTTGAGAAAGCGCGGGCATTCGAGCAGCAGCACGTTCTCCGGCTGCCGGCACTCGCGCAGGCAGCGGCGGCAGAGCTTGTTGCATTCATCTTTGGACAGCGGCCGCGGCATCGGTTTCCTCCGGGTGATGGATGATTGCGATTATCGGTGATGACCGCTTTTTTTGCAATCCTGAGGCGCGTCAGAGTGAAACCGGCTCCCCCGATTCAGCCGCGAGGATGGCGGCAATCGCCCGCTTCAAGTGTTCCATCCCCTGTTCTTCCGGTTCAATCGCGATCTCGATGCGTCTTTCCGGCCTGGTGTGCCTGTAGAGCGGGTCGTAATAGTCGACCATCAGCCGGGCCGTCAGTTTTTCCCATTCTCCGGCATCGAGCAGGGCGAGCAGCTCCTCGATACGGTCCCGCCCCAGCCGCTCCTTCAGGGCCTTGATCGGCACCACGAACTGATCGCGCAGCTGGTCACGGGCGGGGTAATCATCGAGGATCACCCGCACCCGGTAAGCGAGCGAGGCCTCAATCCAGAGGCTGGTTTCGACCTGCAGGGCGGCATAGACCCGCTCCGGCAGCACCACCCGGCCGATATGCTTGCTCTCCCCTTCGGTCAGGGCGTAGCCATCCGTGGGGATCTGGCGCAACCGGTCCCAAAGCAGCGCCTCGAACATCTTCTGCGACGGCTGCCGCGGCAACCCGAGAGCGCCGAAGGCGCTGCCGCGATGGTTGGCCAGTCCCTCCAGGTCGATCACCGGGTAACCGTCCCGTTCGAGTTTCTGCAGCAGCCGCGTCTTGCCGACCCCGGTCAGCCCACGCAGCACCAGCAGCCGCCCCCAGTCGTCCTGGGCGAAGAAGCGGCAGACATGGGAACGGAACGCCTTGTGGCCGCCGGTCAACTGACGCACCGGGAACCCGGCCAGTTCAAGAAAGGTCGCCAGCGAGCGGCTGCGCATGCCGCCACGCCAGCAGAAGACAATCACCGGCGGCCGCCCCCCGGCCAGCGCCTCCTCGACCGTCGCGATCATCCGCGGGATCTTCGGGCTGACCAGGTCCACCCCCAGGCGTCGGGCCTGCCGTTTGCCTTCCTCGGCATAGCAGAGCCCGACCCGGTGGCGTTCCTCATCGTCAAAGACCGGCACATTAATGGCTCCCGGAATGGTGGCGGCGACAAACTCGGCGGGACTGCGGGCATCAACCAGCAGCGCCCCCCGGTCACGCAGGGCCAGGGCCTGCTCCAGGGTAATACTCAGATCTCTCATAACATCCTCCTGAATCAATGGGTCCCTTGTCGGCGGATAGCACAAGTCATTGATCTGCCTGAGCTTCCCCAAAATCACCAGCAAACCTATGGGTGCGCTTCAGATTTTGGGGAGCCTCATTCAGACCAGGCACCTGCACTCTCCATCCAACAGGCACTCACTGATTCAGGATCCCGCGATCAAGATTATCGGCATCTCGCAGCCACCGACGGCGGCCGCCGATTCCGACAGGGCAGTTATAGCGGAGGGCGGAATCGGGAAACAAGCAAAACTTCCCGCCTCCGGCAAAAAACCCCGATTCCACTCTTGACAGCCACACCGAACAGGTATATCTTCAGCCTCCGTTGTCGCGGGGTAGAGCAGTCTGGTAGCTCGTCGGGCTCATAACCCGGAGGTCGGAGGTTCAAATCCTCCCCCCGCAACCAAATAAATTCAAAGGGATCCGCAAGCGCGGATCCCTTTTTTTGTACCTCTCCCTCCCGCCATCAAACTTCCGGTTGCAATTTTCCGCCACTCTGCCGACAATACGGCATACGTCCACGCCAACACTGGGAGGGACCATGCGCTATCTGCCCTGGCTGCTTGCCGCCTGTCTGCTGTTCGCCGCTCCGCTCCACGCCGCCGAACAAAATGACGCCGACTTCACCGACCGCCAGGAAACCGTCCCCCCGGGCACATCGGAACTGACCATCGAACAGCTGCGTCAGGCCGCCGAAAACGGTGACCCGGGTGCCCAGTTCAATCTCGGCCTGGCCTTCCAGAACGGCCGGGACGTCCCGACCGATCCGGTCCAGGCCGCAATCTGGTATCGCAAAGCTGCCGAACAGGGGCTGGCCGAGGCTCAGTACAACCTGGCCATCCTCTACAGCCGCGGAGATGGGCTCGAAACAGACCCGGCACAGGCGGCCGACTGGTATCGCCAGGCTGCCGAACGGGGGCTGGCGCAGGCCCAGTACAATCTCGGTCTGCTGTACCTGGAAGGAACCGGGGTGACGCAGGATGATGCCGCGGCGGCACGCTGGTTCCGCCAGGCCGCCGACCAGGGGCATACCGGCGCCCAATTCAGCCTGGCCGGGCTCTATGCCGCCGGCCGCGGTGTCGAACAGGACTACGCCGAAGCGGCCCGCCTCTATGAGCTGGCCGCCGAGCAGGGAGAGGTCGCCGCCCACTGCAACCTCGGTGATATCTACGCCGACAGCGACAACCCTCGGCACGATGACTACCAGGCCCTGGAATGCTACCGTATCGGCGCCCTGCGTGGTGACGCCAACGCCCAGTTCAACATGGGCGTCTTTTATCTCACGGGACGCGGCACGGTAGAGAACCGGGTCAAAGCCTTTGCCTGGTTCAGCCTGGCGGCCGAAAACGGCCAGGCCGATGCCGCCCAGAATGTTGAGATTCTGAAAAAAGAGTTGACCGGCACCGAACAGGCGATGGCCGACGTCGAGGCCAGGGAATTGCGTCGTCAGCTGGAACAATGAGCCCGCGCTTTTCGCCACCGCGTCCTTGCACCCCGAACATTCCCTGCTAGGATTTAAACTATTTGTGTCCGCGCCCCCTCGTAAACATTTGCCATCTCACTTGCTAAGGTCTGCTTTCCAGGAGGGTAAGGTGTCCGGGAATCGGCTGTTATCGGTACTGGTCATAGAGGACAACCCTGCCGACGCCGGGCTGATCAGAGCCATGCTGGGCAACAGGACGTTCACTCTGACCTTCTCCTCCCGCCTCGCCGAGGCCCGGCATCTGCTGCAACAGCAATCCTTTGACATCATCCTGATGGACCTCGGTCTGCCTGACAGCCAGGGGCTGCCGTCGCTTGAGGTTCTGCTCAGGGAGGCGGGGATACCGATTGTCGTCATGACCGGGCTGGATGATGATGGCCTGGCCCAGCAGGCCCTGCAGCGCGGCGCCCAGGATTACATCATCAAGGGGGCCGAAGCGGACCATTTTCTCGCCCGTTCGTTGCAGTATGCCGTTGAACGTCACCAGATCGATCAGCAGTTGCGCCAGCAGAAAGCGCAGTACAAATTATTGACGGAACAGTTTCGCGCCCTGTTCAACGGCATCCCCGACGGCCTGGTGCTGCTGACCCGGGATCTGGACATCATCTGGGCCAATGAAGGTGCCTGCCGGTTTCTCCCGGAAACGGAAAAACCGGTCGAAGGAAAAAAGTGCTACGAGGTTTTTTTCGGCGAAGAGACTCCCTGTCCGGACTGCATCGTCCAGCGCTGCTTCGCCTCCGGTCAATCTCTCAGCGACAAGATCACCACCCCCGACGGCCGTATCCTCGGCCTGCGTGCCTTTCCGATCAAAAATCGCGACGGCGGCGTTGACCGGGTGATCGAACTCTCCAACGACATCACCGAGCGCGTGCGCCTGCAGTCCGAAGCGATACGCACCGACCAGCTCGCCTCCCTGGGAGAACTGGCAGCGGGGGTCGCCCATGAAATCAACAATCCCATCAACGGCATCATCAATTACGCCGCTATCCTGAAAAAATGCGCCGCCGACAACTCCGAGGCGATTGGGATTGCCGGGCGCATCGAACGGGAAGGCGATCGGATCGCCGGCATTGTCAGCAAACTGCTCCATTTTTCCCGCCAACGACAGGAGACCAGGCGTCCCGCCTCCGTCGCGGCGATTCTCGATGACACCCTGGGACTGGTCCGCAACCAGCTCTACAAGGACGGCATTGAACTCCGCGTCGACCTGCCCGACGACCTACCGGCCGTCAATGTTCAACCGCAACAGATCGAACAGGTTTTTCTCAACCTGATCAACAATGCCCGTTACGCCCTGAACAGCAGGTTTCCCGATCGCAGAAGTACCGAAAAGAAACTGACCATCCGCGCCGACTACCTGGGAGGCGGCTTCATCCGTACCAGCATCCACGACAACGGCACCGGCATCCCGGATGAAATCCGCAACCGGATCCTGGCCCCCTTCTTTTCGACCAAACCGGCCGGAGAAGGAACCGGTCTGGGACTCTCCATCAGCCACGGCATCATCCAGGAACATGGCGGCCGACTGACCTTCGAGTCGGAGGCCGGAGTCTTCACCCGGGTACAGGTTGACCTGCCCTGCGCTCTCGGTATCGCAGAAAATATTTCCCCGCAATGAGACTGTCCCACAAGAGCTTCCTCGCTATCATGCCGCTGGTGCTGCTGATCATCGGCGCCCTCTCTTTTCTGCAGCTGCAGCTGTCCACTCACAGCCTCAACCAGCAGGCCCTGCGGGGCATGCACAGCCTGCTCGACCTCTTCTTTCAGCAACACCTCGCGCCCCTGCAGCGGCAATACCCGAACGGCGGGACGGCGGGACAGGAACAGGCGCTGCAGGCCGCAACCGACTTTCTCCTTCCGGAAGGCGGGCGCCTGCTCATTTTCAACCGAAACGGCAAGCTGTTGCTCGACACCCATCCCGACGACGAGAAACTGCACGTGGATAACCATTTCCGGTTCCTGACCTCCCGGGGCTGGAATCCGGCGGAGACGATCGAGTTCGAGACCAGTAACCCGGACGACAACGATGTCTTTCTCACCCGGCAGTTCCCTCCGTGGAGCTGGCAGGTGGTCCTCGCCCTGAAAAATCGCACCCTCAAAGCGGAAAAAAAGCAGCTTCTGCGCATCAGCATCGGCACCACCGCCGCGGCAACCCTGCTGCTGATCATCATCCTGACAATTCTCACCCGCAAAACCCTGATCAGGCCGATCAAGAAGCTGCGAAGCCGTGCCGGCCAGATCGCCCGGGGCGACTTCAACCACCCCGCCCCCCTCGACAGTCGGGACGAACTGGGCGAACTCGCGGCCAGCATGGAACAGATGGCGGCCCAGCTCGACGCGCAGCACCGGCAACTGAACCGGGAGCTGCAACTGCGGCGGAGCGCCGAGGAAGACCTGCGGCGGCTGACGGTCGAGCTTGAGCAGCGGGTCATGGAGCGCACCGCGGCATTGCAGCGATCGAACCAGGACCTGGAACAGTTCGCCTATGTCGCCTCCCACGATCTGCAGGAGCCGTTGCGGATTATCACCGGTTATGTCCAGCTGCTGCAGCGGCGCTACCAGGGGCAGCTGGACGCGGATGCCGATGAATTCATCCACTTCGCCGTCGACGCGGCGAACCGCATGAAACAGTTGATCAACGACCTGCTCGACTATTCGAGAATCGATCGCAAGGGCGACCCCTTCGTTGAAGTCGATCTCAACCGGGTCCTTGACCGGGCCCTGAAAAATCTTGAGTTGACGATCGAGGAAAATGGCGCCAGAATCGAAAGCGAACGATTGCCGAACCTGGTTGCCGACCCGGGACAGATGGAGCGGCTGCTGCAGAACCTGATCGGCAACGCGATCAAATTCCACGGGCAGAATCCGCCGGTCATCAAGGTGTTCAGCCGGCGCGAGAAAGATGCCTGGCGCATCCTGATCCAGGATAACGGCATCGGCATTGACACCCTCTACCGGGAACGGATTTTTCAGGTATTTCAGCGTCTGCACGGCCTGGCCGAGTACCCCGGAACCGGCATCGGCCTGGCCATGTGCAAAAAAATAGCGGAACGCCACGGAGGACATATCGGCGTCGATTCCGAACCCGGAAACGGCGCCTGTTTCTGGTTTGTTATTCCCGACAGGAGGAACCCATGACCCCTATTGCCAACAGCCATCCGATCGAAATCCTGCTGGTCGAAGACAACCCGGCCGATGTGCGTCTGACGAAAGAGGCGCTGCGCGAAGGAAAGATCCTCAACAACCTCAATGTCGTACACGACGGCGTCGAAGCACTGAAGTACCTGCGCGGCATCGGTGAATATGCCGGCCGCCCCCGACCCGAACTGGTGCTGCTGGATCTCAATATGCCGAAAAAGGATGGTCGGGAAGTCCTCGCCGAGGTCAAAGCCGATGAAGACCTGAAACGCATCCCGGTCGTCGTCCTGACCACCTCGAAAGCCGAAGAAGATATTCTGCGGAGCTACAACCTGCACGCCAACTGCTTTATCACCAAGCCGGTCGACCTCGACCAGTTCTTCGGAGTGATTAAAACCATCGAAAGTTTCTGGCTGGCCGTCGTCACCCTGCCCAACTGAGAACATCGTTAACTTCCCGCCCGGCCCGACCGATAAGAAGATATCAATTATCGGGGGGTCACTCATGGTGGATTACAACGATCTGAAAATCCTGCTGGTCGAAGACCAGAACACGGCGGCAACCCTGGTCAGGGAACAGCTCGCGGCCGCCAAATCCTTTCGTTTTCACCTCACCCTGACCGACCGCCTCGACAATGCCCTGGCACTCGGCAGGCGACAGGACTTTGACGTCGCCCTGGTGGATCTCGGGCTGCCGGACACCACCGACGGCGAGCTCTTTGAACGCCTGCACCAGCGATATCCCGAACTGCCGGTTGTCATCCTCTGCGACAATGATCAGGAACAACAGGCCATCGACCTGGTTCGTTCCGGTGCCCAGGCCTACCTTGTCAAGGGTGGTTTCGGCCCGAGCAGCCTGGCCAACACCGTCCGCTATGCCATCGAACGCCAGAAGCTGTACAAGGCGGTGGAAACCACCAGTATCCAGGCGGTCGAAGCCGGGGCGCGCCTGCAGACCCTGGTCCAGCACTATGCCGACGCCATCATCGTTCTCGACCATAACGACATCATCAGTTTCGCCAACCCGGCCGCCGAGGAGCTTTTCGGCACCAGCCAGGAGAACCTCATCGGGACACCCTTCATTTTCCCCCTCAAGCCGGAGAAAAGCAGTGAAATCGAATTTCTCGGCAAAGGCGGCATGCCGGTCGTCGTTGAAGGACTGACCAGCGCCATCGAATGGGACGGATATCCGGCCCAGCTGGTCACCCTGCGCAACATTACCTCCCGCAAGCAGCTGGAACGCAAAATCGACGCTGAACGCAGTTTCCTGCAACGGGTCATCGACGGCGTCATGGACCCGATCATGGTCACCGACCTCGACTGCCGGGTGCGGCTGAAAAACAAGGCCGCGGGCCAACTGCTGGCCGGTGATCCGGGAGACAACTGGCCGTTGCGCTGCCACCGGCTTCCCGACCGTCCGGAACGTCCCTGTCGCAGCGGTTCCAGCTGCTCCCTCGCTGAAGCGCGCAAGGGAACAATTTCCCGCCATATCCAGGATTATCGTCTCCCGGACGGCCGCGTACGGCACTTCGAGGTCGAAGCGACACCCCTGAAAAGCGATGACGGTTCGATCCAGGGCATCATCGAAGCCTCCCGCGATGTGACCGAACGCCTGCTGGCCGAAAAGCACCTGCGCCAGAACCAGCAGACCCTGCAGCACCTGGCGCTCCACGACGCCCTCACCGACCTGCCGAACCGGATGTTGTTCATCGACCGCCTGAGGCAGGCTCTGGCCAAAGCGAGACGCAACGACCGTCCGCTGGCGCTGATGTTCCTTGACCTCGACCGTTTCAAAAACGTCAACGATTCCCTCGGCCACTCCTGCGGCGACCTGTTCCTGCAGGAAATCGCCTCCCGGCTCGGCGGCTGCGTGCGGGAAACCGACACCGTCGCCCGGCTTGGCGGAGATGAATTCGTCATCCTGCTCGAAGATATCCACGACGACCATGCCGTCAGCCGCATGGCGCAGAACTTCCTCAACACCCTTTCGCGCAAACTGCAGGTCGACGGTCATGACCTCTACCCGACAGCCAGCATCGGCATCAGCCTCTACCCGCATGACGCTGAAGACGCCGAAGAACTGATGAAATGCGCCGACGCCGCTATGTACCTGGCCAAGGAACGAGGCCGCAACACTTACCAGTTTTTCTCCGCCGAGCTGAAATCGAAAGCCCATGAGATGCTGACTCTCGAATCGGCCCTGCGCCAGGCGATCCAGCAGGAACAGTTGCGGGTCCATTACCAGCCGCAATACAGCCTGACCCGCCGCAAACCGGTCGGCCTCGAAGCCCTGGTCCGCTGGGAGCATCCGGAACGCGGGCTGATTTCACCGGCCGACTTCATTCCCCTGGCCGAGGAGACCGGCCTGATCATCCCGATCGGTGAATGGGTGTTGCGAACCGCCTGCAGACAGCATAAGGAATGGCTGGACCAGGGGATGCGTCCCCTGCGTCTGGCCGTCAATCTTTCACGCCGCCAGTTCCGTCAGAACAACCTGATCGAAATGATCGGTGAAATCCTCGATGAATCGGGACTGCCGCCGGAACTGCTGGAGCTTGAGATCACCGAAAGTTCAATAATGAACGATGTCGAAAATGCCATCGGCACCATGCACGCCCTGCGGGAAATGGGTGTCCACCTGGCGATCGACGATTTCGGCTCCGGCTATTCAAGCCTCAGTTGTCTCAAGCAGTTCCCGATCTCGAAACTGAAAATCGACCAGAGCTTTGTCCGCGACCTGACCAGCGTCGCCGGAGATGCCGCCATCACCCACGCCATTATCGACCTGGCGCGCAATCTCAAGCTGGAAGTCGTCGCCGAAGGGATCGAAACCCGTGAGCAGATGCGCTTCCTGAAGAAAAACGGTTGTCACCACGGCCAGGGATTCCTCTTCAGCAAACCGCTGCCGGTCAAGAAAATCGCCGCCTTGGTCCAGGATTGGGTGCCACGTTTCGGTTTCGGGCGCCGGCTGATGCCGGCCATGTAGTGAGGGCGGCTGAAATGCCGTCATCTGCGGCGTTGCCCTCAGCCTTCAATCCTCGACGTAGCTGCCGCTACGCCTGTGGTTTCAGTCTTCGCGCGCCTTGCATCTAACGACATTTGAGCCGCCTTGGAACGGTGGGGCGAGAGCGACCATAACGCATCCGTCCGCAGCGTTGTTCACATCATCCGTCACTGCCAAACAACCTGACACAGCGTCGCAGATTGTCGCCTGTCCAAGTGTGCCAACTGTGCCACAACGCCCATGGGGACCTTATTGAGCGCCCTTATCCGTCACCACAACTCTCCCCGTTGTTGCCGGGAAATGCTCACCAACGTCATTTCAACCACTTGCCACAGGGTAAAAATTGCATCCCAGGGCGCATTTTCGGCACCGAAAACCGGCATGGCTGATGCTCATACAAAGAAGTATCCAGAGGAGGAGAAACGGAGGAACCTGATGCGGTACCTGGTCCTTATTCTGAGCCTGATCCTGCCGGCCGGTCTTCCCGGGCACGCCCTGGGCCTCGACCTGTTCTGCTTCAACACCGTCTACCCGTCCTCGCGACAGGCCCCGTCCGAACAAACAAAGCCGGTCCCGGATCTGCGCCAACTGCTGTTGTCGTCGCCGCGGACGTCAAGAACGCCTACCAGACCGGCCGCTGTGACAACCAACTTTGCCCTGCAACTCGACGATCGCACTCATTTCGGAATTACATCCTACTCCCCCGGTGGTAGCGACCACCAGGAGGAGGCCGGTCAGGATCCGATTTTCGGCATCGGCCTGAACGGCCTGCTGGACTGATCATGCCGGATCCAGCCGCAAAGAAGATCGGCAGTCCCCCCCAGCACTACTGTTGAAGGCGGTCGAGACGTGCGTAGCTGCAAGGCGTCTCGCAGCTGAGGGAGTGAGGTGTAGCGGCAGCTACTCCGCAGCGACTGAAGGTGCGAGCAACACAGCAGATGCGTGCGTATCGGCCGCCCTCGCAGCAATTTCAGCCGCCCTCGCTCCCAAAAACCAGTCGGTCCACCATCTCCACCAACTCCGGAATCTGCGGTTTGGTGACATAACCGTCGGCACCGACCTGGTCACATTTGAGTGCCATCTGCTCGTTGATCAGCGAAGAGAACATAATCACCCGCAGGTTTTTGAGCCCCATGGCCTCCTTGATCTGCCGGCAGAGGGTCAAACCATCCATCTTCGGCATCTCGATGTCGGAAATGACCAGGTGTAGAACCTCCTGCAGGTCGGAACCATGCTTCTCCTTGAGAGCCTTGACAGCGTCACAGCAGTCCTTGCCGTTATCGAACACCTGCAGCTGCTCATAGCCTGAAGCCTTCAGCACCCGCTGGATGCCGCAACGAATAATGGCTGAATCTTCGGCCAGCATCAGCAGCTTTTCCCTGCGGGTTTCGGGGGTGGCGACAGCACTGGCCCCCTGGACATCATCATAGGCCGTGCCGGCCTCGGGATCGATTTCCGCCACCACGTGTTCGAGATCGAGAATCAGAATTTCCCGGTTGTCGATCTGGATGCTGCCGGTAAAACGGGGCTTGTACTGGTCGAGAAAGACCGACATCGGCTGGACCTGTTCCCAGGAGACCCGGTGAATCTGGTTGACTCCGTCGACCAGGAACCCGTTGGTCAACTCATTAAACTCGCAGACCAGCACCACCCGGCGGGTATCGGCATCCTCTTCACCGGGCCTGGCCTCGACATGTTTCCTGATATCGATCAGGGGCAGGGTGCGTCCACGCAGCAGCAGGGTGCCGAGCATCGATTCATGAACATCGGGCAGCCGGGTCACCGCGTTCGGATCGTAAGGAATGATCTCCCGCAGTTTCTGCACATTGATGCCGAAGGGCTGGGTGCCGAGATAGAACTCGATAATCTCCATCTCGTTGGTTCCGCTTTCGAGCAGAATCTCTTGCCTTGTCATTTCACTCATGAGAAAGGTCTCCGATCTGGTGGGTATCCCTTCTTCATATCGCCCTTCCGACCATGAGCCTTAAGCTTTTTTTCTTCAGATCGGTTTTTTCGCTTCAATGAACCGCCGCTGAAGCATCCCGACAGAAGATGGACTCACCGCAACGGATTATGTTAAATCATGCCGCATGGCCGGCCCCTTCGATCAACTCCCGAAAAACCGCGTCCCGACGACAACCTTTCTGCAACGGGTCTATCATCTGCTGTTCGAACATTTCGGCCCGCAGCACTGGTGGCCGGCCGACACCCCTTTCGAAATGGCGATCGGCGCCATCCTCACCCAGAACACCGCCTGGACCAATGTTGAAAAAGCCATCGGCAACCTGCGACGGGCCGACGCACTGCAGACTGCCACCCTGCACGATCTGCCCCCGGATGAACTGCAGCGCCTTATCCGCCCGGCCGGTTTCTTTCGGCAGAAAAGCGAGCGGCTGCAACTTTTCACCGCCCATCTCATCGACAACCATCAAGGGGATATCCGCCGGCTGCTCGCCCAACCCCTCGCCATCGCCCGCGATGAGCTGCTGAAACTGAAAGGTGTCGGCCCGGAAACCGCCGACTCGATCCTGCTCTATGCCGGCGAGCAGCCGAGCTTCGTTGTCGACGCCTACACCCGCAGACTTTTCGGGAGACTGGACAGGCTGCCCGGTGACGGAAGCTACGATGACCTGCGACGAATGTTCATGGAGTCCCTGCCGGCGTCCTCCGCGATGTTCAATGAATACCACGCCCTGATCGTCATCCTCTGCAAGGAGTACTGCCGCAAACGCCGGCCGCTCTGCGACAGCTGTCCCCTGTCGGCCCACTGCCCCGCGAATTCCATGAACCGGTGACATCAGCACATGAATGTGTCATTTGGTAACATCGTCAGCGCACATGTGTCATTCTGTCCTTCATCAAGCCTCATTGCCAATCCTGACGCGCACCTCAAAACTCATCCCAACCAACTGTGTTAAAAGCTTTTTTCAGTTTTCATCCAACACTGTTTAATATTGGCAGCCCCCTTGCAAACCGTATACGGCAACCAGACCAACACCTGCAGTGATCAGCCGCACTGCCATTTATTCCGAAGGAGACGTATTCATGGGAAAATCTGTCAAAAATCCGAAACGGTTCATTATCTCCTGCCGAGTCAACGATCAGGAAATGCAGATCCTCCAGGAGCGCGCCAACCAGGCCGGCACCAACATCTCCAACCTGCTGCGCGACAGCCTCGACATCCCCGAATTCGGCCGGCAACAGATCGCCTGACCCCATAGCGGCCGGACGGCCCGCCCCGTCCGGCCGTGACGCGTCCCGCGCGACCCCTGTCCGATAGGTCACTTCTCCCACCAAAAAGACAGCACCCCACCGGCTTTTTCCCCCGACCTACTTCCTCTTGCGATACAGCCGCTGTTCTGCTAATTTGGTGCTCTTGATTTGCGCCCGCCGAACGGGTGCCCAGGAGCGCCGATATGGACTACAAGCAGACCCTCAATCTTCCCAAAACTGATTTCCCGATGCGCGGCAACCTGCCGAAGCGGGAGCCGGAGATGCTGCAACGCTGGCAGCAGCTCAAGCTCGAAGAGAAACTACATGCCGCCGGCAAAGGCAAACCGACCTTCACCCTGCACGACGGCCCGCCCTACGCCAACGGCCATATTCATATCGGTCATGCCCTCAACAAGATCCTCAAGGACATCATCATCAAGAGTAAACGGATGCAGGGTTTCCACGCGCCCTACGTCCCCGGCTGGGACTGCCACGGCCTGCCGATCGAACTGAAGGTCGACCAGAAACTCGGCAAGCAGAAACGCGAGATGAGCAAGGTCGAAATCCGCAAGGAATGCCGCAACTACGCCCGGGAATGGGTCTCCATCCAGAGTGAGGAATTCCAGCGTCTCGGCATCTTCGGCGACTGGCAACATCCCTACCTGACCATGACCGCCGGCTACGAAGCGGCCACAGCCCGGGAACTGGCCCGCTTCGCCGAACGCGGCGGGCTTTTCAAGGGCAAGAAGCCGGTCCACTGGTGCTCTTCCTGCGTCACCGCCCTGGCCGAGGCCGAGGTCGAGTACGCCGATCACAGCTCGCCGTCGATCTACGTCAAGTTCCGCTTCAACGGTGAATTGCCCAATGAATTGCGGGATGCCGTCGGCGAACGACCGCTCGATTTTGTCATCTGGACGACCACCCCGTGGACCATTCCCGCCAACCTCGGCATCTGTCTCAACCCGGCCCTCGACTACGTGGTGGTCGAAAGCGGCGACGAGCTGCTGGTGCTGGCCGAAGGGCTGTGGCAGAGCGTCATGCAGTCCCTCGGCCGTGAGAAAGGCAGGGTGGTCGCCAGCTTCAACGCCGGGATCTTTGAGCGTCAGACCTGCCGCCACCCTCTCTACGCGCGCGACTCGCTGATCATCCTCGGCGACCATGTCACCCTGGAGGCGGGCACCGGCTGCGTCCACACCGCCCCCGGACACGGCATGGACGACTACATCGTCGGCCTCAAGTACGGTCTTGAGGTCTACAACCCGGTCGACGACTACGGCCGCTACCGCGCAGACCTGGAACTGTTCGGCGGCATGAAGGTCGCCGAGGCCAACGGCGCCGTCAACGACAAGCTGAACGAGGTCGGCGCCCTGCTGCAGGCCGCGAACATTTCCCACAGCTACCCCCACTGCTGGCGCTGCAAGAAACCGATCATCTTCCGCGCCACCGAGCAGTGGTTCATCTCTATGGAGGCCAACGAGCTGCGGCAGAAGGCGCTGACCGCCATCGGCCAGGTCGAGTGGATTCCCCACTGGGGTCGCGATCGGATCTACAACATGATCGAGAACCGCCCCGACTGGTGCATCAGCCGCCAGCGCAGCTGGGGGGTACCGATCACCGCCTGCTACTGCAGCAAGTGCGGCCACGCCCTGGCCGACGGCAAAATCATGCACCATATCGCCGACCAGTTCGAGGAGGTCGGCTCGGATATCTGGTTTGAGAAGGACGCCGGTGAACTGCTGCCGGCAGGGACCGTCTGCCCCGAATGCGGCGGCGATGAGTTCCGCAAGGAGACCGACATCCTCGACGTCTGGTTCGACTCCGGCGTCTCCCAGGCAGCGGTGGTCGAACCGCATCCGCAATTGCAGTACCCGGCGGATCTCTACCTGGAAGGTTCCGATCAGCACCGCGGCTGGTTCCACAGCAGTCTGCTGGCAGCACTCGGCGCCCGCGACCGGGTGCCCTACAAAGCGGTCCTGACCCACGGCTTCGTCCTCGACCAGAACGGCCGGCCGATGTCGAAATCGGCCGGCAACGTCATCGCCCCGGAGAAGGTCATCAAACAGTACGGCGCCGAGATCCTGCGTCTCTGGGTCGCCACCCAGGATTACCGCGATGACAACCGGGTCGGTGACGACATCCTCAAGCAGGTCTCCGAGGCCTACCGGCGCATCCGCAACACCGCCCGCTACATCCTCGGCAATATCCACGATTTTGACCCGGAGACGGACCTGGTCGCCACCGACGAAATGCTCGAAATCGACCGCTGGGCGCTGTCGCGGCTGGCAGCGCTGACCGAGCGGATGAAGCGCGCCTACGACGAATACCAGTTCCACGTTCTCTACCACGCGGTCCACAACTTCTGCAGCGTCGACCTCAGCTCCTTCTACCTCGACGTGCTCAAGGACCGGCTCTACACCGCCCCGGCCAAGAGCCTTGAACGACGCAGCGCCCAGACGGCCATGTACCGCATCCTCGATGCGATGACCCGCTGGATCGCCCCCGTGCTCTCCTTCACCGCCGACGAAATCTGGACCGAACTGCCGGGCGAGCGGGAAGAGAGCGTCCACCTGGCTGAATTTCCGGCGAGTTTCGACGAGCTGCGGGATCTTGACCTGGAAGAACGCTACAGCCGCCTGCTGCAGCTGCGTTCGGCCATCTCCAAAGCCCTGGAGGAAGCCCGCAACGCCAAGCTGATCGGCCATTCCCTCGATGCCCGGGTGACCCTCGCCGCGGCAACCGGTCCCTGGCGCGAACTGGCCGAGAACTACCGAAATGAACTGGCCACCCTGTGCATCGTTTCCCAGGCGGAACTGGTGGAAGAATTGACCGACGGCAAGGCCAGTGACGAGCTCCCGGAACTGGTTATCCGCGTCGACAAGGCGGAGGGTGAAAAATGCGAGCGCTGCTGGAACTACAGTAAAAGCGTCGGCGAGGAAGAAGCCCGGCCGACCGTCTGCCGGCGCTGCCGTGAAGCCCTGGATGCCTGACGTGCCGCTGCGCTACCGCATCCTGGTCGGCATCAGCCTGCCGCTGCTGCTGCTCGATCAATTGATCAAGTTCTACATCGACCGCAGCTTCGCGCTCTACGAGTCGGTGCAGGTGATCAAGAACTTTTTCAACATTACCTACGTGCGTAATCGTGGCGCGGCCTTCGGCATGCTGGCTGACAGTTCACTGCGCATGCCGCTGTTCATTATCATCGCCATCGTTGCCGGCGGGGCTATTCTCTTTTACCTGCATCGCATGACCGATGAGCAGAAGCTCGGCGCCACCTCCCTGGCGCTGATCTTCTCCGGCGCCATCGGCAACCTGGTCGACCGCATCCGCCTCGGTGAGGTGATTGATTTTCTCGATGCCCACTGGTACGGTCACCACTGGCCGGCCTTCAACATCGCTGACTCGGCCATCACCGTCGGAGTCGGGCTGTTGCTGCTGGACATGTGGCGGGAAGACCGCAGGAAGAAGCGCAAGGGCACTGCCGACTGACCGCCTGCAAAAATTGATTGACACGCCAAGGAGGAATAATTCATGAAACGCCTGATCGCCCTGGGCCTGCTCATCCTGCTTCTGGCCCTGACCGGCTGCGAGTGCCTCAGCGGCCTCGGCCGTGACATGCAGAAAGCCGGAAACTGGGTCGAACACGAAGCGAACAAACATAAATAGGGGCATTGACAACGCCCCGCGAAAAGAGTATAAACCGTTCTGCCGTACCGACTGGGTACGGTCTGGAAGAAGAAGTGTCGGGGCGTAGCGCAGTCTGGTAGCGCACCTGCTTCGGGAGTAGGGGGTCGGAGGTTCAAATCCTCTCGCCCCGACCATTCTTCTTTCAATTGTTCAAAAAAGCACGTCCCGACCGGGATGTGCTTTTTTTGTTTCCGGGATGACGGGGGGGCGGGGCCACTCCAGCCACCCGGGGCGGACCTGAAAAGCTTGGCAGAGTTTGACAATTGACAAACTTTGCCATAACTTGATCCTGTCAAACCAAAAACAGGAGTCTGACATGGCAACAATGAATATTTCGCTACCGGACCAGATGAAGACCTGGGTTGAAGAATGCGTGCAAAGCGGAAGATACGCTAACGCATCCGACTATGTGCGGGACCTGATCAGAAGGGACCATATCAAGCTGGAGAAATTACGACAGGCCTTGATCGAAGGAGAGAATTCCGGGCCTTCGACCGGCTTGGACATCAATGCGTTCATCGCCGACAAAAAGAAATCCCTGTCTCTATGAAACCGGTGATCCTATCCCCCAGGGCGAAGTCCGACCTGAGTGACATCTGGGATTACACCCTTGCTGAATGGGGGATTGACCAGGCGGAAAAATATGTGCGCGAGCTATGGGCTGCGATGCAGGCACAAGCCGGTGATTCACCAACAGCCACCGACATCAGTGACGTGAGGAAAGGCTATCGAAAAGTCCGGTCCGGCTCCCATGTCATTTTTTTCAAATTGACGGATCATGGGATTGACGTCGTGCGGATCCTACATCAACAAATGGATTTCGAACGACATCTGTGAAATCTTCCGGCGGCAGCAGATAAGGTCAATGCCCCTTCGTTCCTGGTTAGTCCTATCCATTTTCATAACCATGAGCAACACCCCGCGGTCACGGCAATGGAAACATTTTCGTTCCCCCTGCCAGACAGCGAAGCATTGACGTCTGGCAATCATTCGTTTAGTCTAAGCGAGCTGAATTGTTATGGATTGGACTACACTGCGGCCGACACACCCGCCATACCTCTGGCCGCTTGCGGCCATGCACACTTTGGCGGGTTTTTTACTGGCTCCATGTCGCCGTATGAGGGGGACGTTTTCTGCAAGAAGACATCTGCCCAGAGGGAAGAGAGACACTGGTATTTGCATGATATTTTCATGCTTGCCATGTCGGGCAATTCTTTCTACACTACCGGTAACAACACCCGCCCCGCCTCTGCAGGTTTCGGCCTGTCATGCGCACCCCGGCGGGTTACTTTTTTTGGGGGCAGGTCGTGAACTACACCAAGCCCCCTCTTTCTTTCGCGGAACAGGTCGCCCTGCTCTTCATCGCTCCGGCGACCACGACGTTTAACGCCAAGAGAAGAGGAACAATGTTCCTCACCTCAGCTTCTCAAGATGTTTTTCAAACCTGCGACACATGCGCTCGAAGGCTCTTAATTCGGCCTGGGTCATCTGATCGTAATGATCAGGCAGAATACCGTCATCAGCCACCGATTCGCGCAGCTTCTCAAGAGGGTCAGCCTGATACGCCTCGTAAAGAGAAATCTCGCGAATGATCGTCCCACCGAGAAGCCACAGAGTGTCACGGTATTGAACATAGGTTTTTCTGGCCATCCCCTCGGCATAAAGTGCCTGCAGAAAACCGGCAAACCAGGGCAACAGCTTCTTGCCGTAGGCGAGATCTTCCGCAACGCCCATCCAGCTCTTTGGCCACCTGTCGAAATCCGGTGCCCAGGCGCGAAAACTCTCCGCTTCATTGTTCCTGTCGACGCTCATTTGTCTCGCCATAATCCCGCTTTGACCAGACGCTGCACCAGGGCACGACGGCGCGAGTGTTCGGCCATGAACTCCTGAAACTCCTTTTGGAACGCTGCCAAGGCAGCATGCTGACTGTAGGCATCGCGCAAATCGACCAGTTGGCGGCACGCCGCGTCGTAGGCATGGGCGTGGCCTTTGCCGGCGTCTTCATGGGCCGACTTCCAGGCCCGGGGAAAATCCGCCGCCAGCTTGGCGAGCCAGGCATCCCGTTGCCTCTTGCGCTCGATCTCGGCTTGCTGGCGGACCTTGGCTTCTTCGACCAACCGCAGGCCCTTGGCCTCCTCGGCCAGCCGCCACAATTCCGCAACGGAGCGGCGTACATTTTGCGTCGGTCCCGACTGCGCCTGCCAGGCGGCGTACCGTCGCCTCAAGGCCCGTTCGGCGCTGGCACCCTGCCCACCCAACATCTGCCGAAGGTATCCATTGACCTCCGCCTTTGGCAAATGATCCAGCCAGGCATCGAGTGCCGCGTCATCCGCTGGGTCTGGTTGATTCTCTTTACTTCCGCTGCCCACCCCGGCCAGCAGGTCGATGTCGACTTCGAGAAATTCAGCCAGCGCCTGCTGCGCAGCTGTCAGATTATTCAACCCGTGAAACGCTAAGGGTTCCAGATCGTCCGGGTCGGTTTCCTCGGTCGTCACAGCCCGCAACCAACCGAGATACAGGCTGCGCAGGTCACCCCGCATCAGTTCCTCCCGCACAGGAGCAAGAAGGGGCATCAAGCCGGGGCCTTCATCCACATAGCCGAAGCGATCGTAATCCTCGGTTTCGCCAAGGGACCAGGTCAACAGCCAATGCTCCGGTAACTTTTCAAATTCAAGATGCGGACTGGTACAAAAAGCCTTGAGTGTCTTCTGGTCGATGGCCTCTTTGGGCAAGCGCACCATAAAGATGGCATCCCCCCAGTTGGCGATAAATACATGGGCATCGAAAAACTGCCGCATGAAATCGCGAGGATCGGCCTTCAGTCCGCCCCAACTGTATTCGTTGATGAAACTGACCGGCGTGATTTGCGCCCTGGTTGAAATCCCCCGCAGATGGGCCATTTCCCGAGCCGTCAAGGGGTGGTCAACAGCAAGAAATTCAAGATACTGATATTCACTCACGGCAGTTGCTCACTTGGTTCTGGTGGCCCGAAAGGCGGAGTCGTCAGCGAGATGCAGATAGATGCGGCCGTTCAGCTCCCCATCTTCAATGACCGCCCAGCCCCGACCGCAGACCGAATCATTTTCTTCCTGTCCGGACCAGGAAAAATCGAAACGTGGATCATTACCACATGGCTCCACCCGTCCGTCGATGTCCCCGGAGACCAGGCCAAACTGAAACTTGCCGGTTCCATCCGAGCCGATGAAGAAGTATCCAGGAACCTCCATGTCGACATAATCCTGACCCCAGACCTCCATCTCGACGATGCGCCATGTTCCGGCAAACGGTTTCATCTGCTTCATAGGATCCCCTTTAAAAACCTCTCTTTTGTCGCTCCAAGTAAAGCCTTAGCCGGATTGTCACAAGCAGTTTGTCGCAAGTTATCCACCGCCGTGCTGGGTCTTCAGCTGACACCCCTTGTCGGTCAGGCGGTATTTCTGTTTGCTGCTGCGCGGCTTGTCGGGGATGGTCATTTCAACCCACCCGGCCTCCAAAGCGGGGAGCAAATAAGCCTTGCGAAAATGTTCATCGTCTCTCAGCCCAAACGCCTCTTTGAGCTGTTTCCGGGTCATCTCGCCGGCAAGAACTGAGATCAATCGAACTTCCGGGGTGACTTCCTGGGCGACTTCCGGGGTCGAGATGCTAACAATGTCCAGGATCATCCGCCCCACGATGTCATTGCCCCCCCTTTTTGTGTTCAAGTTGCTTTTCGATCCGCGCAAGCTCCTCGATATCTTCGGCATCGGCCTGCCTGGCCTCGACCAGTCGGCGATTTTCGTCGAAGGCGTCGAATCGCTCGCGGGCGATGCGCGCCATGGCCTCGCGGGAGACGACGATTTCGGCAGCGGTCTGTCCGGTGACGGCGAAGAGCAGCTTATTCTGGGTTTCGGCAAAGAAGAGCTGGGCGGCACGGTCATCGGCCCGATAATCGGAACTGAGGGCGAAGAGGTCGCGCACCTTCTGGTAGAAGCGTTTCTCGGAGGCGCGGATCTCGCGGATGCGGGCCAGCAGCTCGTCGAAGTAGTCCCAGCCGCCGGGGTTCTTGAGCCGCTCGTCGTCCATGACGAAGCCCTTGACCAGATACTCGGCCAGATGGGCGGTGGCCCACTGGCGAAACTGGGTGCCGCGCGGCGAGCGCACCCGGTAGCCCACCGCCAGAATCATGTGCAGGTTGTAATGCTTGGTCTGGTAACGCTTGCCGTCCTCGGCAGTTGTCAAGTATTCCTTGACAACTGAATCCTCAGCCAGCTCCCCTTCCTTGAGGATGTTCTTGATGTGCAGGCTGACGTTCTGCTTGGTGGTATCGAACAGCTCCCCTGACTGAGCCAGACAGAGCCGTCCAGGGTTTGCAGATGGACTTCCGCCTGCCCATCTTCGGTACGGTAAACGATCAGTTCTCCTCTATCCGGCGTGCTCATGCCATGACCCCCCGAAGCTGGTCGCTGATGGACCAGATAAAGTTGGCCAGTTGGCTGTGGGGTCCACCGTTCATTGCTTCTTGTCCTTATTATCAGCTCCGACAGTTCCTGTCGCGTGCGCCTTCATCCACTGATCGATCTCCTCCCGGTCAAAACGCCACTGGTTGCCAATCTTGGAGGCGGGAACCTCACCACGCTGGGCCATGCCGTAGAGCTTGGTCCGGCTCATTTTGATGTAGCCCGCCAGTTCATCAATGGTCAGCCATTTGTCGATTTTATCCATGACCTCACCGCTCGGAAGATATCTATAGTTAAAAATTGATAAAAAAAGATAACTCTGACCACCCATAAAGACAAGAAGAAAACAGGAAATCTGGCCAGGTGCAGGATTTTTCCGACACACCCCGTCAGAGGGCAAGATCTGCGCCGCGCCTTCGATACTGACCTCTACCAGGTCATGTTGGTGGCCAACAAGTTCCAGACCGGCTTCGACCAGCCGAAACTGGTGGCGATGTATGTCAACAAGAAGATATCCGGCGTTGACGCGGTGCAGACTCTGAGCCGCCTGAAGAGCATCAACACCGAACAGATCGTCCAGGAGCTGCTGCATTTCAATATCGACATCGGCTTCATCGAGGGGTTCTGTCATCAGCCGGCGATCGAGACCATCCCCTGGCGCCAGGACCACCTGGCCATCCACGCCGCCGCCGACCACCCCTTGACCCGCAAGGGAGAGATCACCGCAGAGGACCTGGCGGAGGCGCAGTGGATCCTGCGGGAGCAGGGGTCCGGCACCCGTGAAGTGTTCGAGACGGCATTGGCGGGCAAATTGGGGAACATCCGCGTTTACCTGGAGTTGGGCAACACCGAGGCGATCAAGGAGGCGGTGGAGGCGGGGCTCGGCATCAGCTGCCTGTCCCTGCTGGCAACCCGCAGGGCCCGCCGGAGCGGCGCCCTGGTGGCGCTGCAGACCCCGTTCCTTGACCTGCGGCGCAATTTTTACCTGCTGCTGCACGGCGAAAAATACCGCACCAGGCTGCTGCGGCGGTTCATGGCCTTCTGCGCCCCGGCGGACAACAGCTCAACCTCGTTTTCTCCTTGACAGCGGCCCTCCTTCCACCGTATTGATTTGACACAATTTTGTCTGTCCACCGGTGCCCGAGAGGGCCTGACGCTGACTTAAGTCGGCGTCACGAGGGAAGTGGGGTGCAAATCCCCCGCGGACCCGCCGCTGTAAGCGAGGACGAAGGGCCGATAGACCACTGATCCCCGAGGATCGGGAAGGCGGCCCGGAGGATGATTCGTGAGCCAGAAGACCTGCCGGCCGGACCCCCCACAGGAACCTCCCCGGGATGGGAGGGTGGATAAAGCGGCCCTTCAAAAACGAGAAGCCCGTGCCCTCTGCAACGAGTGCGCGGGCTTCTGCTGTTTTTGCCCTTTTTTTACTCTCTTCACAACCCGGGGACCAGCCCTGCGCCGGTGCGTCGGTCATCGGCCGGGAATCAAGCAGGAGGAACCATTTGATGAAGAGAAGTTGTCTTGCCCTGGCGCTCGGACTAAGCATGCTGAGCTCTACCCCGGTCCCGGTTCGCGCCGCGACCCTCGACCCGGTGGTGGTCACCGCAACCCGCAGCGCCCGGCCGAAATCACAGCTGACGGCCTCGGTGACGGTGATCACCGCTGATCAGATTGCCGCCACCGGAGCCACCCGCCTCGATGAAGTGCTGCGCAACACCGTCGGCCTGCAGACCACCAGCAGCGGACCGGCCGGCGCCATCGCCACCCCGAGCATCCGCGGTTCGGAAGGCGCCCAGGTGCTGGTGCTGCTCGATGGCATCCGCCTCAATTCACCGCAGAATGGCCAGTTCAACCTCAGCAACCTGCCGGTGGCACTGAGCGAGATCGAGCGGATCGAAGTCCTGCGCGGACCGGCCTCGGCCCTCTACGGCACCAACGCCCTGGCCGGAGTCATCCAGATCTTCACCCGCACGCCCGAAACGGAACCGCAGACCACGCTGAACTGGAGCGAAGGCCGTTTCGAAACCCGCGACCTGAGCTTTTCCACCACCCGCAGAAAAGACGGCATGCGCTACCGCCTCGGCGCCGGGCTGGATCGCTCGCAGGGCTACCGGACCAACTCCGACCTCGACCAGACCAACCTGGAGGGGATGCTCGGCTTCGATCTCGGCGGCGGTTACGACCTCAGCCTGTCCGGCTTCTATCTCGACAAGGATACCGGCGTACCGGGTTCGACCGCCTGGCCCAGCCCGCAGGCCCGGCAGCAGGACAAAAACACCCTCGCCGCCCTGACCCTGACCGGCCCGGCCGGTCCCCTGGCGATCACCCTCCGGCAAAGCTATGAACGGCGCCGCAACAACTACCGGGACCCGGGCGGCTGGACCCCGGTCGACGACACCCATATCGTTGAAACCTTCGGCACCGAGTTGTCGGCCAGCTGGCAAAGAGATGCGCACAACATCTTGTTCGGCGGCGACTTCTACGATGACAAGCTTGACTCCACCGCCAGCGGCAACCACGATGAGAACCGCTGGTCGCTGTTCGGCCAGGACCAGATCGAAATGACCTCCCGTCTCAGCCTGCTGCTGGGACTGCGCTACGATGCCCACTCCGAGTTCAACAATGAGTTGAGCCCGCGGGCCGCGGCACTCTTCTCGCTGACCGAAAGCACCCGCCTGCGGGCCTCGGTCAGCCGTGCCTTCCGCGCCCCGACCCTCAATGACCGTTACTGGCCGGCAACCAGTTTCGCCAGGGGGAATCCCGACCTCGATCCGGAAACCGCCTGGGAATATGAACTGGCCCTCGATCAGCAACTGGGCGACCTCGGCGACCTCTCCCTGGCGGCCTTCCGGCGTGACGCCAAGGATCTCATCGACTGGCGCGCTGACAGCAGTTTCGTCTGGAGCCCGGTCAACGTGGACGAAGCCCGCATCTGGGGCGCCGAAATGGAGATTGACCTGCAGCTCTGCGAACTGCTGAAAAGCGGCGGCAACTACACCTACCTCTATCCCAAGGACCGCGCCACCGACCGTTTCCTCGACAACAAGGCCCGCCACCAGGTCCATCTCTTCATGGAAGTCGGCCCGGTCAAGGAAGCCCGGCTGCGCCTCGACGGCCGCTATCTGAAGTACTATGCCGACGCCACCCGCGACGGTACCGGCTACGTAGTGCTGGATGCCAGCTTCTCTCGGCCCTTCGTCCTTGACAACGGCGTTACCTTCGACGCCCGGATTACGCTGAAGAACCTGCTGGACAAGGATTACGAGGAGAACAGCGGCTATCCGATGCCGCCGAGGGAGGTGTTCGCCGGCATCACCACCTATTTTTGAGTGAGGGCGGCCGATACGCGCACATCTGCTGCGTTGCTCACGCGCCTCGTCATTCCGACGTAGCTGCCGCTACGCCTCATTCCTCGACGCGTGAGACGCCTTGCATCTGTACACGTCTCGGCCGCCTTCAACGTCTGTGCTGGAGGAACTTTGTCTGAGGTGTGCTGTCCCTTCCCGTGGAAGCCACTGAACGGAGGGGACGACCGGCGGAAACAAGAGGCATGAATGTCTGAGGCGTCAGCCGAGTTTTCATGCCTCCCGCCGGGCGGCGCCGAAGTGAAGGAACCCGCAGGGTGGCTTCGTCGGGCGCCATTTTCTGCCTACTCTTTTGTGGCGAGCAAAAGAGTAGGGCGGCGGGCGGGGCCGCGCCCCCGCGGTTTTGGGTTTTGGGGGTGGTACTGTAGGAGCGTCCGGCAGACGCCCCTACAGGTTTTGTGACATCCTTACGGCACCGTTTTACAGGTCCCCCGTTTCCGCATACAATGATCCCCCCGGATGGACCGGGGAAAAAACCGAGGTCTTCGTGAAGCGCATCCTCTCCCTCAGCCTGCTGCTCTGTTTTCTCCTTTCGCCGCTCACGGCCGGGGCGGCGGTCTGGACCGATGCCATGGGGCGCCGGGTCGAGATCCCGGAACAGCCGCAGCGCATCGTCTCGCTGGTGCCGGCGGTAACCGAAATCCTCTTCACCCTCGGACTGGAGGAGCGCGTCATCGGCGTCACCCGCTTCTGCAACTGGCCACCGGCCGCGCTGGCCAAACCGAAGGTCGGCGGCTATTCCAATCCCAACCTCGAAGCGGTGCTGTTGCGGCAGCCCGACCTGGTCTTCATCTCCGCCGACTCCGCCAACCCCGCCCTGCTGGCACGAATGGAAGGGCTCGGCTTGACCGTCTATGTCGTCTACCCGCGCGGCATCAAACAGACCATCACCATGATCCGCAATATCGGCCGGGTCACCGGCGCGACATCCCGCGGCGAGCAACTGGCCGAAAAACTGGCGACCACCGTCACCCGGGTCGAAAAAGCGGTGGCCGGCCTGCCCCGGCCCCGGGTACTGTTCTGCGTCATGACCCGGCCGTTGACCGTGGCCGGTCCCGGGACCCTGGTCGGCGACCTGATCGAGGCGGCCGGCGGTGAAAATGTCGTGACCGCCGGTATCAGCCGTTATCCGACCTGGGGCAGCGAGGCGCTGCTGCTGGCCGACCCGGACCTGATCGTCGTCTCACCCCATCCCGGCACCCCCAACCCGGCTGACCTGTTCTCCGCCTGGCCGGAGTTGACGGCGGTGAAAACCGGCCGCGTTGTCAGCGTCAACCCCGACTGGGTCCATCGCCCCGGACCACGCCTCGGGCTCGGGCTGACGGCCCTGGCGGCAGCCTTTCATCATCTCGACCCCGCCTCGCTGCGGGTGGAGGAACGGCCATGAAGTCCCGCTCTGCCCTCGGCTGGCTGCCGATCCTGACAGCCGCCCTGGCGGTCGCCCTGCTGCTGTCGCTGCTGGCCGGTTCGCTCACCCTCTCACCGGCGGAACTGCTGGCGGTGCTGCTGGGACGGTCGGAATCACCGACCCATGCCGCCATCGTCCTGAAAATCCGCCTGCCGCGGGCGCTGCTGGCGGCGCTGGTCGGCGCCGCCCTCGGCGCATCGGGGAGCGCGTTCCAGGCGGTGCTGCGTAATCCCCTGGCCGATCCTTATATCCTCGGCGTCTCCGGCGGCGCCGCCCTCGGCGCGGTGGCGGCGCTGACTCTAGGCTTCAGCTCGCCGCTGCTGCTGCCCGCGGCGGCCTTTGCCGGAGCCTGCGGCGCGCTGCTGCTGGTCTACTGGATCGCCCGCGCCCATCGCGGCTCACCCCACACCCTGATCCTCTCCGGGGTGATGGTCGGCAGTCTGGCGTCGGCACTGCTGTTGTTCCTGCTCTGGATGGCGCCCGCCGACCCGGTGCGGACCGCGGTCTTCTGGCTGGCCGGCAACCTCGCCCTGGCCGATGTCGGCTGGCTGCCCTGGGCCGCCCTCTGGACGGGACTCGCCTTCTGCGGTCTCTGGGCCCAGTCCGGCGCCCTCGACCTGCTGACCCAGGGGGAGGAAACCGCCGCTGATCTCGGCCTCGAAGTCGGCCGGGCCCGGCTGCTGCTGTTTGCCGCCGCCGGGGCGCTGACCGCCGCCGCGGTCGCCCTGGCCGGGCTGGTCGGTTTCGTCGGCCTGACCGTTCCGCACGTGGCCCGGCTGCTCTGGGGGGCATCCCACCGCCACCTGCTGCCCGCTTCGGCCCTGCTCGGCGCCGCCTTCCTGGTGCTGGCGGATGCCCTGGCACGGACTCTGCTGGCGCCGGCGGAGATTCCGGTCGGGGTGGTCACCGCCCTGCTCGGCGCGCCCTTCTTCCTCTACCTGCTGCGCCGGCAGCAAGGGAGGAACGAATGATCCGGCTTGAACAACTGCATTTTTCCTACGGCCGCCGGCCGATCCTGAAAGGTCTCGATCTGCGGATCGAAGAGGGTGAAATTCTCGCTGTTCTCGGGCCCAACGGCTGCGGCAAATCGACCCTGCTGCGGCTGCTTCGCGGCGTCCTGAAACCGGCGTCCGGAAGGGTTCTCTGGCGGGGGCGGGAGGCCTGTCGACTGGGCCGCAGGGCGATGGCAAAACTGGCGGCGGTGGTCCCCCAGTCACCACAGATTCCCTTTCCCTACCCGGTCGGGGAACTGGTGGCGATGGGACGCTTCGCCCACCGCTCCGGGCTCTCCGTCGCCACTTCCGCCGACCGCCGGGCGGTGGAAAAAGCCCTGGCGCTGACCGATACCCTGCAGCTGGCCGAACGGCCGGTCACCGACCTGAGCGGCGGCGAGCTGCAGCGGGTGCTGCTGGCGCGCGCCCTGGCCCAGCAGTCACCGGTGCTGCTGCTCGACGAGGCGACCA
Organism: Geothermobacter hydrogeniphilus; assembly: GCF_002898515.1. GTDB lineage: Bacteria > Desulfobacterota > Desulfuromonadia > Desulfuromonadales > Geothermobacteraceae > Geothermobacter_A. Next base: position 50,328 of record NZ_PPFX01000016.1, on the reverse strand, counting down.
GCCATCTCGATCTTGATCACCGGCTGGAGATCGCCGAACTGCTGGTGCGCCTCAACCGGGAACAGGGCACCACGATCATCCAGGTCTCCCACGATCTCGACCTGGCGGCCGAAACCTCCCGGCGCATCCTGCTGCTGGCCGACGACGGCGCCCCGGCGGCACTCGGCACCCCGGCCGAGGTCTTTACCCCCGCCAACCTGCGTCGGGTGTTCCGGGTCGAGGTACGGGTGGAACGCAACCCCTACAGCGGCGCGCCGCGTGCCTACCCGGTCGCGCGCCGCGAAAGAAGCGGCCTGAACTTTCCTCGAATACATCTGCTCTGCGGCGGCGGCAGCGGCGGCGAGTTGTTGCGCCGGCTGCACCTGACCGGATGCGAACTCAGTGTCGGCCCCCTCAATCGGGGGGATTCCGACCAGGTACTGGCAACGGTTCTGGACCTGGAGACAGTCCTGGAAGAATCCTTCTGCCCGGTCGGTGAAACCGCCCTCAAGGCGGCCCGTGAAGTCTGCGATCGGGCCGAGATGCTGGTGATCGCGCCGACCGTCTGGGGACCGGGCAACCTGCCGCTGCTGGAACTCGCTCGCCATACCATGGAACGAAAGCGGCCCGTGCTGCTGGTCGATCCCCGCGCCGAACGGGATTTCACGGGAGGACACGCCTGGGAACAGATACAGACGCTGAGAAAAGCAGGCGCTGAAGCAGTTGACGATACCGAAGCCGTTCTCACCAGGCTCCGGCTCCCAGGCCTGACAAACCAGGGGACCGGCAACCGGCAGCAAACTCCTGATTCAGGTTGAGATTTGCCCCTCGTCATGCTAGGAATCTTATCGGGGGAATCGCAACCGCGATTCCCCGATCATGAACTCTCGGATTCAGGTTCCAACAACCATGCTGACAACCTTCTTCATTCTCATCGCCGCCTACCTGGTCGGCGCCATTCCGACCGGGGTGATCCTCACCCGCCTCACCGGCGGCGAAGACATCCGCAAAACCGGCAGCGGCAACATCGGCGCCACCAATGTCTACCGCACCGCCGGCCGCAAACTCGGCATCATCACCCTGCTCGGTGACGCCCTGAAAGGGCTGCTGCCGGTGCTGACGGTCAGCCTTTCCTTCCCGGCCGACACCACCCTCATCGCCCTGACCGCGGCGGCCTCCTTCCTCGGCCACTGCTACCCGATTTATCTCGGTTTCAAGGGCGGCAAGGGGGTCGCCACCGCCCTCGGCATTTTCCTGGTGCTCTCCCCCCTGTCGGTGCTGCTTGCCGTCTTCATCTTCGCCGGGCTGGTCTGGAAAACCCGCTACGTCTCCCTCGGATCGATCAGCGCCGCGGCCGCCATGCCGATCTGCATTCTGCTGCTCGGAAATGATACCGCCATCTTCACCGGCGCCCTGTTCATCAGCGCCATCATCATCTGGCGGCACCGCGAAAACATCGATCGGTTGATCAAGGGGCAGGAGAACAGGTTCAAGGCGTAAGGGCCGTGAGATGTGAGATGTGAGATGTGAGATGTGAGATGGAGTGGAGCAAAACTGCCAGCTGCTGTCAAATTGACACTCGTCCCCCTATTGACTAGAATTCCAGCATTTTGAAGCCACCCATTGACAAATCCACCCTTCGTGGCCGCAGGCGCCGGTTGGCAGTGGTCCTGCCGGCCGTCCTGCTGCTTTTTCTCATCCTTTTCGGCCTGCAATTTCACCATTTCCGCACCACCCCCGTCAGCCCGCCGCAGACTGTCGACCTGCATATTGCCGCCGGCAGCAGCTTCAGCCAGATCTGCCAACAGTTGGCCGACAACGGAGTCATCGACCATCCAATCCTGTTCCGTCTGCTCGGCCGACTGACCGGGGTCACTGCCAAACTGCGCGCCGGTGACTACCGGTTTTCGACACCGGCAACTCCCGGTGAGATTCTGCAGCGACTGGTCGCCGGGGATGTCCGGCACTTCCGTTTTACCATCCCTGAGGGTTTGACGCTGGTGGAGATCGCCGCCCGCTACCAGCAGGCCGGCTTCGGCCGCGCCGACGACCTGCTGCGTGCCGCCGCCGACCCGAAGCTGCTGAAACAGCTTGATCCCGGCGTTTCCAGCCTTGAGGGCTATCTCTTTCCCGAAACCTACACCCTGGAGACGACCACCACACCACGGCAGCTGCTGCAGGCGATGATCGACGAGTTCAAGCGTCGGCTCGGTCCCGACCTGCTGGCCGCCGCTGCCCGCCGGGGCCTTGATCGCCGCAAGCTGGTGATCCTGGCCTCAATTGTGCAAAAAGAAGCCGGCAACAATGCGGAGATGCCACTGATCGCGGCGGTCTTTCACAACCGCCTGCGGCGTCGCATCCCGCTGCAGGCCGACCCGACGGTGATCTACGGCATCAGCAACTTTGACGGTAACCTGACCCGCAGAGACCTCGAAACGCCGACCGCCTACAACACCTACACCCGGGCCGGGCTGCCCGCCGGACCGATCGCCAATCCGGGGATGGCGGCCCTCGAAGCCGCCGCGAATCCGGCAGCTGTCGATTATCTCTACTTCGTCGCCCGGGGAGACGGCACACACGAGTTTTCGCGCACCCTGGCGGAACACAACCGGGCGGTACGAAAATATCAGTTGGGGCGCTAGGCGGCGCTAAGCGCCAGGCGCCAAGTGCTGGGTGCTGGGCAGTCCTGGCAACTGATAACTGCCAACTTGATTTTCTGCATTTTTCCATTCCGGCAGGAGGGGAATGGCGGGAGGAGCAGCGCATGAAAAAACGCATTCTCATCGCCGAAGACAACCCGCAACTGGCGGCGTCACTGCAGACTCTGCTGGAACGCCGCGGCCTGGACTGTGAAATCGCTGCCGACGGAGTAAGCGCCCTGACCCGCATCGTCAGGCAGCCGCCCGACCTGCTGCTGCTCGATCTGCGACTGCCGCGACTGCACGGCATCGAGCTGCTGAAAAAGCTCCGCCAGAGCGCCAAGACCCGCTCGCTGCCGGTGATTATCGCGACAGGCATCTACAAGGGTGACAAGTATCTTCAGGCGGCCCGCAAACTGGGCGTCCGCCATTACCTTGAAAAACCCTTCAAGGGGGCCGAACTGCTGGCTGCGGTCAAAGCCGAACTGCAACCGGCCGAGGTCACGGAACAACCCTTCGCCGACATCCTGGCCGGCGCCTTCCTCGACCGCTTCAGCGGCCGGCTGCAACTGCGGTCGCCGCAACAGCACTGCAACCTCGACCTGATCGACGGCCGCCCGGTCGCCCTTTCCCCGGGCATGACCCAGCCCGACTTCGGTACCTGGCTGCAGAGCCGGGGACTGCTCTCCGCCGAAGAATACGCCTGGTACCGACACGCTGACAAAGGCCGTCACACCGCCCTGGTTGAAATGGGCTGCCTCACCTATCCCGACCTGCTGCAGGAAAAACTCGCCTGGCTGAGTACCGAACTGGTGGCCTGCTTCACCCTCCCACCCCTCGGAGTCAACCGACGCCCGTACCGGCTTCCGCCGCGGTTGCAGGTGGTCGCGGTCAACGTCCCGCGCGTCCTCTACGAAGGTTTTCATCATCACCCGCCGACCGGCGACGGGCTGCTGACACGGCACGGTGGCGAGTACGTCGCCCTGGCTGACAACTACTACCGATACATCAATTTCCTGTGCCTGGAAGAGGAAGAAAAAAAACTTCTGCCGCGCCTTGACGGCCAACAGACGCTGCAGGCGGCCCTCGCGGGACTCGACATCGGCCGGGCTCTGCTGCACACCCTCGACAAGCTGGAAATGATCCGCTTTGCCGTGCGGCCGATCCCCGCCGCCGAGCCGGGAGAACGACCGGTCAGAACCCTGTTCAACGATCTCGAGATCGAAGCTGACGCCGTCGAAGAAAAACTGGAAAACTTCGGTGATGTCCTTGCCGGCGAAGATGAATCCGCCGAATTCGTCATGCCGGCGGAGAACGCCGCGTCGACTGAGAGCAGCGACAACTCACTGGCCGCGGAAGTCCGCCGCGCCCATGCCGAACTGCAGGGCAAAAACTATTATGAAGTCTTCGGGCTGCGCAGCGGCGAGTTCTCCTTCGACCTGCTCAAACAGCGCTACTTCAAACTGACCCGCAAATTCGGTCCGGAGACGCTGATGCAGCTCGGCGGCGAGGAAGCGGCACTGGTCGAAGAGATCCTGTCAACCGTCAGCAACGCCTACAACACCCTCTCCGACGTGGTTAAAAAGGAGAATTACGACCAGCTGCTCGGCTCGGACAAGGTCGGCCTGGGGGAAGCGGGAGATGAACGGTTCCAGGCCCGGATCCAGTTCCAGTCGGGACTGACATTCCTTGCCATGGAGGAATGGGAGGAGGCCGAAAAAGCCCTGCAGGATGCCTGCAACATCGACACCAACAACGGCATCTATCTCGCCAACCTCGCCTGGGTAATCTACAAAAATCCCAATAACGCCCAGAGCCGGGCGATGCGTGACAAGGCGCGGCAGCTGCTGGCCCGCGCCCTGACCCTGGAGCGCAGCAGCGAAGGCTTCGCCTACAAGGGCTGGATACACCTCGACGCCGGCCAGGATTCCCTCGCCGAGGCCGAGTTCGGCAAGGCGCTGAAGCTCGATCCGCGGCAGAGACTCGCCCGTCGCGGCCTGAAACAGCTGCGGGAAAAACGTGAACAGGAAAAGAAGGGATTGTTCAAGCGGATGTTCGGCTAGAAGACGTTCCAGACTCCCGTCCCTGCCTGGCAGGGTGTTGAAAAAGACACTTTCCCCGGGCTGAGCAAAAATGTCCAGATGCAAGGCGTCCGTACCCCCGCGGAATAAGGCGTACCGGAAGGTACGTCGTTGACGCGGGGAAGGACAACGCCGCAGATGGGCGTTTTTCTTCAGCCTGCTAGCGGATCACCGCCAGGGCCCGCGCCAGGGTCCGGACCATCACCTGGCCGGCAACATCCAGACCCGGACCGAAACTGACCACTCCATCCTCATGGCCGCCCATGACGATCAGACCGCCATCGCGGACCGCCGGATCGGCATAGAGACGCTGCATCTCGGCCGCCATCTGCGGGGTGCCGTAGGCAATGCGATGATCGGTGACCGGCAGACCGAGAGTCACGGCCGCCTGCCAGATTTCCGGGGAATGGGCGTGCAGCACCGCCCGCAGCTGATTGTCGGCGGCGTAGAGGGCGCCGTGGGTCAAGGATTCCGAGGAGGGCCTGATCGGCCCGCGGGCGCTGATGTGGTTGGTCTCTGGACAGCACTCGTCCACCAGGACGAAATGCTCCGGGGTCAGCTGTTCGAGCATGCCGGTCTGGCTGCCGCTGATGATGAACCGGCGCCGGCGGGCCTCACCGGCAAAGGCGCCGACCCGGCAACTGACATTGCCGAAACCCAGCCCCTGGTAGCGGTCGGGATCCTGCCCAAGCAGACCGAGCCGACAAAGAATCTGCCGCCAGGCATTGAGGCCGGTCACCAGCTCCCGTGCCGGGGCCGGTCCCTGCCGGTAATCGAGCTCAAACTTGATGACTCCTTCACGAGGATCACTCATCAGGACTCTCCTGTCTGCGGCAAACCGATGGTGAAGTAGAAACAGGCGCCTTCCCCCGGCGTCGCTTCAGCCCAGACATCACCGCCATGGCGACGAATGATGCGCTGCACGATCGCCAGCCCGATCCCTTTACCTTCAATCCCCGACTCCTCGTGCAGGCGGCTGAAAGGCGCGAACATGTCGTCGGCAGCGGACGGATCAAACCCCCGGCCGTTGTCCCTGACATAGAAAACCGTTCCTTTTTCGGTATCGGTCCTGCCGACCTCGATACGCAACTCACGATCGGCAACGGCATACTTGAGGGCATTCTGTATCAGGTTTTCCATCACCAGCCGCATCAGGTCAGGATCAGCGGCGACCGTCAGCCCCCCCGGACAGGGGCAATCCAGCATGAACCCGCCATGAATCAGTTGCAGTTCCTCCCTGACCTTCCCCGCCAGCAGGGCGAGATCGACCGCATCGTAACGCAAGGGCCGACAGCCGAACTGCGACAGGTTGAGCAGGGCATCGATGGTCCTGTCGATCCGCTCGGCTCCCTCGACCACGTGCCGCAGAGGCACCTGATCTTCATCCCGGTTCCGCCGCGCCTTTTCCAGCAGCACCTGGCTGAGGCCGAGAACCGCCGAGAGGGGGTTGCGCAGGTCGTGGGAGACCATGTAGTTGAAAGCCTTCAACTCACGGTTGACCTCTTCAAGCAGCCGTGTCCGCTCCCCGACCTTGCGTTCCAGGGAGACATTCAGGTCGCCGATTTCCTGGCGGCTGGACTGCAGTTGTTCAGCCATCAGGTTGAGCGATCGGGCCAGGTCGGTAAATTCGTCCCGTCCGACGACCTCGACCCGATGGTCCAGGTCCCCGGACTGGAAGGCCGCGATACCGACCCGCAGCCGATCGAGAGAACGCAGCAGGTCACGAACCCAGCGAAGCGACTGCACGATAATGAGCAGCAACAGAACGGCAAAGGCGGCCGCCCCCACCTGGTTGGTGATGGTTGATGTCTGATGGATACTCTCGACCCCGCTCTTGAGGGATGCCATTACCGTCGGTCGCAGGCTTCCCTGAATCAGTCCCTCGATCCGGTGAACCACGCTCTTGAGCGCCTCGTCCGCCTTCTCGACCGGTATCGGCAGCAGGGCCTCGCCGACCAGTTCCCGCAGCAGTGAGTAACCCTCTTCGACAGCCTTCACCTTGTCCAGATCGAGGGACCGCACGCGATCATCAACATTCAACCGCAGCCGCTCCAGCGACTGCCCCTGCCAGCGGCTGAGAGCATCTTCCGTCAAGGCAAAGAGTTCCTGAAAACGGACCAGGTCTTCTTTCTGGCCGTTGACGCGGTAGGCCTGCAGGACCGCAAACTGGCGGTTGAGCAGGGCATAGACGTGGTTGCCGTCAATGACGAAGGCGAGATCGGCATTGATGTCACGAATGCGCTGCCGGGCCCCGGCCTGCATCCAAGGGAAAAAACCGAGGGTTTCTTCAAGATCGGCATACGCCTCATGGACTTCACCGACCCCGTCTTCAGCGGCCTCCTCAAGGCCGGGAAAAAGTTGATCCCCGAGCAGCACGCGGGCCGTTTCGGTCAGACGGCGGACATGGGAATCAGCCTTCAGCAAATCACGGCTGCGCTGCCGCCAGAGATTGTAAAGCTCGAACAGGCTCCTGACCCGGGCGAGGTCATCATCCTCGCCGACGACACCGAGAGAGCGCTGGCGTTCAATCACGGCCAGGGTCCGTTCGAAAGCGGCGATAACTCTTTGCTGCCGCTGTTCGAGGGTCTTGCCGGGCAGCGTCCCTCCTCCCGCCAGCCGCGACCAGAGGAACCGCTGCTCACTGGAAAGAGCGAGGTCGATATCGGCCACCGCAATCAGGTAATCGGCGGCCGAAGTAAAAAAACGCAGTTTCTGCTGCACACGGTAGGTCCCCAGGAACAGGTAGCAGGCACCGATCCAGAGGATCAGGCAGAGCAGGGAGGTCTGGAGAATGATCTTACTTTTCAGCGTCATGAACAACGAATCGCGGAGGAGTGGGGTTTGACGGGAAGTGTAGCAGAGAAAAGAGAACGCCGCTGAAAAATATCGACATCACTCCGCCTGCAGCCGCGGGTCGATCACCGCCCGCAGGTGACCTTCCCGATCGCGGCCGACCGCCTGGGTAACGCCGATGGTGCCACGCGTCTGCAGCCGGTGACCAGCTTTTTCCAGCACTCTGCGCACCGGCAGAGACAGCCGCCGCTCAACCCGCAGCCGGTCGGGACGCCACTGGTGATGAATGCGAGGCGCCGCAACCGCAGCGGGAAGGGTCATCCCGAGATCAAAACGGTTGATCAACACCTGGACAACCTGGCTGATGATGGTCGGTCCGCCGGCGGCACCAAGGGTCAGAATCGGTTTTTTCCCCTGCAGAACCAGGGTTGGGCTCATACTCGACAGCGGTCGTTTGCCGGACGCGACACTGTTGGCCTCGGCACCGACCAGGCCGAAACTGTTGGGCACCCCCGGTGCTACGGCAAAGTCATCCATCTCATTGTTGAGGACGATGCCGCTGCCCGGAACCACAACCTTGGCGCCGAAGCTGGTATTGAGGGTCGCGGTGATGGCGACCCAGTTGCCGGCCCGGTCGGCAGCGGCGATGTGGGTGGTGTGGTGTTCGAACAGGTCGCTCGCCGCCCGTGGTGGCGTACCGGCCACCGGCACCGGGGTCGCCATCTCGGTATCGATTCCGGCAGCCAGTTCCGCGGCATAGCCTTTGTCCAGCAGCCCCCGCGGAACCGGAACGAAATCAGCGTCCCCGAGCCAGAAGGCGCGGTCGGCGAAGGCCCGTTTTTCGGCCTCGGCAACGAGATGCAGGCGGGGACCTGCCGGCAACCGGGCGAGGGGGAAATGCTGCAGGATATTGAGAATTTCGGCAACGAGAACTCCTCCCGAGGAAGGCGGCGGAAAACCGACGATGGTCAGTCCGCGGTAACCGCTGCGGATCGGCTGGCGGTGAACGGGGCGATAATCTGCCAGGTCGGCGAAACGCAGCACTCCGCCGTGAGCGCGCATCCAGCGATCAAGAGAGCGCGCATAGGCGCCGCGGTAGAACCAGGCAATTCCCTCGCGGGCGATGCTGCGATAACTGGCGGCGAGATCGGGCTGGCGCAGACGATGCCCGGCCGGCCAGGGACGCCCCCGGCGATCGAGGAAGATCGCCGCGCTGCCGGGGTCACGTTTCAATCGTCCGGCGACCCGCCGCAGGCGGTCCGCGTAGCGCCCATCGATCAGAAAACCCTGCTCCGCCAGGTCGGCGGCAGGCCTGATCAGGTCGGACAGTTTTTTTGTTCCGGCCTTGTCAAGCAACAGCCGGTAAGCGGCCAGGGTTCCCGGCGTGCCGACCGCCAACGGCCCGTTGCGCGAAAGGTCGGGGTCGGCCTCGCCAGTGTGCAGGAACATCTCGCGATCGGCCAGCCGCGGCGCCGTTTCACGTCCGTCGATAGCCAGCAGTTCGCCCCCGGAGGCCCGCACCAGGATCAGGCAGCCGCCGCCGATCCCGGAATTATAGCCATCCACCACGCCCAACGTCAGCGCTGCGGCAACGGCGGCGTCCACCGCGTTTCCGCCGCCGCTCAACACCCGCATTCCGGCGGCCACCGCCAACGGATGAACAGCGGCCACGACTCCAAACGGCTCCTCGGCGGCAACCGGAAACACCGGGGCTGACGGCGCAACCGGGGAAATTTTTTCGAGCGGCTCAAGGGAGATGTCCGGCGTCACCACGGGTGGTCGCTCGTCCGGCGGCACCTGCCCTGGAGGGATCACTTGCGCGGCAGACGGTTCGTCCTGAACGGGGGAGGACGATTCAGACGTCGGCTGCAGAGGCTGCGGAGCGTGACAGGCCGCGATCGATAAACCCAGGGCCAGCAGCAGACAGCAGAGACGACACATATCAACCTCGCGACGCGTCCGGCAACGCGGTTGCGTCGGGAATCCAGGCAAGCCGCCGGACGGCATACAGGCCGGCCAGGATCGCTTCGGCGGCATCATGCCGCAGCGAGGTCGGACGCTTCAAACCCGACCAGGCGATTACCTGCCGAGCCAGTTCGTCGGCATGACGTTTGGCGTCGACGCCGCTGCGCTGCTGACGCGGCAGCAGCAGGTCCCGGCGCCATTGCTCGGCACTGAACTGCAGAATCTCCAGCCGCTGACGTTCGGCTTCCCGGCGCCAGATCTCGGCCAGGGGGCCGCCCCCCTCCATGACCAGATGAGAGAGGTTCGGGATCCCGGCAACAATACCGGGGATAGCCCGCCGCAATCGTCCCGGCCGACCGAAGTTACTGGAACGGTACCAGAGCAACCGTCCTTCACGGCCATAACAGGCCAACCCGGTGCGCAGACCGAGATCAACGGCCAGCAGGGCCATCCGGCTCAATCCGCCAGTTCGACCCGGGCAAAGCCGCCGCCGGGCGTCTGCAGATTAGTCACCTGCCCCCGGTAGAGCCGGGCGGCGATGCCGATCGCCCGGTCCCGGTAGGCGAAGACCCGGTAATCGGTCTTGAACCGCTCATCTCCTCCGCCGGTCATCGACGGCGGCACCTCGGCCTGCACCAGGGTTTCCGCCGGCGGCAGGATGGCAAAACGCTTGCGGGTGATGGATCGGCCGCTGAGCACCCCCTTGCCGCCATAACGCCCGACCGGCTTGAAAATCATTTTCTTACGGTCACGCCAGGCGCTCTCGGGATCGAGATCCGCCAGCAGGCGGCTCATCGGCAGGCAGTGCTGAATCAATTCACGCTCTTCCGGGCGCAGGCCATACCCGGCCAGGCGCTCCGGATCGGACCAGAGTACCATGCGCCGCTTGTCGGCCAGCAGTCCGTAGGCACGCGGATGGGGCGACAGGCAGATTCTCCCGGCCAGATAGGCCCGGCGCAGTCCGGCCATGGCATCGCTCTCAAGATAAAAATCGCAGTGCCGGTTGTAGATGAAATCGACCCGCTCTCCGGCCAGGAACACCCCCTCCGCGGAAGCCTCCAGTTCCTCCGGATCAGCAATGTCACACCTGAGTCCGGCCTGGATGAAAAGGCTGCGGCAACAGACCATCTCGGGATAGAGATGCTGCTCTTCGGGCTTCTCATCCAGAATCACCAGCCGTCGGGGCCGTGGCGACTGCCCACCGCTGAAGGCCCGCCAGTCCCGCCAGAAGGTTTCCAGCAGTCGGCGCGGGAACGGCCCCGGCGGCGGGCATTTGCCGATCTGTTCCGGATGGGCGGCGAAATAGGCATACATGGCACCGCCGGCATTGGTGTTGACTTCGATCAGTCGCGGGCCATCATCGCTCAGGTGAAAATCGTAACCCATCATCACCGCGTCGTGCCCGGGATCGAAGCGAGCCGATGCCGGCAGTTCGGCCTCGACCTCGCGGCGATATGCCGGGCAGGCCTGCAACCGATAAAGGGCACGCATACATCCCAGCATCTGTCGAAGTTGCTGCCGGGAGATGAAGGCGGGATGGGAACTGATGGCGGTGGAAGAAAACGTCATGGGGCTTCCGGGGCTGGAGAGAAGAATGTCAGACGTCCCCCATCTTACCCCTTACCCACCGATTCCGCCAGCAGTTCAATGGTGTGACGCGCGCGCACCTTCGAGCGCCGGTTGTCGAGACCGCCGGCGATCTGCAGCAGGCATCCGGGACAATCCATGGCGACGCAGGTCGCGCCGGACTGTTCGATATCATGCAGCTTGTCGTCGAGAATCCTGCGGGCGATCTCCGGGTGACTGGAGAAGGAATAGCTGCCGCCGAAGCCGCAGCAGCGATCTGCATGGGCCATCTCGACCAGTTCCCGGCCACTCTGTTCGAGCAGTGCGCGCGGTTCCTGCCAGACCCCGGCGCCGCGCTTGAGGTGGCAGGAATCGTGGTAGGTGACCTTCTCGGCCACCTCGCCCAGCACATCTCCGGCGTCGAGGTACTGGTGGATCAGGCGGGCGACATCGATGGTCTTCGCCGACAGTTCCTCGGCGCGGGCCGCCCAGGCCGGGTTATCCTTGAGCTGATCGACGAAATCACGCTGCAGGGCCATGGTACAGGTCGGGCAGGTGGTGACGATGAAATCGGGGGAGCCCGCGAGCAGCGCCTCGACATTCTGCCGCGCCAGCTCGGTGGCGGTCTCCCGGTCGCCGGAATAGAGGGCCGGAACGCCGCAACAGTTCTGCTTTTTCGGAAAAGTGACCCGCACCCCGAGGCGGTTGAGGACCTTGACCAGGGACTCGCCCATCTCCGGGTAGACGAAGTCGTTCAGGCAGCCGGCAAAGAAGGCAACGGTGTATTGCGGCTTCCCGATCTGTTGCGGAATAGCGGCGAAAGTATCACGCAGCGGCTTGTCGGCGATGGCGGGAAGACTGCGCCATTCGGTCAGAGAATTGAAGAACAGCGGCAGGTGGCGGATGGTGCGCTCGCCCCTGGTGACCGGCTTCTGCAGCTTGGCGGCGGTGCGCAGCAGGGTATGAAACAGCGCCCGGTTGCGCAGCACCTTGCGGAACACCAGCGACTTGGCTGCGCCGACACCCTCCTCGTCGCCGAGGGTTTCGCGCAGGTGGAGGATGATCCCCTCAAGATCGATCCGCGACGGACAGACGCTGACGCAGGCACGGCAGCCGATGCAGGCCCGCACCAGTTCGGCGGCCTTGTCGAGGCCGTGATAAAAGGCGGTGAGGATAATGCCGATGGCGCCGATGTAGATATGGCCGAAGACATGCCCGCCGACGCTCTGGTAGACCGGGCAGACATTGGCGCAGGCGCCACACTTGATACAGCGCAGGGCGTCCCGGCATTTGTCCGATTCGGCCAGGGCGCCGCGGCCGTTGTCGAGCAGGACGATGTGCAGCTCCTTCGCCTTCCCGTCGCAGGGCACCGCGCCGCGGATCCAGCTGACATAGGAGGTGAGCTGCTGACCGGTGGCGTTGCGCGGCAGCACCTGCAGCACCCTGGCGGCATCTTCCAGGGTCGGCACCAGTTTCTCGATACCGACCAGGGCGACATGAATCTTCGGCAGGGTGGTGGCCAGCCGGGCATTGCCCTCGTTGGTCACCAGGGCGATACCTCCGGTTTCGGCGATCGCCAGGTTGGCCCCGGAGATACCCATGTCGGCTTCAAGATAGCCCTGACGCAGCTGCTCGCGGGCGACCTGGACCAGGTGTTCGATCTCGGCCGGTTCCTCGCGGCCGGTCTGTTTGCTGAACAGCTCAGCCACCTCTTCCTTGAACATGTGAATCGCCGGCATCACCATGTGGCTCGGCCGCTGTCCGGCGAGCTGGATGATCCACTCGCCGAGATCGGTCTCAAGCGCCTTCGCCCCGGTCTTTTCGATCGCCCGGTTGAGGTGAATCTCCTCGCTGGCCATGCTCTTGCTCTTCACCACCAGCCTGACGCCCCGCTCGCGAACCAAATCGGCGATGTAGCGGTTGGCATCCTCGGCGGTCTTCGCCAGGAAAACCCTTGCCCCGGCGGCTTCGGCGTTGGCGATGAACTGCTCCTGCAGCTGCTGCCGATCAACCAGAACACAATCCTTCATCTGCGCCACATCCGCGCGCAACTGTTCGAAATCAAAACCCTCGAAGGCCTTTTCCCGTGCCAGCAGGTAGGCATCGCCGAACTGGTGCAGCGCCTGTTGCAGTTTCGGGGTCGCCAGCGCCGCATCGACGCGCTGCTTGTATTGTTTTGTGCGTGTTTTCATAAGTCACCCAAAATCGGCTAAGGGCCAAGGGCTAAGGGAAAAACTTTGGCCTTTAACCTTTAGCCTTTGGCCGCCTTTCAGCTCTTTACCTTTGGCCGCCTTTAAAAATTCTCACATCTCCAGCGGATCGTCCGACAACCCTTCCAGCAGCAGAATATACAGTTCCTTCGGGCCGTGCACGCCGATGGTCAGGACCCGTTCGATATCAGCGGTGCGCGACGGACCGGTGATGTAGGCAAGATAGTTCTGCGGCTGTTGCTGGTGAAACTGCCGCAGCAGCGGAGTGGCCGCCACCAGATCAGGGATGATTTTCTTCGGATCGAGCAGGGCGACGTGGCGCTCCGGCAGGGTGCTGGCGAGACGGATCGGCTCGGGGGTACTCTCCAGCACCAACGTCCCAGTCGCCGCCAGGGCGAAATTGACGCCGGTGATGCCGAGGGCGGCAGCCGCCGCGCCGGCGCGCAGGTCACCGGTAAGCAGTTCGATGCCAAGTCCGGCCAGTCCCGCAGCCAGGCCGAGACGTTCACCACTCGGGAAGGCGGGCAGGGCGACCGGACCGGTCGCCAGCTCGCGAATCATCCCCAGCGCCTGCTCAGATCCCGCGGGGCGCAGGATCTCGGCACCGACCGCTTCGGCGGCATCGCAGAAAGTCCGGATCAGGTTTGTCTCGTTCATGGGTACCTCAATCACAATTGGTCTTACCAATAATTGGTCTTATCATATTCAGGACAAAATCCCAGGTCAAGAAAAAATTCAAAACATCGTTTTCTCACCCCCCTCCTTGTCGTTGAACCTGCAATTATTGACTCATAAATGAATCGATGAATTGTTTCTGAATCGAGGTTGCTTTTGTCGAAAAAAAGGGGCATAAATCACCAATATCCGGCAACTGTTGATTCATAAATGCGTCAAACAGTCTTGCCAGAAACAGCCGCCGACTGATAACTCGTTGTTCTTGCTGGTTTTTTCAGTTCCGGAACAGGACTTGCTGAGGCATACCGAGACAACTTTCATCCCGACCTGAATCCGGGCCTGTTCAGGCAGGTCTAACACAAGGAGTTTAACTGATGAAACCGATTTTTCATGATGCAGCCAAGGCCCTGGAGGGCCTCACCAGCGACAACATGACCGTAGCGGCCGGCGGCTTCGGACTCTGCGGGATTCCTGAGAACCTGATCACCGCCCTGCGCGACTCGGGCGCCAGGGGACTGACAGTGATCAGCAACAACGCCGGGGTTGACGACTTCGGTCTCGGCCTGTTGCTGCAGACCCGGCAGATCCGAAAGATGATCTCCTCCTACGTCGGCGAGAACGCCACCTTTGAAAAACAGTTCCTCGACGGCGACCTCGAACTGGAACTGACCCCGCAAGGCACCCTGGCCGAGAAACTGCGGGCCGGCGGCGCCGGGATCCCGGCCTTCTTCACCCGCACCGGCTACGGCACCAAGCTGACCGAGGGCAAACCGGTGCAGCGTTTCGGCGACAAGGATTATGTCCAGGAAGAAAGCCTGACCGCCGACCTGGCGATCATCAAGGCCTGGAAGGCGGACAAGGCCGGCAACCTGGTCTTCCGCAAGACCGCCCGCAACTTCAACGCCGCCTGCGCCAAGGCCGGCCGGGTCACCATCGCCGAGGTCGAACAGATCGTCGAAGCCGGGGAGCTCGATCCCGACCAGGTCCACCTTCCGGGCGTCTATGTCGACCGCATCCTGCTGGGCGCCTCCTTTGAAAAACCGATCGAGCAGCGCACCCTGGCGGTAAGCGGCACCGGCGGAGCAGGAATCAAGCCGGAACGGGAATGGATGGCAAAACGGGTCGCCCGCGAACTGACCGACGGCGCCTATGTCAACCTCGGCATCGGCATGCCGACCCTGGTCGCCAACTTCATCCCCGCGGGCGTCGACATCATCCTGCAGTCGGAGAACGGCCTGCTCGGCATCGGTCCCTTCCCCACCGAGGAGGAGGTCGACGCCGACCTGATCAATGCCGGCAAGCAGACCATCACCACCATCGACGGCGCGGCTTTCTTCGATTCCGCCGAGTCCTTCGCCATGATCCGCGGCGGCAAGGTCGACCTCTCGGTACTCGGCGGCATGCAGGTCTCCCGCACCGGGGACCTGGCCAACTGGATGATTCCCGGCAAGATGGTCAAGGGCCCGGGCGGAGCCATGGACCTGGTTTCCGGGGTCAAGAAGGTGGTGGTGATGATGGACCACTGCGCCCGGGACGGCAGTCCGAAAATCCTTCCGGAATGCAGCCTGCCGATCACCGGCAAGAACGTCGTCGATCTGCTGGTCACCGACAAGGGGGTGTTCGAGGCGGATGCCGAAAAAGGCCTGACCCTGATTGAAATCTCGCCCTTCAGCTCGCTGGAAGAACTGCAGGCGTGTACCGGCTGTGAGTTCGCGGTGAACCTGTAACCTTCTTTTTCAACGCAGAGAGGGAGAGAGGGAGAGAACGCGGAGAACAAGCCCAAGACTTTGGGGCCCGAATACAGAGATCGATTTTTCTCTGCGTCTCTGCTCCTCTCCGTCTCTGCGTTAAACAGACAACCATGACCCATCACCTCGACAACCTGCCGCCCCTCGACCGGGAACTGCTGGAACTGACCTTCGACCATGTCGCCAACGGCATCTACCTGGTCGACGGCGAGGGAACCACCATCCGGGTCAACCGGACCTTCGAGGAGATGAGCGGCTTTTCCAACGCCGAGCTGGTCGGTCGCAATCTGCGCGACATGGTCGGCCCGAACCGCGAATTCTCCGGCAGCGCCTCGCTGCTGGTACTGGAGAAAAAGAAGCCGGTGACCGCCACCTACTCGACCAGCACCGGCCGCAAGCTGCTGGTCAGGGGAATTCCGCTGTTCCACGACGACGGCAGCATCCGCCTGATTATCAACACCATCTGGGATCTGACCGTGGTCTCCTACAGCCGGGCGGTCGACGCCGACACCGCCCGCGGCGCCACGCTCGAAGAAGAGGACCTGGTCACCTGTTCACCCCAGATGCAGCAGGTCCTCGACCTCGCCCTGCGGGTGGCGCCCACCGACTCGACCCTGCTGCTGAGCGGCGAGTCGGGGGTGGGCAAGAGCCTGCTCGCCCGACTGGTGCATCGCGCCAGCGAACGGCGCAAAGGGCCCTTTCTGCAGGTCAACTGCGGCGCCATCCCGGAAACCCTGCTCGAAGCCGAGCTGTTCGGCTATGCCCCCGGTTCCTTCACCGGCGCCGACCGCAAGGGCCGCGACGGGCGCTTCACCCTGGCCGACGGCGGCACCCTGTTCCTCGACGAAATCGCCGAACTGCCCCTGCACCTGCAGTCGAAACTGCTCGGCGTGCTGCAGGAGCGGGAGTTCTTCCGCATCGGCGGCAATCGGGCCGAAAAGGTCGATGTCCGGGTGATCGCCGCCAGCAACAGCAACCTGCTGGAGATGGTCGCCGCCGGCCGCTTCCGGGAAGACCTCTACTACCGCCTCAACGTGGTACCGATCACTCTGCCGCCGCTGCGCCGGCGTCCAGAGGATATCCCGCTGCTGGCCGACGCCTTTGTCGAACGCTTCAACCGCAAATATCGCAGTTTCAAACAGCTCTCCCCCCCGTTGCTGACCCACCTGGAGCAGCTCCCCTGGCGGGGAAATATCCGCGAACTGGAAAATTTCATCGAACGGCTGGTGGTCACCTCGACGGAAACCGTTCTCACCCCGGAGAACTGCGGCCTGCCGACCGCCCCGGCCAACGGACAGGGCAGCCTGAAACGCCAGCTGGAAAACCACGAGGCGGAGATCCTGAAAAGGGCCTGGGAGAAGCACCGCACCACCCGCAGGGTCGCCGCCGCCCTCGGCATCAGCCAGGCGACCGCAGCGCGCAAACTGCGCCGGCACAAGATCGGCGAATCGACAGACAACAGTTCCCGCCCTCCGACCCTTCCGGCATAGACCCGGTTCAATTCAGCGGAATCTTGTACCTGGTCATCTTTTTGTAAAGCACGGTCCGGTGAATACCGAGCAGCTTCGCCGCCCGAGCCTTGTTGTTGCCGCTGACCTTCAACGCATTGCGCAACGCCTCGCGCTCTGCCTCGGCTACAACTTCCTGGAGACTCCATTGCGTCCCCCTCGCCCTGACGGCGACCGGACGGCTCAGATAAAAGGGCAGGTCACAGGCATCGATGCTGTCCCCCTCAATTGTAAAAACCGTTCTTTCCAGAACATTCAGCAATTCCCGGATATTGCCGGGCCAGTGATAATTTGCCAGGACGCGCTCTGCCGCTTCGGTCAATCGATAGTGCGAACCGGGATGATTTCCGGCAATCTTGTCCAACAGGTGTCGGGCCAACGAAACGATATCCCCCTTCCGTTCCCGCAACGGAGGGATATTGAGCGAAACAACATTCAGCCGATAAAAGAGATCCTCCCTGAACTCTTTCTGCCTGACCATTTCCGCAAGATCCCGATTGGTTGCGGCAATGATCCTGAAGTCGCTCCTGATCACCTGATTACCGCCGACCCGCTCGAAAACCTTCTCTTCCACCACCCGCAGCAACTTGGGCTGCAGATCGAGCGGCATCTCGCCGATCTCATCCAGAAACAGGGTTCCGCCATCAGCCAGCTCGAATTTTCCCGGTTTTCCGCCCGAACTTGCGCCGGTAAAGGCGCCACCGGCATAACCGAACAACTCCGACTCGAACAGCTCTTTGGGAATGGCGGCACAATTGATATTGATCGACGGACCGCGACGCCTGGGGCTGGACTGATGAATCGCCTGGGCAAACAATTCCTTGCCGGTTCCCGATTCCCCCGTCAGCAAAACCGGCAGGTCGGTAAAGGCGGCCTTGCGTGCCTCCTCTTTGAGCGCGAGCAGTGCAGGACTGGAACCGTAGATGCTGTCAAAACTGTAGCGGGCGGCACGCAACGAGGTCAGCTCCTTTTCATAGAGCTTCAGTTTTGACTCCAGTACGCTCAGGTTTCTCGCCAACCGACCGACATCACTGACTTCCTTGAACATTAATTGGCCGAAAACCGCAACGACCCTGTCATTTTCGAAAATCGGGATGCGTTGGACCACCATGTCATGGCCCTTGGCGGTGAATATTTCATTAATTTCGGCCTTGCCGGTTTTAGCGACAATATGCATGCGGCTGCTGGCCAGAATTTCGGTGACATGCCTGCCGATCGCCTCTTCCCCCTCAATCCCCAGGAACTTCGCGTAAGGCCGGTTGAAATATAGGATATAGCCATCGGCATCCGTCACCACCGCCCCGTTTTCGATATGATCGAAAATCAGGTCGGCCATCTTCAAACGATCGCCAAGCCCGCGCAGCTGTTCAGACAACCCCCGTGGCAGATCTTCTTCAAAACCCTTCAAATCCTGTTCCCTCTCTCAATATTAAACAGCTTTTTATTTCGCCCCAATCATACGGCAAACATAAAGCTGTAGTCAATCGCCTACATGTCGCCTGACAGCGACACTTTCGAGTCATCGTACAAGGAGGGTACAGTACCCCGAAAAACATACATAACACTTTGTTTTTTCTATGTTTTTAGAGAGCACAACAAACAACATAAACACTTTTCAGGACTGGCACGGCCATTGCCTTATGAACCATCGAAAGATATACATAACGTTGTTTTGTCAAAAGGAAATTTAATGGAACACCGGCCTCAGGAGGAAAACAAAACCTATGCCTGAACAGCAAGTTGCCCTGATAACCGGCGCCGGCGGCGGCATCGGATTAGCGGCGGCGGAAGCATTGGCCGCCTCCGGCCGTACCGTGGTCCTGGCCGACATCAACAAAGAGACGGGAGAAGTGGCCGCGCGACGCCTTAACGGCACCTTCATCGCAGCCGACCTGAGCAACCGTCAAGGATGCAGGGTGCTGACCGACATGGTCCTCGACCGCTTCGGCCGCTGTGACATCCTGGTCAACAACGCCGGTATCCAGCATGTCGCCGCCATCGAGACGTTTCCCGAGGACAAATGGGATTTCATCATCAACCTGATGCTGACCGCCCCCTTCCTGCTGACCAAACACCTCTGGTCGAGCATGCGTGAACATGGCTGGGGGCGGATCATCAACATCAACTCGGTCCACGGCCTGCGCGCCTCGGAATTCAAGGCCGCCTACATCAGTGCCAAACATGGCCTGGCCGGCCTGACCAAAACGGCCGCGCTTGAAGGCGGCCCGCAGGGGATCACGGTCAATTCGATCTGTCCGGCCTATGTCCGCACCCCGCTGGTTGATGCCCAGATCGACGACCAGGCCGCAACCCACGGGATTCCGCGCGACGAAGTCATCGACGCGATCATGTTGAAAAAAGCGGCCATTAAACGACTCATTGAACCGGGCGAAATCGGCAACCTCGTCACCTATCTCTGCTCCGATGCCGCGGCCTGCATCACGGGATCAATGCTGACCATCGACTGCGGCTGGACCGCCAACTGACTGAACCGACTCCTCACCGTCGCGGGCCCATCCTCCATGATGACCGGGACTGCAGAGGCGGTGGCGACTTCGTTGCACAATGCGTCTTTTACTTGTTCCACCCCGAAGAAATGACCGTCGCTATGAGCGCAGAATACATTCTCGAAACGCGTGACCTGACCAAGGATTTTTCCGGGTTCACCGCCGTCAGTGAAGTCAACCTCAAGGTCAGGAAAGGTTCGATTCACGCCCTGATCGGCCCCAACGGCGCCGGCAAGACAACAGTATTCAATCTGCTGACAAAATTTCTTATCCCTTCATCGGGGAGCATTCTGTTCAAGGGCAAGGACATCACCCGGGAAAAACCGGCAGATGTCGCCCTGCGCGGGATCATCCGTTCCTTCCAGATTTCTGCCGTCTTCCCGAAACTGTCCCCTTTCGAGAATGTCAGGATCGCGCTGCAGCGTCGACTCGGCACCTGCTATCACTTCTGGAAACCGGTATCGAGTCTCGACATCCTGACTGAACGGGCCTTCGAACTGCTGGACTCCGTCGGCCTGAAAGAATTGGCCCATCACCATACCGAGGAACTTGCCTACGGACAGAAACGGGCTCTGGAAATCGCCACGACCCTGGCTCTTGACCCCGAGTTGATGCTCCTCGATGAACCAACCCAGGGAATGGGTGCTGAAGACGTGGGAAAAATCACCGAACTGGTGCGCAAAGTGGCGCAAAACCGTACGATCCTGATGGTTGAACACAACCTGAAGGTGGTTGCGAGCCTGGCCGACCGGATCACCGTACTGCAACGGGGCTCCATCCTGGCCGAAGGTGAATACGACGAAGTCTCGCGAAATCCGCAAGTCATGGAAGCCTACATGGGGAGCGTGCATGCCTGAAACCCAGACTCAAGAACTGCTTTCCGTATCGAACCTGCACGCCCATTACGGCGAGTCGCACATTCTGCACGGCATCGACTTCTCGGTGCGCCGGGGAGAGCTGGTCACCCTGCTCGGCCGCAACGGGGCGGGCAGAACCACAATTCTCAAATCAATCCTGGGGCTGGTGGGACGCCGTTCCGGCTCAATCCGCATCGCGGGGAGGGAAACGATAAAGCTCCCCCCTTACCGCATCGCCCGATTGGGGGTGGGGTACTGCCCCGAGGAACGGGGAATTTTCTCCCGGCTCACCGTGGAGGAAAACCTGCTGCTGCCTCCGGTCGTGAAAAGCGGCGGGATGAGCCTGGAGGAAATCTACACGCTCTTTACCAACCTGCTGGAGCGCAGAAAGAGCATGGGCACCAGTTTGTCCGGGGGAGAACAACAGATGCTGGCCATGGCGCGTATTCTGCGCACCGGTGCCGACCTGCTGCTGCTCGACGAAATCACCGAGGGCCTCGCGCCGGTCATCGTTCAGGCCCTTGGAAAACTGATCCGCCAACTCAAGGAACGTGGATTCACCATTATTCTCGTGGAACAGAATTTTCATTTTGCCGCAGACCTGGCCGACCGTCACTACGTGGTTGACCACGGAAATATCGTGGAGATGATTCCAATGGAGGCCCTGGGAGCGAGCATGGAACGGCTCAGCGGCTATCTCGGGGTTTAACGCAAGATTCATTCAATGAAAAAAGGAGCGTCATCATGAAAAAAAGGCTTATGCAGTTTGTCACGGGCACAACCATTCTCGGGATGGCCATGGTTGCCGGTGCTGCCGGCATTTCCACGGATGTCGTAAAAATCGGCGTGCTTACCGATATGTCCGGGGTCTATTCCGCCATTGGCGGCAAAGGGAGCGTGACCGCCGCGAAAATGGCCATCGCGGACTTCGGCGGCAAGGTTCTCGGCAAACCGATCAAACTCATCTCCGCCGACCATCAGAACAAAGCGGATATCGCCTCGACCAAGGCGCGAGAATGGGCCGACACCGATCATGTCGACATGATCACCGGCCTGCTTAACTCAGGATGCGCCCTGGCAGTCCAGAAAATCGGTACGGAGAAAAAGGTGATCTCCATCGCCACCGGCGCGGGCAGCACCACGCTGACCAATGAGCACTGCAGCCCCTACGGTGTCCACTATGTCTACGACACCTATGCTCTTCCCAAGGTCGCCGGTGGCGCCATCGTTGATACCGGCGGCAAGAGCTGGTTTTTCCTCACCGCCGACTATGCCTTCGGCCATTCCCTGGAAAAGAACACCGCCGCGTTTGTCAAGGCTCACGGAGGAAAGGTTCTCGGGCAGGTCCGCCACCCCCTGGCCACCTCGGACTTCTCCTCCTACCTGCTGCAGGCCCAGGCCTCCGGAGCCAAAGTTATCGGCCTGGCCAACGCCGGCGGCGATTTCATCAACGCCGTCAAACAGGCGCGTGAGTTCGGTATCGTTCAGGGCGGGCAGACAATCGCCGGGATGCTGGTCTTCCTGAGCGATGTCAAAAGTCTCGGTCTCGACGTCGCCCAGGGGATGAATTTCGCGACCAGCTTCTACTGGGACCGCGACGAGGCTTCCCGCAAATGGTCACAGCGCTACTTTGCCAAGACAGGCTCCATGCCGACCATGAACCAGGCCGGGGTCTACTCCGCCGTCACAACCTATCTCAAGGCGATCAAGAAAGCCGGCACCGACAACCCCGACGCCGTCATGAAGACGATGCGCGGCATGAAAATCAATGATTTCTTCTCCATCAACGGTCATCTGCGCGCCGATGGCTCCATGGTCCACGACATGTTCCTGGTCGAAGTGAAGAAACCTTCCGAATCGAAGGCACCCTGGGATCTGCTCAAGGTCATCAAACAAGTGCCCGGCGACGAGGCGTTCATGTCCCTTGCCGAAGGCAGCTGCTCCACGGTGAAGAAATAATAAATCACGATCAACAGGGTTGACGGTCCCGGCGCGAAGTCCGCTTCGCGCCGGGACCGGACAGCAAACCCGGAGAGCCCGCAATGCATCTATCCTATCAAGTCGTATTGGCGCAACTGATGCTCGGACTGAATATCGGCGCCTTTTACGCCATTCTCAGCCTGGGGCTGGCCGTTATTTTCGGATTGCTGAACATTATCAACTTCGCTCACGGCGCCCTTTACATGCTCGGCGCCTTCGTGGCCCTGCTCGGCTACAACGAACTGGGCCCGCTGCTGGGCATGCCGGACTTTCACATGAACTACTGGACGGCCCTGCTCGTCGCCCCCCTGGTGGTCGGGTTCCTGGGGGTTCTCATCGAAAAAACCATGCTCAGACGTCTGTACAAGGTTGACCACCTGTACGGCCTGCTGCTCACGTTCGGGCTGGCATTGATTCTTCAGGGGGTGTTTACAAATTACTTCAATGTTTCAGGGATTTCCTATAACGGCAAACCGGAAATCCTGCGTGGGGCGGTCAACCTGAAATTCATGATGTTCCCCACCTACCGACTCTGGTCGATCGCCATCTCGCTCGCGGTCTGTTTCGCCACCTGGTTCGTGATCGAACGCACCAAGCTCGGATCCTACCTTCGTGCCGGCACGGAAAATCCCAGCCTGGTGCAGGCCTTCGGCATCAACGTCCCGCTCATGATCACCCTGACCTATGGCTTCGGCGTGGGGATGGCGGCCTTTGCCGGGGTGGTGGCGGCGCCGATTTATTCGGTCAGCCCCATCATGGGTTCTGAATTGATCATCACCGTCTTTGCCGTGGTCGTCATCGGCGGCATGGGTTCGATCATGGGCTCAATCTGTACCGGGCTCTCCCTCGGCATGCTCGAAGGGCTGACGAAAGTGATCTATCCTCCAGCCGCCAACACGGTGATCTTCTTCATGATGATACTGGTGCTGCTGGTGAAACCGGAAGGCCTCTTCGGCAAGGAACAGTGAAGGAGATATCCGTGAACCGTAAACTGTGGGCAGCATTGTTTCTAGCGGGACTGGCGGCTCCCTTCCTGATCTACCCGGTGTTCGTGATGCAGCTGCTCTGCTTCGCCCTGTTCGCCTGCGCCTTCAACCTGTTGATCGGCTATACCGGGCTGCTCTCCTTCGGCCACGCCGCGTTTTTCGGCGGAGCCGCCTATGTCACCGGATACCTGGTCAAAAACGCCGGGCTGACTCCGGAACTCGGGGTGATCGTCGGAACCCTGGCTGCCGGACTGATGGGTTATATCTTCGGCATCCTGACCATCCGCCGCCAGGGGATCTATTTCGCCATGATTACCCTGGCCCTGGCCCAGGTGATCTACTTTATCGCCCTGAAGGCGCCTTTTACCGGCGGCGAGGACGGCCTGCAGGACGTCCCTCGCGGCATGTTCCTGGGGCTGGTCGACCTGGGCCACACGTATCATGTCGCCGGCAAACCGCTGGAGCTCAACCTCTACTATTTCGTTTTCATTATCTTCTGTATCGGCTTCTGGATCATCCACCGGGCAATTCACTCCCCTTTCGGTCAAATTCTCAAAGCCATCAGGGAAAACGAACCGCGGGCGATCTCCCTGGGATACAAGGTGGAACGCCTCAAGCTGCTGGCCTTTGTCATCTCAGCTTCGCTGGCCGGGACGGCCGGCGCAACCAAATCGCTCGTCTTTCAACTGGCCTCGCTGACCGATGTCAGCTGGCACACCTCCGGGGAAGTGGTCTTGATGACCCTGCTCGGGGGACTCGGCACGGTACTGGGCCCTGTGGTGGGAGCCTTCACCGTGGTCGCCCTGCAGGCGGAACTGAGCGCTTTCGGCTCATGGGTCACCGTGGTCATCGGCGTCACCTTCGTAGTCTGCGTTCTTTCTTTCCGGCGCGGCTTTGTCGGCGAAGTGCTTGAAAAAATCAGGACCCGACCGCCCGGACAGAACGATTGACGAACATATGCCTGAGGGAGAAACTTGACGATGGAGAAAACGGCCGTCATCGGCGCCGGCATCATGGGACGCGGGATCGCTCTGGTTTATGCCCTGCACGGTTGGTCCGTCGCCCTGCATGACACCAGCGAGGAAGCCTTGGAACAGGCGAAAAGCCTGATCGGAACCGACCTGATGCTGCTCGCCGACGAAGGACTGATCTCCGCCGCTGAGTGTCAGGCGACACTGGACAACATCACTCCCACCACCAGTCTCAAGGAAGCTGTCGGTGATGCCGGGTTCATCACCGAGGCCGTGCCGGAACAACTGGCCTTGAAATGGCAGATTTTTTCCCGCATCGAGGCCCACGCTCCGGCAACGGCGATCATCGCGTCCAACACCTCGACCCTGCCGTTGAGCGAACTGAGCAGGCAGCTGGCCAAACCGGAACGGATGCTCATCACGCACTTTTTCAACCCCGCCCACCTGGTGCCGCTGGTGGAAATCGTCAGGGCGGAGAACACTCCGGATGAGACCCTCACGACCCTTTTGAATGTATTGCGTCAGGCCGGAAAGATTCCGGTGGTCCTCAAGAAAGAAGTTCCGGGATTTATCGCCAACCGCCTGCAGGCCGCCATCCTGCGCGAAGCCCTGCATCTGGTTGAGAGCGGCGTGGCGAGCGAACAGGACATAGACCAGGCGGTGACCGCCGGACCCGGTTTCCGCTGGTCGGTCATCGGCCCGCTGGAGACAGCTGATTTCGGCGGCCTGGACACCTGGCAGAGCGTCATGAAAAACCTTGCCCCCGAACTCGACTGTACGCCCACCACGCCTGCGGTACTCAAAGAGATGAACCGCCGGGGGCAACTCGGCGTCAAAACCGGTCAGGGATTCTATTCCTACCCGGACCGGCAGACCATCGCCGGCAAAATTCATTTTCGCAACCTGGCGTTCATCCGGCTCCTGAAACAGCACCGTAAAGAGTGATCATTCTACCCACGGCCCCCTTCGGGCCACGCAGGGAGCCACTCCGTCCCTGCGCCTGTCACACCCTTCTGCCCCTTCTTCACGATTTCAATTCAAACTTTTCGTCTACCCCCTTCCGGAACACCTCATCTCGCGAAGCATCCTTCCAAAATTAATTGGCCTGACACCCATCAATCTCCCCAAAATCGATCACAACACCCTGAATACCCTAGTAAAAGAACGTCGTTTTATTTTTTCTTGACTGTCTTGCAAAATTGTCCTAGCCTTTTGTTTACACAATTGGTCTTACCATTGACTGGTCTACCGAATACCGTCAACATCAGGCAGACATTGAGATCTGCCGCTCAACACCCCAAGAGGAGGAGCCCCATGAAGACACCGAGACTGTTGATCGGCCTGGCGATCGCCATCAGCCTGGTCCTCGCCCCCAACGCCTTTGCCGCCAAACGCGCCAAGTTCGGCGAAGACACCCGCCACACCGCGGTCAAGAAGGAACTGCGCCGCATCAAGACCTCGAATGAAAAGATCCGCTGGAAGATGGTCATGCCCTGGAGCAAAGGGCTGCTGTTCTACGACATGGCCCAGCACTTCGCCGACTCGGTGAAACTCGCCTCGGGTGGCCGACTCGATATCAAGGTCTTTTCCGCCGGCGAACTGGTCGGTGCGATGGAGACCTTCGACGCCGTCTCCAAGGGCGCGGCCCAGGTCGGACACGACTGGCCCGGCTACTGGAAAGGCAAAAACGAGAATTTCGTTTCCTTCGCCTCGGTCCCCTTCGGCCTCGACACTGAAGGCTACAATATCTGGCTTTATGAGCGTGGCGGACTGGAGCAGATGCAGGAACTCTACGGCCGCTACAACCTGGTCGCCTTCCCCTGCGGCAACGGCGGCCAGGAAATGGGCTTCTTCTCCAACAAAAAAGCCACCAAAATGGAAGATTTCAAGGGGATGCGCGTCCGTACCCCGGGCTGGTACATGGACATCATGAACAGCCTCGGCGCCTCGGTCTCACCGCTGCCGGGCGGCGAGGTCTACCTTGCCCTGGAACGCGGCGTGATCGATGCCGCCGAATTCTCCGCCCCCGCCATCAACTACCCGATGGGCTTCGACGAAATCACCAAGTACGTCATCGAACCGGGCGTCCATCAGCCGTCGGTGCAGTGTTCGGTGTTCTTCAACAAGGACGCCTGGGACAAGCTGCCCGCCGATCTGAAGTGGATCGTCAAGATCGCCGCCAAGGAGACCCAGCTCTGGTCCAACGCCTGGATCGAGAATCTCAACGTTAAGGCGATCAACAAGTTCAAGGAAAAAATCAAATTTGTCCGCATGGACGACAAGACCCTCAGCGCCTTTGCCAGGAAAACCAAGGAATACCTGGAAACGGTCAAGACCAGGAACCCCGATGTCAAGAAGACCCTCGACTCCCAGGAGCAGTTCAAGAGGGACTTCGTGACCTGGCGCGAGGAACGCGCCGGCGTGGTGCCCTGGCCAATCGATGACTACATCGCCGGCAAACACAACTGAGCGGCCACAACGGAACTGTCAAAACTGGCGGGGGCGATCGGGCCCCCGCCCCTGTGCTGCATCGCAGAAACGAAAGAGGATCACATGAATCCCCTGGCAAACGGCATCAACCGCCTCTGTGAAACGACCGGCAAGCTGACCAGCTTTCTCGCCCTGCCACTGGTCCTGGTCGTGGTTTACGAAGTTTTCATGCGCTACGTCTTCAACGCCCCGACCTCCTGGGGATTTGAGGCAACCACTTTCATCTACGGCATCCACTTCATCCTCGGCCTCAGCTACACCTACAAACACAACGGCCACGTCGCCATCGACGTCTTCGAAGCCCGGCTCCAGCCCCGCACACGCGTCATCCTGCGCATCATTGTCTCCCTGGTGCTGTTCATCCCCACGGTGGGGCTGCTGGCTACTTACGGCATTATCTACGCGGCCAGTTCCTGGAGTCTGTGGGAACACGCATCAACCTCGTGGGCTCCGGCTATCTACCCGTTCAAATCGATCATGGCACTCGGTTTTGTTCTGCTTTTCCTGCAGGGCGTCGCCAAACTGATCGAAGACTTTAAATCCCTCGGCCAAAACGACCACTGACGGTCTGGAGACAGATTGAAATGAGTGCGGAAATCCTGACGATTCTGATGTTCGTAACACTGATGGCCACCATCGCCCTGGGGCATCCCCTGGCGATCACCCTGGCCGGTGTTGCGACTCTTTTTGGACTGATTGACAACGGCGGAAACATCAGCGCCCTGTTCCAGATGTTCATCAACAACGCCTGGGGCATCGAACAGAATTACGTTCTGGTCGCCATCCCGCTGTTTATCTTCATGGCCCAGATCCTCGACCGTTCCAAGGTCTCGGAGGGGCTGTTCGATGCGCTCTACATCGTTCTCGGCGGCATGCGCGGCGGCCTCGGAATGGCTGTCATCGTAGTTTCGACAGTCTTCGCCGCCACCACCGGCATCATCGGCGCCTCGGTCGTCGCCATGGGACTGATGGCCGGTCCGGCACTGCTGAAACGCGGCTATGACCGCGGGCTGGCGTCGGGCATCATCTGTTCTTCGGGCACCCTGGGCATCCTGATTCCGCCGTCGATCATGCTGGTGGTCTACGGCGGCCTGACCGGCCTGAAGGAAACCTCCGTCGGCAACCTGTTCGCCGGCGCCATCCTGCCCGGTATCCTGCTGTCCAGCCTCTACCTGAGCTATGTGGCGGTGCGCTGCGCCATCAACCCGCAACTGGGGCCACCGATCCCCGAAGAAGACCGGACCGCCACCCTGAAGCAGAAAGTGATGATGACCGTCAAGAGCTTCGTCCCCCCTTTCGGGCTCATCCTGACCGTCATGGGGACCATCCTCGCCGGTGTCGCCACCCCCACCGAGGCCGCGGCCCTGGGCTGTATCGGCGCCATGGTGCTGGCGCTGTTCAACAGGAAACTCAACTTCGAGGTTCTCAAGCTGGCCTGCGAGGCGACCCTGCGCACCACCGCGATGATCATGCTGCTGTTCATCGGCGGCAAAATGTTCTCCGTTGTTTTTCTCAGCATGGGAGGCGGCGACGTGGTCGCCGACATGCTGCTCGGCATGGACGTCAGCCCCTATATCGTACTGGCCATCATGATGATGGTGGTCTTTATCATGGGGATGTTCATCGACTGGGCGGCAATCCTGCTGGTGGTGGTGCCGATTTTCACACCGATCGCCGGCGACCTCGGCTTCAACCCGCTGTGGTTCGCGATGCTGGTCTGCGTCAACCTGCAGACATCGTTTCTCACCCCGCCGTTCGGCTATGCCCTCTTCTATTTCAAGGGGGTGGCGCCGCCCGAGTACACCATGGGCGACATCTACCGCGGAATTATTCCCTTCGTTGTCATCCAGGTGATCGGCCTTTGCCTGCTGGTCGGGTTCCCGGAAATCATCACCTGGTTGCCATCGCTCTTCTTCGGCGGCTGATTGACAGAAGGAACCTCAACTGCGACATTCAGCAGATATCAGCTTTCCAATTTCAACGTGTTCATAGCTTCATGGTTCCATGATAAAGTTTCACCTGAGGCACAAAGCCGAGCGTCCGCTTTATCCACCTACCCGTAAGAGGCACCGATGATTTCTCGAGCTGCGGTCGCGCGCCTGCGCGACAAACTGGGCGCAAAAAATGTCCTGAGCGAACCGGAGGACCTGCTGACCCTCGGCTACGACTCGACCCCCGAACTCTCCGGACGGCCCGATGTCGCCGTCTACCCGACCCACCTCGACGGCATCCTGACCGCCATCGAGATCGCCCGTGACGAGGAACTGCCGATCGTCCCGCGCGGCAGCGGCACCGGCCTGTCGGGCGGTTCGGTGCCGGTCTCGGGCGGCATGGTTCTCTGTCTCAACCGCATGAACCGGATCCTGGAGATCGACCAGGCCAACCTGACCGCCACCGTCGAACCGGGGGTGATCACCCTCGACCTGTTCAACACCGTGGCGGAAAAGGGGCTCTTCTACCCACCCGACCCCGGCTCGCAGAAGATCTCCACCCTCGGCGGCAACGTGATGGAGAATGCCGGCGGCCTGCGCGGGCTGAAATACGGCGTCACCCGCGACTACGTCATGGCCCTGCAGTGCGTGCTGCCCGACGGCAGCGTCGTCAACACCGGCGGCAAGAGCGTCAAGGATGTCGCCGGCTACGCCTTCAAGGATCTGCTGGTCGGCTCCGAGGGGACCCTCGGCATCATCAGTGAGATCACCGTCAGCCTGATCCCACCGCCGCAGACCAGGAAAACCCTGCTCGCATACTTCGACACCATGCCCAAAGCCGGCGAGGCGGTGGCCCGGATCATCGCCGCCAAGATCATCCCTTCGACCCTTGAAATCATGGACCAGGCGACCATCGGCTGTGTCGAGGAATTCGCCGGCATCGGTCTGCCGCTCGACATGGCGGCGCTGCTGCTGATCGAAGTCGACGGCCACCCGGCGGTGGTCGAGGAAGAGGCCGCCGCCGTACAGAAGGTCCTGCAGCAGGTCGGCGCCGCTGAGGTCAAACTGGCGGCCGACGCCGCGGAGGCCGCCTCGCTGGCCGCTGCCAGGCGCACCGCCCTGTCGGCGCTGGCGCGCAAGTCGCCCACCACCCTGCTCGAAGACGCCACCGTGCCCCGCTCGAAACTGGCCGATACCTTCGCCGAAATCGAGCGGCTGACCGACAAATATCGGCTCACGGTCGGCACCTTCGGCCATGCCGGCGACGGCAACATCCACCCGACCGTACTCTGCGATGAACGCGACCGCGAGGAGATGCAGCGCGCCCACGCCTTCTACGACGAACTCTACGAAAAAGTCCTCGCCTGGGGCGGCACCGTCTCCGGCGAACACGGCATCGGTGTCGCCAAGCGCGACTACCTGGCCCGGCAGATCGGTCCGGCCGGCATCGCCGTGATGCGGCGGATCAAGGACAGCTTCGATCCGCAGGGGATGCTGAACCCGGGGAAAATTATTGCGCATTAAAGCTGAGAAAAAGCGGCCACCAAGGCACCAAGTCCACACCAAGAAAACCATTTTCCAACGGAGAGGCGCAGAGATGGAGAGGACGCGGAGAAGAGCATAAGACCTTTTTGGTTTTTAAAACCCAAAAAGATTTTCTCTCCACCTCTGTACCTCCCCGTCTCTCCGTTAAAAAGAGTCTTTGCCCTTCTTGGTGTTCTTGGCGTCTTGAGCGAGCGAAGAGAGCGAGCGGCAAGAACATGAACAATAAAAAAACCAGCAACTTCGCCCCCGGCGACGCCCCGACATACGAATCGGTGCTGCAGTGCATGCGCTGCGGCTTCTGCCTGCCGACCTGTCCGACCTTCGCCCTCACTGGTCGCGAGCGTTCCAGTCCGCGCGGCCGGGTGGCGCTGGCGCGAGCGGTCCACGATGGCAAACTCACTTTCAGCGAGGCCCTGAAAGAGGAGAGTTTTTTCTGCCTCGACTGTCGTGCCTGCACCACCGCCTGCCCTTCCGGCGTCAGGGCCGGCGAGGTGATGGAGGTCTGCCGCAGCCAGGCACAGCAATTTTTCCCCGGCGGCCACCTGTCAAAAAAATTCCGCGACTTCGTGCTCGAACGGATGCTGCCCGACCCGTCCCGACTGGAGAAATCGATGCTGCCCGGCAGACTCTACCAGCGGCTCGGCATTCAATGGCTGGTACGCCATTCGCACCTGCTCAAACTCGGTCCCAACTGGATGGAGAAGGCCGAAGGGATGATGCCGAAGATCGGCAAACCGCTGCGCCTGCAGTTGCCCGCACAGACCCCGGCCCGGGGTGAAAAACGTGGACGGGTGGCCTTCTTCCTCGGCTGCGTGATGTCGCTGATGTACGCTGAGGTTTCCCGACAGACGGTGCGGGTGCTGGCCCACCAGGGCTTCGATGTCATCACCCCGAAAGAGACCAGGTGCTGCGGAGCGCCGCACCTCGCCGAAGGGGACCGCGAAACCAGCCGCCAGCTGGCACTGCACAATCTCGAGCTGTTTTTAAAAGAGGATGTCGACGCCATCGTCACCGACTGTGCCGGCTGTGGCGCCTCGCTGAAGGAATACGAGGAACTGCTCGAGGGGCTGGTGCCGCACGAAAAGCTGGAGAAGTTCCGCGCGAAGATCCGCGACGTGCAGGAGTTCCTCGCCGAGGCCGGGCTGCGCAGCGAAGGGCTCAAGCCGGTCAACACCAGCGTCACCTACCACGAGCCCTGCCACCTCTGTCACGCCCAGGGCGTCTCAAAGCAGCCGCGTGATCTGATCAAGGCGATTCCCGGGGTCGAGTTCCGCGAGATGAACGAGTCGAGCTGGTGCTGCGGCTCAGCCGCCACCTGGGGGCTGAAGTTCACCGAAGAGAGCCGGCAGGTCCTCGACCGCAAGCTGAACAACATCAAGGCCACCGACGCCGACCACCTGGTCACCGCCAACCCCGGCTGCCACCTGCAGCTCGCCTGGGGACTCAAGCAGGCCGGCATAAAGCAGGACGTGCTGCACCTGATGGAGCTGTTGGGACAGGCAACCCCGGAGTGACTCTCTCCCCTCTTCTCCCTGTCCTTGAAAGTCCACTGCGTAGCGGGGCTTTCAAGGACAGGGGTTGCGGATTTGAAAACCTCAGGGGCGGTGCTGATTTTCCCATCTCGTCAAGATTGTCAAGACATGGGAGAGAGAAAAGAAGTCAGATTGACAAAGCGACCGTCAGTCGGTAAGACAACAGACATGAGAATTCCGATGCTGTTTTTATTGTTGCTGTTGCTCTCTGTCGGCCTGGCCGGAGCCACCGAAAAGTTCGCCCGGAAGACCGGTCATGACTGCAGCTATTGCCACCTCAACCCGGCCGGAGGCGGTGAACTGACTGCGGCGGGGGAGGCTTTCATAGAACAGCAGGCGGCGGCCGGGGCACCGGTCACCACACCCGTGGCCGGCAGAGTCCTGCGGCTGCTGGCCGGTTTTCTGCACCTGTTCACCGCAGTCTTCTGGTTCGGCACCATCTTCTACGTCCATCTGGTACTCAAACCGGCCTATGCCTCGCAGGGGTTGCCGCGCAGCGAAGTTCGGGTCGGGCTGGTCTCGATGGTGGTGATGGCCGTAACCGGAGCTTACCTGACCTGGCTACGGGTCGATTCGTTCGAGACCCTGCTGCACACCAGTTTCGGCATCCTACTGCTGGTCAAAATTGGTCTGTTCGGGATCATGGTGGCGCTGGCGCTGCTGGCGGTGTTCGTGATCGGACCGAAACTGCGGCAGAAAAGGGGGGCGACCCAGGACGTGGTTCTCGGAGACATGACCACTGAGCAGTTGGCCCGCTGCGACGGCAAGGATGGGCACCCGGTCTGCTTCGCCTTCCAGGGGCGGATCTTCAATGCCGGCAACAGCCCTCTTTGGAAAGGCGGTGAGCACATGAAACGCCACCCCGCCGGGACCGACCTGAGCGAAGCGCTCGGCCAGGCCCCGCACGGGGCCGACCGGGTGCTGAAACTGCCGGATGTCGGTCAGCTTTTGCCGACAACGGGGCAGCAAACGGAGCCTGCTCCGAAACGGCTTTTCTACCTGCTTGCCTACCTCAACCTCGGGCTGGCCATCGCTATCCTGATGGTTGTCGCGCTCTGGCGCTGGAACTGAAGCCGGGTTGCACGCGAAGCGGCAACGGGTGCATAATGAAATTGACAGAGATACCAACTATCGGAGACCCTTGGCGTCTATAAATGAGAGCCGAACAGGAGTTGAGGGCAGAAACTCGGTGGCTCCGAAGACTGCAGGCCTGAAGCAGATAAAATAAAAAAGGCGGCGTCAAAGAACCCTCCCGATACCCATCGAAGCCCGACACCATGCCGGGCTTTTCTGCTGCCCCATCCCACAACAATGCGCAAATTACCCGGGAAAAGCGGTCGGCTCGTGCAGACTGCGGTCAGCAAGCTCTGGCCTGCCGGAATCGCGCCGCGGCCGTTCATTTCCCATCCTCCGAACCGTCCCAGCCGAATCTCGCCAGATCCACCCTGCCCCGTGCATCAAAAAAAATACCCTCCGCTTCCAGCAGCAGCCGCTGGATCTCTCCGCCGTCGCCGGCGGCGCGGGGGCTGACCTCGCCCTTGCTGTTGATCACCCGTTGCCAGGGAAGAGCATGCCCGTCCGGCAGGGCGGCCATGGCGAAGCCGACCGTGCGGGCGCCGCAGCCGACCAGCCGGGCAATACGGCCATAGGTGGTGACCCGGCCTTCGGGGATCTGCCGAACCCGATCATAGATGCGCTGATAAAGAGAGGGAGATGCACTCATGGGTTCACTCCACGGGTCCGGAAGCGCGGTACTCCTGCCAGGGGAACTCGCTCTGCAGCAGCGGCCGCGGGGTGACCAGATCGGGGATCCGCAACAAGGTGGTTCCGGACGGGATCTGCAGCTCCCGGTAGAGCCGGGAACTGCAGCGATTATAGCTTTTCGACAGGTGCATCGGCAGAAAAAACTCCGGACGCAGCTGCTCCAGCAGCCGGTTGACATCGGCGCTGCAGAGATGTCGTGAGCTGCGGGCCCGTTCGACAGCATCGCTCAAGAAGGTGGTTTCGCAGAGCAGCAGGGTCACCCCGCTGAGCAGCCCGGTGATTTTCTCCCGATTGGCAGCACTCCAGCCAATGTCGCTGATATAGCCGATCGAGGCCGGTCGCTGCTCGGCGGCAATTTCCCGGCAGAACCCCCGTACGTCCTCGATCCGGAACTCTTCGGCGCCATCCACCCCGCGCCGCAGGGCGGTGAGCGGCAGGTCAAGATCTTCCCACCGGTGAAAACGCCGCTTCAGCTGCCTGATCCAGGGGCCCTTGAGCAACTGGTGCCGTTCGAGAAAGGCTTCATCGATGATGAAGATCGGCTGCTCGTCGATACGGAAAATCAGCGAGTCGACCAGGTGATCACAGGGCTCCGCGGCAACCCGGAGCAGGTGGTTCTCGAAGATAACCCGGCTGCTCCGGGGGCGGCTTCCGAGTTCCGTGCGGCGGAAGCCGTCGGGACCGGAGAGAAGATGGGACCTGATCGTCTCACTGCCGATCTCGTGGACCTGGTAGCTTCCCCAGTTCTGCTCACAAAGGTTCCAGTCGTATCCGGCCAGCTTGCTCTCCAGCTTGGCCGCGATCCCGACCGGGCCGAACAGCTCGACGGTCTTCGGCGTGACGTAGACATGGCGGGTGAGGGTATCAATCCCCATCCAGTGATCCATATGGCCGTGACTGACGAAGACCGCCTCGATCGCGGTCAGGGCGCGCTTGGCGAGGTGCTGCAGCCGGCCGCAGTCGAACAGCAGGTTGCTGCCGAGCGGCCGCTGGCGGATCAGCAGCAACGGATCGTCGAACAGCCCGGAGCAGAAGTTCGGTTGGAGATTACGAAACGGCAGCCGCAGGGTCATGAAATTATTCTACCTTTTCCAGACGGAGATGAATCCGGTGGTGAGGTTGGACAAAAGCCCCTTCCACCTCCCCTCCCCCAAAAAGCCTCACAAACCTCGTTCGGCGTAGCCGCTGCCGATGGCGGAAAAAGGCAGATCCAGATGCAGTTCAGGGACCTGGAGGCCGATCCAGGCGGTGAAGGTATTGCTGTTCGGGCCCGGAAAGAGACTATAGACTTTCGTCCAGGGGTAGCTGCGCGCCGCCGCGTCGACCCGGGCGATCAGCTCATCCACCCCTTTTCCACGATGCTCGTTCAGCAATCGCGGCCGCTCGCCGTACCAGAAACGGTCGGGCAGGTCCGCAGCGATCCGCACCACCGAACCGGCGGGTTTAAGCCGCCAGCCGATCACCTCGTAAACCCGATAGTGGTCGGCGTTGCTCGGTTTGGCGGCGATCCAGGTGTGAATGGCGAACCACCCCCGCCAGCTCCAGGCAGAGGCTCCATAGACCTGCAGCACCGCTTCACTGGTCGTTTGCGGATCGGGAGCAATCCCCGCCGAAGCGCGACTTGCAGCATGCCAGTCGCTATGGGTGGCACGGTTGGCAAGGACGAAAACCAACAGACACAACGGCAACACGAGTTTCAGTATGGTCTTTACCGACGGCGACATCCCGATCCTCCAGTCATCATTCTACCCTCGCAATCTCGCTGCGGCCAATACCGGGCCTTCCCGCCCCGATTTCTCCAGCGGAACTCCACCATTATCAGACCCCCGGCTACAGTACATGTTACATTTAACCTGCATCAGTGACGGCCACACTGATTCAGGTTGAAGAAAATGATGACAACTGCCGCCGGAATGGAGCTCAAATGCCGCACTTACAGTTCGAGATCAATCGAATCTTGGATAATGACGCCAAAATTTCCTTCGCTGAAAAGGTCAGGCAACTTTTTTCCCGGGTGATGGATACCGGAACGGACCATATAAGTATTTCCATCCGCGAATTCGGAGTTCACAATTTATCCATCGGCCGGGCCAAGGAGCCGGAAAAGGGCATAGCCCTTGTGAACGCGGATATCAGAGAAGGAAGAACCCTTGAGCAGCGCAGAAAGCTGACCCTGGGCTTCATGGACCTTCTGCACGCAACCTGGGGGATCCCCAAAGAGCAGATGTACGTCACCCTGACCGAACACAGGGGGGAGGATTTTCATCTACTGGAAAGATACCTGGCAGGATGGGAAGAAGGGGAAGACCCCCTGGCAGGCTGAGCAAAAACCCGTCGGCAGCGTTGCCGGCCAAAGCAATCCCCCCTTCTCTTGCGAAAAGGGGGGATTCCAACCTGAACCGAGGAGCATTCTCCGGGAGGAGGCGGAGGAGAGTTCAGGCGCAATTCTTTCCTTCACCCTGGTGCGCGGCCAGGGCATTGGCCACGCGTGAACCGGAGGGACGCTGGAGATAGTCGGAGATATAACGACCTGCCGCCACCAGCGCCTGCAGATCGACGCCGGTCTCGACACCGAGACCTTTGAGCATGTAGAGCAGATCCTCGCTGGCGACATTACCGGAAGCGCCGGGAGCGAAGGGACAGCCGCCGAGACCGGCCACCGAACTGTCAACCACGGCAATGCCCTGCTCCAGCACCGCGAGAATGTTGGCCAGCGCCTGGCCATAGGTATCATGGAAATGAACCGCCAGGCGCTCCACCTGGACCTTGCGTGACACCGCCGCGATCATCGCCCGGGCCTTGCCCGGAGTGCCGACCCCGATGGTGTCACCAAGGGAAATCTCGTAACAGCCGAGTTCCATCATCCGCCCGGCCACCCAGGCGACCGACTCCGGATCGACCGCGCCTTCGTAGGGACAGCCGAGTGCGCAGGAAACATAGCCGCGAACCCTTAAACCCTGCTTGCGGGCCGCCTCGCAGACCTCGCCGAAACGATCGAAACTGACGGCAATCGAGCAGTTGATATTCTTGCGCGAGAAGGATTCCGAGGCGGCACCGAACACCGCCACCTCATCGGCGCCGGCGGCGATCGCCGCCTGCAACCCTTGCAGATTGGGGACCAGGACCGGGTAGCTGACCCCCGGCCGACGCTTGATTCCCAGCATCACCTCGGAGCTGTCAGCCATCTGCGGCATCCACTTCGGCGATACGAAACTCGCCCCTTCAATGGCAGCCAGACCGGTTTCGGAAAGCCGGTTGATCAGTTCGATCTTCACCTCGGTCGGGACGACGGTCGACTCATGCTGCAGACCGTCACGCGGTCCGACCTCGACAATCTTGACCCGTTTCGGCAATCTCACTCTCATCGTCAGGTCCCTTCATCTGCGTCAAAAACCAGCAGTGGCGCACCCTCGTCCACCAGGGCTCCGGCCTGATAGTTCAGCTCCGCGACCGCCCCGTCAGCGGGAGCGGTGATGGTGTGTTCCATCTTCATCGCTTCGAGAATCACCAACGGCGTGCCGCGCTTGACCCGCGCCCCCTGGTCGACCAGCACCGCGATGATCTTACCCGGCATCGGCGCCGTCACGCTGCCGCCGGCATCCTCCTGGTCAAAAGCCTCGGCGTAAGGATCGTGCAACAGCAGCCGATGCGCATGCCCGGCCACCAGTACGTCCAGCTCAGCTCCCCGGCGCACGACCCTGGCCCGCAGCTTTCTCCCGGCGATCGACGCCTGCAGGGAACCGTCATCCGCCAGGGATCCGGATGCTTCAATGGTTCCGGACGACAATTCGACCAGGCAGCCCCCCGAACGATAATGGACCTTGACCTCAACATCGGTTTCGCCGTCGGTGAAGCAGAAACGATGATGATTATCATCATTGAGCCGCCAGCCGTCGGTCAGGTGCCAGGGCGACCAGGGATCGTGTGAACCGACCGCGGCACGCTGCGCCTCGGCTTCGCGACTCAGCAGCAGGTAGAGAGAGACCAACACCAGCACCTGGTCGGAAGCCGGAGCGGTCTCGGGGATCAGCTCGTCACGATGCCGCGCGATGAAGCCGGTGTCAAAGGTACCGGCGGCAAAGTCGTCCTGCCCGGCCACCGCCGACAAAAAACCGACGTTGGTCTTCACCCCGGCCACTTCGACCTGTTCCAGGGCGCGACGCAGGCGACGCAGGGCGGCCGGTCGGTCCCGGTCCCAAACGATCAGCTTGGCGATCATCGGGTCGTAATGGATGCTGACCTCATCCCCCTGGCGGACTCCGGTATCGATCCGCAGATGCCCGTCCTCGGACGGAAACTGCAGATGATGCAGGCAGCCGATGGAGGGCAGGAAATCACGTGCCGGATCCTCGGCGTAGATCCTGGCCTCGATGGCGTGGCCATGGATACTGAGCTCTTCCTGGCGACAGGGAAGCGGCTCCCCGGCGGCCACCCGCAGCTGCCAGGCAACCAGATCCTGCCCGGAGATCAGTTCGGTCACTGGGTGCTCGACCTGGAGGCGGGTGTTCATCTCCATGAAATAGAAAGCGCCATCGGTATCAAGCAGGAACTCGACCGTTCCGGCGCCGACATAACCGATCGCCTCGGCGGCGGTCACCGCGGCCGCTCCCATCGCGCGACGCAACGCGTCAGTCATCCCGGGAGCCGGGGCCTCTTCAAGCACTTTCTGGTGACGGCGCTGCACCGAACAGTCACGCTCGAACAGGTGCAGAACCTGGCCATGGCTGTCGGCAAAGACCTGGATTTCAACATGTCGCGGCTGCTCCAGGTAACGCTCCAGCAGCAGCTTGTCGTCGCCGAAGCTGGCCACGGCCTCGCGCCGGGCGCCCTCGATGGCGGCATCCAGCTCCGCCGGATCGCGCACCACGCGCATCCCCTTTCCTCCGCCGCCGGCACTCGCCTTGACCAGCAGCGGGAAGCCGATCTCACCGGCCGCCGCGCGCAGGGTCTCCAGGGCCTGGTCTTCGCCATGGTAGCCCGGGACCAGCGGCACCCCGGCCTGCTGCATGATCGACTTGGCGGCACTTTTTGAGCCCATGGCCCGGATCGCCTCGACTGTCGGACCGATGAAAATCAGTCCGGCGGCGCCACAGGCGGCAGCGAAATCGGCATTTTCAGCCAGAAAACCATAGCCGGGATGAATCGCCTCGGCCCCGGCGCGGCGGGCGACATCGAGCAGCTTTTCGGCCTGCAGGTAGCTTTGAGCCGCCGGGGCCGGGCCGATGTGCCAGGCCTCGTCGGCCAGGGCGACATGCCGGGCCCGCCGGTCGGCATCGGAATAGACCGCTATGGTGCGCAGGCCCAGTTTCCGGGCCGTGCGGATGATGCGGCAGGCAATCTCGCCGCGGTTGGCTATGAGTAGAGAATCGAACATAATGTTTCAACCTTTCGCCGCCAAGGCGCCAGGGACGCCAAGAAAAACCCTTTTAACGGAGAGTCGCAGAGAGGGAGAGAATACAGAGAAAATCAAAAGCGATTTTTGGTTTCAAACCCAAAAGATCTTCTCTCCTTCTCTGCCTCTCTCCACCTCTGCGTTAAAGCAGTTTGCAGTTTTTGCCTTTCTTGGCGGTCTTGGCGCCTTGGAGGCCCTCTTAATCTTTTTCCACCGCCCAGTTCGGCCGGCGTTTCTCCAGGAACGCGCCGAGCCCTTCGCGCCCCTCGTCACTGGCCCGGGCGGCGGCGATCCGCTCGGCGGTATCGGCCAGCAGATCCTCGTCCACGGGACGCCAGGCGACATCGGCAACCAACTGCTTGGCGGCCGCCATCGCCTGCGGGCCGTTCTGCAGCAGCAACCGGGTCAGCCGGTCCGCTTCCCGGTCCAGTTCTTCGGCAGCCACGATCTCATGCACCAGGCCCATCCGCAGCGCGCTTTCAACATCAAACCGCTCGGCAGTGAGGAAGTAGCGGCGGGCGGCGCGCGGACCGATGGCGGCCACCACATAGGGGGAGATGGTCGCCGGGATCAGCCCCAGCTTCACCTCGGAAAGGCAGAAACTGGCCCGTGGCGTGGCCAGCACCAGGTCACATGCGGCCACCAGCCCGACTCCACCGCCGAAGACGGCCCCCTGGACCAGGGCGACAGTCGGCTTGGGCAGATCGTTCAGGGTCCGCAGCAGTTCGGCCAGGGCCATGGCATCGGCGAGATTCTCTTCACGCGAGTAGTCGGCCATGCGCCGCATCCAGCCGAGATCGGCCCCGGCGGAAAAGCTCTTTCCCGTCGCCGCCAGCCGCACCAGGCGCACCAGCGGATCGGCCGCGAACTTCTGCAGCGCCTCCGTCATCCCGGCGATCAGGCTGTCATCGAAGGCGTTGTGCAGCTCCGGCCGATTCAGGGTCAGGGTCGCCCGGCCGAGGTCGTCGATCTCCGTCAGCAGTTTGTCATTGCTCATGGTTGAATAACACCTTTCGAAATGAAGAATGTTCAGATGCCGCAGGCCATCCTCGCGCTTTGCAGCAGGGTAAGGGGAAAGGGGGGGGGGGGGAAATGACAATCCCTTCATCCCGCCTGCCGCCGGTCGCGGAAATATCCGGTCTACATCCGGAACACTCCGAAGCGGGTTGTTTCAACCGGCGCGTTGAGCGCCGCCGAGATCCCCAGGCCGAGCACCATGCGGGTCTCGGCCGGGTCGATGATGCCGTCATCCCAGAGCCGGGCGCTGGCATAGTAGGGATGTCCCTGGCGATCATACTGTTCGCGGATCGGCTGTTTGAAGGCCTCTTCCTCCTCGGCGCTCCAATCCTCGCCGCGGGCCTCCAGCCCGTCCCGCTTGACCTGGGCCAGCACCCCGGCGGCCTGTTCGCCGCCCATCACCGAGATGCGCGCGTTGGGCCACATCCAGAGCATGCGCGGGCTGTAGGCCCGACCGCACATGCCGTAGTTGCCGGCCCCGAAGCTGCCGCCGATCAGTACCGTGAACTTCGGTACCGCCGCGCAGGCAACCGCGGTCACCATCTTGGCCCCGTCCTTGGCGATGCCGCCGGCCTCGTACTTGCTGCCGACCATGAAACCGGTGACATTCTGCAGAAACACCAGCGGGATACCGCGCTGGCTGCACAACTCGATGAAGTGAGCACCCTTCTGCGCCGATTCGGAGAAGAGGATGCCGTTGTTGGCGACGATGCCGACCGGGTAGCCGAAGATGTGAGCGAACCCGCAGACCAGGGTTTCACCGTAGAGCTTCTTGAATTCATCGAACTCCGACCCGTCGACAATACGGGCGATCACTTCGCGGACATCGAAAGGCTTGCGGCTGTCGGTCGGAATCAGTCCATAGATCTCCTCGGCCGGGTAGAGCGGTTCGACCGGTTCGCGCAACGCCAGCGAGGGGCGCTTGACCCGGTTGAGATTGGCGACGATCTTCCGGGCCAGACCGAGCGCGTGGGCGTCGTTGGCGGCGTAATGGTCGGTCACTCCGGAGGTGCGGCAGTGAACATCGGCGCCGCCGAGATCCTCGGCGCTGACCACTTCGCCGGTCGCCGCCTTGACCAGCGGCGGACCACCGAGAAAAATGGTGCCCTGCTGCCTGACGATGATGCTTTCGTCGGCCATCGCCGGGACGTAAGCTCCCCCAGCGGTGCAGGAACCCATCACCACGGCGATCTGCGGGATACCCTTGGAGGACATCCGGGCCTGGTTGTAGAAAATCCGTCCGAAATGGTCCCGGTCGGGAAAGACGTCTTCCTGCAGGGGCAGGAAAGCCCCGCCCGAATCAACCAGGTAGATGCAGGGCAGATGGTTCTGTTCGGCGATCTCCTGGGCCCGGACATGCTTCTTGACCGTCAGCGGCAGGTAGGAGCCTCCCTTGACCGTCGCGTCGTTGGCGATGACCAGGCATTCCCGACCGGAAACCCGGCCGATACCGGTGATCACCCCACCGGCCGCGACCTTGCCGTCGTACATGTCCCAGGCGGCGAACTGGGAAAATTCGAGAAACGGCGAACCGACATCAAGCAACTGGCGGATCCGTTCACGCGGCAGCAGTTTGCCGCGGGCCAGGTGCTTCTCCCGCGCCCGCTCGCCGCCACCCAGCTTGATCTGCGCCACCTTCTCGCGCAGGTCCGCAACCTGGGCGCGCAGCACCTCGGCGTTACGGCGGAAGTCCTCTGATTCGGGCTGTAATGAACTCTTGAGAATACTCATGTATGATCCGATCCGGTTAATCTTCAAGGCGACTCTGAAGGTCGCGAAAATCTTCTTTAACGGAGAGACGCAGAGGGATAGAGATGGAGAGAACCCCCGGAAATTGAAACGGGTCAACCATCCAGGTTGAAGTTTGGCTATTCTCTCCGGCCTCTCCTTCTCAGCGGCTCTGCGTTAAATTCTTTCCCTACTCCGTTTCCGCGAACAACTCCCGACCGATCAGCATGCGACGTATTTCGCTGGTTCCGGCGCCGATTTCATAAAGTTTGGCATCGCGCAACAGCCGCCCGGCGGGAAATTCGTTGATGTAACCATTGCCGCCGAGACACTGGATGGCGTCGAGGGCCATCCGGGTGGCCGTTTCGGCGGAGTAGAGGATCGCGCCGGCAGCATCTTTACGCAGGGTGCGGCCACCGCGCCTGATGGCGTCGCGGGCCACCGCGTAGACGTAGGCCCGGCAGGCATTCAT
The DNA here is from genome assembly GCF_002898515.1 of Geothermobacter hydrogeniphilus. Lineage (GTDB taxonomy): Bacteria > Desulfobacterota > Desulfuromonadia > Desulfuromonadales > Geothermobacteraceae > Geothermobacter_A. The sequence goes on along the minus strand of NZ_PPFX01000016.1, from coordinate 7,992 downwards.
ACCGGTATACATATCGGCCAGCTTGGCCTGAATCAACTGGAACTCGCCGATCGCGTGCCCGAACTGTTTGCGTTCATGAACATAGGGGATCACCACATCCATGCAGGCCCCCATGATTCCCAGCGGACCACCGGAAAGAACAATCCGCTCGTAATCGAGGCCGCTCATCAGCACTTTGACCCCGCCATTGATCTCCCCGAGGACGTTCTCAACCGGCACCTGACAGTTCTCGAAAACCAGTTCGCAGGTATTCGATCCGCGCATCCCGAGTTTATCAAGCTTCTGCGCGGTGGAAAAACCGGCGAAACCCTTCTCGATCAGGAAGGCGGTGATGCCCCGCGGACCGGCTTCCGGATCGGTCTTGGCATAGACCACCAGCACATCGGCATCCGGGCCGTTGGTGATCCACATCTTGGTCCCGTTGAGGACGAAGACGTCTCCCTGGCGATCAGCCCGCAATTTCATGCTGACGACATCGGAACCGGACCCGGTCTCGCTCATCGCCAGGGCACCGACATGCTCGCCGCTGATCAGTTTCGGCAGGTATTTTGATTTTTGTTCGGAATTACCGTTACGGAAAATCTGGTTAACGCAGAGATTGGAATGAGCGCCGTAGGAGAGTGCCACCGAAGCCGAGGCTCGGCTGATTTCCTCCATGGCGATGACATGCTCAAGGTAGCTCATGCCGGCCCCGCCGTACTCTTCGCTGACGGTGACGCCCAGCAGTCCGAGATCCCCCATCTTGCGCCAGAGGTCGGCCGGGAAGAGATTGTCCCGGTCGATGTCGGCGGCACGCGGAGCAATCTCCTCGGCGGCAAATTGTCGCACCGTCTCCTGCAGCAGGGTGGCGGTATCGTCAAGGTCGAAACTAAGTCCGGGATAGTTGATCACTGTCATGATTTTCTCCAACGGTAGTTAAGAAACTGCTGTCCTGTTGAATAGCAAGCCCAGTGCCAAACCCGGAAGCGATTGCGTATTTAAAAATCCTCCACTAACCTATTGAAATAAAACGGCTTTAAAGACAAGTAAAGCGACTGTTCAAATCTTCTTCCGGGGGGTGTCAACGGACGGAGACGACCGCTGCTTAACAGCCGTCTCCGTCCGTTGACCCGGGACAGCTAGCGGGTGATGGCCGCCCCGATGACGATCCGTTGCACCTCGTTGGTGCCTTCGTAAATCTGGGTGATCTTGGCGTCGCGCATCATTCTTTCAACCGGAAAATCACGGGTAAATCCATATCCGCCGTGAATCTGCACTGCTTCGGTGGTCACCTTCATTGCCACGTCGGAAGCGTACATCTTGGCCATGGCCGAATCCTTGCCATAGGGAATCCCGGCGCTCGCCTTGTAGGCGGCCTGGTAAACCAGCAGCCGAGCGGCCTCGATCTCGGTCGCCATGTCGGCCAGCTTGAACTGGATCGCCTGGAAACCGGCAATCGGCTGATCGAATTGTTTGCGCTCACGGGCGTAGTTCAGAGCTTCCTCGTAGGCTCCCTGGGCGATGCCGAGAGCCTGGGAGGCAATCCCGATGCGACCGCCATCGAGGGTTTTCATCGCCACCTTGAAACCACTCCCCTCTTCGCCGAGCAGGTTGGCAAGGGGAATCCGACAATTGTCGAACACCAGCTCACGGGTGGGTGAGGAACGGATACCCAGCTTCGACTCCTTCTTGCCGAAGGTAAAACCGGGGGTATCCTTCTCGACAATGAAGGCACTGATGCCGTGATGTTTCTCCGCCTGTTTGTCGGTACGGGCGAAAACGATGTAGATCTCAGCCTCTCCACCGTTGGTGCAGAAGATCTTGGTACCGTTCAAAACCCAGCTGTCCCCATCCCTGACCGCGGTGGTCCGGGTGCCGCCGGCGTCAGAACCGGCCCCGGTCTCGGTCAGGGCGAAAGCTCCGAGCTTGGTCCCCTGGGCCAACGGGGTCAGAAACTGCTGCTTCTGTTCCTCGGTCCCGAACAGGTAGATCGGATTGGCGCCAAGGGACAGGTGCGCCGAAAGGGTCACGCCGGTCGAAGCGCAAACCCGCGAGAGTTCTTCGACGGCAATGGCGTAGCTGATATAGTCGGCCCCGGCGCCACCATATTCTTCGGGAAAAACGATACCGGCCAGGCCGAGTTCACCAACCTTGTCGTGCATCAGGGCGCGATCGAAGGTTTCGGTTTCATCCCGCTCCGCGGCGCCCGGTTTGATCTCCTTTTCGGCGAACTCGCGGACCGTCTGGCGGATCAGGCTCTGTTCTTCGGTCAATTCAAATTTCATTTATGCCTCCTGTTGTCGGTTGAAAATTCAGATAATTCGATTCAGGCCGCCAAGACGCCAAGAGCGCCAAGAAGGTCAAAATCGGGTTTAACGCAGAGACGGAGAGAAGCTGAGAAAGAAAATCTTTTGGGTTTAAAGTCAAAAACTGCTTTTGTTTTCTCTGCGTCCCTTCCCTCTCTGCGGCTCTCCGTTCAAATGGTTTTTCTTGGCGCTCTTGGCGCCTTGGCGGCAGAAAGACCTTGTCTTTATCAGGTTGCGAAACTACGCAGGATATCCCGGGCGATGATCAGCCGCTGGATTTCACTGGTGCCTTCGTAGATGGTGGTGATGCGAGCGTCGCGGGCGTAGCGCTCGACCGGGAAGTCGCTGGTGTAACCATAGCCGCCGTGGATCTGCAACGCCTCGTAACAGGCCCGGTTGGCGCTTTCACTGGCGAACAGCTTGGCCATCGACGCCGCTCGAGCGTAGGAGCGACCCTGTTCCTTCTGGAAGGCGGCATTCATCAGCAGCAATCGGGCCGCTTCGAGTTCGGTGAAGGTATCCGCTATTTTCCACTGGATCGCCTGGAAATCGGCCAGATTGTGGCCGAACTGCTTGCGCTCCAGGGCATAGCGGGTAGCACAGTCGATGGCTGCCAGGCCGACGCCGAGAGCCAGGGAACCGATGCCGATACGACCACCGGCCAGTTCACCGACCGCGACGCGGAACCCGTCGTTGAGACGCCCCATCAACGCATCCTTCGGCACCCGGCAATCACTGAAAACAACCTCGTTGGTGGCCGAGGCATGTTGCCCCATCTTCTCTTCCTGCTTGCCGATACTCAGACCCGGGGTCTCCCGCTCGATCAGGAAACAGCTGATCCCCTTCCCTTTCGGGGCCTGCTTGTCGGTCACCGCCCAGACCACGAACACTCCGGCATAGGGCGCGCTGGTGATGAAGATCTTGCTGCCGTTGAGAACCCACTGGTCACCCTCCAGGACAGCCGTGGTCGTCATCCCGGCCGGATCGGAACCGGCACCGGATTCGGTCAGGGCAAAGGCACCGGCCGGGTACTCCCCCGAACAGATCCGTGGAATGTACTGCCGTCGTTGCTCTTCACTGCCGACCGCCTGAATGACTTCGCAGACCATGTTGTTGACCGACACGGTCACCGCGGTCGAGGCACAGGCACGGGAGATCTCCGTCAGGGCAAGGGAAAAGGCGACCACCCCGGTCTCGGCACCACCATATTCCTCGCGCACGTTCAGCCCCATGAAGCCGAGGTCAGCCAGCTTGCGCAGATTGTCGAAAAAGGGCTGCTGATCAACACCCCGGTCAAGCTGTCCGGCCACCGGGGCCAGTTCCGCCTCGGCAAATTCCTTCGCGGTCTGCTGGATCAACTTCTGTTCTTCGTTGAGATCGAGATTCACAATTCAGATCCTTTTTGGCAAGCCGCCCGCTCGCGCTGCTCGCTCAAAACGCCAAGAAAGTCAAAATCTGTTTAACGCAGAGGCGGAGAGGGGCAGAGACAGAGAAAATCCATTTGGAAGAATTTAAATTCCTGAATCCAGGTCTGGATTTGCTCTGCGTTCTCTCCTGCTCTGCGTCTCTCCGTTGAAAAAGGTTTTCTTGGCGCTCTTGGTGTCCTGGCGGCCCAAAGATTTTCAGCTTATTTCCCCGTAAACTTCGCCGGCCGCTTCTCCAGAAAGGCCTGCATCCCTTCCTTCTGGTCGGCGGTGGCAAAACAGAGACCGAACAGGTCGGCTTCCATGGCACAGGCGCGCGTCAGGTCGGTTTCCAGTCCGTCCCGCAGGGCTCTTTTGACAAAACCGATGGCAACCTGCCCCTTGGAAACAATTTTTTCTGCCATCTTACGCGCCCCCGGCAACAGTTCCGCCGCCGGGAAAATCTTGTTGACCAGGCCGACGCGATGGGCTTCAACGGCATCAATCATGTCACCGGTCATCAAGAGTTCACTCGCCAACCCCTTGCCGATCAGTCGTGCCAGACGCTGGGTACCGCCGAAACCGGGAATGACACCGAGATTGACCTCCGGTTGGCCGAAGCGGGCGTTTTCACTCGCCAGGCGGATGTCGCAACTGAGCGCCAATTCACAGCCGCCACCAAGAGCGAAGCCGTTGACCGCCGCGATAACCGGCTTGGACAAATCTTCAATCACTGCTGTCATCCGGTGCCCGAGACGGGCAAACTCCCCAGCCTTGACGGCATCGAGTGCGTGCATTTCGGCAATATCCGCACCGGCGACAAAAGCTTTTTCGCCACCTCCGGTCAGGATCACCACCTTGACCGCATCATCATCACGAATGCCGGCAAAACAACAGATCAGCTCCTTCAGGGTCGCTTCATTGAGGGCATTGAGGGCCCTGGGCCGATTGACGGTCACCGTCGCGATACCATCCTCGACTGCATACAACAAATTTTCGAATGTCATTCCATCCCCCGTCTGGGTCTAAGTTGGTTGTTGACTCATCTTCAGCCTTTGGCCCTTCAACCTTTGGCCGACTTTCACCCTAAGACGACATCAGTACCGGCACTGTCATCTGTTTGAGCAGCTGCGAGGCCATCGGGGCCGGGGCCGGGGGCAGCGCGCCGCCGGCGACCAGCAGGTCGATTCCCTCTTCCGCGACCCGGTTGAGCAGAGCATCGCCCAGACCGATTCCACTGATCAGACGCACTTCAACCTCGGCCGTGACCCCGTGCAGGGCGAGAAAATCCGCAAGTTTTTTCAGTGTCACCTCGGACTGTTCACGCTCCGAGCTGTCGGAGGCGAAGCTGAGCAGATAAACCGCCTCGGCCTCCACCATCAGCGGCAGGGCGTCGGAAACCGCGCGCGCCGAGGCCCGACCCGACCGCCAGGCAAGCATTACCCGGGTGCCGACCCGCTGGAAGTTCCCGGCAAAGGGGATGGTCAGAATCGGCCGTCCGGAGGTGAGAATGATTTTTTCCGGCAGGTCACGGGGCGGTGCGGGCGGTGCTCCAGCCTCGGGACCCGGTTGGCCGACCAGGATCAGGTCGGCGAAAAAGGCCTGAAAACTCAACCGCGCCGCCAGAGGCTGGTGAGCCATGCTCCGGATTTCCGGAATCCAGACAAAGTCGACTCCGGCCTGTTGGGCACGGGCGGCACAATCCGCCTGCACCTGATCCCGGAGTTCCTTTTCCTGCCCTTGAAAGAGATAGGGCATTGATGTTGAGTAAAAGGCGCTCAACCGCGCCTGCCGGCGTTCTGCCAGATCCAGGGCGAGATCGAAACGTTCGCTGCTGCGGTCGGTCTGGTCGAGGTGCACCAAGATGTTCCTGTAGGCCATGCTCACCTCCCGGGGTGTCAACGGTTAATTCCAGAAATCAGTGTACTCACGGATTCTGGTAATCGAAAAATCCCTTGCCGCTCTTCTTGCCCAGCCAGCCGGCCTTGACCATCTTGCGCAACAACGGACAGGGCCGGTACTTGCTGTCGGCAAAGCCTTCATAGAGGACCTCCATGATTGCCAGGCAGGTATCGAGGCCGATGAAATCGGCCAGCGTCAGCGGCCCCATCGGATGGGCCATGCCGAGTTTCATCACGGTATCGATCGACTCGGCGTCAGCGACGCCCTCGTAGATGCAGTAGATCGCCTCATTGATCATCGGCATCAGCACCCGGTTGGAGATGAAACCGGGATAGTCGTTAACCTCAACCGGAACCTTGCCCATCTTTTCCGCCAGTTCCTTGACCGTGGCATAGGTGGCGTCACTGGTGGCGATGCCGCGAATCACCTCGATCAGCTTCATCACCGGCACCGGATTCATGAAGTGCATGCCGATCACCAGCTCCGGGCGCCCGGTCACCGCCGCCAGCTCGGTAATCGGCAGGGAGGAGGTGTTGCTGGCGAGAATCACGCCCGGCGCGGCCACTTCGTCGAGGGTACGGAAGATCTTCTCCTTGATCTCCATCTTCTCGACGGCGGCCTCGACGATGAAGTCGACCCCGGCGGCATCGGCCAGATCGGTCGAGGGGATCAAGCGGGACATGACGGCGACCTTGTCATCCTCGCTGATCCGCCCCTTGGCGATATTCTTGTCGAGCAGTTTGCCGATAAACGCCAGCCGATTGTCGATGAAGGACCGGTCGATGTCGTTGAGAACCACCTCCAGACCCGCCTCGGCCGCCACCTGGGCGATTCCGCCACCCATCTGACCGGCCCCGATGACCATGATCCGCTTGATTGCCATGTACGCCTCCTAGGTTGAATATTTGAGTGAAGGGCTCGCCACGAACACGTAAAAACATTCAAAGGCTTCAACGCAGAGGCGGAGAGGGGCAGAATTGGGGAGATAAAAGAAAAGGTTCTCTGAAAAAGAACAGAAACCTTCTCCTTTCTCTCCGACTCTCCTTCTCAGCGACTCTCCGTTAAAAGGGTATTCTCGTGTCACTTCGTGTCTTCGTGGTCGATATTCCTGTCAGACTCGTTCCACGATCGCCGAAACCGCCTCACCGCCACCGATGCAGAGGGTCGCCAGACCATAACGCTGCTGACGCTGTTCCAGTCCGTTGAGCAGGGTCGTAACCAGCCGGGCGCCGCTGGCGCCGACCGGATGACCGATGGCGCAGGCGCCGCCGTTAATGTTGACCCGGTCGCGGTCGAGGCCGAGCTTGCGGATGGCGATCATGGTCACCGCGGCGAAAGCCTCGTTGATCTCGAACAGATCGACCTGCCCGGCCGTCAATCCGGCCTTGGTACAGGCCCGCTCAATCGCCCCGACCGGCGCCTCGGGGAAATTGTCCGGGTGCAGGCTGTTGGTCGCGTAGGCCACCAGGCGGGCACGCGGCTGCAGGCCGTATTTCGCCACCGCTTCACCGGAGGCGAGCATGACAAAGGAAGCCCCGTCGGCGATGGTCGAGGCATTACCGGCGGTCAGGGTGCCGTCTTTGCGAAACGCGGGCCGCAGGGACGTGAATCGGTCGAAATCGACCCGGAACGGGTCTTCATCCTCGCTGATGACGACATCCCCCTTGCGGGTCTTTTTACAGACCGGAGCAATTTCCCGGACGAACAGGCCTTCCTTGACCGCGTTCTGGGCGCGCCGATAGGAGTCGATGGCAAATTCATCCTGGTCCTCGCGGCTGATGCCGAGCCGGGCAACGGTTTCCTCGGTCACTTCACCCATGTGGCGACCGCTGTAGGGATCCCACAAAGCATCATGGATCATCAGGTCAATCGCCGTAGCGTTGCCCATGCGCATACCGTAGCGCGCCTTGGGCAGGGCGTAGGGAACCAGTGACATGTTCTCCATGCCGCCGGCGATGGCAAGCTGGTCGTCACCGAGACGGATGCTGTCGGCGGCCAGCATGATCGCCTTGAGACCACTGCCGCAGACCTTGTTGATGGTCATCGCCGGAACCCCGTCGGGGATTCCTGCCGCCCGCATCGCCTGCCGGGCCGGAGCCTGGCCGACCCCGGCCTGAATCACCTGGCCGGCGATGAACTGCCCGACCTGGTCAGGCGCAACACCGGTTTTTGCCAGCAGTTCCCTGACTACCGTCGCTCCGAGCTGCGGCGCCGGGACATCGGAAAGATTGCCGCCGAAACTGCCGAAGGGGGTCCGCAGGGCCTCGATAATGAATACGTCTGACATAGGTTGGATCCTTTCGAATTTGTAAAAATCGGCTAAGGAAATAAACAAAATCGGCCAAGGGCTAAAGGTAAAGGCACAAGCGGCCAAGGGACTCCCTTTCGCCTTTGGCCCTTAG
>NZ_PPFX01000015.1 GCF_002898515.1 Geothermobacter hydrogeniphilus | reverse complement strand
CAGCCTTACTGGTAAAGTCTTGAACGCTTCAAGCTAAGACTTTTGCAAAAGGATGTATTACTAAAAACGGTGCAAAAATTAATGTCGGGGCAAATAACTTTACTTTTGCCAAATCAATATGGCGTGATACGCCATCTGACCAAGCAACATTTAACGGCGCCAATAGTTCAAATTATTTATTGATAGATGACATATCAACTTCCGGAACAATAATAATATTTTCACCATTGGCAGAATCTGCTGCAAAAATATCACTTTACAGGCTAGATGGCACATCAAATTCATATACAGCAACTTTGGTTAGGTCTTGGGATGGCCCTAACATCGTAGGGAAATATTATATATCAACGCCGGGAGAGTATCTTGTTGAAGCAACATACCCGTGGGCTTCCTATCCTCATATTAGTTTTGATTTTTTTCCAGATAACCCATCGGGGGCCTGCGTTAATTTAGCCCCTGGTTCTGGGTTAAGCTGCGATCAGTCATGGCTGCCGGCTCATTATAGGCGGGAAATCGGACCTTGGATCCAGGGACTGTTCAATGCTGTCAAACATCGTATAGGAAGTGTTGTTTCGGCTAAAGAAGAGGCCGATCTAGAATCTCTTGCTTTTGACATGGGTCTGGATGCTAGTTTTGTTGCGACAAGTCCCGGCTCTGTGATTGCCAAAAAGTTAGGTCAGTTAGCGGGCATTGGACTAGATGCTGCGGGACATGACAATGCTGCCTTTATTGTTGACCAGACGGTGCAGCACGTCACGGTGTTTGTCAGTTTGGCGCGCTCTGGATTTACAGACCCGATTGCATTGGCAGGTCTTGCTCAACAGTTAGCTGCAGATGCCTCTTCTATAACGAATAACGCTGTTGGAATTATGGCGTTAAATGATTTGGAGGAACAGGCAAACGAAATACATATCGCAAGGGAGATGTTGAAATCGTTTATAAGTGACAATTATGGTGATTGGAATAAGTTTGTTTCTAATGCAGGATTGAATCCAAGTTCAAATCCTACAATATATAAAGTTATTGATGGGTTTGCTGCTAAGCTTGGATACCACAACTCTTGGCAAGGTACCGATTATAACATTTCGCGAGTTGAGGCGCTCTTTACTCAAGGAACATCTGATTTCGGGGACTGGGTTTTCGTTCGGAAATCACTGGACAATCCTTTCGATGATGTCGATGGTGATGGAATTAATAATCTCGATGAAGTTTCTAATGGTACCGACCCTAATGATCCTCAAAGTCCAACACCACTAGTGCCAAATAATGCACCCGTTGCTAAAGTTTCCGCCAGTGCTACTAGCGTAAACATCAACACCCCTGTCAGTCTAAATGCATCGGGATCGACTGATCCCGACGGGGATTCAATAACTTACCATTGGTCTTTAATTGTACCACCCGGATCAACAAGCAAAATGACGACACCAGAATCATCGACATCATCTTTTACCCCTGACATGGCAGGTTCATACACAGTGCAACTTACAGTATCCGATGGAACATTGGATTCTGTTGCAAGCATTGCAATATTGGCATCTGATGGATCTCAGACCTTCTATGACCCTACGCGTATTGACGTTGTAAATAAGTCAATTGGTTCTGGAAATTGTGGGGAGGTATTTCTTTTGGCAACAAAAACTCTGGCCAAGGGAGAATATTGGAAAAATCCAAAGCTATGGGCAACGACATACAGTTCCCCGGGAGTAAGAGACCATATTTACTTCTTCATTGGTATCAACAAAATTCCCACTGCAAATTCAGATGTGTCATATTATTGTAGTAAATATGGACAAGTTGGTGACAACCATTTTAGTAGCAAAAATTTTACCATGGATATGTATGACAATCAGACTTTAAATAATTCTGGATCAAGCACATATTCAAAATCATTAAGTAGAACAATAAATCCTCAAGACACAGTTTATCTTTACGTTGGGGTATCTAACAATTACAAGTTTGACATTGAACAGGTTACATTACAGACGAATGTCCTCTACGATAAGGATGGCGACGGTATAAGTGATTCTAAAGACAAATTCCCTAACGATCCAGCAGAAGCATATGACTCTGATAACGATGGCGTTGGCGACAATGCCGATGCTTTTGATAATGACCCATCTGCCTGGAAGGATACAGATGGCGACAAATGTCCTGATAGTATCTCAGGTACTTCCATTACAGGCCTTGTTGTTGATCAATTCCCATCAGATGGTACTCTGTGTGTGGACGCAGATGGTGACAAGGTAGATGACCTGACGCTTGATATTTTCCCTCTCAACAGTATGGAATGGGCTGATCAAGACGGAGATGGCGTCGGCGACAATTCCGATAAATTTGATAATGATATTGCAGCCTCCATTGATTCCGATGGCGACTTGCACCCCGACAGTTGGAATCCTGGCAAAACACAGGCGGATTCAACGACCGGCCTAACGCTAGATAAGTTCCCTAGTGATTCGTCAGAATGGACTGACAGCGACTTGGATGGTATCGGCGACAATAGTGATTGGGCCCCTACAGATCCTACAGAATGGGTCGATAGTGACGGCGATGGCGTTGGCGACAATGCAGACGTGGCTCCTAATGACCCAGGCCGCTCGGTGAATACCGCCCCCAGTATTAGTGCCGTTTCCAACCAATCCATTATTCAGGGGCAAAATCTAACCATACCTTTAAATGTTTCAGATAATGAAGGTGACAGCTACACTCTGCAAATATTAAATGCCCCCAGTTTTATTTCGCTTTCTGGCACTGACATCATTGTCGCAAGTGCCGGACAATATAGTGGTGATTTCTCTCTGGTTATTCGGGCAGAAGATACGTTTGGTGGTATAGACTTCCAGACCTTCATTCTCTCTGTCGTCAAGCCTGCTTCAGCCAACATCACCTGGGCCGGTGTGCAGCACATGACCAAGGCCGACGGCAGCGAAGTCGATTCCCTGGAATTGGGCATCAAAACGGAAACGAATACCAATCTTGGAACCCTGACTGCCACGGTCACCGGCCCCAACGGCTTCAGCTATACCTTCACAGACAGCGATGCCCACGCCTGGGGCGGCACTCTGGCTCTGTGGAAACAGTACGACAGCCTCACTCCCCTGGCACCGGGCACCTACACCTTCACCGTCACCGACAGCCTCGGCAACAGCGTCAGCCAGGCCGATCTGCATATCGACCCGCACGCCGTGCCGTTGGTCAACGAGGCGACCATCGGCTACCAGCGCCTGGCCGATGGCAGCTATCGGTTCAGTTGGGCGCCGGCCGATGCCGCGCGGACCTACTATTACCGCTTCCGGCTTTACGATTCAGCGACGGCGGATGTGCCCATCTTCGACACCAGCCGCATGGCGAAGACCTGGTTCGATGTCCCGGCCGGCACCCTGACCGACGGCCAGACCTACTACTGGCGGGTCGAAACTCACGAAGTTGGTAACTGGGATCTACTCAAGAATCGTGGTGCCACCAACAAGGTCGCTTTCACCCCGCAGGCAACCGACTACGATCCCAACCAGGTGGTCCTCAACTACACCAAGGTTCTCAACCTGAAGCTCGCCGACGGCAGCCGGCAGACCGCCCTCAACATCGACGTCGACGACGAGAACGCGTTGACGCTGGCGGAGGTCGATGGACCGAACGGTTTCCACTACACCTTCGATCTGACGGCCGACAAGGGTTACGACCTGTGGAAGACCGTCGACCCGGCCACCACGCCGACCGGGCTCTACACCTTCCACCTGGTGGCGGGCGGGGTCGATTACTACAGCTACGACTACCTGACCGCCAAAGCCGATTACCAGTTGCCCGCCCCCGCGACCCAGCAGGTCGAAGACCTCGGCAACGGCATGTGGCGGTTCAGCTGGGCGCCGGTAGAGCAGCCGGTGCCGCTCTGGTACCGGGTGCGGGTGCGCAACACCGGCAACGGGGCTAAATACGATTCCCCGCGTCTCGACCAGGCGATGTTCGATATCGGCCAGACTGACCTGGTGAATACGATCGGCACCGGCAGCTGGACCTGGGAGGTGCTGGTTTACGACAGCTCCGACTGGACCACCGCCCGCAACCGGGTCAACGGAGCAGCGATCGCTTTCAACCCGCTGCCCTACAATCCGAACCGGCCGCAGATCTGGCCCTTCTCCAGCCACCGGGTCAGCGGAACCGGAAATGATGTTGCTTACACCTGGGCCACGACCTCCGATCCCAACGGCGACCTGGTTTCCCTGCAGGTCGACGGTCCGGCCGGCAGCAACATCAGCTACGACCTGCTGCAGCAGGGCAGCCTGTATATCGGCGGCAGCTACCGAGGCTACATGAAACACGATCCCGGCCTGCCGGTCACCGGACTTTACACCTACACCGCGACCGATGCGTCCGGCAACCAGATGGTGCGCTACGACTACCAGAGTTCCCCGGTGGCCTATGCGCCGATCGACTTCAAAACTCTCCACATCGACCGCCTGGCCGACGGCCGCAACCGGGTCAGCTGGGCGCCAGTCAACGCCCAGGTACCGCTCTACTACCGGGTCGAGATTCTCACCGTCGCCGATCACAATGGCGACGGCTATGGCGACGAGACCCTGCTCTCCCCCTACCAGGCGACCACCTCTTGGGTCTACGACCCGGCTACCCTGCCGGCAGAGCCCCTGGTGCTACGCCTCCGTGCCCGGGAAAATCCGGCCGGAACCGCTTGGAACAACCGCACCCACAGCATCCATGTCGGCCTCGAAGCTCCCGGCTTTGACTACAGCACCCTGGCGGACCAGGATAATGATGGTTGGGCCAGCAATATCGACCCGGATGATGCCGATCCCGACATCTATCCTCCCCTGCCGCAACAACTGACCCTCGTCACCCCCAATGGCGGAGAGATGCTCAGCGTCGGCGCTACGACCAAAATAACCTGGCTCCCCTACCCCAATGCCGCCAGCTACCTCCTCCGCTACTCCACCGACGGCGGCACAACCTGGAAATGGCTGCGCAACAATGTCACCGGAACCAGCTTCAACTGGACGGTGCCGAATTCCCTCAGCGACCAGTGCCTGCTCCGCATCAACGCCAAGAACGCCGCCGGCAGCTTTATCGCCAACGACTTCTCCGACACGGTCTTCAGCATCATCAACCCGCCGCAGATCATCAGTCCCAACGGCGGAGAAGCTTTCGCTGCCGGCAGCACCATCACCATCAGCTGGTATCCCCATCCCAACGCGGTGAATTACCTGCTGCGCTATTCGACCGACGCCGGAGCAAGCTGGAAGTGGCTACGCAACAATGTCACCGGCACCAGTTTCAACTGGAAACTGCCGGATATCTCCAACAGCCAGGTCATGATCCGGATCAATGCCAAGAACGCCGCCGGCAGCTTTATCGGCAACGACTTCTCCGACAGCACCTTCAGTATTGTCCAGTTCCGGCTCACCAGCCCCAACGGCGGAGAAACGCTGAATGCCGGTGATAACCTCAACATCACCTGGCAGCCCCATCCAAATGCCGCCAGCTACCTGCTGCGTTATTCCGTGGACAACGGGACCACCTGGAAGTGGATTCGCAACGGCGTCACCGGGACCAGCTTCAACTGGACAGTGCCGGTCGATCCGAGCACCCAGGTGCTGTTCCGCATCAACGCCAAGGATGCCGCCGGCAACTTTATCGCCAACGACTTCTCCGACGCGGTCTCCAGCATCGTCGTACCCCTCAAGGTTCTCAGCCCCAACGGCGGCGAGACGCTGACCATCGGCAGCCAGACCACCATCAGCTGGAACCCACACCCCGATGCCGCCAGCTACCTGCTGCGTTACTCGATTGACGGTGGAACAACCTGGAAGTGGCTGCGCAACAATGTCACCGGCACCAGCTTCAACTGGACGGTGCCGAATGATCCGAGCACCCAGGTCCTGATGAGGATCAACGCCAAAAACGCTGCCGGCAGCTTTATCGGCAACGATTTTTCGGACGCGACGTTTACGATAGTGCCTTGACGCAGAAGGGGGAGCGTGCCGAATGGTACGCTCCCCCTTCTCGTTGTTTTTACTGCCAACAAACTGGTGACGAACGATTTCACATCAGATCAAAATACTCCTTACCGACAGCCTCCCAGGTATATCTTCGCCTGGCTATTTCGAGCATCTCCTTGCCAATACGCTCCATTTCGGCGGGGTCGGCTTCCCGCATCAGACTCAACAGCTGGTCTGAATCCGCAAAATACCGGGCCCGATCTTCTGTCGTCGCCCGGTTAAAATCGCAATCATAGGCCAAAATCGGCAGCCCGAAATGCATCGCCTCCACCAGGGAAGGATTTGTTCCCCCGGCCGAATGTCCATGAACATAAAATGCGGCTTGAGAGCGAAGAGTTTTCAGTTTTCCCAGATCGTAGATCGGATCGAGCAGACAGATATGGGATGCAGAGCCGTACCGGTCACGCAATTCACGCCCGTAGGCGTTGCTGCGCCAGTTTCCGACAATGACCAGCGAGTATTCAGATTGTCTTGAGAACGCATCAAGAATCAGATGTAGATTGTTTTCGGGTTCAATACGACAGACGGCAACAGCAAAGTTCTCCGGCAGGTCGATATCTTCAAGCGGCTGAGCGGAAGCTTCAAGAACATGGTCCCCTCCGTATGCAATGACATGACAGTCTGCGCCATAAGTTGAATATACATAGTCAGCAATCGCTGCATTGTCTGCGATGACTTCATGCGAGAAACGGACGGCAATCTTTTCGGAAAGCCTGAGAAACCACTTGGCCAAGCCCTTCCATTTTTCCCGCCGCCATTCAATGCCGTCGATGTTGGTGATGATTTTTGCTTTCGATACCAGGCGGATCAGGGGCAATACGACAGCCCCGGACACCCCGAGCAATAAAATGATATCGTTTCGATGCCTAACGGCCGAAAACAGGGAAATGATGTCATAAGGGATACTTTGCGGACCGTTGGCATGAAGAGGGATGTAACGGAGTCCGGCAGAAAGATAGCGGGGATTTTTGCCCGGGAAACTTTTACTGCTGCAATAAACTGTAAACTCTATGGGCAGCCGAGAATCCGCATGATATCGGACCAGGTTTTCCGCAAGAGTTTCAAAACCTCCATAGTTCGCCGGCACACCGACTGTGCCGAGAACAGCCAACTTTTTAGTATCAGCATTGCGAAAAGATCTGCCACCACGTATCAGCAGACTCATTTCCTCCCCCCAAAATAAACACGATGAAAAAACAAAACAAGCTGATCCCTGCAATTAAACATTACGACTCATATCCAAGAGATTTCATCGTTTCACAAAAAGGGCGTACTATATCCGGTGCCAACTCAAAGGAATCTCCAATCTTGTTTTTTGACAAAACTCTTTCAGCATAACGCACAAACGTTTCATCAAAAGGCAAATCGACAAAATCACATAAATGCTCCAAAACAGAGTGTGGTTCTGAACACAGTTCTTCATAGGAAATTCTCAAAACGTCATTTGGTGATTCTTCTAACAAGTGTAACCCTTCACGCATGGTGACGATCCATTCAACTGCCGCCATATCTGTTTGGTTGATCCAATTTTCCATATCCAAAGCGATTGGAGAAAGATCAGGATGTTCAGGAACGATCTGTGCCAATAACAAGTTCCACTTACGACGATCAACCCCCCACCAGTCATGTTGTTCATCACCAACCTTTTGACCGAGACGATTAGACCAACCATCTATTGATCGACAAGTATCCCAACCATTTCGGACCAAAAACAAAAACTTGGCATCGGGGAAAATTTGTTTAACAAAGGGAACCCGGAAGATTAACTCTGGGTACTTATCCACCACCCGTTTAGAACCGGTAGCAGTAAGGTAAGCTCCGAAAATCCGGTGGGCAGCACGTTGGACTTCAAAAGGGGCGTCCTCCCTATTCAAACGATACCGGGCAGCCCCCCTAGAATAACTACCTATTAAATCTTCACCGGGGTGAATTGCATGCCAAAGAGCCTTGGGTTCATTAAGGAACCCTATTTCTCTGTGCATCGAAAGCACCATGCCCAGAATAGTAGTACCACTACGTCCGGTCCCAAGTATAAATATTGGTTTTTCAACTCGACGTAGTTGCGGCAACAACTTTTGAATCCGGAAAAGAGCAAACACCAATGGGTTAATCCATCTGCCGCGTGTCGTAAGCGGCCGGCCTTCAAAAAAAACATAGCTCAGCATTCTGCTCCAAAGCTTCCAAGGCCTCATACGGATATAATTGCTATCAACCTGCGCAACCACTCACTTCTCTCCCGATAAACGGCCTGATATTAGAGACATATTTATAGAAGTTTCCCACTCCAACACACGCCCTATACCATCTCTCAAGGATACTGATGGACTCCATAAAAACATTTTTCTAGCCTTATTAATGTCAAGAACAATTTTTGGAACATCGAAATTACGGCCTTGATGATAATTAATTTCAACCTTTCCATCTGCAACTTCTGATATAACATTTACTATATCTAGCACAGAGTAACCAATGCCACTACCCGCATTAAATGTACCAGTAATATTTGAAAAAGATGCACTAACGCACAATTTAGCTAAATCACCGATATATATATAGTCTCTGACTATAGTTCCATCTCCCCATATATCTACTGGCACTTTTCTTGCTACCTTATTTACAAATGTGCTGATTACACCTTGGACACCACTATGTCCCTGCCTCTCACCGTATGGATTCGATGCCCTGAGAATTACATAATCCAATCCATATAAATGATGAAACATGTGAATATATTTCTCGATTGAGACCTTAACAACGCCATAAGAACAAATTGGGCACAGAGGATGTTCCTCAATCACTGGGATCATTTCTGGAACACCATAAACCGTTCCTCCGGAGGAAAGATAAATCAATTTTTTGACCCCAGAGTCAACAATAAGCTTCAGCAAGCGAACAGTAGATATTAAATTAGACTTTATGTCAAAGACCGGCTCCTTGTTTGAGGTACTGGGCACTGTCGTGCCAAGGGAATGGCATACTATATCAACACCCTCCAAAGACTCTGCCAAAGAAGCAAGGTCGTCAAACTCTGCTAATCGATAGTCAACTCCCGGCAACGGATCACGGAACCTCTCAGGAGAACGGTCATAAACACAAACCGAATGTCCATCTGCCAGCAACTGGTCAACAATATGGGACCCAATAAAACCATTCCCGCCCAACACCAGCACCTTCATTCGAGAACCTCTCCATAGATGGATTGTAATGTTTGATAAAATTTTCGATCATTGAATTCACTATCGGCGTAAGTCTTAGCAGCCACTCCCATTTTCTGTACCATTTCCGCATCAAACCATAGATTCTTCACAGCCACTGCAAGCGCTGCAGGGTTGTCGGCCTCGTAAACAAGACCCCGCGTACCATCATCAACCAACTCCGGAATTCCTCCCCGATCAGAGCCAACAACCGGCTTTCCAAATGCAAACGACTGGTTGATAACATAAGGGAAATTTTCATGCCATAAAGACGGCACAACAACAAAACGACACTGCTTAAGCTCCAGGTCCATCTCCGCTCCCCATTTTGGACCAACAAATACGACATTATTAAGCGGTTCTGCCTTTTTCCTCAAGGTCGCCATTTCTGGGCCATCACCGACAATCCTAAAGGAAACATCGGGCAAAACCGATGCGGCCTCAATCAGCACATCCACTCCCTTTTCATCAATCAAACGGCCAAAAAACAGAACAGGCCCCTCAGGGCAATATACCGCCTCGAATTTGGTACTATCAAAGGGGTTACGCAATTTACGCCAAACAAATGTCCCCCTACCCCAAAACTGTTCTGTTTTACGGGCCATAAAATCACTTGCGAATAAAAAAGTATTTACATTTTTCTTGTATATATCCAGCCAACTATGAAGATACGCCTCCAAGGAGTTCGCAACTGAATACATCAAAGAGTTATGACAGCACCTATTGACAATAGCTCTATAATATTTTCCACCAATACACTCTTCACACAATCTTCCATGATGGAACAGTTTATAGTTAGGACAAATGTGCTTATAATCATTAAATGAGCACACTATTGGAATATTATAACTTGATAAACTATCCAATATTGACGGGGTAAGTTTAGAATAAATTGCAAAACAATGGGCAATATCAGGCTTAAAATCACAAATCAGTCTATCTATTGACTCAATTGACGTTCTTGAATACAAAATACAATTAAATTTCACTATAGAAGACAGGGGGCTTTTTTTATAATTTGGAACTCTAGGAAAATAATCAGACCATGGACTCTCGAGACCTTCCTCATAACATGAAAAAAAGGCAACATCATGCCCGTTTTCAGCCAAAACTCTACCCACTTCATGATAAAAAACTTCTGCCCCTCCTGTAATAGTATAATTATTATGACATAACAATATTCTTGCCACCCTACCCCCCTTTTTTCTTCATAACTGAATTAGCATAGCGAATATCACCAACATGGCCAGGATACCTTACATATTTTCCACTTCTTGATTTTGTGAACAAGTCGCTGTGCCATACTTCCAACCAAGAGGCTCCGTCATCCAAGCCTATTTCAAGAGCACGCCTCAATGACTTGACCACCCTGAAGTCCTGGCGCCACCTAGATGAAGTTCGCGCAGGGGCAGCCATCTGATACCCGAATGAGAATCCTTTTTTTCTAGCATCCTTAAGAAGGGTCCTTATACCTATCGCTCCGCCCCCCCTCAGAAACCAAGTATCATTTAAAAATACGCATAAGAATTGGATATCTTTGTAATTTTTGCGGACTATATATTTGAATATTTTTTTTGAAAGCGTCACATCTCTGGTCCCTGGTCGCTCCGGCGCAAGCCCCAAAACCAAAGGCTTTCTACCCCGAAAAACCTTATGATAAAAATCAATTATATCAACCCACGATCTATATAAAACATCAATTGAATAGCCCCGGCCGACAAACCGCCTCCAGTCTTCACTTTTCTTAATTATCAATCCTGTCGTGAGAGTATCAACAACAGGGCCGGTCAAGGAGACATAACCAACTGAGTCATTCCCCCTATAAGTGTCGGCCAGATGCGAAACAAATCTTTTCCAAAGATAAAGATAACGACTATCCCACGGAAGCGGAGAGACCTTTTGTTCTCCATCCCTATGGGAGAATCGCCTCCTATCTTCTCGATATCTAACATACCAACTAAATTTTTTAACACCATAACCATAAACCCATGAAGGCGTATTTGCACCGGGATATATCCCAATATTAATTTTTTTGTTTTCTTCCTTGGCCTTAACAAGAAGTGCCTCAATAGAAGAAAAGTCATATTTACCATCTTCTGGCTCAAGATCTTTCCATCCAAAATATGCCGTCATTCCAGCAATATCGTCAACAGACAGTGCCGGCGTATCCTGAAAATTATCCCCCCAACCAAAGGCATAAATACCATGTGGCCCCTTCGCAAAAACGACACTAGCGGACGCTAGAAAAACAATAAGTAACACTATATAAACATAATAATATTTCACAAATCACCCTTTATGACTATTCTCTTACTATAAAATAGCGATATAAGACATATCCAAAACAGAACAAGTGAATACATCGGAAGCCTTGGACCAAGACCAGAAGCGAGAGCTAAGCTTACCTCTAGTACAACGGAGACATACAATACAACATTAAAGAAAGTGAAATTATCATAGCAACGCATATACAGTCGCCTAACAATAAAACCGACGATAAATGGGATAATAAATACTCCAGACACACCGAAGTTAACATATGCCTCACCAATAATGCTTGGGTTTATTCCAGCCGATTCAGGCATATTTTTATAATTTTTAAAAAACATGTATTTTAATTCGACATTTTTCCCTTTCTGCTCACCTGGTTTGAATTTTAAAAAATCATATACATATCCAATACCATTGAACCTACTTGAAACATCGAATTTCTTAACTATAGTTTCAAAAATTGCCGGCCTAGCTACCAGAGTTATCCCAATTTCTCTCGCTACACCCTCAATCCCAACCTTCCCCTCTCGCCGAAAAGCCCCTACCACTGACAGAAACAGTAGCAATGCCAGCAAGACAACAGCCCCTTTTGCCAAGGACAGCTTCTTATTAGAAATAAATAAATACGTCAAGAAGTATAACAATATTGACTTTATGGCGATCCCTCTAAATCCAGTAGCAATATTAAGAAAGAAGACCACGACAGAAAATAAATGACACCAGATTATCCTTGAATACATTTTTCTGGCAAATACATCGAACAATATAGCCAATGGTACAATTTGGAGGGAAATAAAAAACACATTTAAATATCCCTTCCCAGAAAAGAATCTAATCCTTGCCTCATTTACATTGTCTGAAATTATTGGAACTCCACTAAATAATACCAATACTAAAAATGCCATCACACCGATAGCAGCAACAAAATATATACAATAATTACTTTTAGCACCAGCAAATACATAAACACCGCGATTCTTTAAACTTGACAATATAACTCTATATTTGGCAACAAACGTCCCTAGAAACATTGAAATAAATCCTATATATGTCAAAGATTCCGCATAATGATCATAGTACCTCCCCTTCACATATGTATAAAAAATCTCTCCAAATACTATTAGCACCATATAACTAACCGAAACAATCACATACGGGTGACAGATGCCGTATTTTTTATACTTCAATATAACAACCACCATCACCAAGATGGTGATCAATTTCAAAGAAACTGCAATATAAAATTGCATAAATACCACCACAAAACGATAGAAACTAATTATATATTTCAATCCCTAGCCAAACAGAGACATAATTCTACAGATATATGAATCATACATAATCTACTATAGATCTCCTAACATCGTCAGTAACATCAATGCTGTATTTGTCATCTCTATATATTGGCAATACCCTCTTCAATATACCGTTCACTGGCTTCAATACGCCATAAACCAAAGGATAGTCATAATATAAATAAGTAAGTCTCGTCCTTAGTGAAGAATATAATTTACCAATAACTGTCTCTGATTTGTTTTTGCTAACGTTTTCGGCTTTCAGTTCATCTTTTAAATATTCGTATGGACTAATATTCGCAAACAAGAGAATTTCACTCATTACATGTTGCGGATTATTTTTTAAAGTTAGAAAATCTACAACCAATAATCTATCAACGAATGCAGACTTAAACCCTTCAAGATACTTCTCATAACGACTTTGCTCCAGAGCTCTCATGTAAACTGGCGTTTCAGGAGTTACAGGATTATCAACCTGATACCTGACATATTGCTCAAAACTCATCCCTGGAGAGACAAACCCTCTCTGTCTTGCATATTTATACCAGGAGACAACACGATCGACAGGATCTCGAAGGATAAAAACAATTTTCGCCTTCGGCAATAATTCTGCAATTTGGAGGGCATTCTTTGAATAAAGATAATCTGGAGTTGCTTCAACCCGCAATTTATCGCCCTCATTTCGACAATGGGTAAAAAAGCCGTCATAGGAATCGAGGTTTTGTCCGTCAAACCTCTTTGCTGAAGGGAGAGGATATCCTTCATCCAGGAAAAAGCGCGTTTCTTTCAAAGAAGACGCACACACATCGGGATGGTTCGCCAACCATTTATACAATGACGTCGTACCCGCTTTAGGGGCACCGCCGATAATAAGATACCTGTGATCCTGAACCCTCACCGTATCCTCCTTGCCAAGGGGCTGACAATGATTCCGAGACGTCTCCAGACCAGGTAGGATGCCACCAGGTTATTCCCGGCGATAGCCACGGCCGTAGCCAATGCCGCACCGTACATCCCCATAAACGGATTCAGCACCAGGCAAGCCACAACCTGGGCAACCCCTGACGCAATAGAGATGTTCCGCAAGTCTATTTCGTGTCCTGTACTTATCAATATAAACCCGACCGATCCGGTCAATGTATTAACCAGCTGTCCCAGGGCCAATATTGCCAGCACGACCGCCCCGCGACCGAAATCATCGCCAAAAAAACCCATGACCCAATGTCCGCCCAAAATCAACACCGCAAAAACCGGGCATGATACCAGGGTAATGATCAGAGCAGACCTGCGGGCAGTTGTCCCAAGTGCCTCCAGATCCCCCCGGGCATATAATTCAGCAAATTTCGGTGCAAGAATATTGTTGACCGTCACCAGCATAAAGCTCACCAGCATGGCAACTCGATTTGCCGCACCGAAGATTCCCACCTCTGCGCTTGGAGCCCATAAACCGAGGAGAAACAAAGGGGCCCATGGAAGTATTGCACGGTTCATCACGGAAGTTACCAGGAGGGGCTTGCAGCTTTTCCAAAGCACGGCGAAAGAATAGGGGCTTGCGGGAACATCCCTTGCGACAACAGCTCTTGTCCACGCCCACTGTCCCAGCATCGCGGTCAAGACGACTGCCAGAAGGTAGGCCCAAACCGCCCCGGTAACACCTGAGAACCGTGCCAGCGGCCAGATTGTCAGCAAGCCGAGAAAGGGAACCCCGACCCCCTGCACCAGCATGGCGTCACGAATCCATTTCACCCCCTTCAGGCTTTCCGCCTGCAGGTTGAGCAGGCCGAACGGAAGTATCGTCAGACACATCCAGCGCAGAGGATCACCTAAATCCGGTTTATCGAACAACATCGCTGCCAGCCAGGGAGCAAACCAGAACCCCAGCAAAGACAGAAAACCCAAACCCAGAATGGCAATGCGAATCCCGAGAGCGTAAACCCCCTTGACCTTCGCCCAGTCATCCGTTGCCGAATGAGTCGCGACAAACCGCAGCAAGGCATTATCCAGGCCAACCCGGCCGACGACAGAGCCAATGGTACTGATGGAAAGAGCCAGAAAATAGAGACCGGCACCTTCAGCTCCAAGCAGCCGGGCGATGGCAATGTTGAACCCAAAAGCAAGTCCGACTCCCGCAACTCTCAGGACCAGGGCTACGGCAGATCCGCGAAGAACCTCCCGCATATGCTGGTCGGCCCACAGCCTGCTTGTTTTTTTTCTGATGTCATTGATCATCGAAGGTTTCGCGCCTCTCCCCGGAGGCACTGGGCTGGGGGGTGGAAGAACTCAACACCGCGTCGTAACAAAGAGAATCGAAATCACCGGGAAGAGGGAACGTACGGTAACAGTTTTTAACAGGGGAGCTCGCGGCAAAGGGTCAACGCCATTAACTCACAGCCTCACCTGGCGCCGGCCCTGTTGCTCCGATTCAATTCCAACCGCTGCCTCACGCCTTCCCGGACGAAAAGAAACAGCAATCCGAAAAAACCTCCCAGCAGCGATGCGATGATGACAATCAGGGCCCGCTTCGGCCTGGCCTTTTCATCCGGAGGTGAGGCCTTGTCCAGAACCCGAAAGACAAACTCCTCCTGGGTATTGGCCAGCATCGCCTTTTGCTGTTCCTGGGAGATAAGGGAAAACAGGGCCTGCCGTTGTTCGACGGTGACGACCCGCTGCAGTTCATCCTGCAGGTATTTAAGATTCTTCTGGCTGGAAAGAATTTCCCGCTGCCGGAGATAATCGTTAAGATCCTTCACCAGCATGTTGGCCCAGCGGGCTGCCAGTTCAGGATCGGACCAGTTGATCTGCAACCTGACCAGGTCTGAATCCTTATCGGATCCCACCTTGATGACCTCATCGTCCACCAGCAGGCGATAGGCATCCCACAGATCGGGTTGATTCTCGGGATCCGGATCTCGCCAGCTCTTTTTCGTTTGATCCCAATCATCGGGAAACAGCTTCGGCAACAGTTTGTGCCGCTTGACAAAATCCCAGAGAAACTCCCTGCTCTTCAGGATCGCGATGGCCTCATCGGTACTCTTCCCGCCGATCGATATCCCCGCCAGGCTCGCCAGACCGCTTAATGAACCGACGGCGCCGGGCAAATTGCTTTTTTCATCCTGCTGGGCGGGGGCCAGAAGAATTTCCGCGCGGAAAATATCGGGAAGCATCAGGCTGACACCGGCAGAAACCATGGCGAACAGGAGAAACCAGCAGATCAGGACGTTCCGCCCGCGCCAGATGACCTGCCCCAATGCGAACAGGTCGATTTCATCAACCGCCTCGACCACGGGCCGGGAAGATTCCGCCTGGCAGGGCACAGCCTGCGACTCCTTCACTTCACAATTTTTTGCCGTCTCTTTTCCCGTCATCAGAACACCCCGACCGCCTTGCCCGCGGCCGCGGTCAGGGCAAGCTTGTAGGTAATGTCGGCCACTGTCTGCCAGAAGCTGAGGGGCTGCATCTTCTGCAGGTCAACCGGAACAACAACCGTATCACCCGGCTGCACCGTCTGTTCACGACTGCCGAACCAGTGGGTCGGCTCCGAAGCGATCACCGCCCCGTTGGCCCTGACCACGTAAATACGATTATCGTCAGCCTTGGCAGTCAGTCCCCCCGAGAGATCAATATAGTCGTCCCGACTTAAATCAGGACGCCACAGGTGGGATGTCCCCGACTGCACCTCGCCCAGAACCGTCACCTCCTGTGGAACCCGCGGAATCACGAGAACGTCGCCGTCCCGCAGCAGAACCTGCTGTTTGCCGTCCAGCACATCCCGCAGGTTGATAACCATGCGGCCGATCGGCTGCGCCGCCTGCAGTTCAGCCAGCAACTGTTGCGCCTGGGTTATCGCCTCGGCGCTTTTGGCGTCGTCCCGGGCCTGTTCCAGGGTCATCGAGGCCAGGTCGGATTTAAGCCGGGACCGCATCTTTTTCAGCTCTTCGGCCTCCTTGGTGCGCAGGTCGGCCCGGGAAAAAACGGTGCCGGGAATATACGCCCGCTCGGTAAGCCCACCGGCTCTTTCAATAAATGACCGCAGGGACTCATCGGGTTTGATGGTATACACCCCGGGGAAACGAACCTCTCCCTTGATGGTCACGGTCTCCTTTTCCGTCCAGTCGGGAACCGGTCGCACCTGCACCTGGTCGAAGGGCTGAAGACTGAAGTCGCCTCCGCCGGCACCGGCCAGTGGAACAACAATGGTGACAACCTTGCGGCCACCATCCTGTACCGTGGTTCGCGTCAATTCGGCTTCCATGCGGTAGGCTTCCTGGCGCAACCCCCCGGCGGCGCGAACAAGATCACCGACCGACATCGCGGCCTCAAGGGGGTAACTCCCCGGAAACGCGACATGACCGAGGATGGAGACCACTTTTTCCGGGGTGCCGCTGCGGGCCTGTTGCCGCAGAGTGTCTATGAGCGGGGCAATGGCGGCCTGACGATCAGTTAACATGCCGAAAACAAGAACTTGATCCCGCGGCTGCAGCAGGACGTTGTCCGCGCACGAAGAATCAGCCAGCGCTGCGGCGAGATCAACGGAGAAGACCTCGATCCGCCTGTTGGGCCGCGTTTCACGACGGACCAGCACATAATCAAGATCCGGATCCGGAAGAAAAGCATCGAATCCCGGCAACAGGTCGGTGATCCGCATCCCTTCATGCCACTGATAGGAGCCCGGATGTCGGACGTGACCGTTCAGCACAACCAGGTTCTCAAGGTGATCGGTGATAGGATAGACCCGGATCAGGTCACCATCTTTCAGTTTCGCGTCGAGATCCTTTTGGGCTTCAAAACTCACATCCTGAAGCGTCCGCAGGCCACTGGAGTTGATATGGACAATCTGTCCGGCATTTTTTTGTGCCGTCGGCAGCAGTCCTTCCGCCAGCTGCAATGCGTCAGCAACCGTCGCAGCCCCTTTCAACTCGTATATAGCCGGCCTCCGGACCTCTCCGGCAACCCCGACTGTCGGACCGATGTGGGGGACGAAGAGGACATCACCGGGCAGCATCCGGACATCCCCGGAGGTATCACCCTTCTGCAGCAGATCGTAAAGGTCGAGACGATTGATCAGCTTTCCTCTACGTTTCAACTGAATATCACGAAGACTGCCGATCGGTTTTATCCCCCCGGAAACAAACAGCGCGTTGGTCATGGTGGTCAGGGAACTGACAACGTAGGAACCGGGACGGCGAACATTGCCGAGAACAAAAATCCGCATGGACCGCAACTCGCCGAGGGACACGTTGGCCTTGACACCGACCAGTTCCGTCTCCACCCGGCTGGACAACAGTTTGCGGACCGCCGCGAACTTCTGCCCCGCAACCTGCAGCGGGCCGAGTTTCGGCAGGTTGATCGCGCCATCCCGATCAACCGTAAAGGTGTAGTTCTCGTTGAGATTTCCATACAATTGAACCTGGACCTGGTCCCCGGGACCGAGGACATAATCGGTCGGGATGGGAATCTCGGTCACCGGCGCAAAGGTGCTCGGCACCCCGGCGAACAGGTCGTATCCGAACTGGCGCAGGGAACCTTTCAGGGAGCGGGGCTGCGACGACATGCCAAGCCCCTCGCTGCCCAGGGAAAGGTTCATCCGCGCTTCTATCCTGGACGGCGGTTTTGCTGAACCGGCACTCGACTTTCCCTCCGACGATGGCAGAGGTTTGACAACCTGCGGTTGTTCCAACGGCTTTTCCGCAATGGTGCCGGAACCGTTCGCCGGAATCGATTGCAGTAATTTTTCCCGTTCCTGCGGCGAAACCTGCTGCAGCAACTGCCCGATATCGGCATTTGCGGTCAATGCCGCTGCCTGGGCATTCGTCCCGTCCGGTGGAAATGAAATCAACAACAACAGGCCCGCGATCAGCAGCCCATAGTATCTACGCATAACTGAGTACCTGTTCAATTTGATCCCTCGCTACTGCCTGAATCAGTGAGTTTCTGTTGGATGGAGAGTGCAAGTGCTTGGCCTGAATGAGATTTCCAAAAATCTGAAGCGCACCCATAGGTTCGCTGGCGATTTTTGGGAAACTCAGGCAGGTCAATGACTTGTGCTGTCCGCCGACAAGGAGCTCACTGATTCAGGTACTGTTGTGCTCATAATGAAAGATTCCACGACACTCCCAGAATCAGATCCGTATCATCCCCCTGATCCGAATCCCAAAATGCTGCTCCCGCCTGTAAAAAAAGTTTCCCGCGACCAAGCTGACGTTGATGAAAAAACAGAATCCGGCGCAACTCGTTCTTGCGGCCCGGGGAAATCAGGTTCCCGCCCGGCGGAAGAACATCCTCGCCGTCGCGATTCAACCGGGCGTAAAGCAGGTGCCCTCCCCAGGCAATCCCGGCAGGACCGGACCAGAACCATCCCAGGGACGCGGACTGTCCGTCGTTGTCCATGGTATGTCCGAGCGGACGGCCCTTGTAACGATAGCCCGTTTTATAAATGAAGTGTTCGTAGGCCTTATTGTATCGCACTGACGAGCGATAGAAATCAAGACTGGTATCGGCGACTTCGAGGTAAACCCGGTAACTGCCCGCAAACGCCCCGCCCCAATGTTCAAGGCCGCCGAGCCCCATCGGTCTTGACGGAAAACCGCCGGCTTCGTCTTCACCGACGATCTGTCCATAGATCGCGTAGTTGCAGGACCGAAAAAGGGGGGGCCGCCAGCGCCAGTCAATACCGGCAAGCTGATTTCCAGGTTCATTGGAAAGGGTTATACCGTCGTTGTTTCGATTGTCCCTGCCGAGGATGAGATCGATCAGCGAGTCAAGATCTTCCGGACGCCCCTCTCCACCCCATTGCGCCGTTCTCGACAAACCGATCTCCAGGTCCCGATTCGGACGGAAGCTGAACCGGGCCCCCAGCAACTTGGCATGGGAGACAAACCTGCTGTTTTCCAGGCGCCCCGCAAACCCTTCCAGTTTCCAGGGTCCGAGCCAGTTCAGAATCGGCCACGAGAAGGGCACAGACTGCTTGCGCTGGAAGCTGAATCCGGGAACGGGCCTGGCACTGGTGGACAATATCAGGCTGCCGTCCCAACCGGGCCCCCACCAGCGATCCTGGGCACCGAATGAAAAGATCCAGTTGCCGAATGTTGCCGCGATGTAGGAACCGTCAAAACGTACGGCATTCCCGTCCGCGGGATCATCCAGGGCCTTTACCTCAAGCCGCGCGGCAAATCTTTTCCCCAACCATTCAATTGCGCTGCCGGCCTCGACCCGCTCCCGTGGTGTCGCCTGAAAAGATCGAAAAACAAGGGGGTTGTCTGCCACGGAAAAGAAGCTTTCCCGGGTAGTTATACCGGGACGACGAACCTTCCGAAACTGCTGACGTAGACGCATCGCCGCACTGTCGACCCAGGGCACGTTCGTTTTAATCTCGGCATTCCGGACAGAGGTGAAATCTGCCAGAGAAACCGGCCAGGAATTTAACGGAGCGTTGGTGGCACCTTCATCCGACAGCAGTTGCAGGTCATGCCGAGCCAGAAGGTCACCGGGAGGTTGCCAGGGCGCGGCCAGCAGAGAAGATGAAAAAAAGAAACCCCCACAAAAAAAAAGCAATAAACGCCAGCCAAACATCAAACCTCGCCAGCAGCAGAAGACGCGGGAAAGACGAACAGGTCAACCCTGCATTCTGTCCCACAAAAGAGTTGATTTACTACGGACCCAACCAATGCACAGGTACGAAACAATACACACCGACAAAAAACAGAAGAACAATACATGTTGCGGAAAAGGCGAGAGAAGAGTAGCACAGAGAAGAGCAACCCCGCACCAGAAAAAGGCAATCAGACAGATAACAACAACGGTCAGGGGGTGAGGAATGCCAAAATCCTGAAAAATATAATGCAGGTGCGTACGGTCCGGAGAGAGGGGATTTTTACCCTTTGCAATCCGTCGAAACATGACAACAAGAGTATCAATAATGGGAACTCCGAGAATAATCAGAGGCAAAATTGGTTGAATCGGTTTTCCTCCACACCCCTGGCTCAGAACAACAGCAATGATCCCCAGAGAATAACCCAGGAAAAGCGACCCGCTGTCTCCCATAAAAATCTTCGCGGGATGAATATTGTAGCGAATAAATCCAACCACCCCCCCGCCAACGGCAAGACAATAAATCACAACCGTCTCATTCCCGCACCCTATCCCCAGGACCAGGAAGGCAAACAGGGCAATCAGACCGAAGCCGGCAGCCAGGGCATCCAGGCCATCCAGCATATTGACAGCATTGATGACTCCGACAATGGCAAATACCGTAAAAACCCTGCCGCAATCAGCAGAAAGGAGAACATCCCCGCCACCGAAAAGATTTCCAAGGTTGGCAATATGAATTCCTCCCCAGAAAACGGCGACGGAAACACCCAGAATCTGCCCCATCAGCTTGACCGCCGGACGAATTTCCATCCCGTCATCGATCACGCCGGTCAGCCAGATCAGGAATCCACCTGCCAAAATTGCCACCATCTCCCTGGAGAGAGTACCGACACACAGGATCCCCAGTGAAGCCCCCAGGAAAATCGCGATACCACCCAACCGGGGAACCCCGGTCGAATGCTTTTTACGCCCCCCGGGCTGATCCAGAATCCCTCGGGAATGAGCCCATCGTATAAGGCAGGGGGTCAAAAGAGTACTGGCGATGACTGCTATAAAAAAAGAAAACAACATCAAAAAACAATCCTCCCGGAAAAACTGCACAACGGTAGAAAAATAACACTTATCCCCCGAGTATCAACAGGGGGGAAGAAAAAAAAGCATCGGCGGTCTGCGGAGTCCCGGTCTTTTCAGACCGAGGCTCCGCAGACCTTATCTATTCGGATATGTTTGTGCCGTCAGGGAACAACAATTGTGAAGGGGTTGTCGGACCAGTCGTTACTGATAAAGCTTCCGGCGAAATCCC
This sequence comes from Geothermobacter hydrogeniphilus, assembly GCF_002898515.1. Taxonomy (GTDB): domain Bacteria; phylum Desulfobacterota; class Desulfuromonadia; order Desulfuromonadales; family Geothermobacteraceae; genus Geothermobacter_A. Next base: position 55,607 of record NZ_PPFX01000015.1, on the reverse strand, counting down.
TGGCATTGACCCGAACCAGCCCCTGGACAGTGGCCGCGGCAGGAACCGTCCAGGTAAAACTGGTGCCGGTGACTCCATTGCGCAGCCATTGCCAGGTCGAACCACCGTCAGTGGAATAACGGAGCAGGTAACTGCTGGCATTGGGCAACGCCTCCCAGGTAATGGTTGTTGTCGTTCCGGCCGTCAGGGTTTCCCCACCATTGGGGGCCAGGATCCTGGCAACCTGCCTGATAGTGAACGGGCCATCCGACTGGTCGCTACTGAGGAGAGTTCCCCCCGCATCCCTGGCCTCGACTTTGACCAGTGCTGCGGCAGTCCCGTTATTGGGAACCGTCACGGAGGATGATGTACCGGTCACTCCGGTCACAATAGACGACCAGGTTGCTCCTCCATCTGTCGACAGGCTGACATCATAACTGCTGGCCGCGGCGACAGCCTCCCACTGGACGGTTTCCTGGGTGCCGCCGAAGACGGTTTCCCCCCCATTGGGAACCAACACCCTGGGGGTCTGCACGATGGTAAAGGTTGCATCGGAAAAATCATTGCCGATGAAATTGCCTGCCGTATTTTTGGCATTCACTCTTATCAGAGCCAGGCCGCTGTCAACATTCGGCACCCGCCAGTCAAAACTGGTTCCCGTGACATTGTTGCGCAGCCACTGCCACGTGCCGCCATTATCCGTCGAGTAACGCAACAGGTAACTGGCCGCTCCGGGATGCGCCTGCCAGCTGATTGTGACAATCGAGCCGCCATTGAGAGTCTCGCCGCCATTGGGAGAAAGAACCTGCGGTGCGCCGACAATGGTAAAGGGAGCATCTGAGAAATCGTTGGCAAAGAAGTTTCCGGCAGAATCCTTGGCATTAACGCGGACCAGCGCCTGAGAACTGGGTTGGTTGGGAACTGTCCAGGTATAACTGGTTCCGGTCACCCCGTTTTGGATCCACGACCAGTTTACGCCATTGTCCAGCGAATACCGCAACAGATAACTGGCTGCACCTGTCTTCGCCGTCCACTGGATGGTCGTGTCCGCCCCACCCAGCAGGCTTTCGCCGCCATTGGGAGAGATGATGGTCATATTGGCGAAACTGACCAGCAGATCCGCCAGCAATCCGCCACCGGCCGCCCCGGTTGCCGAAATCGACATCCGCGAATCATAGAACTTGACGACCGGAGTATTCGGCTTGCTGAGAATGACATCCTTGGTCTTGCCGGGAGTCAATTCCACCGAATACTGCATGTGGGTGTAGGGGGCGAGGAACCCATCCTGCCCCAGCAACCGGATATCCTGTCCCTGGAAGGTCGGAATCTTGGTCTGGTAGCCGGTGTTGACCAGGCGCAGCAGAATATCGTCGGTATTGGAGCCGATGGGGATCTGCTGGGCGCCGAGCGCAACGGGCTGACCGTTGATCAGATAATAGGACGGGTGGTAGTTCATGGTGCTGGTATAGAGCTTGCCGGGGCCATAGTCGTCAGCAGACACCGCGTCGTGCAGCGCCTTGTCGACCTCACTGAAAACGAGGACATGCTCAGTGGTATAGGTCACCTCCGCGGCCGGTACCGTGGCCGTCGGTACATAGGCCTGGCCGGCGGTCGCCGGATGAACAACCAGTACCGCGTAGAGGCCCATCTGCACCTGCAGGGCCTGGTGGGTGGCGCTCTGGATGATGAAGGTGCCGGGACGCAGGCTGCTCCAGGTGTAAGTCTGGCTGCCGCCGCCGTTGCCCGCTTCCCGGTTGAGGGAACGGACCCGCTGCGAGACGCTGGTGCGGGCCCCGCTGCTGCCGTCGGTCCAGACCGGCGACATGGCGTCCTCCCGCAGGCCGGGGATCATCAGCGAGGTCGGCTTGACCAGGCTGGCCGTATCGGCGGGAAGGTTGTTGGTCAGGTTGATGGTCAACGTATCCGGCAGGGTGATATTGAACACCGGGATTTTCCAGTCCCCCGCCACATGGGTCGCATCCGCCGTGTCGCGCAGACCCCACATGGTGATGGTATTGCCATCGGCCATGGTGACGGTCGCCTGCTCGGCGACCAGGTTGAGAGTGAGCCCCAGCGCGGTCCCCGCCCAGCAGATGCTGAACAGCAGCGTGGCAAGAATGAGGCTGAACACCTTGTTCCTCTTGGATTGTTTCATACCGTGTTCCCCCTTTCCTACTGAATGGCCACGCCGGGCGGCTCAACGATCATGAAGGTGAGCATCCCGCCAGGGAAGATATTGTTGTTGGTCAGCTCTTTCTCATTGTGCGAATGCCACATGTAGTAATAGCCGCCATGCTGGTTGAATCCGCCCTCTCCGGGCGGCAGGAAAGCGCCGCCGCCGAGGTAGGGGCTGCCGCTGTAGAAGGGGCTGAAGGTCAGCTCCTGAATACCCGGCAGGGTCACCGGCATCGGCTTTTCATGGTCGGCGACATACTCATAGGTGTTGTCGTCGAACCCGTCAGGACCGGCGGCACCGGTTTCATTATTGACGAGATCGGTCAGGGTGATGTTGTCCGCCGCGGTATGACCGTACATGTCCCAGTCCATCGCGGCGCCGGTCCAGGTGAAGATCCCCTCGTAGGTTTCTCCGGGGTTGACGGTCTGGGTGTAGTCGGAGACCGCCAGGTCGGCACCGTTGCCGGAGCCGCTCGACAACAGCCGGCCATCTTTGGCAATCAGTCTGAAATTGTTGCCGTGAGTATGCAGTGGATGGGCATCGCGACTCGCCCCGACCCAGCGGATCAGGATCTTGTCTCCGGGATGAATCCGCGGCAGACAGTTGTAGGGCTGAGTCGGCAGCCAGCTGACATTGTCGGGAAGCAGTGTGTCAGGACCGTTGCGGCCGTTGAGGAACCAGTAGGTGGCATGGAAATCGTTGAGGTTGATTTCCGCGCTGCGACCGAACTCGACCAGCTCGTTGTAGGTTGAATCCATGTCGGTCTGCAGGAAAAGCACTTCGTAATCATAGGCCGTTGAAGCGTCTCCATAGGCGGTCGGTGCCGCCGGATCAAACCCTGTCGGCCGGACGATAATCGCCCCGACCAGCCCCATGTTCATCTGCAGGGCCGGATTGGTACCGCTTTGATAGAGATAGGTTCCGGGCTGATCGGCGACAAAGGAATAGGTCACAACCCCGCCGGGAGCAGCCTCCCGGGTCAGGATACCCGCCGTTCCCCCGGAAGCGACCGCTTTATGCCCGGGGAAAATGATCGAAGTCGACACCGGCAGGTTGTTGGTCAGGCGGATCGTTATGGTATCTCCCTGGTTGACGATCAGGGTCGGCCCGGGATACTGGGCGCGACTGCCGGCAATGCTGTAGCCGTAAATAAGCAGGCTGTTCCCCTCGCCGGTACTGATATGGTCAGTCTTGGCGGTAAAATCGAAAAAGGTTCCTGAAATTCCCGTCACCTTGGCCTGGGCCGTGCCGGCAACCCACAGCAGCAACAAACCCGCCACCAGCAGCAGCCTGCTCCAGTTTGTTCTTGTTGGTCTATGCATCACATCCTCCAATCGGGCAGTCTGTTATCACTGAATGATGATTTCGGTCATCATGCCGCCGAAATCTTCCTGGTTGTTGCTGAGCTGTTCGAGGTTGCGGGAGTAGACGAAGTAGGTCCCTGGCGCCACCCCGGTGGTGTCAAGAATGACGTCCGTCGCCTCACCGCCGCCCAGACGGATGGAATTGGTCATGTAGAAGAGGTCGGTCCCGGTCGGGTCACCGTTGGTGCGCATGATCTGAGCCCCGTTGCCGACCACCTTCATCGGAATACTGGGAGAAATAACGGTGAAATGCTCGGTGGTTGACAGGCTGGACAAGCGGAGCAGCACCCTGTCTCCGGAAGTCGCCTTGATCAGTGACGGCATCCCTTGGGCAAAGTGACCTTCCTTGTTCAGGATCAGGTCGGGGTCGCCCGGATTGGCGGCCGGAGTGAGTTCATTGACCGTATCCGGGTATCCCCGTCCGTTGAACATCGGGTAGACATCACGCATGGTGGAAAAGGACAGAGGCTGAACGGTTTCATCCTCGGTGTGAAAAACCGGATCGAACGAGTGAATCTGCAGGGGCATCATCACATCGTAACTGGTCTCCCCGTCGATATCGTTGTAGGCGAACTTGTTGTACGTCTTCCCGTTCACGGTAATCGGGGGCCCGTTGTCCTGGATCGGATCGACGTAGAAGTTGCCGAGCATCCCCATCTGCATGTGTTCGGTCGCCTCGACATGGCAATGGTACATGTAGGTGCCGGGCTCGACGAGGTTGTAGAAGTAGGTCATGCTCGACCCCATATTGATGGCAATTGCCGAATCGGGCAGGCCGTCAAAAACAGACGCCACGTTCGGGAACCCGTGATAATGAACCGTATGCGGGTCGAACAGGTCGGGACGAATCAGCATGCCGACATTGTGCAGGGTGAGAAAGACCTTCTGCCCCTGCCTGAAGTGCATGGTCGGCGCCGGGAAATTGGCCCCCAGAACCAGCCCGGGATTGGTCGCGTCACTCCACATGTTGCCGGCATCGGCCGGATCAGGTGCGGTGCCGCTGACGACATCACCCGGGGTGTAGGGGCCACCGAAAGCCGAAAATCCGAAGGTATAGAGATGTCGTCCATCACCCATGACGGCATAGCCATCACCGCCGCCGATCTGGACGCAGATATTGTCATTGTCAACAATGCCGTCACCGTCAGTATCGACCCCGTCGGTATCGGGCGGACACTGCTGGCGATAAACCGCCTGTGAAGACCCCACCCCGACCAGGAGCAGGAGGGCGATCAGCGGCAGGACTGTCAGAAATCGTTTGCAACTCATCTGGAACTCCTTTCAATTGCCCTGCCGGGTTATCCCCGGCAGGGCTCTGCCTTAGTCAGGGTTATTGAATCGTGAAGGTGGCATCGGAGAAGTCATTGCCGATGAATGCTCCGGTCCCGTCTTTCGCGTTCACCCGGAACAGCGCCTGGCTGGTCGTCACGCTGGGAACCGTCCAGTTGTAGCTGGTCCCGACGACGTTATCCTGCACCCAGAGCCAGGTCGTGCCGCCGTCGGTCGAATAGCGCAGCAGGTAACTCGCCGCGGCATCCACCGCCTGCCAGCTCAATGTCACCTGGCTGCCGGCGATCAGAGTCTCGCCACCGTTGGGATAGACCACCAGCGGCGCCTGCCTGATCGTGAAGGTGGCATCGGAGAAGTCATTGCCGATGAAATTCCCTGCAACATCCCGGGCGTTGACACGTATCAAGGCCTGGCTGGTCGCCACATTGGGAACCACCCAATTGAAACTGGTGCCTGTTACATTTTGGAGGAAAGTCCAGGTAACTCCGTTGTCGGTGGAATAGCGCACCAGGTAGTCCACGGCAGCATCCACCGCCTGCCAGCTCAATGTCACCTGGCTGCCGGCTGTCAGGGTCTCGCCACCGTTGGGATAGACCACCAGCGGCGCCTGCCTGATCGTGAAGGTGGCATCGGAGAAGTCATTACCGATAAACGCTCCGGTCCCGTCTTTCGCGTTCACCCGAAACAGCGCCTGACTGGTCGCCACGTTGGGAATCGTCCAGTTGTAGCTGGTCCCGACGACGTTATTCTGCAGCCAGACCCAGGTCGTGCCACCGTCGGTCGAGTAACGCAGCAGGTAGCTCGCCGCGGTAGCCAGAGGGGTCCAACTCACGGTGACAACACTTCCCGCGGCCAACACTTCCCCACCATTCGGTGAAACAACCCTGAAGCTGGAGTTCTCATCCGCTCCGAGATCCTCGGCCGGACCGGTCGGTCTGACATCGCCGTCATAATCAAAAGACAACTCAGTCGGCGTTACCGTCTGCCCCGCATCAACGGCAGGAGAAGTCAGCGTGATGTGATAATCACCCAGCCCGATATTCAGCTCGGCAAACCTTACTGAAATATTGTTGCCGCCCTCATCGAGGGTTGCCGCGCTCTGCAGGGTGTTCTGGTAGGAGAGTACGAACTGCGGGTCGCCGATGATATTGCCACCGGCGCTATAGTCTTCACCGTTGAAACCGGTGGAACTGGTCAACAGCGAACGGGTCGGGTTGAGGGCGCTGGTTCCCGGAACCGCCTCGCCGGTGATGCCGAGGTCCCAGACGCCATCCAGGGTGATGGCTGCGCCGCCGACATTGATCCCCTGGTGGTGATAGGCCCGGTTCTGATAGATGATATTGTTGACCAGTGTCGGGTTGGGAATCGCCGTTCCGGCAGCAGTCGCCAGGGCGCCACTGTGAACATTGGCCTGAATCCCCGCCGGCATCGGCGTGGAGGGATCCAGGTTGCCGGTGGGGAAGGCTGCCAGAGCGGTTGCCGTGCTGTCATTGTTGGCGATGGTGTTGTTACTGATATCAACGTTGATCGCATCCTGCAGCGAAATCCCGCCGCCGCCCATGGCGGCAACATTGTTGACGATCATGTTGTTGTAAATCTTGGCGGTAGCACCGAGATCCGCCGCTGTATTGAGCCCGGAAATGCGGATTCCGCCACCGTAACCGGCCCCTGACATGTTGCTCTGGATCAGGTTGGCATTGATAACCACCGACCCGCTGCCGGTGCCGCCGGTCTCGTTGCCGACAAAGATGCCGCCACCGTCACCACCGCCGGGAGCGAAGTAGAAGACCTCGTTGAGGGCGATGATATTGTCCTGGATCCTGCCGCCACCACTGGTACCGATGTGGCTGATACCGGCGCCGAACCAGCGACTGAAGTTGCCCTCGACCAGGTTGTTGGCGACAAGGTAGTTGGTGGAACCGGAGTAGAGACTGATACCGCCGCCGCCATTGACACCGGAATTCTTCAACACCAGGTTGTCATGGATAAAGACGTCCGGGTTGTTCTTGACCTGCTGCGGGACGCCGACGGTAATACCTCCGCCGTACTGGCCCTGGTTGCCGGTGATCTCATTGTTGCTGATTTCAACCTGGGAACCGCCGTCGATAATGTAAAGGCCGCCACCGACCGTCGACCCTGTCAGGTAGAAACCATCCACCTTGGCATGATCACCGCCGGCGACAAAAGCGTTACCGGTGGCATTGCCCATCACCAGGATAACCGGTACCTCGTTGGCGGCATTGACGTTTCCGCCGAGGCCGGTCAGTTTGTCCCGCCAGTTCTGAATAATCGCCTGCGAGGAGGGCCGGCCATTGATGATGGTCCCCCGACCCGAGCCCTGAAGAGTCACCTCTTTGTAAAGAATCACGTTCTCGTTGTAGGTGCCGGCCGCAACCAGGATCCGATCGCCGGCAACGGTATTGGCATCATCAATGGCCGCCTGGATGGAGCCGAAGGGATTGGCCGAACTGCCGTCAGGAGTAGCACTGCCGGTTTCGGTGACGAAGATGTCTTTGCCGGCGGTGCAGCCGCCGAAAACAACCGATACGGCCAGCCGGTTCTTGTTGCCGTTATCACCACGGGTCACGTAAAGAGGCCCGCCCGGCGTAAGATCGCTCGGGATCGTTGCCGTGATTGTCGAATCGCTCCAGCTGGTAACGGTCAGCGCTACCCCATTGAGGGTTACGCCGCCCTGGGTTGCTCCGAAACCGAAATCACGGGTGATGACCGCCGAGCTGCCGGAGACGGCCGGATCATAATCAGGATTGGGTACCTGCGTCGGACCGGCAGAGGTGATGGTCAGGGTATCGCCGATCGCACAGGCCAGCGCTCCCGGCCCATTGTTGCTGGACACCGCATCGATCACCGGAACACCATCGGCCGGATTGACATCGAGCGAGGTGCTCGGATAGCCGACAAAGGCCGCGGTTGGGACGATCGGCGAGTCGATGTAGCTGGTGCGCCCCGGTTCAAACTGGAACACCCAGGGGGTAATCGCGTAGTTCGGATCGAAGTGCGGGTCACTGATGCGCGGTCCGGTCGGGTTGGCCGGATCCTGCATCAGGGGGTCATTGAGGATGATGTTGAGCATCGACAGGGTCACCCCTGAGGGCGATGCCTGGTCAACGGAATAGGTTCCCGGCGCGAGGAACTCATAGGTGCCGAATTCATCACTGTAGGTATGAGCCACTTCATGCCCGGCCCAGTCCCGCAACGAGACCGGCAGCCAGGATGGCGACATTTTCTCACCGAAGGCGGGACTGGCGGCATTGAATTCAGGTGCCACATCGTTGTTGATGAAGCCGACGCCGCGGGCCGCCTTGGGCACCTCGGTCAAAAGGAAGAAGTTGGCCGCGGCGTTCACCGAAGAGACAACCGCCACCTGTTTGCGATCACAGAGCGGCCGTGTCGTGCCGGCATAAGGAGCGGCAATCAGGTCGGCCGAGTCAACTCCTGGGAGAGCCGTCGTTCCATCTGAGTTGAATGTCAGATAAGTCGGAACCGTGTGCGGGTCACCGACGCAGACCGGGGGAAGAATCTTGATACTGGGAATGTACTGCTCGCCGAAATCAACATTCTTGTTTTCTTCCTTGAGCAACTCATAGCCGGGCGGGGTGGCTGCCTCGACAATATAGGTACCCGAGGTGAGAGGAATGGGAGTATCCGTGCCGAAACCGGCCCCCAGGCTGCGTTCATAATGGTCGAAGAAGGCGTAACCGCCGTCGAAAACGCCGGGACGCACCTGGTTCCAGGTCCCATAGCCGTCATAGCATTCGGCAACCGTCGATCCATGCACCACCGGCAGGCTCTGGTGGATGCAGCCGGTCGGCTTGTTGTCGTTCCAGCTGTCGGTATAGACGATCTGAACGGCGTCACCGAAATCGAAGGTGCCGTTGTTGTTGCGGTCCACATCCTCCGGCCCCCTGGTGTAAGTCGGTCCCGGAGCGACCATGGGGTTCCAGTTGAAGGGGTAGTTGTCGACATCAGCCGGCCGGGGTTGGCCGCCGCCCAGCGCGCAGGTCGGGTCAATGGCGCCCGCGGCGTCGAAACAATCGATAACCTGGTCGCCGTTACTGTCGTCATAGAGAGCAACCTGGACATCCGGAATTCCCGGTTCCCAGATTTCGGCAACAGCGATACGGGGGTCATCCTCGGCACGGGTTACGGCGTAATGGACGATGCCGGCAATGCCGCCGTTCTCATCGTCAGGAGTACCATACTGGCCATCCGGGCCCGGTCCGTAGAGATCCTTGCCCCAGTCGATGACGTTGGTCTGGTTGAGGTAGAGCTGCATCGCCTGGAGCAGCACCGGACCGGTCTCGGTACGGGAAAGGTTGTTGCCGGTGTTGGAATTGACGGTCGCCTGGCTCTGCGGCGCCAACTGGTCAAAGGATGGGATCGTCCACCCGCTGGCAGCCGGAATCGTCCCGCCTTTGTCAACGGCCGTGGTCATGCCGGTCGCCTTGTAGCGCAGGAAATCAATCTCGGTGACCAGCCACTTGAAGAACGGGAAAACCTCGGGGAGGGAATAATCCCCCTCCGGATCGGTCACTGTCGCCTGGTAAATGGTGCCGTCACGGAAACGGATGTTGACCGCCTGGCTCATGATGCCGACTTCGCCGGGATCGCGGAAACCGTTGTGCGCCTTGGCCGGGTTGCTTCCACCATCATCCTTGAAGACGTTGCCGACCAGGGTGCCGAACCAGCGGTTCGACATCCAGGTGCGGTTGATGTCACGTGATCCGTTGACCGGGTCGGGAACCTGCACCGGATGAAAACCGAACAGGGCGTCGAGCGGCTTGTCCCAGGTCACCAGCTGGTAGCTGTTGTCGGGAACATTGTTGATAGCAAAGTTGCTGGTTGCGTCGCAGGGCGCCGCGTAGAGACCCTGTCCGGTGATACCGTCGTTAATACCGACCCAGCAGTCGGCAACCGGCGGACCGATGTCAAATGTCATGTTGTTCGGCGGAGCGGCGTAGTGATTGAAACGGTTCTGCCCGCGAATAACACCGGTTGCGGTCGTGCGATCGACATAATGCGGATCATTGGTATCAGTGATATTCCACGGCAGCTCCGCCGGAACGACAAAACCATAAAACATGTGCCAGGGAGAGGCGGCACCGAACTGCTCGATGAAGAAACGCGGTTCATCGGCCATCACCCAGGCGTCAACCGTCGGCGTCCCCTCGATGGTCGAAGTCAGGATGTACGCCTTGCCGTCATGCGGCGGGTAGACGATAACCCCGTACTTGCCGGGACGCAGGTACTTGATCAGCGCTTCGCCGGGCATAAGGTTCCACGGGTTGAGACTCGGATCAGCCGTAACTGGTGTGTTGGTATCGCAGATGCTCTGTCGTTCGGGCACCGGGGTGGAGTCGACGGCAAACCCCTGGGCCTTGCAGTAGTCGGCCTCGGTCAGGGTCGTAACCGTGCCGGTGCCATAGGCGACCACGATCGGGTTGCCGGCGGTATCGAGCGTCGGTGCGCCGGTCACGGCATCGAACTGGTAGGTGGTGCCGAGCGGATTACCGAAGGCATCCGTCCACAGGGGACCGCCCCAGGCATCGCTGATCACCACCGAAGCTCCGCCGATACCGGGTTCCTGCTGGAGGTTGTCCGGAGCATTGTTGATCGGCCAGTGGTCACGAAACACGAAGACCGAAATCTGGGCGGTCGGCAGAGGCATCTGGTTGACCACCACCGTCACGCTGCCGGCATTCGCCGGCACCTGGGTGCCGCTCAGAGCATATCCCGAGTTCGGCATGACCGAAACATAGTAGCGTTTGGCCGGATCCACATCGATGGCAACCGGACCGGTTGCCATCCCCTGGGCCGGCTGGGCCGGATCGGTATTCTGCAGCATGGCCAGCGGCGCATAGCTGTTGTGGATGGCAAAGGAGGCCTGATTCGCTGTGGGCGTAACCTTATCCACCGTCGGATCTGTATCGAAGGTATTGTCCACTTCGACCAGGTAGCGGAACGGGGTGGTGATGGGGGTTCCGTTGCCGTCAACCACGTTGAGGGTGAAGGCCCCCGCCTGAAGTGCCGCCAGGCCAAGAAGTGCGGCCGTGATGACCAGAGTTCTCGTACTCACTGCACGTCTGAAAAATTGCTGCATCCCCAATGTCCACATATGCTGCCTCCTTGCCTGAGACGCGTTAAGCTGTTTGGCCATCAAGCTGTTGTTTGTTCCGGGATGGCTCGATATTGAGAGCTTGAAACCAAAAAAATCGCGACAAAATCCGCGTTGAGGGAGATATCGAAAACCTGTCGCCCGCTGGTCCTGCCATAGCTGAAAAGATCAGTTCATGCTTGAGAGGATAACCCTGTCTCATGAGAGCCAATCGACAGTTCCGGAAGTGCTTCACCCCGGTTCGAAACTGTGCAAATGCCCACTTGGGGTAGAAAAACTCTAAATTGAAAACCAAAAAGGTCAAGTTTTTTTCCTGTTATTTTTTGCTAACATGCGCAAAGAGAGGACCAGATAAAACGAATGGTCAGAGGAGAGTAAAACGTATCTTCAAGAAAAGTCTATGGGGAGAAATCCCCGTTTTTAAGGTAGGATTTTCCTACCCGACCGCCCCGATCATCGTTCGATTCGTCCGACAATCCTCGGGGAAACTGCTAGTATGTTTCAGACTCGAATCCATCGGTTCATGCCCGCGAACCGGGCAGATGCCGCAGAAACACGACTTAATTCCTTGAACTGGATGAATGCCATGTCTCTCCGACACCCGTCTCCGCCCGGCTTCTTTTTTCTCGTCCTACTGCTCACCTTCGTCAGCGGAACTTCGGCCTCGGCCAAATATGAACGCAGCCTCGAAACCTATCTGGCGCCCGACGTCACCCTGGTCAACCAGGACCGGCAGCCGGTCCCGCTGAGACAACTCCTCAATAGCGGCAAGCCGGTCCTGCTCGATTTCATTTATGCCACCTGCACCACGATCTGCCCGGTCCTCTCCGCCGGATTTTCCAACCTGCAGAAAAAGCTTGGGGATGAAGCCTCCGGAGTCCAGTTTGTCTCGGTTTCCATCGACCCCGAGCATGATCGGCCGGAAATCATGAAAGCCTACCTCACCCGCTACCGTGCCCGGCCCGGCTGGGACTACCTGACCGGGACACGGACCGACATCGACCAGGTCATGCACGCCTTTGACGCCTATGTCTCAGATAAGATGTCTCACTATCCCCTGACCCTGATCAAGGTGCCGGGCAAGGATCAATGGCTGCGCATCTACGGCCTGACCAGTACCCGTGATCTCCTCAGGGAATATCGGCAGCTCTACCCCGGGAAAGCAAAATAGGTATGCGATTGTTCTATAGCTTCCTGCTGTCGGTTTTGTTACTGCTCGGACCCGCGACAACCGGGCAGACGGAAAACCTTGTCGGCGGACTGACGCCGGATCAGGCCCTCAAGGCCGGAGAGCGCATGTACCGCGAAGGAATTCTCCCTTCCGGCAAACCGATGCAGGCCCTGGTGCAGGGCGACATCCCGGTCGACGGGCGCATGTTCACCTGCCGGAACTGCCACCTGCGCAGCGGCCTCGGGACGGCGGAAGGGACAATCATTTCCCTGCCGACCAACGGTCGCAAACTGTTCCGCACTCTGCATCGGGGGGCAGAAATTGAAACCAACCCGCCGCGGCACCTGCTGGCCAAGCCCTTTCAAAGCGAGGATATCCGTCCAACCTACACCGACGAAAGCCTGGCCGATGCCATCTGGACCGGGAGAACACCGAGCGGCCGCGAGCTGGGCGCGGCAATGCCGCGCTACCTGCTCGCCCCACCGGACATGGATATCCTGGTTTATTATCTGAAGCATCTTTCGACCGACTTCTCTCCAGGAGTCGACAAACAGACGCTCTTTTTCGCCACCGTCATCACTGACGAAGTCCCTGCAAAAGATCGTCGCTCCATGCTCGGCGTTCTACAGGCCTACATCCGGGACCACAACGCCCGCTCCCGACATGACGAAAAACGTGCCCGCCACGGCCCTTTCTATCGTCAGGACCGCTTCGCCCCCTACCGACGCTTTGATCTCAGCATCTGGGAACTGCATGGCCCGCCCTCAACCTGGGAAAAACAACTTACGGATTACGCGGCCCGCAAACCGGTCTTTGCCCTGCTGGGAGGAATCTCAACCCGGGACTGGACCCCGATTGACAACTTCTGCAACAAAAATAAAATTCCGTGCATCTTCCCGGTGACCGACCACCCCGGGCTGAACCCCGACAACTGGTACACTCTCTATTTTTCCCGGGGTCTGGTTGAAGAAGCAGAAACTGCGGCCCGCTATCTGGCCAACAACAGAACGGAAACAGTTCCCCCGTTGCTGGTGTACGACAACGATGCACGCAGCCGAACCCTGACTGAAGCATTCATCCGCCAGTGGACGACCTTGGGACAACAGCCGATCCGAACCCTGCAGTTGCCGACCGGCACTCAGGCACGCCTGGCGTTCTGGCAAAGAATCCTCTCGTCAGGACAACAGGCGTCGCTGGTTCTCTGGCTGCAGCGGAACGCGATGAAGGAACTCTTCACCCTGGCCCCGCAACATAGCGCTCTGCAATCCCTGTTGCTCTCCTGGAGGATGCTTGACAGCAGCAGCGCCGGACTGCCGAAAGCCTGGCGCGACAAGATCCGCCTGACCTATCCCTATCGGTTGCCGGGGCAATTGAACAGCCGCCTCAGCTTTGTCAAATCATGGCTCAAGTTGAAAAAACTGCCGATAGAGAATCTGCACATCCAGGCCCAGACCTATTTTCTCGGCTGGGTTCTTACCGGCAGCACGCGAATGATGGGAGATGATTTCTACCGGGACTACTTCCTCGATGTCATCGACATGATGAACGATGAAGTCTATGCCATTGCGACCGTCCCGAGGGCCAGCTTCGGCGCCGGACAGCGTTATGCCGTCAAGGGTTGCTACATTGTCGGGCTGGATGAAAAGGACCCGGCAAAGCTGGTGCCGCTGACGCCCTGGGTGGTTTATTGAGGTGAGATATCACCCCCTCAATCCCCCCTGTAAAACAGGGGGGAAGCATGCGAACAAACAAGGGGGCGCTCCGATAAAGTCAGGCTATTTCCAGCAACAGAAAAAGCCCCCGACCGAAAACCGGTCGGGGGCTTTTTTGCGCGTTAAACGGGATTTAAGCAGCTTACATCATGCCGCCCATGCCGCCCATGCCGCCCATACCGCCCATGTCGGGCATGCCGGGGGCCGCAGCTTCATCCTTCGGCAGGTCGGCGATGCAGGCCTCTGTGGTCAGCATCAGGCCGGCGACCGAAGCGGCGTTCTGCAGCGCCGAACGGGTCACCTTGGTCGGGTCGATGATACCGGCGTCGATCATGTCGCCATACTCGCCGCTGGCGGCATTGAAACCGAAGGCGCCTTTGCCGTTGAGAACCTTGTCGACCACAATGGAGCCTTCAACACCGGCATTGGCGGCAATCTGCCGCAGCGGCTCTTCGAGGGCGCGACGGACGATGGCGACACCGAACTTCTGCTCGCCTTCAGCCTCGACCTTGTCCAGCTCGGCAACGGCACGCAGCAGGGCGACACCGCCGCCGGGGACGATGCCCTCTTCCACCGCGGCACGGGTGGCGTGCAGGGCGTCTTCGACGCGGGCCTTCTTCTCCTTCATTTCGGTCTCGGTGGCGGCACCGACCTTGACCACGGCAACCCCGCCGACCAGCTTGGCGAGACGTTCCTGCAGCTTCTCACGATCGTAGTCGCTGCTGGTCTCCTCGATCTGGGCGCGGATCTGCTTGACGCGGCCCTCGATGTCGGCTTCGCTGCCGGCACCGTCGATGATGGTGGTGTTGTCCTTGTCGATGACGATCCGCTTGGCGGTACCGAGCATGTCAAGGGTAGCGGCCTCGAGGCTGAAACCGACTTCTTCGGAGATCACCCGGCCACCGGTGAGGATGGCGATATCTTCGAGCATCGCCTTACGACGGTCACCGAAACCGGGGGCCTTGACGGCGGCGACATTGAGAGTGCCGCGCAGCTTGTTGACCACCAGGGTCGCCAGCGCCTCGCCCTCAACGTCCTCGGCGATAATCACCAGCGGCCGACCCTGCTTGGCGACCGGCTCAAGGATCGGCAGCAGGTCCTTCATGTTGCTGATCTTCTTGTCGTGGATCAGGATCAGGGCGTCTTCCATCACCGTTTCCATGCGCTCGGCATCAGTGACAAAGTAGGGGGAAAGGTAACCGCGATCGAACTGCATCCCTTCGACGGTCTCCAGGGTGGTCTCCATCGACTTGGCTTCCTCGACGGTGATGACCCCTTCCTTGCCGACCTTCTCCATCGCCTCGGCGAGAATGGTGCCGATGGTCTCGTCAGAGTTGGCCGAGATGGTGCCGACCTGGGCGATCTCGGTGTGATCCTTGATCGGCTTGGAAAGCTCTTTCAGGGACGCGACCGCCACTTCAACCGCCTTGTCGATGCCGCGCTTGATTTCCATCGGGTTGTGCCCGGCGGTCACCAGCTTGACGCCCTCGCGATAGATGCCCTGGGCAAGCACGGTGGCGGTGGTGGTGCCGTCACCGGCGATATCGGACGTCTTGGAAGCAACTTCCTTGACCAGCTGGGCGCCCATGTTCTCGAACTTGTCTTCGAGCTCGATTTCCTTGGCGACGGTCACACCGTCCTTGGTGATCAGCGGAGCACCGAAGGATTTTTCGATCACGACATTGCGGCCCTTGGGACCGAGAGTCACTTTGACGGCATTGGCCAGGCTGTTGACACCGACCAGAATTTTCGCGCGGGCGTCCTGCCCGAATTTGATTTCTTTTGCAGCCATGTTGGTGAATCCTCCTCGTTATGTGTTCGTGCAGCGCGGCGCGCTGTGTTATTCGACGATCCCCATGACGTCGTCTTCACGCATCATCAGGTATTCCTTGCCGTCAACCTTGACTTCGGTGCCCGCGTACTTGCCGAACAGCACCGTGTCACCGGCCTTGACATCAAGCGGCAGAACCTTGCCGTCCTCGGTCTTCTTGCCGTTGCCGACGGCGACAACCTTGCCCTGCTGCGGTTTTTCCTTGGCGGTATCGGGAATGATCAACCCGGAGGCGGTGGTGGTTTCCTCTTCAAGGCGTTCGACGATGATGCGGTCATGCAGTGGTCTGATGTTCATTTTCTACAACTCCTTTCAGTGATAATAAATAGACTGGTCTGCCCAGTAGACTGGTGAGTGAAAGAGTTCCATTGTTAGCACTCGACGACGATGAGTGCTAACAATGGAACAGGGCTAAATATAATCAGCCTTCAGCGATTGTCAAGGTCTTTTTGCCGGGAATTTAAAAGAGGGGAAACGTTCAGGATCCGGCCAGGGATTTCAGCAGTTTCTGCGCCAGGGTGGTGGCGATATCGGTCGCCAGGCGGCGCCGCTGAACAAGGATATTGCTGTAATCGTGTTCGAAGAATATCTCGCGGGGATACTCCATCACCAGGGTCGGTTCAGACTGCCCCGGCTGGAAGAGTTTCAGGCGGCTGCGGGAACGGATGGTGGTGGCGCAGCAACCCGACTCCTCGACATAGGCGAACAGATCACCGGTCAGGTAATAATGGTCGGCCAGCCAGTCTTTATCGATGGTGGACAGGTTCTGTTTGAGGATGACGAATTCGTAACGGTCAACCACGCCCTCGGCGTTCAGGGCATCGACAAACTGGTCGAAAATGCCTTCTTCCACCTCCCGCGGCACCATCACCGTGGTGAAGGGGACAATATAGATCTTTTCGTTCGGCGGCACCACGGAAAAACCTTTTTCGGTATGGACCGCCGGTCGCTGATGACAGGCGCTCAGCAGGACCAGGCACAACAACAGAATCGCAACAGACTTCATGATTTTCATCATCCCCCAACCAGGCATTATCAGGCGACCAGAGCGCCGCCGCAGGAAGAACCGCAGCCGGCGGTACAACCGAAGCAGTGGCTGCCGGTGGCAATGGCACGTCCGTCCAGGCACCCGGCATCGAGATCGTCGATATGCTGCGGCAGTCCATCCTTCAGCCCGAGCCCAAGCACAATGTTGAAGTCACAGTCGGCCAGGGTCCCGTCCCAGGCGACACAGATCTGATGACGACACATCAGGCCGTCCACCGTCATCGGGTTGAAGGAATCCTCCAGCAGGGTGCGATATTCCTCCTCCAGTTCCCGACGCCGCAGATCCTCAAGAAACCGGCCGATGGGCATGTTGGTGATGGTCAGCAGACGGGTGAACTCAACCCCGTGTTCCTGCCGCAGGTAGCTGCGATAGTCGTTTTCCAGTCCTTCCTGACCGGGGGGAAGGCTGGGGCCGCCGGGATTGTAGACCAGGTTCAGCACCAGCTGCGGGTCGCGACCGTAACCGAGCCCGTTGAGCAGCCGCAACGCCTCGATGCTGCGCCGATAGACACCGCTGCCGCGCTGGGCATCGACATTACTGTCAAGATAGCAGGGAAGCGAAGCGACCAGCTGCACCTGCTGGTCGCGGAAGAAGTCCGGGGTCTGCTGCTGACCCTCTTCAAACAGGACGGTCAGATTGGTTCGCACCTGAACCGGATGTCCGCTTTTGCTCAACCCGGCAATAAACGGCTTGAGTCCCGGATTCAGTTCCGGCGCGCCGCCGGTGATATCGACCTGGCTGCCGGGAAAGAGATCGGCCAGACGCTGCACCGACTGCATGGTCCGATCGGTCATGACTTCGGTTCGACGCGGAGATCCCTCGACATGGCAGTGGCGGCAGCTGAGATTGCAGCGCAGACCGACATTGACCTGGATGATGCGGGGGATGTCCGCATGGAGATCCCGACCGGTATTCTTCCGGACGGTACGATCGAACTCGTTCATCGGTTCTCCAGAAAAAGCGCACGGATCGACCGAACGCGTTGAAAAGTGACAGATTCAGTCCCCGGCGGTTCCCGCCGCGGTCAGGGGGCGAGCAGGCGCTTGATTTCCTCCAGCAGCAGGTCCGGCTGAGCGGCTTCTGCAGGAACCCGTCAGCGCCGGGCTGACGGGCGAGGCGTCGCAGCTCATCACGCGGCTTGGTCGAAATCAGCACCACCGGAATCGTCCGGCTCACCTCCCGCGATTTCATGCGCCGAGCCTTGCGGTCACCGGAAACATCCGGCAGGACCACATCCATCAGGATCAGGTCGGGCGGCGGCGACGCTTCTATCAACGGGTTGGCCGACAGCGCGCACTCAGCCGTAACCACTTCAAACCCGGCTTCATCCAGCATATCCCGGGTAATTTCACGTGTCAGACGACAGTCATCAACGACCAGAATCTTCTGCGACATTGCCCCCCCTGGTTGATCACCAAAACACACATGAACAGTGGTTCAAAGCGGAAGAGTTCACTGCTTCAATTGTGGGCATCAATGGTGTAACCATACCACAGCACACGACAATACTGTCAACGCTCGCTCGCCGACAGTAACCCCAGATCCACCGGCTGTTTTGCGGTCCGAGGGTGGCGGGACGGGTGGAGATGCGCGGCGCCGCACCGTTTCGGGCGCAGACGTAGCCGCGCTACGTCGAGCACCGAAGCGGTGACGGCAACAAAGCAGATTCACCCGTAACGACAGCCGAATCCCGAAATTGCCGGTGGATTTGGGGTAACCCGGCTGACCGGAAAAACCTCAGGCAGGCTCCAGACCGGCAAACTTGAGCAGTAGTTTTTTCGCGCCGACAGTATTGAAAAAGACAATCACCTTCTGGTTGTCTCCCCGTCCCTCGATACGCCGGACGGTTCCCAAACCGAACTTGACATGACGCACCCGCAGGCCGATACGCAACCCCTCCTCGGCTTCGGGGACCAGGCGCACCTCCTCCAAACCGGTTGCTGATTCCTCAACCTCCGGGGCCTGAGGCACCTGGGAAAAAACCGAGGCCAGGTTGTGCTCCGCGGGTCTGCGCAGACCGGAATCGGCCGGTTGCGCCAACAGTCGCGGCGGGATTTCATCCAGGAAACGGCTGCGGGCATTGTACTGGTAACTGCCGAACACCCGCCGCCGCCGGGCGTGCGTCAGAAAAAGACGACGCATGGCGCGGGTCATGCCGACATAGCAGAGCCGTCGTTCCTCCTCAACATCCTCCTCATCGCCACTGCGACTGTGCGGAAAGAGCCCTTCTTCCATGCCGGTCATGAAAACGACCGGGAATTCAAGCCCCTTGGCCGCGTGCAGGGTCATCAGCGTCACCCGGTCGAGACTGCGGTCGTAGGAGTCGAGATCCGTCACCAGGGCGACCTGTTCCAGGTAGTCGCCGAGACCGGCCTCGTTGCCGCGGTGCTCTTCCATTCCCTTGAGCAGTTCCTCGAGATTCTGCAGCCGTTCCTTCGCCTCGCGGGTCTTCTCTTCGCGCAGAGCCGGACCGTAACCGGTTTCCTCGATCAGTTCGGCGGTCAGTTGCGGATAAGGCAGCCTTTCCAGGCGCCGCGTGAAGGAGTCCATCATTTCAACAAAGGCTCGTACTCGACGGGCGGCGGCCCCGCCCAGACCGCCCCGCTCAAGGGCAAGGCGGCAGGCCGGGAGAAAACCTCCGGCTTCCGCCTCGAAAGGGTCGATCCGGCCGACGGTGGTCTTGCCGATACCACGCGGAGGAACGTTGATGATCCGTTTCGCTGAAACCGAGTCGGCCGGGTTGACCAGCACTCTCAGGTAGGCGAGCACGTCCTTGATTTCCATGCGGGCGAAGAACTTCAGGCCACCGAACATCGCATAGGGAATGCGCTCGCGAACCAGTGCCTCCTCCAGCACCCGGGACTGGGCATTGGTCCGGTAAAAAACCGCCATGTCGCGCAGATGCAGCCCGTCTCCGCGCAATCGGCCGATCTGACGGGCGACAAACCGCGCTTCTTCAAGGTCATCCGGCAGGGCTTCCAGAACCAGCGGTTCCCCGGCATCGTTTTCGGTCCAGAGGGTTTTGCCCTTACGATCGACATTCCGCGCCACTACCTCGCCGGCCGCTTCGAGGATGGTCCCGGTCGAACGGTAATTCTGTTCCAGACGGATGGTGACGGTGCCGGGATAGTCCCGCTCGAAGCCGAGAATGTTGCCGATCTCGGCCCCGCGCCAGGCATAGATCGACTGGTCGTCATCACCGACCACGCAGAGATTGCGGTGTTCCCGCGCCAACAGATCGACCAGGCGATACTGGACGCCGTTGGTATCCTGGAACTCATCCACCAGCAGGTAATGAAAGCGCTGCCGCCAGCGCTCCAGAATTTCGGGATGTTCGCTGAACAGTCGCACGGTCAGCAGCAGCAAGTCACCGAAATCGACCGCGTTGGCCTGTTGCAGACGCTGCTGGTACAGGGCATAAAGATCGTCGATCAACGTTTCGAGGTAACCGCCTGCCGGCAGCTGTCCCGGTAGCAGGCCGTTGTTCTTGGCCCGGTCGATAGCCGCGGCCAGGGCGTTCGGCCGCAGGGTCTTTTCGCTGATGCCGCGCTCGGCGAGCAGATCCTTGAGCAGCCGTTTCTGGTCCTGATCGTCATAAATGGTGAAGTCACGAGAATAGCCGAGGGCCGCGATCTCCTGCCGCAGAATACGAACACAGGTGGCATGGAAAGTTGCCACCCACGGCAATTCACCCTCACCGAGCAGACGCTCAAGGCGCTCCTTCATCTCCCCGGCGGCCTTGTTGGTGAAGGTCACGGCGAGAATCTGCCAGGGCGGCACGCCGCGCTCTTCAATCAGCCAGGCGACCCGATGAATCAGGGTCCGGGTCTTGCCCGATCCGGCCCCGGCCAGAATCAGCAGCGGACCGTCACCATGGGTCACCGCCTGCCGCTGGGGATCGTTGAGTCCCCGCAGCAGGTTATTCATCGTCATCCCCCAGGGAGCGTGACATCAGCGCCCGGTTGTAGGCCGAGACCATGTCACGACGGGAGATGATGCCGACCAGCTTGCGGTGCGTCTCACGGTCGACCACCGGCAGCTGTTCGATGTTGCGATAACCGATTTTGCGCATGGCGGTATCCAGATCCTCCTCGGCGTGGGCGGTGATGACATTGACGCTGGCCAGTTCCTTGACCACCACCAGGTCCATCAGGTCACGTTCAAAGACCACCCCCATGAAATCCTGCACCGAAATGATCCCGGTCAGCTCGCCGGTCCGGTTGACCAGCGGGAAATTGGTATGCCGGGTACTGGCGATGAACTCGGCGAACTGGCCGAGGGTCATGTTTTCGGGGACCGTCTCCACCTCGCGGGCCATCACCTCGCCGACCTTCAGCGCCTTCATGATATTGCGCTCCTTGCCGGCTTCGAGGTCGATCCCGGCCCGGGAAAGCTCCACGGTTTCGAGACTGTCCTTCTTGAAATGCCGGGCGATGGCGGTGCCGATGACGCAGGTCAACATGATCGGAATGATGACCTGGTAGCTGTCGGTGATCTCGAACAGCAGGAAGATGGCGGTCATCGGCGCGCTGGTCGCCGCGGAGAGGAACGTCCCCATACCGACCAGGGCGTAGGCGCCCGGCGAGAGTCCGGCATCGGGAAAGACCAGCGCCGCCAGGTGACCGAAAGCGCCGCCGGCCACCGCGCCGAGAAACAGGCAGGGAGCAAACATTCCGCCCGGCAAACCGGAACCGAGCGTGATCGAGGTGGCCAACGCCTTGGCCAGCACCAGGCCCGCCAGCAGGGCCAGCGCATGTTCACCGAACAGCACCGTCTCCATGAACTCGTAGCCGTTGCCGAACACCTGCGGCAGGGCGATACCGATCAGCCCGACCAGCAGCCCGCCGAGCACCGGCTTGGCCAGTCGCGGCAGGGGGATCGCGTCAATACGATCCTTGATGAAAAAATGCAGATCGATGAAACCGACCGACAGGATCCCGACAAAAATTCCCAGCAGCAGGTAGAGGCCCATTTCCCAGGGGCTGTTGACAAAATAGGGGGGGGCGGACAATTCGGAGATATTGCCCAGCAGGGCGCGGGAAACGACTGTCGCCATGCCGCTGGCGATGACGATGGAGGTAAAGCTGGCCAGTTCGAAGGAGGAGAGCAGAACGATTTCGGTGGCGAAAAAGACGCCGGCGATCGGCGCGTTGAAGGTTGCCGCCACCCCGGCCGCGGCACCGCAGGCGACCAGCACCTTGAGCCGGTCGCCGCTCATCTTGAACAGCTTGCCGAACTGGCTGCCGATCGTGCCGCCGATAACCGCGATCGGCCCTTCCTGCCCGGCACTGCCGCCGGTGCCGAGAGTGATCGCCGCCCCCAGTCCGCGGGTAAAGAGCGGTCGCAACGGCAGCTTGGCGCCCTGCAGGTTGACCCGAACCAGGAACCCGGCGAACCCCCCTTTCAGGTCCTTGCCGAAAAAGATCCACAACGGCAGAATCAACAGACCGCCGAACGCCGGCAGCAACGCCACCAGAGCACGCTGCGGAGTCCATTGATCAAAGGAAATCTGCAACAGGTCCAGACTCTGTTCAAAAACCAGCTGGTGAACCAGTTCGATGGTCTGACGAAAGAGGTAGTTGCCGAGGCCTCCGAGCAGACCGATGAGGACCGCGAGAATGATCAGGAAGGTGTTTTCACTGATGCGGATACGCGGCAGGGCTCCGGTCAGCAGGCGTTGCAGTTTTTTGAACAGGCGGTTGGCGAAAGACAAGGCAGGAATTACTCCACGGTGACGCTCTTGGCCAGGTTGCGCGGTTGATCAACGTCGGTCCCTTTGATCACCGCCACGTGGTAGGCCAGCAGCTGCAACGGCACCGAGGTCAGAATCGGCATCAGTTCATCGCTGGTTTCCGGCAGTTCGATCAACGCGTCGCACTTGTCGCGCAGACCGGTTTCGGCCCGGGTGGCCACCGCGATCACCCGACCGCCGCGTGCCCGGACCTCCTCCATGTTGGAAATAACCTTTTCGTAAGTTTCATTGTGCGGCACCAGGACCACCACCGGCAGGTTCTCATCGATCAGCGCGATCGGTCCGTGCTTCATCTCTCCGGCGGGATAGCCCTCGGCATGGATGTAGGAAATCTCCTTCAGTTTCAGCGCTCCCTCCAGAGCAATCGGATACTGATTGCCGCGCCCGAGGTAGAGAAAATCCCTCGCATGGGCAAAGGCCTTGGCGATATTTTCGATCGGCACATCCAGCTCCAGGGCGGTTTCAAGCTTGCGCGGCAGACTGACCAGTTCGGCGACCCGCCGCCGACATTCCTCCGCGCTGAGCTGCCCACGCACCCGGCCGAGACGCAGGGCGAAAAGGTAGAGGCCGATCAGCTGGGTGGTGAACGCCTTGGTCGAAGCGACGCCGATTTCCGGCCCGGCATGGGTATAGATGACACCGTCGCTTTCCCGGGCGATGGAAGAGTCGACCACGTTGCAGATGCAGACGGTACGGCCGCCCTTGCCCTTCGCCTCGCGCAATCCGGCCAGGGTATCGGCGGTCTCGCCGCTCTGACTGATCAGCAGGGTCAGGGTCTCCTCATCGACAATCGGATCGCGATAGCGGAATTCGCTGGCAATATCAACCTCGACCGGAATCCGCGCCAGCTTCTCGATATAGAACTTGCCGACCAGGGCCGCATGCCAGGATGTCCCGCAGGCAATGATGAAAACCTTTTTCAGGCTTTGCAACTCCTTGTCGTCAAGACCGAGACTCTCCAGGTGAACATCACCCTCCTCATCCTTGAGTCGGCCGGCAATGGTATCGGCGACCGCCCGCGGCTGCTCATAGATTTCCTTGAGCATGAAATGTCGGTATCCACCCTTCTCGGCCATCATCGGCGACCAGGTGATGGTCTTCGGCGTCTTCTGCAGCGGCGTGCCGGCCAGGGTCGAAACCTGCATCGACAAGCGATTGAAAACCACCAGTTCACCATCTTCGAGAAAAACCATCTCACGGGTATGGGAGAGCATCGCCGGAATGTCCGAGGCGACGAAATATTCTCCCTGGCCCTGACCGACCACCAGCGGTGAACCGAGCTTGGCGGCGATCAGTTTGTCCGGCTCGGCCTCACAGAGAACCGCCACCGCATAAGCGCCCTGAACCTCGCTGAGCGCTGCGCGGACCGCGGCCTCGAAATCGCCGCTGTCGTTGAAATGCTGCTCGATCAGGTGGGCGATAATTTCGGTGTCGGTTTCCGAACGAAAGTTGTGCCCGAGACCGATCAGCCGTTCCTTGAGTTCCAGGTAATTTTCGATGATGCCGTTATGAACCACGACGATGACACCGGCCTGGTGCGGATGGGCATTGGTCTCCGACGGGCGGCCATGGGTGGCCCAGCGGGTGTGTCCGATGCCGACACAGCCGGGAACCGGCTGCTGCCGCAGGAGGGTTTCAAGGTTGACCAGTTTGCCCTCGGCCCGACGGAGTGCAATGCGGCCATCATCCAGGGCCGCGATCCCGGCTGAATCGTAACCACGGTATTCAAGCCTCCGCAACCCCTCGATGACAATGTCTGAAGCCTGCTGCGATCCGATATATCCGACAATTCCACACATTAGATGATCCGTTGGCGCGAAAACCGGGCAGGTTTTTTCCTGCCGCCGGCCCCGCGGCCCGCTCCCCCTCGTCTATTTTTTTGTTTTTCGTCGCCGAACCCAGCCCTCGACCACCTTCTGCTCTGCCCGCGACAGGGCCAGGGACTCGGGTGGCACATCCCGGGTGATGGTCGACCCGGCGCCGATCAGACTGTCGCGACCGATTCTGACCGGGGCCACGAACTGGGTGTCGGAACCGACAAAAACATTATCCTCGATCACCGTGCGGTGCTTGTTGACCCCGTCATAGTTGCAGGTGATGGTGCCGCAGCCAATATTGACGCCGCTGCCGAGTTCACAGTCGCCGAGGTAGGTCAGGTGACTGGCCTTGGAACCGAAACCGATCTCGGCCTTCTTGGTTTCAACGAAATTGCCGATCTTGTTCTCGCCGGCGAGCCGGGTTCCGGGCCGCAGGTGAGCCATCGGTCCGATGTCGGTTCCTGGCCCGATGTCACTTTCAGCAAGAACCGAACCGGCCTTGATATTGACCCGGTCAGCGACACGGCAGGCGTCGATGGTCACATGAGGGCCGATGGCGCAGTCGCTGCCGATGATCGTCGCTCCGCGCAGGATGGTGCCCGGCAGCAGGGTGGTGTCGGCGCCGATCTCCACCCCGGCCTCGATATAGGTCGTTTCCGGATCGAGGATGCTGACCCCGTTACGCAGATGCATGGTGTTGATCCGCCGCCGCATAATGGCTTCGGCGGCCGCCAGCTGGACACGGTCATTGATGCCCATCGCCTCATCGGCATCCCCGGTCGCCAGCGCGCAGACGGTGCGTCCTGCGCGGCGGGCGACAGCCACCACATCGGTGAGATAATATTCCCCCTGGGCGTTGTCGCAGCCGACCCCGGTCAGGGCTTCAAAAACAAAAGGTACCTCGAACAGATAGATACCGGTATTGATCTCACGAATCCGCCGCTGTTCGGCACTGGCATCCTTCTCCTCGACGATCCCCTCGACCTGGTTGCCGACACGCACAATACGACCATAGCCGTACGGGTCGTCAAGTTCAGCGGTCAGGACCGTAACCGCCGCCTGTCGGTCACGGTGCAACTGCAGCAACCGTCGCAGGGTTTCCAGGCGCAGCAGCGGCACATCGCCGCACAACAGCAGCAGTGTTCCCCGAAAATCCTCCAGCACCGGGCGGGCGCAGAGCAGCGCGTGACCGGTCCCCAGCTGCTCCGGCTGGCGAACGAAATCGACCCCGGTCGCGGCAAGGGCCGCCTCGACCTGTTCGGCGCCGTAGCCGGTCACCAGTACCGTCGGCGCGCAGCCGAGCTGCCGAGCGCAGTCCAGCGGCCAGGCCGCCAGCGGCCGACCGGCCAGCGGATGCAGCACCTTGGGACGCTTCGATTTCAAACGGGTACCCTGTCCGGCCGCCAGAACCACCGCGGCCAACTGCGTTTCCATCATTTTTCCTCCCCCTCAGTTTCATGTCCAAGGCGCAAAAACGTCTTATTATACGCCAGCCCCCATGCCAGTCAAGGCATCCCTGCGGTCAGGATGAGCAAAAACACCCATCTGCTGCGTTGGCCTTTCCCCGTTTCAACGACGTACCTTTCGGTACGCCTGATTCCGCTGTGTTACGGACATTTTTGTTCAGCCGGGAAAACATGTTTTTTCAACCCCCTGCAAGAGGTTCTGACAGGCCCCGGAAGGCTATCCGTCGAAGTCCAGTAACTACCTTAAATAACCGCAATTTTCTTTGCATCGAACGACAAGTTAAGTATAGTTTCATCAATGGGAGGTGTTTCCATGGATGAACGCAGGCAGATCGACCGCATTCTCTCTGAGATCGAACAACGGATGCGCCAACTCGAAATTCACTTCGAGCAGTACTTCGGCGGGATCGAAAAACGGGCCCCGATGCAGGAGCGGGAGGACTTGGCACGCTCCCTGCGCCAGTTCGCCAACCGGCATATCATCCAGACCAACCTGCGTTTCCGCTACCAGAACCTGGCGAGCCGTTTTCACAGTTACTGCGGACACTGGGACCGCATTCTGCGGTTGATGGACGAAGGCAAGTTCGAACAAGGCAGCGGCCGCGTCTCCGCCCCGAAAAGTGCCCCGCCGACCGCGGCAGAGTCCGACCGGGTTGCTCAGGTCTATGATGACCTGCGTGCCGCTTATGAGGAAACCGGCAGCGGCAAACCACCCGAGCGCGAGCAGGTCGAGGATTTCCTGGCCCGGCAGGAGGAGAAAATCCGCCGCAAGTTCGGCGACCGCGAAGTGGAGTTCCGGGTTGTCGCTGAAGGGGGTAAGCCAAAGATCAAGGTCCGGGCCAGGAAGTGAGCCAAGGTGACGGCGAAACGCAGACAAAAAACCGCCCTGGTTCTCGCCGGCGGCGGCATCATGGGAGCGGCCTACGAAATAGGCTGTCTGACCGTCCTTGACCAGTTGTTCGAAGACGGCTTCAACGTCAACCGATTCGATCTCTTCGTCGGCGTCAGCGCCGGCTCGGTCATCGCCAGTCTGATAGCCAACAACGTTTCTCCGGCCAGCCTCTTTGCTGCCATCAGCAACGATGAACAGACCGTCTTCAACTGGCGACGACGCGACATCTACCGTCTCGACACCCTGACGATGCTCGGCAGTTGCTGGAAGCTGTTCGCCAACAGCGTCCGCATCTTCCGCAGTTATCGAAGCAATCGTTCAAATTTCAGCCTGCAGGAGCTGCCATACCTCCTGCAGGAACAGTTTCCGGCCGGACTTTTTTCCCTCGGGCCGATGCAGGACTATCTCTGCCGCTCCTTCCGCCAGGAAGGGCTGTGCGACGACTTCCGCGAACTGGAACGTCCCCTGTTCATCCCCAGCTATGACCTCGACAACGGCAAGCGGGTCGTCTTCGGCAGCGACGGCTACCGCAATGTTCATATCTGCCAGGCGATCACCGCCTCCAGCGCCATCCCTTTCTTCTTCCGCCCGCACCGTATCGGCGGCCGCTATTACATCGACGGCAACATCGGTCGCGTCACCCATATTGACATCGCCATCGAACAGGGAGCCAAACTGATCGTGCTGATCAACCCACGAGTACCAATGGTCAACGACCCGGCTCGAATCTGTCTGCCGTCCCTTTCCTACGGCCATTGCACCAGTATTGCCAAACTCGGCATCGGCGTCGCCTGGGAACAGTCGCAACGCATCGAGAGCCGGGAGAAACTGGAGCTGGCAATGGAAACCTACCGACGCGAACATCCGGATGTCGACATCATCCTGATCGAACCGGGGCCGGAAGAATCACTGCTCTTCTTCCAGAGTCCGATGAGCCAAAAGGCCCGCAACCAGACCATGGCCTACGGTTATCAATTGACCCTGGGGCAGCTCAACAATCGCCTTCCGGAACTGGCGCGTATCTTCTCCCGGCATCAGATCAACACCCGGCTGACGCGACTGCAGGACCTCTTCAATAACCCGAACCAGCCCGCCGGGACGGAAGGAGAGAACCATGAGGCATAGCTGCCCGGCCATCACCTTCGCCACCCTGCACGTCCGCCGTTCCGCCCAGGCGGTCAGCCTCGCCGCCGGCTGCCTGGCCGCTGCTCTTCCGCAGAGGATCCGGGCAGGCTGCCGGCTGCTTGATTTTTATCCGGACCAGCCGGTTGCGACCATGGCCGATCGTATCCTGGCTGAACGGGTCGACCTGCTGGCGCTGCCGACCTATCTCTGGAACTACAATATCCTCACGGCTCTCTGTACCGAAATCCGCAACCGCAGTCCACAGACACTGATTGCCTGCGGCGGCCCGGAGGCTACCGCCAGGGCTGCTACAATCCTGGAGCAGAAAACCTGCGACCTGGTGATTCCCGGAGAAGGGGAAAAACACTTCTCCGATCTGGTTCTGGCTCTCGCCGCCGGTGATGACTGGCGGCGACTGCCCGGTATGACCCTGATGGGACCGGGTGGGGTTGTCTCCAACCCTGACAAAACAATGCGCCAGCTCTCCATCCAAGCCGATTCCCCCTGGTTGTGCGGCCTGCTGCAACCGACCACAGAAGGCGGTGTTCTCTGGGAAACCGCCCGCGGCTGTACCTTCGGCTGCGATTTCTGCTTCGATTCCGGCGGACACCACCAGGTCCGCCCCCTGCCGGAAGAACGGCTGGTCGCCGAACTGGAACTGTTTCAACGCCGGGGGGTCAGCCAAGTCTGGGTTCTCGATTCGACCTTCAATTTCCCGCCCGCGCGCGGCAAACAACTGCTGCGACTGCTGGCTGACCACGGCCGGGGCATCCACTTCCATCTCGAAGCCAAGGCTGATTTCCTCGACCGGGAAACCGTCGCGCTGCTGGCCGAGGTCGACTGCTCGGTCCAGGTCGGCCTGCAGTCCGCCCACGCCGAGATCCTGCGCCGGGTTCACCGCCCCTTCGATCCGGAAGTTTTCAGCCGGGCGATAAATCTACTCAACGCCGAAGGCATCACCTTCGGCCTCGACCTGATCTACGGCCTGCCCGGTGACAACCTTGCAGGCTTCTGCCGCAGCCTCGATTTCGCCCTGCAGTTCGCCCCCAACCACCTCGATATTTTTCCGCTGGCGATCCTGCCGGGCACCCAACTTGCGGCACGCGCCACCACCGAGGGCATCCGCCACCAACCCGAACCGCCTTACGAAGTCCTCGCCACTCCGGACCTGCCGCGGGCGAAGCTGGAACGATGCCGCGAACTCGCCGCCGCCGTCGACCTGTTCTACAACACCGGCAGGGCGGTCGGCCTGCTGCCGACCCTGCTGCGCTCGCTGCAGATCGAGGCGGTCAATTTCTTTACCGATTTCGCCAACTGGCTGCAGCAGGACCAGGGGCTCTACCGCGACGCGCTGCTGGCCACCGAAACCTGGAGCAGCGCCGAGGTTCTGGCGATGCAGGAGAGCTTCATCCAGCACCTGCTGCTCAAACGGGGGCATCCCGAACTTCTGCCCGCCGCCCTCGACCTGCTGCGCTACCACTTTCACTACGCCGAGGCCCACCTCGGCGATGAAGTCCTCCCTCCTTCGCGACCATTGCAGAAAGAACAGGCATGGGACACCCCCTGGTCCCTGGCACCGGGGGTCCGACTGGTCCCCTTCCACTACGAAATCGTCGATCTGCTCGACCTTGAAGGGGCCGACCTGAGAGCCATCGGCGAACTGCTGCGGCCGGTCGGCTCGGTGGCGCTCTTCGTCAGGCGACAAAATGAAGTCTGGTGTGAATCGCTGGAGGAGGATTTCCTGAAACTGTTGCAGAACTGTGACGGCCGACGCAGCCCGGCTGAAATCTTCGCCGGCAGCATTGCCCCGCGTGAAGGCATGGAACTGGTCGATTTCGCGGTCGCGGAAGGATTGCTGGAACAGATGCCGCCTACTTGAGCAGCAGGTCCATCATCCCCTGATAGGTTTTGCGCTTGCGTTCGGACTGGCCGTAGAGGGTCGCCGAGAAGAGGGCGGTGGCGGCGTGCTCGGCCATCATCGAGAACAGCTGGTGGTCAACCGGGGCGAAGGATTCCTTCTGCACGAACAGCTGGTAAACCGCCAGCACCCCCATCACTTCATCGTGAATCTTGAGCGGAATGGCGACCAGCGGCCGAAGCGGATCGTCGGAACCGGCGGTCACCACCCCCTCCTGCAGATAGGTTTCCCCACTTTCGAAGGCCCCGCCGACAATCCCCTCGCCGGCGGCGACAGCAGGAAACTCGTCGCTTTCGAACCCTTCGCCGGCCTCGAAAAGCAGGCAATTTTCCTGCTTGTTCCACAACAGCAGGGCGAATTTCTCGGCACCGACGAAATTGATCACCACTTCCTTGATGATCTCGATCACCTGCTCGCGATCGAGTACCGAATGCAGCCGCGAAGAGGCGATATAGAGGTTGGTCAGGTTGTTGTTGACATCCTCGCTCTGGATCAGCTGTTCAGCGAATTCGCGGTTTTCCTCTTCGAGCTCCCTGATCCGCGCCAGCAGGTCGGCGTTCTGCCGACGCAGCTCCTCGACCGACAAGTCGGCCTCGGGTTCTGTCCGCCTGTCCGGCACGTGGGGCGATGGCTGCTCCGCGGCTGACGCCTGCTGCTGAAGATAGCTCTCCAGGGCGGCAATCCCCTGCGGCTCGGGGTGGATGAAATAGATCCCCATGCCGGCCTCGGCGCCGGGCGTGACCCGCTTCACCTTGCCGAGGACCTGCAGCTGGTCACCGGTCGGCAGTTCAAGCAGGATCTCGACCAGACTGCCGATCGCCAGTTCGGTGCGGCTGCGGACATAAATGCCGTTGCGGGAGACATCACCGACGGTGGCACTGAGGCTCTTGTCCCGCTGCTGCAGGCGCACGCGCAACGATGCCGCGACCCGCTCCGCGGTCCGGTGCCGCAACCCGCCGAGCAGGCGCTCGACTTTCTCCAGCAGCTCATTCTTGTTGACCGGCTTGGTGAGATAGTCGTCGCAACCGGCTTCAAGGCAGCGGCGGATCTCCTCCTCCTTGCCGCCGGCGGTGACCATGATCACCGGCAGTCGCTGCCAGCGTTCATCACTGCGCAACCGGCGGCAGAAATCATCACCGTCAAGATCGGGCATGTAGAGATCGAGCAGAATCAGGTCGGGTTCAAGCAGGGGAAGTTCAGTCAGAACCTCGGCGGCGGAGGTCCGGGTCAGGATTTCGTGACCGCTCTCCTGGAGAAAGGATTTTTCGAGTTGCAGAAACAGCTCGACATCATCTATCAGCAGCAAGGTGGCCATCGATCCGTCCGGGCTCCTCTTTCTCTTTCCTTCATTGCCGGGGAGTGGAACGAAATTAACCGAGCGGGCCCCAAAAGTAAAGCCCCCCGGTGTATAGCCGGGGGGCTTTATTCGACGTGTCGGAAACCGGCCGCTGACAGGCGGGCCGGAACGATCAGGCAACATCCGACAGACGCCGCCGGTAACGTGGTCGTTCAATGATCATACTGCGAATTTCAGCCGGTTCAGGCACCCGTCCGGCAATCCGCAGGTTATCGTCGAGAACCAGGGCCGGGGACACGTAGACCCGGTTATCGATCATCTTGCGCCGATCCCGGTAAACGTGAACCTCGGCATTCACGGCCAGGTCCTCAAGAACATGGCGCACATTTTCCAGGGTCCGTTCACAACGCTGGCCACAATCGGGTTTGCAGAGAATATCGATACGCATGAGGATGACACCTCCCTGTCAGATAACTGACTCAGTTGGTCATATTATAGCCGGCCACGAGACAATAGCAATCATTTTCGTCCCGTTTCAGTCCAGGCGCGGCGGCGGGTTGTCGCCGTAGACAAACTTGAGCGCCCGCCGGACACGCGCCTGCAGACGTATCGCATTGATCGGCTTGGCGATGAAATCAAAGTAGCCGAGATCGAGGACCCGCGCCTCTTCTTCGGGGGCACTTTTGGAGGAAAGACCGATCACCGGGATTTTTCGCGTGCGCGGATTGCTCTGCAGACTGCGGAACATGGCATCGCCGCTGAGCTGCGGCATGATGGTGTCGGAAACAATAAGGTGCGGCATTCTGGTCATCGCCACCTTGATCCCCTCAGCACCGTTGTTGGCCTGCAACACCCGGTAGCCGGCCCTTTCCATCGCCGCCGCGATGGCACAACGCACCAGCTCCTGGTCATCCACCACCAGCACCGTCCACCAGGTCTGCAGATCCCTCGGCTGGCGCCCCCGGTAGTGCCGATCGACGGCATCGACAATCTCGCTGCGGGTGGTCACGCAGGGAGCGATGCTCAATCCGGTACGAAAACCGAGCTCATCGATGGTCTGCATGTCAAGGGGATTGACCATCGCCAGATGCAGCTTCCGCCCCTCGACCTTGAGCGGGAAAATCAGTTTCTTCAGTGCCTCATCACCGTCGACCAGGGCGAGAACTTCGCGCGGGAATCGATGGTGACAGATCTCCTTGACCGTCTTCAATCCGAACTGACGAGCCAGGACGATACTGATGTCCCGCTCGGTGACGATCCCGTGTTCCTCCAGGATCTGACCTAGATGGCGACCGCTTTCCCGCTGTCGGGCAAGAGCCGTCTGCAGGGTTTTTTCGCTGAGAATCCCGGCCTCGACCAGAATTTCTCCGAAGCGCTTGCGCTGAGCCATGCACGCTCCCTTCATTCCCCTCCGAAAGCAGAAACCATCAACTGCATCAGCCTACAAACTCCTTATCGACCTGGCAAGACTTTTCTTTAATAAAATCATATATATGGCCATTACCTGAATCAGTGAGTTCCTGTTGGATGGAAAGTGCAAGTGCTTGGCCTGAATGAGATTTTCAAAAATCTGAAGCGCACCCATAGGTTCGCTGGTGATTTTTGGGAAGCTCAGGCAGATCAATGACTTGTGCTGTCCGCCGACAAGGGGCTCACTGATTCAGGCATTATTCAGGCACCACGGTCAGCTCACCGTCTTTGACATCCACCTTGAGACAGGTCCCGGCGGGAAGCTCGCCACGGATCAGCAACCGCCCGATGCGGGTCTCCAGCTGGTGCTGCAGATAGCGTTTGAGGGGGCGCGCGCCGTACTGCGGATCGTAGCCGCGTTCGGCGACCAGGTCATGGGCGGCCTCAGTCAACTGCAGCTGCAGCTGGCGATCGGCCAGCCGAGCGCGCAGCTGCTCGACCAGCAGGTCGATAATCCGGACGATTTCATCACGCTGCAGCGGCTTGAACAGCACCAGGTCATCGACCCGGTTGAGGAATTCGGGCTGGAAGCTGCTGCGCAGCGCCCGCATCACCTGGTTGCGGGTCGCCTCGGGGATCCGCCCTTCGCTGTCGATGCCGGCAATCAGATCCTCGGCGCCGATGTTCGAGGTCATGATGATGACGCTGTTCTTGAAATCAACGGTCCGGCCCTGGCTGTCGGTCACCCGGCCATCATCGAGAATCTGCAGCAGCACGTTGAAGACCTCCGGGTGCGCCTTTTCAATCTCATCGAAGAGGATCACCGTGTAGGGTTTGCGCCGAACCGCCTCGGTCAACTGGCCGCCCTGGTCGTACCCGACATAACCGGGGGGCGCGCCGATCAGCCGGCTGACGGCGTGTTTTTCCATGTACTCGGACATGTCGATGCGCACCAGGTTCTCTTCCGAATCGAACAGCGCCTCGGCCAGGGTGCGTGCCAGTTCGGTCTTGCCGACCCCGGTCGGGCCGAGAAAGATGAAGGAGCCGACCGGCCGTTTCGGGTCCTTGATGCCGGCCCGGGCGCGGATCACCGCGTCGGCTACCAGCTGCACCGCCTCGTCCTGACCGATCACCCGCCGATGCAGAATCTGGTCAAGTTTGAGCAGCTTTTCCCGTTCCCCCTCCATCAGCCGGGTGACCGGAATGCCGGTCCAGCGCGAAACGATATCGGCGATCTCATCATCACTGACCGCTTCGCGCACCAGCCCGCCACTCACCTCGCCCTCATCCTCCAGGCGATGCAGCTCGGCCTCCAGTTGCGGCAGCTGTCCGTGCTTCAGTTCGGCGGCCCGGTTAAGATCGTAATTCCGCTCTGCCCGTTCGATCTCCTGCCGGGTCCGCTCGATCTGCTCGCGCAGTGCCTGCAGCTTCTTGATCGCACCTTTCTCTTTATCCCACTGCGCCTGCAGGGTGTTCCGGCGTTCCTGCAGGTCGGCCAGCTCTCGGCGCAACTGCTCAAGGCGCTGGATACTGGCGGCATCGGTCTCCTTGGTCAGAGCCGCCTCCTCGATCTGCAGCTGCATGCCGCGACGGGTCACCTCATCGAGTTCCTGCGGCAGCGAATCGATCTCGGTGCGGATCATGGCGCAGGCTTCATCGACCAGGTCGATCGCCTTGTCCGGCAGGAAGCGGTCAGAGATATAACGGTCGGACAGAGTCGCCGCGGCGACCAGGGCGTTGTCATGGATACGCACCCCGTGATGCACTTCGAAGCGTTCCTTGAGACCGCGCAGGATACTGACCGTATCCTCGACGCTCGGCGGTTCGACCAGTACCGGCTGGAAGCGGCGTTCGAGAGCGGCATCCTTCTCGATATGCAGGCGATATTCATCGAGGGTGGTGGCACCGATACAGTGCAGTTCGCCACGCGCCAGCAGCGGCTTGAGCATGTTGCCGGCATCCATCGCCCCTTCGGCCTTGCCGGCACCGACAATGGTGTGCAGCTCATCAATGAACAGCAGGATGCGCCCGGCACTCTCGCGGATCTCGGCCAACACCGCCTTGAGCCGCTCTTCGAACTCACCGCGGTACTTGGCCCCGGCGATCAGCGACCCGAGATCGAGGGCGTAGACGGTCTTGTCCTTCAACCCTTCGGGAACGTCACCACGGACGATCCGCTGCGCCAGACCTTCAACGATGGCGGTCTTGCCGACCCCCGGCTCACCGATCAGCACCGGGTTGTTCTTGGTCTTGCGGGAGAGGATGCGGATGGTGCGGCGAATTTCCGCGTCCCGGCCGATGACCGGGTCGAGTTTACCCTTGCGCACCTCGGCCACCAGGTCACGGCCGTACTTCTGCAGCGCCTCGTAGGTTCCCTCGGGATCCTGGCTGGTCACCCGCTGATGGCCGCGCACACCGGTCAAAGCCTGCAGCAGCCGATCACGGTCGATCTTGAATTGTTTCAGAATGCGGCCGGCCGGACTTTTGTCATCTTCGTCGGTAAAGGCCAGCAGCAGGTGTTCGACACTGACGAATTCATCCTTGAGCTGACGGGCCTCCTCTTCGGCCTTGACCAGCAGGCGGTTGAGTCGCTGGGTGACATAGATTTTCCCCACCTCGGCACCCGGCCCGGAAACCTGCGGCAACTTGTCCAACTCCTGTTGCAGCGCGCGCCGCAGGGCGGCCGGGTCAAGCTCCATTTTCTCCAGCAGGCGCACCGCCAGCCCGTCCTCCTGGTCGAGCAGGGCGGCCAGCAGGTGTTCGCCGTCAACCTCGACATGGCCGAAACGCTGCGCCAGGTTCTGGGCGGCCTGCACCGCCTCCTGGCTCTTCTGGGTCAGCTTGTTGAAATCCATAGTCACCTCTTTGAAAAAGTCCTGAAAAGATTACCAAAAAAAAGGGCCGGCGCCATCCGACAACCGGCCTGGCAGCCTGCCGGACCTGCGATCAGACAAGTCCGGCAGGCTGCGGGGAGATCAGTGGATCGTCTTGATCTCGATCCGCTTCGGCCGGGCCGCCTCGACCTTCGGCAGGTGCAGGGTCAGCACCCCCGCTTGGAGTTCGGCCTGCGCCTTGTCACCATCGAGCAGTTCGGGCAGATGGAACTGGCGATAATAGCCGGCCGGAGCGAATTCACTGTAAATCCGTTTACCCGGGGTTTCCGAACCGGCCCTGCCTTCAATGGTCAGGATACCGTTGTTGATGTCAACCCGCAGATCGTCCTTGCTCATGCCCGGCACGTCGGCCATGAAGGTCAATCCTTCATCGGTCTCGAAGATATCAACGGCGGGAGCCACATAGCGCTCACGCAGGTTGTCTCCAGTTGCCAGGCTCTTCTCGTTCTGAACGGTCAGATTTTTATCAGTCATGGCTCTACTCCTTAAAGTATTTTCAGGTTACTGGTCGAAAATTTTCTGCTCTCAGGCGACCTTAATGGCGATCTGCTTCGGCTTGGCCGCCTCGGCTTTCGGCAGAGTGACATCCAGCACACCATTCTTGTAGGTCGCCGAAACCTTGTTGGGATTGACGTCCGCCGGCAGCTCGATGGTGCGCAGGAACTTGCCCGCTCCCCGCTCACGACGATGCCAGGTCGCGTTGACGTCAGCCACCTGCTCGGGCCGCTCGCCGCTCAGGGTCAGGCTGTTGCCGACCACGTTCATCTCCAGCTGTTTCGGATCGACACCCGGCAGCAGGGCGCTGAGGTAGAAGTTGTTCTCATCTTCGAGCAGGTTGAAACGGGGCGTGCGGCGGGCACCGAGACCGGGCAGAAAAGCGGGCTCCAGCAGGCTGCCGAGACCGACGCTGTTGAAGATCTCATCCATTTCCCGACGCATCTGATCCATCTCGCGAAACAGGTTCCAGTTGATCATGACTCTTTCCTCCTTGGGTTGGATTTCGCCTGATCCGTCAGGCTTGTTGGCGTTGTCGCCAGGAGGCATTACAACTGTCATGCCAGGCTTTTAAAAAATGTTTTTACTTTAAATTCGGTATGTTATGGAATTGATGCGGATCAGACGGCCAACTTGCGACAGCAACCGGCTGTCGCGGGCCGCGACAGTTGCGACAACTGCGACGTCGCAAGCCAGGCAGAAACCGGTGGAGAGAAAGGTGAAAACGACAGGAGGATGGAAATCACGTTCCCGAGGCTGGGCAAAAATGCCCAGATGCAAGGCGCCCGCAGCCCTGCAGAATAAGGCGTACCGGAAGGTACGTCGTTGATGCGGGGGAAGGGCAACGCCGCAGATGGGCGTTTAGGCTCAGCCGCTAGCGCTGAATACCGAGTTTTTTCAGGTATCGATAGAGCGTGGCGCGATGGACACCGAGGCGCCGGGCCGCGGCGCTCAGGTTGCCGCGATGATAGTCCAGGGCTTCGCGGATCATTTCACGGGTCAACCCGACCGGGCAGGTGGAACGGGAGTGCCGGTCGCGACTGGAAAGCTCGGCCGGGGCTTCCAGCAGGCGTTCAGTCTGCGGCAGGGGATAGGGGGGGACAATCGGAGCCTCCGACCGCGACTGGCCGCCGGCCGCGAACGCCTGCCGCTCCCGCACCCATTCGGCAAAGGCGCGCGCTCCGATCACCTCGGCCCGGGTCTCGATAAAGACCCGCTCCAGGACGTTGCGCAACTCGCGGATATTGCCCGGCCAGAGATAGGCCTGCAGCAGGGAAATAGCCTCGGGCGTCAAGCGTTCGATACGCCGTCGGTATTTTTTCGAGAAGGACCGCAGGAAATGGTCGACCAGCGGCGGAATATCCTCGATGCGTTCCCGCAACGGCGGCAGGTGGATACGCAGCACCGCCAGCCGATGGTAGAGGTCGGCGCGGAAGCGCCCTTCCCCGACCGCCTGCTCCAGCGGCACGTTGGTGGCACAGACGACACGCACATCGACCCGCTGTTCCCGCTCGGCACCGACCCGCTCAATGCAGCCGGTCTCCAGCACCCGCAACAACTTGGCCTGGATCTCGGCCGGCATATCACCGACCTCATCGAGAAACAGGGTGCCGCCGTCGGCCCGTTCGAAGCGACCGCGATGGCTGCGGATCGCCCCGGTAAACGCACCCTTTTCATGTCCGAACAGTTCCGACTCAAGCAACTCGGAACTGATCGCCGCGCAATTGACCGCCACCAGCGGGCCATCGCACCGCTCACTGGCCCGGTGCAGCGCCGCAGCCACCAGCTCCTTGCCGGTCCCGGTCTCCCCGGTCACCACCACCGC
This sequence comes from Geothermobacter hydrogeniphilus, assembly GCF_002898515.1. Classification (GTDB taxonomy): domain Bacteria; phylum Desulfobacterota; class Desulfuromonadia; order Desulfuromonadales; family Geothermobacteraceae; genus Geothermobacter_A. The sequence goes on along the minus strand of NZ_PPFX01000015.1, from coordinate 18,012 downwards.
CGCCTCGGTCGGACCATAACGTTCGATCTTGCGCAGCACATCGCGTATCGCCGGGCTGCTTCCGATCAGGCCGAAGGTTTCCCGGTGCGGTTCAGCCTCGTGCTGCTGCAGGAACAGGGCGACCCGGTAACCGCTGTAATCATCACTCAGTCCCAGCGGCTCCAGTGCCAGGTTGACCGTCTCGCCGGCAGGAAGACGCAGGACAACCCCGGAGAGAAGCGCGTCCTTCTCCACCACCTCGCGCAACAGTTCGACCAGTGACGGCTGGCTGCCGGCGAACAGGATCGAGAGATCTCTCCCGCGCAGGGACTCGGGATCACCAGCAAGCTGCCCGGCCAGTCGCGCGGAACAACGTTCAATCCGCCAGCGCGAACCGTTGCCAAGTGCCACCAGGTCGGGCCTGACCGCGGGAAGGTGTTCGATTGTCAAGGGAGGGGTCGATTGCATGACACAGACAATGTAACCGCTCTGCGGCTCGGCTTCAAGGGGGGAGCGTGGCGGGTGCGGCAGGAATTGGCTTGTGGTTTGCGGATGTTACGGGAACAAGTGGAGCCGGCCGCCCCCAGCACCACCGTTCCGAGGCGGTCGAGATTCGTGCAGATGCAAGGCGCCCGAGGGCTGAAACCACAGGCGTAGCGACAGCTACGTCGAGGATTGAAGACCGAGGGCAACGCAGCAGATGTGCGGATATCGGCCGTCCTCGCAGCAAAACCGCGGGGTCGCGGCCCCGCTCGCCGCCTTCCTCTTTTGCTGGCCCAAAAGAGGAAGCAGAAAAGGGCCATCGCCTGCGGCGGGCATGGACACTGCCCCTTGCCAACCCTACAGATGACGAAACCCGCGGTGCTCCCGTAGCCACGCCCGGCAGTGGTGGTACGTGAAGCTGTCTACGCAGGGAGGCAGACAAGCGAGCTACACAGAGGAAGCATTAAAACCAAGAGACGCAGTCCCGTAGCCGTTTTTCTTCAGCAACACTGCTTCAAGGCGGCCGAGACGTATTCGCATGCAAGGCTTGCGAAGGATGAGTCCGCAGGTGTAGCGACAGCTACATTGAGGAGCGAAGACTGAGCATAACGCAGCAGGCGGGTGCGTATCGGCCGCCCAGCACCAAAGTTGAAGGCGGTCGAGATTCGTGCAGATGCAAGGCGTCTCGCAACTGATGGAGTGAGTCGTAGCCTCTGGCTACGTCGCAGCGACTGAAGGTGCGAGCAACGCAGCAGATGTGCGGATATCGGCCGCCCTACCTCTCAAGCTGTGTTGTGGTGTCGGATGATCTTCCCTTCAATCATATACACCACATCCTCCGCCACGTTGGTGGTCAGGTCGGCGATCCGCTCCAGGTAGCGGGAGATCGAGAGATACTGAATCAGGCCGTCCAGTTCCTCCGGCCGGTTGCGGATACGATCCTTGGTTCTGGCGAAGCTGTCACGGTGCAGGCTGTCAACCTCATCGTCAAGATCAAGAACCTCCATGGCGAGATCCTGGTCCATGTTGACCAGGGAATCGAGGGTCTTCTTGAGCATCTTCTCCACCACCTCACTCATCCGCTGCACGGCGAAGGGAGGCTCCAGCTCCGGCTCATTCATCAGCTGCAGGGCGCGTTCGGCAAGATTGCCGGCCAGATCGTTGATCCGTTCGAAATCGTTGTTGATCTTCAGAACCGCGACAATATAGCGCAGATCGACGGCGACCGGCTGATGCAGGGCAAGGATTTTCAGGCACTCTTCCTCCAGGTCGACTTCCAGCTGGTTGACCTGGTCTCCCATCTCAATCACCTTGCGGGCCAGGCCGGCATCTCTTTTCAGCAGGGCGAGAACACCCTGCTGGACACTCTCTTCAACCAGCGCCGCCAGGGCGAGAATCATCTTTTTCAGTTTTTCCATTTCCCGCAGCATGTGCACAGTCATCTTGATCTCCTCAGCCGAAACGGCCGGTAATATAGTCCTCGGTCTGCTTGACCTTCGGCTTGGTGAACATGGTCTCGGTCTCACCGTACTCAACGATCGTTCCCTGGTAGAAGAAGGCGGTGTAGTCGGAAATTCGCGCCGCCTGCTGCATGTTGTGGGTGACGATGACAATCGTGTAGCGACCGCGCAGGGCGCCGATCAGATCCTCGATCTTGGCCGTGGCCACCGGATCGATGGCCGAGGTCGGCTCGTCCATCAGCAGCACCTCGGGCTGCACGGCGATCGCCCGGGCGATGCAGAGGCGCTGTTGCTGACCGCCTGAAAGGGCGGTGCCGGGCTTGTCGAGCTTGTCGTTGACCTCATCCCAGAGCGCGGCGGCCTTGAGCGCTTCCTCAACCCGGTCCCGCATCTCGCTACGGGGCAGAAGATAGTGCTGCTTCAACCCATAAGCGACATTGTCGAACACGCTCATCGGGAAGGGGGTCGGCTTCTGGAAAATCATGCCGATGCGGCGGCGCAACTCCAGAACGTCGACTTTCGAATCGAGAACATTCTCCCCGTCAAGCAGCAGTTGCCCCGTGGCCCGCTGTCCCTTGTAGAGTTCGAAGATCCGGTTGTAGATGCGCAGGTGGGTCGACTTGCCGCAACCGGACGGTCCAATGATGGCGGTCACCTTGCCGCTCAGAATGTCAAGGTCATTGTTGACCAGCGCCTGCTGGTTGCCGTAGTAGAAATTCAACCCGCGTGCGGAAATTTTCACTTCCCCGCGGGGGCGGCTGATGACGTCGGAGTGTGTCCGGTCCATACTGTCGCCGTCCGGGCTGAGAGCCAGGCCGGTCTTGGGAACTGCGGTTGCGATATTCATCGTTTATTTTCTCCTCATCCAGAGGGTGGTGCGGGCCAGCAGGGTGGCACCGAGAACGCCGAGGGTAATCAGCAGCGAGGCGCCCCAGGCCTTGGCCTGCCAGTCGGCATAGGGACTCATCGCGTAATTGAAGATGGTGACGGTCAGGTTGCCGATCGGCTCATTGAGGGTCTCGAACCAGAACGGGCTGTTCAGCGAGGTGAACAACAGCGGCGCGGTTTCACCGCTGACCCGGGCCACGGCCAGCAGAATGCCGGTCACCAGACCGCTGCCGGCGGCCCGGAAAAGGATCTGCAGGGTAGTTTTCCAGCGTGGCGTGCCGAGACCGAGGGCCGCTTCGCGCAGACTGTCGGGAACCAGGTTGAGCATCTCCTCGGTGGTCCGGGCCACCACCGGCAGCATGATGATCGCCAAGGCGACGGCGCCGGCCCAGGCGGAGAAATCACCCAGCGGCACCACGATCAGTCCGTAGACAAAGACACCGACGATGATCGAGGGGGTCCCCATCAGCAGGTTGCTGCAGAAGCGGATGGCTTCGGCCAGACGAGACTGACCGCCGAACTCGGCCAGGTAGACCCCGGTCAGCAGCCCGAGGGGGATGCCGATCAGGCTGGCCAGCACGGTAATCAGCAGGGTGCCGACAATGGCATTGGCCAGCCCGCCGCCCATCATTCCCGGTGGAGCCGGCAGCTCGGTGAAAAACGCCCAGTTGATGGCACCGACGCCCCGCGCCATAATCACGTAGAGAATCCAGCCGAGGATGAAGAGACCGAACAGGGCGGCCAGCAAGGAAACAATCCGTACCAGCAGATCGGTCAACTTGCGCCTCGCCGGCGACCGCTCCCTCACAGCCCACCTCCCATCTTGCGCCGGGTCCGCTTCAGCCACCACTGAGCAAGGATCTGCAGCAGCAGGGTCAGACCGAACAGCACCAGTCCCAGTTCCACCAGCGAACTGAGGTAGAGATCCTCGGAGGCCTCGGTGAACTCGTTGGCCAGGGTCGAAGCGATGCTGTTGCCGGCGGCGAACAGGCTGGCGGATATTTCATGCCGGTTGCCGATGACGAAGGTCACCGCCATGGTTTCACCGATGGCACGCCCGAGACCGAGAAAACAGGCGCCGATGATCCCCTGGATGCCGTACGGAATGGTCACCTTGCGGGTCACCTCCCAGGTGGTCGACCCCATCCCGTAAGCCGATTCCTTGACCACCGCCGGCACCATGCGGAAAATGTCACGGGTCACCGCGGTGATAAAGGGCAGGATCATCAGCGCCAGGATAAACCCGGCACTGAGCATGCCGATGCCCATCGGCGTTCCGGTAAAGAAGGGACCGGGAATATGGGCCAGCAGCGGCTGAACCGTTTCGGACATGAAGGGGGCAAAGACGAACAGGCCCCACATCCCGTAGATGATGCTCGGAATCGCCGCCAGCAATTCGATACCGCCGCCGACCAGGGCCGAAACCCGCGGCGGCGCCAGCTCCACCAGAAACAGGGCGATCGCCAGGCTTAAGGGGACGGCAATCAGCATGGCGATCAGGGTCGAAACCAGGGTTCCGTAAATGGTGCTGGCGGCGCCGAAGGTTTCACTGACCGGATCCCAGGTTTCGGTGACCAGAAAAGACCAGCCGAATTTTTCCAGCGACAGCTGGGAGCCCTGCCAGAGTTCCCAGAAAATGGCGCCCACCACCAGCATCAGGACCAGCCCCCCGCCAAGAGTCAGGACGTGGAAAACGGGATCCCAATCAAAACGTCGATGTGTCTGCATGTATTCAACTCCGAAACCGGACTGCCTATGCACCAAAACCGGCCCCGTCAACGGGGGCCGGTTCTGATCATCAGTTTTCTGCTCCCGCAAGGAGCGTTTCGTCTCGAACCTACTTCCAGACCGGCTTTCCGGAAGCCTTGATTTCCTGGCGCCAGGTTGCTTCCACCATGTCCACGACTTTAGCCGGCATCGGCACATAGTCGAGATTGTTGGCGATCTCGCCGCCATTCTTGTAACACCAGTCGAAGAAGGAAAGAACCGCCCGGGCTGTCTCCGGCTTGACCTGGTTCTTGTACATGAGGATGAAGGACGCACCGGTAATCGGCCAGCTGTTTTCCCCCGGCTGATTGGTCAGCACCATGTAGTAACCCTTGGCGTTGGCCCAATCGGCGCCGGCAGCCGCAGCCTGGAAAGTTTCACTGGTCGGAGCGACGTAGTTGCCGTCACTGTTTTTCAGCAGCACATGGTTCATCTTGTTCTGCAGCGCGTAGGCGTACTCGACATAACCGATGGAACCCTTGACCCGCTGGACATAGGAGGCGACACCTTCATTGCCTTTGCCGCCGACCCCGACCGGCCAGTTGACCGCCTTGTTGTTGCCGATCTCTTTCGCCCAGGAGGACGAAACCTTGGTCAGGTAATTGGTAAAAATCCAGGTGGTCCCTGAACCGTCCGAACGATGCACCACGGTGATCGCCTGGTCGGGAAGGGCAAGCCCCTGGTTGTCGGCCCGGATGCGGGCGTCATTCCATTTACTGATCTTGCCCTGAAAGATGTCGGCCAGCAGCTGCCCGGAAAGCTTCAGCTGCCCCGCGCTGATTCCGGGGACATTGACCACCGGCACCACGCCACCCATGATCATCGGGAACTGCAGCAGCCCGGCGGCTTCGAGATCGGCCGGCTTGAGGGGGGCATCGGAAGCACCGAAATCAACGGTTTTGGCTTTGATCTGGCGGATTCCGCCACCGGAACCGATCGACTGATAGTTGAGCCTGACCTTGGCCACCCGGTAGTACTGATAGGCCCACTGCGAATAGACCGGGAACGGGAAAGTCGCGCCGGCACCATTGATGGTGCGGGATTTGGCCAGGGCCGGAACCGCGCCGACGGCCAGGGTCAGGGCCAGAGCGATCAGCAGGATCCGTTTACATTGCTGCAGCATCTGTTTCATCCTCTCAAGTCTCCTTTTCGGCCCGGGCTCATCCCGGCGCCACGTTTGTTGATCATTCACGCGGTCGATTCTGGAGAGGGCGGGTTAGGATTCTGTTAGCAATCGGTTAAAAGTCTGCAAAAGGCGACCGGAAGCAGGATCTGTTCAAAGGCCGGAAACCGAGTTCAGCATGGTTAGCAAACCATTGTTAGGGCGGTGTTAGGACTTGACGAATAACGGCAGGAAGAGAAGAATGTGGTTCAATCAGGAGGTGTGCCGACGATGTCCGAACCGATCAACCAGCCAGTCGAGCCGAATCTGCAACTGAAGATCATCGCCCGGGCGCGCTCTCCTTTTCGGGAGAAGTTCGCCGCACCAAGGCAACCGGGACTGGTTCCGGCAGCAGAGGGATTCGTTGAACTGCTGCCGCCCTACAACCGCAAAGAGGCGCTGAAGGGCATCGAACAGTACAGCCACATCTGGCTGCTGTTTCTCTTTGACCAGGTTCCGGCCGACAAGCCATGGCAGCCGACGGTGCGGCCGCCACGCCTCGGCGGCAACCGGCGCAGCGGTGTCTTTGCCACCCGCTCCCCTTTTCGTCCCAATCGTATCGGCATGTCGGTGGTCAAACTGAGCGGCGTAGAACAACGGGAAGGAAAGCTGGGCCTGGTCGTGACCGGCCTCGACCTGATCGACCGGACTCCCATCATCGATATCAAGCCCTATCTCCCCTACGTCGACCAGGTGGAGAATGCCTCGGCCGGCACCTTCGCCAAGGCCCCGGCGGCAGAACGCCGGGTGCGATTCAGCGCGGCGGCCCGCAAGGCCCTGGCCGGGCGCCAGGAGTTGGAAACCCTGATTGTCCAGACCCTCGCCCTCGACCCGCGCCCCGGCTACCGGCACGGCGAAGGCACAGGCGAGTTCGGCATGAATCTCTCAGGCGTCAACATCCGCTGGCGCGAGGAGGAAGACGGGCCACTGGTGATCGAAATCGAACCGGCCTGACCCTTTCTAAACAGTAACAAGACGCTTCTTCACTCCCCATGCCCCGGAGAGACAGGATCAGTATCGCCTCTGCAGGGTCTGGACTCGTGCGGACCAAGGAACTGTCATCATCAACCCTCTTCCTCCGGCGAGTCCAACTCCTGCAACATGGCTTTGGCGAAATTTTTCGCCCGGCCGCCGGGGGCCATCATGCCGTAGGCCATCGCCTCGCGGAGTTCATCCTCACTTGCACCGTGCTGCTTCGCGACCGCGAAGTGCTTCTTCAGTCAGTCGGGGCAGTGGACGGCGACCGCGCAGGCGACGCGGATCAGTTCGCGGGTTTTGACGTCCAGCACTTCGCTGTACTCGAAGTCGAAAAACTTGTTGCGGATTTTCATTGATTCCTCTCTTTTTTGTTTCCCCGGCACTGAACCCTGCCGGCTCCAACCGGTCACCAGCGGCAAACAACCGGTGGCCCTCAAAAGCCTTTACCGGTCTCAGGGTTGGTTCTAAGATTGCATCGTCTGCTGCTGACACCACCGGGCATCGCGAAACTCCGGGCAAGGCAACCAAGCAAGGACTTACCCATGACCCTGATCATCGACCTGCTGCAACAGATGTCGGTCTTTGTCGTGATCGCCTACCTGTTTACCAAATCACCAGCCTTTCGCCCCCTGACCTCGGAAGTGCTCCCGTTCCGCCAGAAATTTTTACTTTATCTCATCTTCTCCAGTTTCTCCATTCTCGGGACCTACTTCGGGTTACCGGTCAAGGGAGCCATTGCCAATACCCGTGCCATCGGGCCAGTGTTGGCCGGCATTATCGGCGGTCCCGGCCTAGGACTGGCCACCGGTCTGACCGGCGGCCTGCATCGCTATACCCTGGGTGGATTCACCGCCCTCTCCTGCGGTATTTCGACAACCCTTGAGGGGCTGGTCGGTGGACTGGTCTACCAACACCTGACCCGCCGCAACCTGGCGGACAAACGATTCAGTCCGGCGGTCGTCCTGGCCACAACCTTCGCCGCCGAAACGCTGCAAATGACGGTCATCCTGCTGCTGTCACGTCCATGGCAGGACGCCTTTGCCCTGGTCAGAACCATCGCTCTACCGATGATGCTAACCAATTCGGTCGGCGCGGCGCTGTTCATCAGCATCATCCGTGACCAGAAAAGCGTGCGTGACCGGGTCGGCGTGATCTCCAGCGCCAAGGCCCTGAAGATCGCCGAGAAAACGCTGGACCTGCTGAGCCAGGGATTCAACCGGGAGACCGCCACCCGGATCGCCGAGGTCATTTACCGGGAGACCGGAGTCGGCGCCGTCGCCATCTCCAACGCCGACGAGTTGCTGGCGTTCACCGGTCTGGGAGCCGATCATCACCTGCCGGGATCCCCGGTACAGTCGCCGCTCTGCAAAACGGCCATGCGTGAAAAGAGGGTCGTCTTCGCCGATGGTCATCAGCGAAAATTCATCTGTACCGTAAGTGAAGACTGTCCCCTCGGCTCGGCATTGATTGTCCCCTTGATGTGCGACGACGAAGTGGTGGGCACCATCAAGCTCTATGAGCCGAAACAGAAACTCTTCCTGAATATCAACCGGGCCCTCGGCAAGGGACTGGCCCATCTCTTTTCCAATCAGTTGCTGCGCAGCCGGTTTCAAAGCCAGAAGGACCTGCTGCTGCAATCCGAACTCCGCCTGGCCCAGGCCCAGGTCAACCCCCACTTCCTTTTCAACGCCCTGAACACCATCCGCGCCATCGTGACTCGCGATGCCGAAGAAGCGCGCAGCCTGCTGCTACACCTCTCCACTTTTCTGCGCAAAAACCTTAAACGCACCGGTGATCTCGCCAGCCTCGCCGAAGAGGTGGCCCATGTCCAGTCCTACCTGAAAATTGAGGAGGCGCGCTTCGCCGATCGGCTGCAGGTCAGTTTCGATATCGACCCGGCCCTTGAGCCGCTCCAGATACCCGTCTTCACCCTGCAGCCACTGGTGGAAAATGCCGTCAAGCACGGCATCGCCAACCTGCTGGAAGGCGGACATATCGCCATCAGCGCCCGAGAACGGGAAGATTTCGTGGAAATTGTCATCGAGGACAACGCCGCCAGCTACTGTGAACAGGAACAGCAGAACGGCCTCGGCATCGACCTGGTCGACAAACGCATTCGCAATATCTACGGACCATCCTACGGAGTCCGTCTCAGCTGCCTGCCGGAGCAGTGGACCCGCGCCCGCATAAAACTGCCGAAACCGGGAGGACCAAAACCATGATTCGAGCCCTGCTGGTCGACGATGAAAGAAACGCTCGCGAAGAACTGGCGACGCTGCTGGAAGCCACCGGAGAGTTCGAACTGCTCGCCTCCTGCCCGAACGCCCTCGAGGCACTGCGCAGTATCCGCAAGTTTCACCCCCAGGTCCTGTTCCTCGATATTGACATGCCGGTCATCGACGGCTTCACCCTGCTGAGCATGATCGACAGCGAACTGATGCCGCATGTGGTCTTCGTCACGGCCCATGACGACTATGCCCTGCAGTCCTTCGAAGAAAAGACTCTCGATTACCTGCTCAAGCCCGTCGCCCCGGAACGCCTGGCCAAGACCGTAACCAAGCTCAAGGAACTGCTCGAGAAAAACACGGTGCCCCGTCACCAGCCCCCCGAACTGCAGCGCATCCCCTGTCTGAAAGGTCACCGGATCAAACTGGTTGCGACCGAAGACATCGACCATGTCCATTCTAGTGCGAGCGGCATTCATCTGCACACGGACAACGGCTCCTTCTTTACCGAACTGACCCTCAAGGTCCTGTCCCGTTCACCACTGTTGCTGCAGTGTCACAAGCAATACCTGGTCAACCTCGAGAAAATTGACGAAATCAGCCTGCTCGAGGGCGGCTTCGGCGAAATTCTCACTCGCGCCGGGGCCAGAATCCCGATCAGCAGGCGCTACCTCAGGCAGCTCAAACAGGTACTCGGCCTCTGATCTTCCTGCCCGGATTTTCATGACCTGCCAACAATCCAGGCTTCAGGCGCTTCGCCCGGCATAAGACCCGTCCAGGAGCCACACCCGACAACCGCTTGCGAACGCCCACGAACCGGACGCGGGCTTATCCCGCCGGTTATCATTCCCCATCTTTCAACCATCCGCATCAGAAGCTAGGGTAAAGTCAAACTCATCTTCAGGAGGACGATCATGCTCTACTTCTTCGGTTGCATCGCGGCGCTCTTGCTGGGCTACTTCATTTACGGGAAAACAGTCGACAACATTTTCGGCCCGGACCCGAACCGTCCCACTCCGGCCTGCAGCATGGCCGACGGAGTCGATTATGTCGAAATGTCCCCCAAGAAAATATGGCTCATCCAGCTGCTCAATATCGCCGGACTGGGTCCGATTTTCGGTCCAATCCTGGGCGCCCTGTACGGGCCGTCAGCACTGATCTGGATTGTCATCGGCTGTATCTTCGGCGGCGCGGTACATGACTATTTCTCAGGCATGCTCTCATTGCGACATGAGGGGAAAAGCGTTCCCGACGTCGTCGGGGATCAACTCGGCAGTTTCTTCCGTCAGTTCATGCGGATTTTTTCCATTATCCTGCTGCTGCTGGTCGGGGTGGTCTTCGTTCTCGGCCCCGCCAAACTGCTCGGCAACCTGAGTGGCTGGACGGTCCCCGTCTGGGTGGCGATCATCTTCGCCTACTATTTCCTGGCCACCATCCTGCCGATACAGAAAATCATCGGCCGCATTTATCCGCTGTTCGGGGCGGTATTGATCTTCATGGCGGTCGGACTGACCGTCGCCCTGATCGCCAAAGGCTACCACTTTTTCCCGCAGGCAACCCTGGGCAATATTCATCCCAAGGGACTGCCCCTCTGGCCGCTGATGTTCATCACCATCGCCTGCGGCGCCATCAGTGGCTTCCACGCCACCCAATCCCCCCTGATGGCCCGTTGTGTCGGCAACGAAAAGCATGGTCGGCCGCTTTTTTATGGCGCCATGATCGGTGAGGGGGTCATCGCCCTGATATGGGCAACCCTCGGCATGTCCTTCTACCAGGGAGCCGATGCCCTCAATGCCGCCCTGGCCAAGGGAGGCCCCGCTTTCGTCGTAAACGACATCTCCACCAGCCTGCTGGGCCCGGTCGGTGGACTGCTCGCCATCATCGGCGTGGTCGTCCTGCCGATATCCTCGGGCGACACCGCCTTTCGCAGTGCGCGCCTGATCATTGCCGACTATCTCAAACTGCCGCAGCAGCAGATCAACAAACGCCTGTTGCTGGCAATTCCCATGTTCATTCTCGGCTTTCTGGTTTCTCGTGCCGATTTCGGGCTGATCTGGCGCTACTTCGGGTGGGCCAATCAGACTCTGGCGACTGTCGTCCTCTGGGCCGGCGCCGCCTATCTGATCAAACAGCAGAAGAACCACTGGATCGCCACCATACCGGCCACGTTCATGACTGCCGTATCGGTCACCTATCTGGCCTATGCCAAAATTGGCTTTGCCTTGTCCCTGCCAATAGCAACCTGGGCTGGCATTGCCGCTGCCCTGGGCAGCCTGGCGGTCTTTTTGATCAAATTCCACGGCAAGGAAGCCGAGAGAGTGGCTACTGAGAGCTAAAACCCTCACCTGCAACCGGCAAGGCGGCAGGTTTCTGCCGCCTTGCCCACCCGTTTATTGTCAACCCCCTTCTCCGTCAACCGGGCAACTGTCACAGCAACTCGTCGTCGAGTCAATACCAAGACCAGCCCCTCCCGCAGCCCCGCGGATTAATATTCTCCACCACTGTGCCGATAAGGAAACAGTCCACCCATGAATACCGGGGGCAGCCCGCCTCTTTCAAGGCGATCCACTTCCCCCCGGAGACAAACACCTACCGGGAGTTTCAATGGCCAAAATTGACGGACTGTTCAAAATCCTCCAGGAGAAGGGGGGCTCTGACCTGCACCTTTCACCGCAGAATCCCCCGCTGATGCGCGCCGGCGGACAACTGCAACCGGCACATTCGAAGGTACTGAGCCACCCGCAGTGCCAGGCGCTGCTCTACGAGATCATGAACGAGGCGCAGCGGGATGAATTCGAGCAGCGGCGGGATCTCGATTTCGCCTACGAAGCCCCGGCTCTCAAGGCCCGTTTTCGCGCCAATATCTTCTGGGGGAGACTCGGCATCAGCGCCGTTTTCCGCATCATCCCGACCGAAATCCTCAGCGCCGAGCAGCTCGGTCTGCCGCAAACGGTGCTGCGTTTCACCGAGCACAAAAAAGGGCTGGTGCTGGTCACCGGCCCGACCGGCAGCGGCAAATCGACCACCCTGGCAGCAATGATCGACCATGTCAACCGCACCCGCACCGAGCATATTCTCACCGTCGAGGATCCGATCGAATTCGTCCACCAGAGCCGGAAGAGTCTGATCAATCAGCGCGAGGTCGGCAATCACACCGAAAGTTTCGCCACCGCGCTCAAGGCGGCCCTGCGCGAGGATCCGGACATCATCCTGGTCGGCGAAATGCGTGACCTGGAAACCATCGAACTGGCGATCACCGCTGCTGAAACCGGGCACCTGGTGTTCGGCACCCTGCACACCAGCAGCGCCGCCAAGACCGTCGACCGCATTATCAACGTCTTCCCGACCTCGCAGCAGGAACAGATCCGCACCATGCTCGCCGAATCGCTCAAGGGGGTGGTGGCCCAGCAACTGCCGCGCACTGTCGACGGCAAGCGCTGCGCTGCCCTGGAGATTCTCAGCGTCACCCCGGCGGTGGCCAACCTGATCCGCGAAGGCAAGACCTTCCAGATCCCGTCAGTGATTCAGACCGGCAGGGGAGAGGGGATGCAGCTGATGGACCAGGCGCTGCAGGAGCTGCTCAGGGAAAAAAGAATCAGCGCCGAGGAAGCCCACCGTTTTGCCCACAACAAGGCGCAGTTCGCGCCCATGCTCAAGGCGGTGAACCATGAGTGACCGACGCCTGGCAACCGCGACCCGCAGTGTCCTGCTGGTTCTGAGCGACGGCAGGCAACTGGCGGGAGAAATGTTTCTGCAGCTGGTCAGTCCGCACCACGAAGGCATGCAGCGGGTCGGTGAAGTCCTCAACGACGAAGAGCGTTTTCTGCCGCTGCGCCGGACTGAGGATGTTATCCTGGTTAACCTCGACCAGGTGATCAGTGTCCAGGTCGGACGGAAGGAGGAACTCGATCCGCTGCTGCTGCTCGGCCAACGTCACCTGGTACGACTGGAAACCATTCTCGGCCATCGTTTCAGTGCCGAGATCCACGTCAACCTGTCCGGCAGTCGCGGCCGGGTCAAGGATTTTCTCAACGACGACAAACGCTTTGTCGCCTGCCTGCTACCGGACCAGATTCTCTATCTCAACCCCCGCTTCCTGCTGACCATCGAAGGTTGACATCCTACCAGCCGAGTCGCCGCCCATCCATATGAATCAGGCTGCCGGAGTCGGCCGGGTTCAGGCTGAGCAGCTGCCGGGTCAGACCGGCCGCCGCCTCAGCCGGTTCCAGCGGCGCCTCGGCGCCCCCCATGCGGGTCCGCACCCAGCCGGGATGAAAGGCGACCACGGTGATGCCGCGCGCTTTGAGATCAAACGCCAGGGTGCGCATCAGCATGTGCGCCGCCGCCTTGCTGGTACGATAGATCGGCCAGGCCCCGGAACTGTTGTCACCGATGCAGCCGAGCTGACTGCCCATGATCGCGACCGTTTTACGCCCGGAGCCGGCGACATTTTCGACCAGGGACTCGGTCAGCTTCTGCGGAGCGATCACATTGACCCGAAAGACCTCCAGCCATTGCTCCGGATCGGTGTTACCGAAAGCCTGGTCACGAGGGCCGAAGAGACCGGCGTTGTGAAAGAGGATGTCGATGGGACGACCGGCAAGGGCGGCGGTGAGGGTCGCGATCTGATCCGGCTCGGCAACATCGAGCCGCAGGATCTCAACCTTGCCACTTTCCGCGTCCAGGCGCTGCAGGTCAGCCGCCTGTTCAGGATCGCGGCAGCAGGTCAGCACCTGCCAGCCCCGCGTGAGAAAAGCACACGCCAGTTCGAAACCAATGCCACGATTGGCACCGGTGATGAGGATCGTTTCCGCCATTGGGACCTCCCGCTGAAAGGATTCCCCATCATTCTAGCGCGAAACCGAGGACAGTTCCTGATTCAGAGTTGCCGCGCCTGCTGGCGCAGGGCCAGGTCGACCAGTACCAGGGCGGTCATGGTTTCGACGATCGGCACCGCCCGCGGCACCACGCAGGGATCATGCCTCCCCTTGGCCTCCATGACCGCCGGCTTGCCGTCGAAATCGACCGTCTGCTGGCTCTTGCCGATGGTCGCCACCGGCTTGAAGGCAGTGCGAAAAAGGATCGATTCACCGCTGGAGATCCCGCCGAGCACGCCGCCGGCGTGATTGGTGAGGGTGCCGAGCCGTTTTCCCTTGCGGACAAACAGGTCGTTGTGCTGCGAGCCGAGCAGCTCGGTGCCGGCGAACCCGGAGCCGATCTCGAAGCCCTTGGTGGCCGGCAGCGACAGCATCGCCTGGGCCAGTCTCGCCTCAAGCTTGTCGAACACCGGCTCGCCCCATCCGGCCGGAACCCCGCGACAGACACAGGAGACCACCCCGCCGATCGAATCGGCGGCGTCGCGCACCTCGCGTACCAACTCGGCCATCTGTTCGGCGACGGCGGCATCGGGACAACGGGTGAGGTGAGCGTCGACCTGCTTACGGGTCAGGGTGTCGGCATCAACCGCGCCGCAGCGTACGTTGCCGATGCTGGAAACCCAGGCAACGATCTCGATGCCCCAGTACTGTTTCAGTATCTTTTCGGCAATCGCCCCCGCCGCCACCCGGCCGATGGTCTCGCGGGCGCTGGAACGACCGCCGCCGCTGGCGGCGCGGTTGCCGTACTTGACCTGGTAGGTGTAGTCGGCGTGCGAGGGGCGCGGCACCCGGCTCATTTCGCCGTAGTCGCCGGGACGCTGGTCCTTGTTGCGCACCAGCAGCCCGATGGGCGTGCCGAGGGTTTTGCCGTTTTCCACCCCGGAAAGGATCGATACCCGATCCGCTTCCTGGCGCGGGGTGGTCAGATCGGACTGCCCGGGCCGACGACGGTCGAGCTGGGGCTGGATATCAGCCTCGGAAAGCTCCAGGTTGGCCGGACAGCCGTCAACGACGGCGCCGACACCGATCCCATGGGATTCACCGAAGGTACTGACTTTATACAGGGTTCCGAAACTGCTCGACATAATGGGCTCCTCGGCTGGAAATGAGGCCCATTATAGCCGAAGGGACGGGAAAAGGAAGTCCCAGGGCCGATGAAAAGCGCCCGTCTGCTTCGTTGCCCTCGCCCTCGTCGCTGCAACGTAGCTACCGCTACGCCTCACTCCTCAGACTTTGGGCGCCTCGCATCCGGGCACTTTTGATCGGCCTTGGAATGTTCGCTGGAAGGGCAAGTGTCCTGCTCCGATTCGGCATTGGAGCGCCTCACGACCGGTCAGGGGCGTCGGGCAGGTGGATGGTGAAGCAGCTCCCCTGCCCCGGTTCGCTCTCGACGCTGACCGTGCCACTGTGGGCCTGGACGATGTGCTTGACGATCGCCAGTCCGAGCCCGGTGCCGCCGAGCTTGCGACTGCGGGCCTTGTCGACCCGGTAAAAGCGTTCGAACAGGCGGGAGAGATGCTCGGCGGGAATTCCACAACCCTGATCGCGCACCTCGATGATCGTCTCCCGGTCGAGACGCTCGGCCCGGATCAGCACCTCGGCACCGGCCGGACTGTACTTGACGGCATTGTCGACCAGGTTGGTCACCGCCTGCTCCAGCAGCGGCCCGTTGATGCTCGCCGGCAGCGACTCGGGACATTCGAGGCGGAGAGGAATGGACTCCTGCTCGGCCTGCATACAGCAGGCCTGCAGGGCGCTGCGCAGCAACGGGGTGATATCGCCCGGCTCCAGGGGGATGCCCTCCAGCCCCGCCTCCTGCTCGATGCGGGAGAGCTGCAGCAGGTCCTCGATGATGGCATTGAGCCGCTCGGCCTGCCTGAGAACAATGCCGAGAAAGCGCCGGGCATCCTCCGGCTGTTCGATACCGCCGTCAATCAGAGTTTCGACAAATCCCTTGATGGCGGTTATCGGTGTCTTCAGTTCATGCGAAACATTGGCGACAAAATCACTGCGGACCCGCTCCAGCCGCCGCAACCGGGTGACATCGTTGAGAACGATCAGGGCTCCGAGCTGTTGTCCTCCGGAACCGGCCAGGCGGGTACCATGGGCCTGCAGGTAACAATCCCGGGAACCATGCAGCACCAGGTCATCCTCGACCGGCTCGCTGCTGCCCAGCGCCAGACGGACGAACCGCTGCAGGTCGACCTTGCGCACCACTTCCTGCACCGGCCGGCCGACCGCCCCCTCGGGACTGACGCCGAGCATCTCTGCCGCGGCACGGTTCAGGCGCAACAGCCGCTCGTCGACATCAACCGCCAGAACCCCCTCGACCATACTCGAAAGAACCGCCTCGATTTCGTTGCGCTGCTGCAGCACCGTCCGGATGCGGCCGTGGAGTTCCGCCGCCATGCGGTTCATCGCCTCGGCCAGGCTCCGGGCCTCTTCCGAACCGCCGACCTGTAACCTTGACTCCAGCTCTCCACGGGCAAACCGCTCGGCGCCGCGCTTCATCTCCTCCAGTGGCCGACTGACACGCCGCGCGATCCAGAGACTGACCAGCGCGGCAAAAAACGCCACCAGCACCCCGCCGACGAAAATACGCCAGTGGATATCCTGCAGCGCCGCTTCCACCGCGGTCATCGGCAAAGCGGCGCGAATACTGCCGACCACCTTGTCACCATCAACCGCCGGGACGGCCACGTACATCAGGGGTTTTCCCAGGGTATGACTGAAGCGCACCGCACGACCGATTTTCCTGGAGCGGGTGGCAATGATCTCCGGACGTCCGGCGTGGTTGTCCATCCGCTGCGGATCCTTATCCGAATCACCGAGCACCTTGCCGTCGGCCAGCACCACGGTCAGCCGGGTACCGGTCCGTTTTCCCAATGCCTTGCACTGGCTGTCGATCCACAGGGCATGGCGGAGATCGACCTGACCGCGCAACTGGTAGGCCAGCATCCGCGCCCGCGCCAGCAGATCGGCCTCAGCCTGCTGCATGTGGAACTGGCGCAGGGCGTGGGTCATGTACCAGGTCACGCCGAACAGGGCGACCAGGGTCACCAGCAGGTAAGCGGGAAAAATATGCCAGAGCAGGCGCTTACGGGCCATGGCTGCTCCGGACTTCGGCATCGAGATCCTTGAAGCGATAACCGACCCCGCGCACTGTTTCGATCAGCGCGCCACAGGGCCCGAGTTTCCTTCTCAATCCGACGATCTGCACATCCACCGCCCGGTCGGTCACGGCATAATCCTCACCGCGCACGGCGTTGACAATCTGGTAGCGGGTGAAGACCCAACCGGGCCGACCGGCAAGAAAATGGAGAACTCGGAATTCCGTGAAGGTCAGTTCAACCGGGACGCCCCCCACCTGAACCTCTTTGCGACCCGGATGAATCGTCAGCTCGCCATGGACCAGGACCTCGTCATTGCCGCCTTCGCTCCCCGCCCCGCTCCGTCGCCGCAGCACCGCACGCACCCGGGCAATGAGAATTTTCGGACTGAAGGGCTTGGTGACATAGTCATCGGCACCGAGTTCAAGGCCGGTCACCACGTCACTCTCCTCCCCCCTGGCGGTCATCATGACAATCGGCAGTGCCGCCGTTTCCGCGCCCGAACGCAGACGGCGGCAGACTTCAAGGCCATCCACCCCCGGCAGCATCAGATCGAGCAGCACCAGGTCAGGGCGGTGCTCGGCTACCATCCGCAACCCATCCTCCCCGGACGTAGCGCAGACGACCTGGAAACCGTCACGGGCGAGGTTGTAGTGCACCAGGGCGAGAATGTCCTCTTCGTCCTCGATGATGAGAATTGTTTTGTCGGCCATGGGATAATCCTGTTTTCAGGTATGCAGCGCAGTTTCAGGGAACAGTAATATCATATTGTTGGCATTCTGTTAGGAAAGACGTGAACCGGGCATTACAAACTCTCAATCGACAATTCCATCCCACCGTTCCAAGACGCTGGATTTTTTATCAACCTGAATCAGTGAGTTCCTGTTGGATGGAGAGTCCAAGTGCTTGGCCTGGATGGGAATTCCAAAAATCTGAAGCGCACCCATAGGTTCGCTGGTGATTTTTGGAAAGCTCAGACAGATCAATGACTTGTGCTATCCGCCGACAAGGGATTCACTGATTCAGGGTCAAATCAAGGCGCTGCCTCGATGAGCGCGGAGGCGTAGCGGCAGCTACGTCGCA
>NZ_PPFX01000014.1:64618-84062 GCF_002898515.1 Geothermobacter hydrogeniphilus | reverse complement strand
AGGCTGGAGGCTGGAGGCTGGAGGCTGGAGGCTGGAGGCTGGAGGCTGGAGGCTGGAAAAGGGTAAAACAACAACCGTCGAAGGCAAACAGATTTATGTCGGATGCAAGGCGCATCGGCAGCGGATACCGCAGGCGTAGCGATAGCTACGTTGAGGATGGACGATACCGATGGAACGCGGCAGACGGCGTGAAGCTGTTTGCCCTGCACCAAAAGCAGGTGTAGCGGAGCTACATCGAGGATGACCGGCAAGAAGCAACGCAGCAGACGGCGTGAAGCTGTTCGCCGCCCTACGGAGACGAAATGCAAGGATTCACAGTAACAGGCCGCGAAGACCCCGCCAAAGAGGACGTCAACCAGCGGGTTCTCAACTTCGAGGAGATCTACCGGTTCTTCAACAACCGTGTGGTCAGGCGGCAGGCGGAGCGCTGCGTGCAGTGCGGCGATCCCTTCTGCACCGCGATCGGCTGTCCGCTGCAGAATTACATTCCGCAGTGGCTGGAGGCGATTGCCGAGAAAGACCTTGAGAAGGCGTTCCTGCTCTGCAACGAAACCTCGCCTTTTCCCGAGATTCTAGGCCGTATCTGCCCCCACAACCGGCTCTGCGAAGGGGCCTGCACTCTCGATGACGGCTACGGCGCGATTACCATCGGCGCCATCGAGGCTTCGATCACCGACCTCGGCTTCCGCGCCGGCTTCAAGCTTCCCTTCCCCGGTTTGACCCGCGGCAAAAAGGTTGCCGTGGTCGGCTCCGGTCCGGCCGGGATGAGCTGCGCCCATTTCCTGCTGCGAGCCGGGATCGAGGTGGTCATGTTCGAACGCTCCGATATTCCCGGCGGCCTGCTCGCCTGTGGCATTCCCGGCTTCAAACTCGACAAGTCAACAGTCAGCCACCGCTTCGACATCATGCAGCAGGCCGGCCTGACCCTGCAGCTGAACACCGCTGTCGGCAGTGACCTGTCGCTGAGCAGACTGGTGACCGACTTCGATGCCGTTTTCCTCGGCCTCGGTGCCACTAATGGCAAACGCGCCGGCATCCCCAACGAGGATCACGAACAGGTCTACCTGGCCATGGAGTTTCTCACCAGTGTCCAGCGTCGTCTTGCCGGGCGCTCCTGGATGGAACGCTTCGCCGTTCTCGGCAAGCGGGTGGTGGTTGTCGGCGGCGGTGATACCGCCATGGACTGTGTTCGCACCGCTGTTCGCGAGGGTGCCGAAAGTGTCACCTGCCTCTATCGCCGTGACGCGGACAACATGCCCGGCAGCAGCAAGGAGTTTCACAATGCCGCCGAGGAGGGCGTCCATTTCCTCTTCAACGAGGCGCCGACACGTGTGGTCCTTGATGAACAGGGCAACCTGGTCGGCATCGACGCCGTCCGCACCCGGCTCGGGGAACCCGATGACAGTGGTCGGCAGCGCGTTGAAGAGGTTGCTGACTCCGACCATTGCGTGCCGGCGGATGTCATCATCATGGCCCTCGGCTTCGACCAGGAGCCGCATCCCTTCCTGGAACAGGAGGGGATCAAACTGCAGCAGTGGGGCAACATCAAGGTCAACGCCGAAGGACGCACCAGCCACGAAAAAATCTTTTCCGGCGGCGACTGCCATCGCGGCGCCGACCTGGCGGTAACCGCCGCCGCCGAAGGACGAACGGCAGCCTTCGGGATTATGAAACAGCTCCTGGAGTAAACCACTTAACAGAGTGTTGAAAAAGTCACATTCCTCAGGCTGAGCAAAAATGTCCAGCTGCCAGGCGTCCGCCCCCCCCGCGGCACAAAGCGTAGCGGAAGCTGCGTCGTTGACGCGGGGGAAGGACAACGCCGCAGATGGGCGTTTTTCATCAGCCTGTCAGGCAATGAACCTGTTGCCCTCTCCCTCCATCCCGCTTATAGTATCCAGAATCCGCGCAGCCACGATTGACACAAGCTCGTGGATTCAGGAGTATCCCCATACAATTTGCTGTCGCCGGTTTGCCTGACACGAACCGGCAACTCGTTTTACATTCCGGAGGTTGTTTTGCTGAGAAAATACGGAATCCATGTCACCCTGCTGCTCGCCGCCCTGGCGATTATCATTCTCCCCCGCCTGCACCAGAAACCTGACCCGGCCAAGCTGGCGGAGGCAAACCGGAGCGCGACCCGGTTCCTGCAACTGGTCGACAATCAGAATTATGAACAAAGCTGGCAGGCCGCGGCCAAACTGTTGCAGGAAAAAGTTCCCAGTGAAGAGTGGATCAAGAAACTGACCAGTCTGCGCCAATGGACCGGACCGGTGGTAGAACGCAAGCAGGTTGAAGCCCGCTACACGACCGAGGCCAAGGACAGCCCCGACGGCGAGTACATCATGCTCAACTACGAATCGAAGTACCGGAATCAGCCCGACGCCAAGGAACAGATCATCGTCATGCTGGATGATGACCACCTCTGGCGCGTGGCCGGCTATTTCGTCAAATAAGCAGGGGTCGGTGAACTCACCGACCCCTCCTCTTTTCCACGCCGGAAGACTCTGTACCATTTTCCCGGCGCCGGGTTCACCTGCCGACAACCTTAATGCGTCGGCGTCCCCTCTTTGAACGTCATCGAAACCTTGGTCCTGAAGTCGGTGGTGTTCGCCATTCCGTGCATGTTGATGGCGTGCTTGATCACCGCTTCCATCAGTTCTTCGTCATTGTTTCCGGTCAGAATTTCACTGCAGTGATCATCTCCGGAAAAATCCCTGCATTCAACATATTTGCGTCCCATGACGACTCTCCTTCTCCGGCAAAATGCTTGCGAAACCGCAAAAAACTGTGACAGGTGCGGAACACCGTCCTGCCGGAGGCGGTAACCGCCCCTGTCCGCGCCTGTAGATATTTTACCGCTTCGGAGTGCCGGGGTACAGCTGATGGGCAAAAAAAGTCCCCGCAGTTCAGGAGGGTGAAACTGCGGGGAAAAGGTTGTGTGCGTGTGTTACAGGAGGGCAGAACATGAAGAAGAAATGTTCTGTTGGAAGCAATATTACCAATCTGGTTATATTTGTCAACGTTTTTTTTGAATTTTCTTTTCAAGATCAGGACCATTCACATTTCTCATGACAATTTGAATGGTTAGCAGCGAAAAAACCTTTAAAAACCTCCGCGCCAACCTTGTGATAAAATCCAAAAACCACCGATGCCAAAACTGATCACCAATCACCCTGCCCCTCATCTGCCTGGTATTGACCACCTGCCTCAGCTACCCACCGACAGAGCCGGTCGCGTTCGAACCGGACAACATCCGGATCGGGCAAACCCTACAGAGCTGCAGCGACATCTCGCGGTTGAGCCATGATACCGTCTTCGCCTGCACCGTCCAGCTCGCCCAAAGGATTGCCGCCCGCCTGCCGCCGGCGGAACGCTGAATCGTTCCCGGGGAAAACTTCGCCCCCCTCTGCCGTTCAACTGGATGAAGATGGAACCGCTTGCCAGTCTTCCACTATGTCCGGGTTCTCCTGGGCATAAGATACCAGAGAACAAATGCCACCAGAAACAACGCTGGGATATCACCCGCCAGGTTGGCCTTCTCAGTTTCATCAACCATGGCTTGAACCAGCATGATTCCAGCATGGACAATACTCGAAAATATCGTGAACCAGATAAGGCTTGCATGAGCCAAGGGATCTTTTGCAGCGCGAACCAGAAATATTCCCAGTGTAACGTAAATACCCATAATCATTTGTTCATATTCTGGCTGCGGAGGCGTCCAACTCCAACCTGAAGGCCATATCCACATCATCATTGCCGGAACGCCTGCAATGAAAATAACGCCGAATATATAAAGAGCAATCTTCAAACATCTGAGCCTGTTTTCATGCAGCATGACTATTACCCTTTCGCCCGCCCCCCCGGCTGACCACATTTCATACAGCAACTAAGGCATATTGCCAATCAAGCCAACTTTCATAAATGTCGTCATCGCGCTTTTTTCGGGCCCCGACACGATGAACTTTCCAACTTCCGGATCTATGAGGAGGCCAGAGAAACAAAAAGGCCGACACCACCATGAGGATCAATATCCTTCGGCAGTTCGGCCGTCTTCCTGTTGTTTTTGAGGAGTAAAGACCCGTAACTTTCCGCCCCTCTTCTGCGAGAGGGTTGGCTTTATCGGAAAACCTCACACCATGTCTTGTTATGCTATCTCTATAGACAGGCCTGTCAAGGAGCCTTATTCATCCTCCTTCTGCGTTTTTCAATCAGGCTCTCCAGCAGTTCATCCTTCTCCTGCCAGATTTCATTGATCCATTTCTGCACCGCCGCCCGAAAGACCGGATCGCTGCCATAATCGCCACTGCGCAAATGCTGCGGAAGCGGCCGGGAATCGATCACGACTTTGACGCTGCTTTTGTCTCCGCTGAGAAAATCCCGGAAACCGGGGACACCCTCCGGATAGTAGATGGTGATATCGACCAGTGCCTTCAGCTGTTCGCCCATGGCGCCAAGGACATACCCGGTGCCGCCGGGGCGCGGTTTGAGCAGATGTCGGTAGGGTGAGGACTGCCGTTGATGCTTGTCGGGCGTGAAGCGGGTTCCTTCCATGAAATTGAAGATCGCCGCCGGCAGGTGACGGAATTTAGCACAGGCGCGGCGAGTGGTTTCAAAATCCTTGCCCCTTTTTTCGGGGTGCTTTTTCAGGTACTGCTTACTGTAGCGCTTCATAAACGGAAAATCGAGCGCCCACCAGACCAACCCGATCACCGGAACCCAGATCAGTTCCTGCTTGAGAAAGAACTTCATCTGCGGCACGCGGCGGTTCAGCAACTGCTGGGAGATGAAAATATCGGCCCACGACTGATGGTTGCAGGTGACCAGATACCAGTTGTCGGGGCTCAATTCATTCCTGATGTCAACATCCCAGGGATTTTTTCGAACCATGCCGATCCAGAAGCCGTTGACCGTGATCCAGGAGGAGGTCATGGCGTTGAGCAGTCGGCTGCAGAACCCGCGCCAGGCGGGAAGCGGAAGAACCAGCTTGGCCAGCGCGAGACAGAAGATCGGCAGGCAGTGAAGTGCGGTGTTGCAACTGAGCAGGGTCATCGAAATGGCGACCCGCAGGGTTCTGGGCAGAGATCTGAGCATGGGCGGCAGTTTAGCCGGTCAGGGAGAGAATTTCCAGTTCAAAGTAGGGGCGACCGGAGTTGATTCCAGGCTCTTCTTCGGCTTCCGAGAGCTGTTTACCTTTGCCGGGGCGATCTCCTCAAGGTTCTCGCTATCCTGGCGAATCCATTTGTAGAGCGTGTTAGGCTGGATCTTCTGATCCTTGCCCATCGCGGCAAGAGGCTAGTCACTGCTGGTTATCAGGTTAGTCGTCTCGCTCTTGACCTCGCGAATGCTCTTCCTCATCTTCAAAACCATGCTTGTCTTCTTGATGTTTTTGTTGTTGTTTTACGGTATTTCCGCAATTTGTGGGCATATCAATCACTCGAATAATATCTATTCCTTCAAATGACATTGGGCCTATATCCCCAGTGACATGGACTAGAACTTTCTCCCCAACCGGGAGCAAGGAAATAACTTGCTCCCGTCTGAACTTGACCGTCAATTTGTTCCCGTGCTTTCCATGATGGACACGGTAAATCCGTGTTTCGGCAGGAACCACCCCTTCGAAGCGAAGTGACGAAATGTCGACCGCAGAAGCTTCATATTCATCCGGCAACACAATATCAACCTTGATCCAAGTCCCCTTGGATCTTTTGTTCAGGGTCTTCGGTTCAAATTTGATTTCCGCTTTGATGGACGCTCTTATCTGGTGGATAGTAAATGTTGCCAAGTTCATCCACTCACCATATTGTCCCCCATCAAAAGCCCTTGCCCGCCAAGAGTACGAAGTATTGTCGGTTAAAGGAGCATCCAAAGTGACAGAAGTTGTACCGTTGTCCCCTTCAGGCACACCATTTATTGCCTCGATCAATATTCCATCACGGTACACCTCGAAATCATAGGTCAGCTGACCGCTGTCTGGATCCAAGGCATTCACAACCGTCAGAGTGGGTTGGAGACTTTCCAGGCTCCGACCATCCGCCGGTGCCAAGAGCTGGGGCGCTCCCGGTGCGTCATTGGAAGTATTTACCAGAAAAGAGGCCGTTGGCATCCAACCGCTGTAGAGCGATCCATCAAAACATCTGGCGTGCCAGTAATAGGTCTGGTTTTCCGTTAGCGATAAGGGTACGGTCCAAACAGTCACATCGGGCATCTCGGCAATGTTACCCGACTGGGCAATGAGATTCGTCATGGATGCATCAGAATAAACCTCGAATACATAGAACAGATTATCCCCATCCAGATCTATTGAATTGTGAACAGACAAGGCTGGAGAGATTTCTTTGACTCCTGTGCCGTTGGAGGGATTATTCAATGTCGGTACGGTCGGTCGATCGTTGACGGTATTCACGAAAAATTCCACAGCATCTGACCAAGGACTTTCAGCCATCCCATCGCTTGCTTTGACCCGCACATAGTACCTGGAATTGTCCTTGAGTCCGCTTAAATTCCACAGAGTGGTATCCTGTCCCTCAACGACCATACCCGAGCGAATGAGATTGGCCGAATTGAAGGTCGCTTTTTCATCTGCCTCGAAATAATACGAGAGAACCGGCGAATCAGGATCCGAACTGTTAGTCACAACCACTTCAGCAGACAAATCTGAAAGAACAGAGCCGCTTACTGGCACAACGATAACCGGTGTAGAAGGGGGATCGTTGGCGGTATTGACCAGAAAACTTGCGGTTTCCGACCATGGGCCCTCCACAAGCCAGTCATCGGCCTGTACCCGCCAGTAATACCAGGTATTCTCTTGAAGATTGTTCGGGATGGCCCAGGAAGTCGTCCCCTGCCCACCTGTGATTCCTGTAGCAGACGCCACAACCTGAGAAAAATCCGGATCGAGGGAGAGCGTAAAATTATAGGTCAAGGTGGAACTGTCAGGGTCCGACGCATTGGTGACCGTGAGAACCGGCTTCAGCATACCGACGTCCGAGCCATCTGCAGGGCTCGAAACATTGGGAGCTGAAGGCGGATCATTGATCGTGTTTACTCGGAAGGATGATAGCGCCATCCAAGGACCATAAAGCTGTCCATCATAGGCCCGTGCCCGCCAGAAATAAGTTTGGTTTTCGCTCAATGCAGTGGGGACAATCCATTGCGTAATGCCGGCCATTTCGGCCACCATTCCGGTGGCAACTTGATCGGTCAGGTTGCTGTCGGCATAGACTTCATACTCATAGATCAGGTTGTCGTGGTTGGGATCGGCTGCATTGTTGACGATAAGGGCCGGAGTGAAGGTGACAACATCGGCCCCTCCCGCCGGTTCCGCAAGCGTCGGTGCGGATGGAGCACCCTCGACCCGCAGATAAGTGCTTGCAAGGGCTTGTTCCTCTCCATCGATATTGCCCAGAAGGATGACAGCGTAGTCCTTGGCGCTGTAGCTCTGAGTGTCGAAAGTGCCACTGTTGCTGAAAATACTCCCTATGGTGAGACTTGTCTGGTCGCCAATGGTGTCGTAAACAGTTTGATCAGCCATATCGACAATGCGGACAGAAAGAGCAACACTGGACAAATCTACATTGCCGACATTCACCACGCTGTAGGTGACTCTTACCGGCTCTCCGGCGAGGATGCTCTGTTTATCAAGACTTAGCTGACCCTTGAGAAGGACTGAAACAGAAGTCGTGGCGTTGATGGTAAAGTCGCGGAAAGAGTCCGCCACAACGACACCGGCGGAATTGAGAATCTGCAAAGAAACCGTATAGGTTCCGGCCGGATTGGTCCTGGTCCCCCATTGCTTATTGATCGTCTGCGTTTGGCCCTGCACAAGGCTCGGCATGGCAACCGTGGCCGAATAAAGAGATTGCCCCTGGCTGTTGGTTACCGAGATTCGGGCTGAAAGATTTTCCACCGGCGCACTGGCCGTCACCGTTGAGGTCAGAGATACCACTTCGTTGGGATTATAGGACACTTTGTCGGTAACAATATTAGCGGCAATCACATTGTTTAGAGGCGCCGGAACATAAACCACCTTTTTCGCTATCGTTTGCTCCAAGTCTCCTGTAATTTCAACTAGATATGTAGTAGCTCCAACAATCTGCAATGGATATTGCATCACCTGGCTCTCACCGGGAGCAAGGTCAATGGTCTGGACGTCGACAATAGCCCCTCCCTCAGTTGCCAGCCGCATAGCGACGGTCGCATCGACCTTCCCGCTGTTATTCAATGTTATGCAAAGGGGGAAGGAATCGTTGCCTGCGGTTTCCGGCGCGGTCACCGTGGCGGTTACCGCCGGGCTCGCAACTTCATACTGCTCGTCAATAGCTGCCAAAGTGGCGCCGTTCTGTTCGACTATTCCACCCAAGCTGTAGACGCCTTCGGCCTCCGCTGTCGCGGTAAAGCTGAAGGTATGCGTGCTATCAGCAACAAGATCGAAAGTCTCGCTATGTAGGGGGGCACTGCCAGCGGTGGTGTCAGCAATGTTCAGACTCAACCCGGTGGTACCGCCGCTCGACAGGCTTAGCACTTCCCCACTGATGCTGACGGTTTCGCCGGGTCGGTAGATTTTTTTGTCTGTGGCCAGAACAATCTGGATATTGCCCTGCTCCACATAGAAAGGATATTCGGCCGAAGTAACGATTTGCCCGGTAGAGGAGTACAGCAGGCCTTGCAGGAAAAATTTACCCGTCGTTCCCAGAGCGCCTATGGTGTTGACTGGCGAGAAGGTTTCACCCTGAGCCAGATTGGCTGGAATAGTGGTCTGCCAGAGAATATCACCGGCCTGATGTCCCCGAGTCACGGAAACCTCATAAAGCGTCGGGGAGACTGTCGTATCGGTGGTTGCCAGAGTCGTTTCCACCTCGAGCCAACGCCCTTCGGGGCTGGTGATGGGCGAACCGCTCACAGTCAGATAGTCGCTCCAGACAGCGCTGGCCAAGCCCGCTTCGGTGTCAGCGGAGCGAGTCCGAAATTTGATGGAGGTTCCGCTGGGGATGTCGCCCTGGAAATCAAGATTTCCCCAGGTCCCAGAACGGCCGCTGTCGTATCTCAACTTCAGAGTTCCGGATTGGGGATACGTATGTGAAACAACCGTGAAGTTGTCGTAAAGCACCTGAACGTTTCCACCCTGTCCGAAACACATCAGGGTAAAACCGGCAGGGCCGGAAGGTCGCCCGCCGAAACTGTAGGCTCTGATCCAACGGCTGCCGTTCCAATAATAGACGTAGTAGTTGCTACCAACACGGGTAATGCGCAGTCTGCCGTTGAGCCTGGCACCGCCGACGTTGGTGTAGCTGCCATAGGAATCTATCGTCCCATAGGTGGGCGAGAAGCCCCAAACGTCAATACGGGTATTCCAAGAGGGAGTAAAGACCTGCAACCCTGCGGCATGATTGTTGCCACCATAATTCCAGGGGCTGATGATATTGTAATCAACCTGAGTGTCGAAGTCGCCCGTCACTCTGAATTTGGTCGTCAGGTTGTTGGAAATCCAGTTGCGTGCGGGATTGGACGGCAGGCTGAGTTGTACGGTCCCGTTCTGTTCGAGAGGAGGATAATCCGTCAGGGAACTCGAACGGGAAGAGTTCCATCGGTCGGGATTGAAAACACCATCATCGAAATCATCATCCATGGCGACAAGGGTGACAGCGTCGGGTACTTCAACGGTGTCAACCCCAGAACCTCTTCCCTGTTGGAAGTCGTTTTGACTGGTCCATGTTTTCCTCTGCAGATTGCCGGTGGCTGCCGTTACCTGAAGAAGGAGAGTCCCATTGACCAAGGGGACCTCGCCATTGATAACACTGCTGAGGCCGGTAATGGTTTCTGTCTGCAAATAAGTCTGCTTGTCGGTTTGCACCTGAAGAGTGCCTGTCACACCCTGAATGGTGATTGGAGTCGGGACTGTGGCCTCCTCTCCCGTGCTGAGGTCTTTGTAGTAGACCACCAGACGATATTGACCATCCACGCTCCCCGTCGGTACCGACAGAGACAAAGTCAGAGACGATCCGGCGGCTACCACGCCGGTCACAGTCCGCTCGGCCACCAACATCCCTTGGGCGTCGTAAAGGCTCAGCCGACATTGAGTCCGGGTATCGGCTCCGCCATTGTTGAGGATCTTGGGAGTGATGGTTTCGCCCGCAAGATAAGCGGTGTCTGCGAGAGGAGCAAGGCTTAGGTCCGAGTCCGAAATGGCAAACTGAGTGGTTTTGACCAGGCTGGACCCCGACGGCAATGTCACCGTGATGGTCGCGCCGTGCAGTCCTGCCGTCAGGCTTGCCGGGATTGTAAAACCATAGAGCAAAGCGGCGGGATCCGTGCTACCGACGCGTGGGGCGGGAACCAGAATCTTGGTTTCTTCGTAGCCGGCATCGGGCACTGAGACTGTAACTGGCAACCCCGTCCCTGCCGTGTCGAATTCGAACCGGCCGGCGTTACTCAGATACACTGTCAGATTGGCGGTCGCACCGACCCGGTGCGAAGCACTGCTGAAGAGCGGGTCGATGATCAAAGAATTCGGCAACGGGACATCGACCGTCGGACCTTGGTGGGTTTCATCACTCAGGGTGTAGGAGAGGGTGTAGTTTCCGAATTTGAGGTCGGGAATCGCAATCTGACATGGCAAATTCAGGCTATCGCCCAAAGCGAGGCTGAACGATTGGCTGGTCGAGAAGACCACCTGGCCGTCGGGATCCTTAAGCGCAACGGCCAGAACTCCGGCCGAAACCGCCAGAGTACCGACATTATGCAGGTTGAAGGACACCGTGTTGGCGCCAGAAACGAAGGCTGTAGGCAGGGTCGGTGTTACGCTGACCCGACTAACAGCCACACCAAAGGTCTTTGAACCACTCCCCAGCCGGGTACCGTCTGCATCAAAGGCCTCGGCCGTTACCCGGAACAACCCGCTCTGCAGATCCGCCGGCAGAGCGATGTTGAACGACCGAGCGGTGGTCCCGGTTGCGGGAAGAGTGACATCCAGAACTGATTCGAAAAGACTGCCCCCAGCGGGATCGACAACAAACAGGTGCAGCGAGAGCGGATGGGTGACGTCCTCCTGGTTTTTGAGATAAACCGTGACGATACCCGTCTCCCCTTTCTGGTAGTCCTCTTTATCGGTCTGCACTGCCAAATCGACCGTTGCCCGCGGTGTGGTGGATAGTGCAGGATTGAAAACCAGAATGCCGCCCGCTTCGAGGGGAGCGGAAATGCGAGCGTCCTGGTAGCCGGGCTTAGTCACGACACGGGCTGATACTATGACCGTCCCCGGATTGACATTGTCCAGACGATAACTGCCATCTGCCGCTGTGAAAACCTGCCGGGCGTCGGATCCGCTCGTCTGCACTTCGACCCCGGCGAAAGGCCCGTCGGCATCGCTGTCCCACACCCTTCCCTGGATGGTGGCCGGCAAAGGATACATCCCCAGACCGATATTCCCGACATCGTTCACTTGGCCGGCCGTAATTGTGGTCGTGAGAGTGCGCGCAGCATATCCGGGAGACACCAGCTCGATTTGCTGGATTCCGCTCGCCACGGCGGGGAAAATGAAGTTGCCAGCGGAGTCAGTGACGCAGTTTGTCGCCGGGTCACTCATCAGGGTCAGGGCGACCCCCGCCAGGGGTGTCCCCAGTGAAGCATCGACCACCTTCCCTTTGACGGATCCGGCAAACAATTTGGGAGACAGAACAATATCGAAGGACTGGGTCCATGGAGCAGTGTTGATGGTAAAGGTTTTGCCGATGTAACCGTCGGCAGACGCCTTGACAGTAATCTGGGCCGGGTGGTCGATGTTGGCTATAGCGTAGGTGCCGGAAAAATCGGAGCTACCGGCAAGCATGGTACCATCGACCGAAATCGTTGCCCCCGGAACCGGCGCACCCGACTCAGCGTCGGTCACCTTGCCAGTCAAAGTCATCTTCGAGACCGACATTTCCAGACGGATTGTTCCCAGGTCGGTGGTAACGCCAGGGGCGATCACTACGCGGAAGGTTTGGCTGGCGAAGCCATTCATGCCGACCGTTACCTGATAGGTGTTGGGAGCAAGATCAGGAATGTCGAATCGGCCGCCGTTGTCGGGGTCGGGTTCCACCGCAATGCCACCCGAAAGGGTCACTGTCACTCCTTTCTCATCGGGGAGATGGTCTATGGGCACACCCCAGGTAGCTTCGACAACCCGGCCGACCAATCTTCCGGTTGTGGTCTGGGACGACGCGGTATCCAATCGCGGCGAGAACGTTAGAGTGGTTCTGGCAAAAACGGTTCCAGTGACGGTGACATTCTGATAACCGTCTTTCGCTGCGGTGATGACCACTTCACCGGGGGTTACGTAGCTAAAGACGAAACTACCGTCTGCTTCAGTCACGGTATTTCCGCTCCAGGCACCGTTAACGCTGACAGCAACGTCGGCCAACGGCCGGCCCATCGAGTCGGTGATCATGCCGGCGATGATGCCCGTAGAATAGCTCGAAACCATCACGATGTTTCCCAGGTTGGCTGTCGTATCGACCGCCACCGTTACGGTCGCGGTAGCCGGCTTATAGCCTTCCAGGGAAAAATTTACCTGTTGGGACCCTGCCGGTACGTCGTTCAGGATGAAGCTGCCATCAATAGCAGTGGTTACCCAAACCAACGGATTGCTTGCCAGAACCACTTTGACCCCGTCGAGCCGCTGATGAGTCGTCGCATCAACCAAAATGCCGGCAATGGTTCCGGCCGGCGGTGGCGATGGAGGTGGAGAGGGCTTGCTCTCGGACAGATAGAGAGCCCTGATCGCCAGCGCTGTAGAATAGGGATCGTCGTTCCAAGACCCGTCAGCGGCCTGAGTTGCTGTCAGATAGTTCACCGTTTCCGTTGTCACTGCCGGATCATCGAAAACGGCCGCCAGGGCAGCATAGGCCAAAGCGGTTTCGTAAACAGTGGAGAGAGAGCTGCCAAAACCGCCATCGGCGTTCTGGTGCTTCAGCAGAAAGATGCCGGCCTTGCTGACGGCTGTGGCGATGGAGGTTATCTGGGGAAATTGCTGAAGAGTGGATGAGACCACGGCCGTCAGATAAACGCTGCTGGCGTCTCCCGGAAGAAATCCCCACCCCCCGTCAGCATTCTGCTGGTTGGTGAGAAAAGCCAAGGCAGCGTTAATGGTGGAGATATCGCCGCTGCCAGTAGCCTGAAGGGCTTGAAGAGCATAGGCAGTGTCGAGAATGTTAACGGCATAACCGTCGTAACCGCCCCACCCACCCTTGAGCACATCAAGGGCTGGCAGCAGGGCATCGACACTACCGTCGGTCAGTTCTAGGGCGAGGATTCTTTTGGCGATGAAATCAACAGACTGTGGCGACTGAGCTTGAAGCCAGGATATCCCTGCACTATAAGCCACACCTCCAATCTGGTTCAGGAGCTTCAGAGATTCTAAGGCTGCCGTCGTGGCGACAGTGGTTTCGACCTGGGAGTTGGTGCTGTCCCAGTTGCCATTTGGACTCTGGGCGGAGGTGAGATAGGCGAGGCCAGTGGCAATTTGAGGGAGTTGAGCCTGAGCGTTGTTCGCCAAAATTACAAGGCAAAATATCGCGCCGACCAGGGCCAGACACTTTCTGAGCATATTCCCTCCGTGTTGTCAATCATCATCAACTTTTCAAAGTATAAGCGAATGCCAGCAGAAAATTTCAGTTTCGATTTTTTGCGTCAAATGTGCGTGTTGGGCCCGATATGACTCTAAAATAAGTAATTTTTCCCAACACCGCATATCCGTCTCTGCCTAGTTGCTATAGTGACTATCTTGGCAAGATGTTGGGCGTGCCATCTAGCGATGAGTAAATTATATGGGTATCATTCTCGCCACATCGACGCATGAATATGCCAATCTAGCTGATAAATAAAACTATGACGTAAGAGGTAACAACAACAAAAACATAAATCGACAACAACATTAAATTAGAATAACAATCGTACTTGTCTTTTTTTATTACAGAAATTTTTGGAAACTTTTTTAAGTAGTAAATTTTACATCTTCCACTCCTGAGGACATCTAAAAATGGATCATGATCTATTTCAACCTTGCTATACTGCCTGTCAAGCAGACTCAAACTAATTCTTTTCGATACGTATGTTTTACCGTTTTCAGTAAATTCATACAAAACATCTATATAGTTATTTTGCGCATTCTCTGAGCTCTCAGAAACTATTCCAAAGTTTCTTTTTTTCATTGTAAATTTCAATATATTTGCATCAGCCGTACCCCATAAGTTGTTGCGCAAAATTAAATACACTCTCACCAACAGATATAATATTGGCAATATTAAAATTACTGTTATGAACAACATCCGCTCTATCCATTATAATGTTAAGAATTAAAAACAGCTTTGCCATATTAAGGCCTATAAAAATATTTATCCGGATAAAATCGATATTTATTTAAATACATCTACTCCAAACTTCAAAAAACAAGCTAAATATATAAAACAAAAACGTTATTACCAATTCTGAGCTAAAACAGCCATTGTAATTAATTTAAACAAAATCAATATAAATAGCCGAAACTAACCACTATAAAAATTTACAATCAATCACATAAATAAATTTACAATTTTTACATAAAAAACAATAACAACAAAAATAGCAATTACTACACAATCATATTTGTCAAAGAATGATTTTAATGTATTATATTTTTTCATGTCATTATCCGAATACAGAAAAGGCAAACTAAGCAACAATGAGCAAAGGACCACCAACTCATCAAATGTATCAAATGCGTTGATTTCAAAAAACCATAAAATACTTGGTAAAAACCAAATAACAGATAGAACCAATAGGGATTTTGCTTTTTTCTAACAAAGAAATATATAAACAGCAATGAAACAAAGGCCATTTTTTGTGAAAATTCGTCCATCAACATAAATCGGCACCTCTTTCACGAACAACAATTAGGCCAACTTGCATAAATTCAGCAAAAACATATAAACCTATCAAAATCAACATTGTCATTTGACCTAAAAAAACAACAAAGGGCGCCACCAAAAAAATACTTAATAAAAACTACACAAGCGATTAAGTAAACTATAAAGCGACAAGCAACTGGCCTCAAACCAGAGAACAACCTTCTCTCATCGGACACAAAACATTATAATGCAATAGTAAATTACAATATGATTTCAGCAATTTACACTTACCTAACTTTAGAAAAACTTACAACTCAAATCATCATTCAATTAATACAACAATGGCGTACGACACAACCAACACTGATACATATGTCAACAAAAGAACTAAATTTGAAACACTATCATATGGCTTTTTTTCTAATACAGATATTTTGGGGAATTTCTTCAAATAATAAACACAACATTTATTGCTTTTTAGGTATTTAATGAACGGATCATGCCCTACCTCTATCTTGCTATATTGCCTGTCTACCAAACCTAAGTTTATCCTTTTTGATACATAAGTTTTCCCATTTACGACATAGGAATAAAGTATTTGAATATAGATGTTGTGGGCATTCTCCATCCCTTCAGACAAAGATCCATAGCTTTTCTTAACCATGTCAAATTTCAATATTTTACATTCGGTTTTATCCCACAAATCATCCTTCAATATCAAATATATCCTAACAGCCAAGTAAACAACAGGGATCGACAAAAAAAACAGAGCTATCAACATAGTCCACCTGTAAGTTTATACCTTTCTTTATTAACAACCATATTAAGAAAATAATTCAAAGCAATTCCCAATAGAACAACGTAGATAATAGGAATAGTCACTGATACAGAAATAAAAACGACTCTTATAAAATCAACAAATGCATATAAATACGACAAAACCGACAGAGTCGAACAAATCTTTGGACTTGTCTCCAATATTTAAATCCATGTCTACATAAACAACGATATTTTTTTAATTTTAATTTAAAAATTTAACTAGATAAACAAATGGAAAAAATATAGCAACAAACCAAAAGATAATATTTGAAACTTTAATATATCCATTCGCTATTTCAACAGCCTTTTCACCTTTTATTGGAAAAAGTGAGTAAATACCTATGTTAAGACACTTTTTTTCAATAGCCTCCTTGGCGACTTTATGAGTTAGTTTTCTAAGAAAACAGGATATTGTTAATGCAATTGTATAAATAATGATGAATACGATAGAAGACTCAGACATAAAACTCTCCGTTAAAAAATAGGAGGTTTTTTTGTAAGACCAAAAAATTAAGTAATCGGCAACAGCAGCAGCCCCATAAAGAATAGTAGCTATCAATGTTTTATATGTAGACATAAAAACAACCAGACAAACAACGTACGGAATTGAACCAAAGAACTAATTTTCATCAATCAAATTTCCAAGGATTAAAATATTAAATTAATTAAACACATTTATTCTAACCACAAGCCAAACAAGACCCAAACAAAAAATTACCAAGCAATCAAGCCTGTCCATTTCAACAAACTCGGCTAATGAAAAACCGGATCGTTCAAAAGTTAATAATTCATTTAGACTTAAAGCAAAACCAAGCAATAGCATGATTGTCAAAATAAAAAAATCAGACGTCTTGTCTAAATTAAAAAACACAGACAAAACCACATAAGATAACAACGACATCGATAAAAACAAAAATGTTTTTCTTTTTTTTCTTATATATAGGTACAATAGACACAAAAATACAAAAAACATTCTCAACTGAAATAAGTATTCAACACATTTAGACACAACAAACCACCCCTTAAGAAGGTCTACTTATGTAAATATTTGACAATATATTTTTCTATTGTTTTTTATATTTGTTACAGAAAAAATATCATGATATGACAACAGCCATAAAATAAAAATAATTATACCTGCTATTGTCCCTAAAAAACCTGACAACACTAAACCACCAGTTAATAACGCAAACATGAAATCCTGAAGTCCTGACAACAAAACTTCTTTAAAATTATCTGAAAAAAATATCCCTATCCCAGCGCCAGTCAATACTCCAACCATAACTGCACATACTTGAGCAAACAAAATACCGTATGCTGCCATTACGCCTAACGCACCGGCAACAAACACCATTGGTACCGGCAAAATGCAAAATAGCAGTAGAGCAATTACCCAGAAAGCGACAACAACCCATGTAAATACTGCTCCACTGAGGCCCCCACTGATCATATACGCCCCAGCTCCGGTCTCAGGATTGGTAATAATATATCCACACCCCACCCATCCATTGAAGCTGATGTTGGATTGTGAAACCGTAACCACCTTGCCGGCATTGACGGCATTCTGGATATCCGTTTTCACTTGCTGGCCAACCTGCAGCTTTGGCAGAACCGTCGTGATGTTGGCCTGATTGACCGTGTAAATGGGGATGCCTCGATCGTTGGCGATCTTCAACGCTTTAACTGTACTGATTCCTTCTACCGGATTATCTGGAGTCGAAAATAGCTCTTCCGGAACCTTGTGCTCTAGCACAGAAGAGGTCATACCGCTGCTGAGCATATACTGTTTGACCGTATCCGTGTTGCCGTCCCGGGCCTTGGCCACCTGCATCAGGTAGTCGGCATCCATGTTGAGCCCACCGGGTTGAACCAGCCGGGGAATTCCCCACAGGGTGAGCACCTTGAGCTTGGTGGCGAAAATGGTCTCGGACGGCAGGGTGATGGCGTTGACTCCCATGGTCTTGGCGGTAATCTGGTTCATGGCGTCGAGTTCGACATGATAGCTCATGGCGGTGGCGGTGAGCAGGTCACCGACTAGATTCTCTTTGTCGAGTCCGACCAGGTCTGCGCTTTCGAGTTTGGCCCTGGTCATCTCCCAGATTGGATTTGAGGGCGGTCAGCTGACTGGAGCTGATACGGCCAAGGTTGAGACCGATGGCCTGATAAACCCCAGCATCGAGATAGTCGAGTCCATGCAAAACCAATCAGAACAACTTGAGAATCAGGTTAAATTGTCAAAGAACAACTCCGATGGGCCGAAAAAAGGTTCCGGCCTGACTGATTGAAAAACAAAACGCGTCTCGGGGAAATGTTCTCTCAATGGCTTAGACATCTACCTATTCATAGATTTTTGCATTAACGGCCTTTTTCTTAATTTCTAACAAAAAAAATGCACTCTTCTCAAACCAGCTGCCAACTATAAAATAGTCATTATCCATTCCTCTAAAAAAAGAAATAGTAATAAACACATAACCAGACACGTGACTTTTTTTTATGTTTACCTCGCTAATACTTTCCCATGGTATTTTTTTGCATTTAAAAAAATATGGCTTTGTAATATATTTATTACAAATATCAATCCTCACAAACAAGAGAACAAAAAATACAAAAGAGCTAACCATACATAAAAAAGAGAACGCCAATGTTTCAGTGCTTTTTGAATCGTATATAAAAACAAAAACAGAAAGAGAAAATAAAACAAGAAAAGGAAACACTGTTAATCTCTTATTCATTCTATATGTAGCCATAAAAACAACCTATAAATGTAATCCATGATTGACAATATGCGACAAGCAACCCACAACAGATCAAAGAAAAACTTTCCAGTCAATCACATCAAGCTGCTGTAAATTGGACTTGTCTCTTATTGTTCCTATTATGTTTTCTCTGAAAAGACGTGACACGTGTTTCAATTAAATAGATAGCAAGCAAAGCTAACAAAGTTATGACCATAAATGTTATTACGATGGCGACTACTGCAGCAACCGGACTTAGTAATGAAATTATGGGCCCCCCAGCCTTCACCAAGGCCACTGTTGCCAACAACCAAGTTCCTATTTCTAGAGACTTTTGGAGTAGACTCAAGTCATCATCTATGACTATGCTATTCACTGTAATAGCAAAGCCCAAAACGGTTAGTCCCTTTGAAATAATTACTGCAAACTCACCAAAAAGCGGTCTAATTGCGGATTTCCACTCTGGCACGCCCAATAAAGCATCAAGTATTCCTGTAAATGCGGCTGAAGCCAACGCAGGAATAGCGCCCCCGCTCCCACCCCCACTAATCATATACGCCCCGGCCCCGGTCTCTGGGTTAAGAATGATATAGCCGCAACCGCTCCAGCCGTTGAAGTTGACGTTGCTCTCGGAGACGGTGACCTCTTTACCGGCATTGACGGCATTCTGGATATCCGTTTTCACTTGCTGGCCAACCTGCAGCTTTGGCAGAACCGTCGTGATGTTGGCCTGATTGACCGTGTAAATGGGGATGCCTCGATCGTTGGCGATCTTCAACGCTTTAACTGTACTGATTCCTTCTACCGGATTATCTGGAGTCGAAAATAGCTCTTCCGGAACCTTGTGCTCTAGCACAGAAGAGGTCATACCGCTGCTGAGCATATACTGTTTGACCGTATCCGTGTTGCCGTCCTTTGCCTTGGCCACCTGCATCAGGTAGTCGGCATCCATGTTGAGCCCGCCGGGTTGAACCAGCCGGGGAATTCCCCACAGGGTGAGCACCTTGAGCTTGGTGGCGAAAATGGTTT
>NZ_PPFX01000014.1:0-64524 GCF_002898515.1 Geothermobacter hydrogeniphilus | reverse complement strand
TGAACCAGCCGGGGAATTCCCCACAGGGTGAGCACCTTGAGCTTGGTGGCGAAAATGGTTTCCGAGGGCAGGGTCAGGGCGTTCACGCCCATGGTGCGGGCGGCGATGGCATTCATGATGCTAAGTTCGGCGTGGTAGGCGATGGCCGTGGTGTAAAGCAGATCGCCCACCAACTGGTCCTTGGTCAGACCCGTGAAATCTTGATTCTCCAGTTTCGCCCTGGTCGCCTCCAGGCCGGCCTTGAGATTGGTCAGCTGCTGTGGGCTGATCCGCCCCAGGTTCAGGCCGATGGCCTGAAAGACCCCGGCATCGAGATAGTTGGTGATGGTGGTCGAGCCATAGGACGGGTCGGAGAAGGTCATGGTAAAGATGTTGGTGCCGCCGAGGCCCACCGGCGCACCTGTCGCCACTACCTGCCCATCGATCCGCAGTTCCGGCTTGACGTTGATCAGGTAGGCCGGCAGCGAACTCGGCAGTTCGCTCGGCTGAATCGGCGTGCCATCTGCATGGGGCTTGGGCAGATAGGCTTCGAGGACCGCTTCATCTTGGGCGGTGGCGGGCGAATAGCTGAGGGTGATCTTCTTGCCCGCCAACTCCGGCAAACTCATGGTCAGACGCAGGGACGTATCGGCGGGGGCCGGTGCGGTCGGATCGACAAAGCTCCCGGGTGTCACTTCGTTTTCCACGTGGAAGGTGAGCTTGTGCCGATACGCGTCAGGAATGGCGGCGAAGGTCGCTCCCTTGACGGCGGTACGGTACGGCAGGGTGCCGAGCAGAAAAGGGAATTCCTGCCTGACGATCTCTTTTCTGCCCAGCACGTCACCGACGGTGGCATCGGGATAGGTCTGCTGGATGTAATCCTGCACCCGGGTCTGGTAATCCTGCAGAGTCTGCTGAACGAGCAGGGCGTCGACGCCGGTGGCGTATCCCTGGGCCTCATCAATGGTGGCGGTGGCCTGGACCTGGTCGAGGAAGGTCTGGGCGTCGAAGGGAACGGCGCTTCTTATGTCGATCCCATCGCTGTAGGTGTATTGCTTGAAAGACGGATCGAGGCTGATCCAGGTGTCGCCCTCTTTATGTTTTGCCCCCCGGGAGGGGAAATAGTCGATGTAGGCTTCAACCCAGACGTGCTCCATGCGTGCTGCGACGATTCGGCCGCCGTCCACCAGTCCCTTGGTGGGGATGCCGCCGCTGGAAAAGAAATCCAGGGCCGACATGGGATCCGTAAAGTCCCCCGCCCAGTTCATGACTTTCTCGATGGGCAGTTCGATGGTACCCATAACGTAACGAGCCTTCACCCCCGCTGCCCGCAGCAGGGCGATGAGCAGCGAAGCAGTATCGAAGGCGTTGCCCTGTCTGGTTTCCAACGTCATTTGCGCACCTTGGATGGAGCCCCAGGTCGGCACGAACTCGATATTGTTGCGCACCCACTCGTAGATTCTAAGCGGGCTATTTCCCAACTCCGCAGCCTTAGTCCTAATTTCGGGGGTGAATGGAACCTCGATCGTCTCGGCAAGGTCATCCGGAAGGAGCAGTCCGTCAAGAGAACCGGCAGAAGCGACCAAAATGCGCTTCTGGTTGCGCCAAGTAAAATTGTCCTTTTTAAAATCCCGCTCGAACTCCTCCTTCTCCATTCTGGGCTCACGCTTTTTGGCCTTCGGTTGCCGGTTGGGAAGTTTGTCAGGATCGAGATGCCGATGCTTTGACGTCCTCTTGACCCGCTTCAGCTGCTTCTTGGTCTTCTCGATTTCAGCTTCGGCCTCCTCCATGTTCTTCGCCTTCTCAATCCGAACAATGTTGCCCTTCAGCTCTTCCAAGTTGGCGTCATAGTGCTTCACAAACCGGTAATGCCGATCCAAAATCTCTGCCGGCAGATTGGCATTTTTGAGCCACTTCTCCGTTTGGGCGAACTTCAATCGGAGTTCCGCATCAAGCGCCTCAATCGTTTTCCGCTTCGCATCGAGATGCTTACGCAGCTTCTTCATGTCGGCTGCAGGAGCACCCAATTCGGCTTCGACCCACTCCATCAGCGTCTCCAGGCGCTCCTCCGGGGGCTTCTCCCGGTGGGATGAAGTCCCCCTCGGACCCTGCGCTTCTTCACTGAACTTGGCAGCCTGGGCCAAGCTGGCTGGACCGCCGAGCGTCCAGGCGAAGAAAAACACCACGACAAGAGCTGTCGCCCTGAACCCCCTGTTGAATCTCTTCCCCCCTACATACG
This sequence comes from Geothermobacter hydrogeniphilus, assembly GCF_002898515.1. Classification (GTDB taxonomy): domain Bacteria; phylum Desulfobacterota; class Desulfuromonadia; order Desulfuromonadales; family Geothermobacteraceae; genus Geothermobacter_A. The sequence continues at coordinate 62,306 of NZ_PPFX01000014.1, read as the reverse complement.
AAGCCATCATTAAAATACCTTCCCTTCAGAACAAAAAAGTCTCACTCTCAAAATCAGGGCAGACTCCCGATAATGGACTTAAAATCTCCATCGGCCCTTTTCAGACAGTCAAGCTGGCCTGAGACTTCAGATCCCGCAGCTTCACGCCTCTCGGTTGCCCGGTTCCATGTGTGAACCCCGGATGTTTTCTGCCCTTTATTCGCAACAGAAAAGCCGGCGTTCGGTCCGCAATCATCAGACCAATAACCGGCTGCTTTTCTTAACCCGTTCGCCCCCCATAGACAATCCAAATGAAGCAATATTAAATAACGAATTCAGATTATTTCCAACTTTTTCAATTGTCAATAATTTTATGTGCTTTTTGTCAACATCCTTGCAGGTTCATCCACCTTGGCTTCTTGAAATCACGGAGTCCCCCCGTGGGATCAATCAAAAAATTCTCCGAACAACCTTTCCAGGCGGGTGAACAGGTCCGCCATGAGCAATCCCGAAGCTTCCCCGCCGAGGCATTCCCGCAGCGTGGTACAGGCCCCCGGATCAAACTGCAACTCCTGCCCGCAGAGCCGGTAGAAGCGGTTCACCGCCGCCGTCGCCTCGACCAGGTCGAGATCCACCAGCAGGCAGGCGTGGGCCAGTACCGCCGACTGCCCGCGACTGCCCCCGGCCCAGCGCTGGGCGGTGCCGAGCAGCTTGCGGCCGGCGACCTGCAGGTTGTAGCGACCGTCACAGAAAGAGCCGGGGACTTCACCGCTTTCGGCCGCCAGGCCGTAATCTGCCAACAAGCGTCTGAACAGATCGCAGAGAAGCCGATAACCGTTCTCCAGCAACCAGCCATCCGGCTTGGCAAACACCAGCGACAGGTTGAGGACCCCCGGACCCTGCGGCACGCAGGAACCGCCGGAGCAGCGCACCATCAGCGGCCATCCCTCCCCCGCCAGGGTCTCTGCGGCCGCCTCGAAGTGCGGGAACCGCGCCTCACGGCGGGTCACCACCAGGCAGCGGGGAGCCTGCCGGATGCAGATGACGGGTCCGCTCGCGCCGCTCAGCACCCGCTGCAGCAGCAGTTCGTCGTAACCGATACTGGCCGCCGGGTCGAGGATCGGCTCGGGCCGCTCAATCCGCCAGGGACGGTCAAAAACGGGGGGAAGACATTCGGAAACCGGGGGCATGAAGGTCATGCACCGAGTGTACTCGATGACGGCCCTCTTCTCTACCGGGACCTGGCAGCCTTGAGAAAACCGCCCATCGATGCGAAACCGAGTGGGCGGTGAATATCAATCGGGATTTTCAGAAAAAAACTGCAGTCATCCCCCGTTCAGAATGCCAGGGTGACATTGACCCCGACCTGGTTCTGACTGTCGATCGCCTGCTGGGCGTCATCGCTCAGGCCGCTGGAGAAGACATAGGATGCCGAAACCGCGAGGTCATCGGTCAGCTCGTAATCGGCCCGGAGCACGATCTCGTAATCGTGGAAGTCGCTGTAGTTGCCCACCGAATAATCGCTCTCGTCATTGTAGGAGACCGACAGGCCCGGCGTCAGGCTCAGCCCGTCCATGACCCTGAAGCTCTGTTCGACCGCGATGACATAGAACAGGCCGGTCTCTTCGGCCTTGTCCCAGTCGTAGTAAACGGTCAGCGACGGGGACGCGATGGTGTTGAAAGAAACGCCGGCGTAGAGTTCGTTGGTATCCTCGATCCCGTCCAGGGCGTAGAAGATGTTGCCGACACTGATCGACACCAGGTCATTCAGATCCCGCGAGTAATTGAGCGTCAGGTCGGTTTCGTTGATCTCGCCGGCATCGAGACCTTCTCCGGCGTCATTTTTCAGCTGCAGGTTGCTCCAGTAACTGACCGTGAAGGCGCCGACACTGACGTCCACCCCGCCCTGGGCAACCGGCATCCCGCCGCTGAGGTCAAATCCGCGCCACAGGTACTTGTCATAGACACCGAGGTAGGCATCGCCCTCGGCCTGGAAAGCCAGAGCGACCGGAGCCAGGCAGGCGACAACGAAAACCGGAACAATCAACATCAGGCACAGCTTTTTCATCTTTTCACAACTCCTTGTAAATGGGATGGGGATTCCGGGCGGAGGCTGACTCCGCCCGGATGATGGGAATTTTTCAGGATTGTTCGGCCGTGCGGGCCGAAAGCGCACCGACCGCCTTGGGAGCCTTGCCACCGGGACCGCCGGGAGTAACAACACTGCCGAGATGCACGGTATGGAAATCGGGATAGGCATTGGCGCCATGTTCGGAGAAATCGAGACCGGCCAGCTCCTCCTCTTCGGTGACGCGCATGCCGATCACCAGGTCGATCAGCTTGAAGACCACCAGCCCGGCAACAAAGGCCCAGGCAAAACAGGCACCGATGCCGACCAGCTGCACACCAACGGTTTTCAGTGAAAAACCGGCGCTGTCAAACAGCCCGGCCGCCAGGGTTCCCCAGACGCCGCAGACCCCGTGGACCGAAACGGCACCGACCGGGTCATCGATCCTGATCTTTTCGAAGAAGAGCACCGAGAAGAGCACCAGCACCCCGGCCACCAGGCCGATAATGACCGCCGAGGCCGGGCTGACATTGGCACAACCGGCGGTGATGCCGACCAACCCGGCCAGGGCGCCGTTGCAGGTCATGCCGATATCACTCTTGCCGTACTTGATCCAGGTTGCGGCCATGGCGGAAAAGGCACCGGCCGCACCGGCCAGGGTGGTGGTTACGGCAATCAGCGCGATGGAAGTATCACCGGTGGTGGTGGACCCGGGATTGAACCCGTACCAGCCGAACCAGAGCAGGAAAACCCCGAGGGAGGCGATGGGAATATTGTGACCCGGAATCGGTCGCGCCTTGCCGTCTTTGTCAAACTTCCCGAGCCGCGGGCCGACGACGATGGCGCCGGCCAGGGCCAGCCAGCCGCCGACCGAATGCACCACGCTCGAACCGGCGAAATCGATGAAGCCGAGACCTTCCAGCCAGCCGTTGCCGTGATACAAGGACCCCCAGGCCCAGCCGCCGAAAATCGGATAGATCAGAGCTGAGACCAGGACCGAATAAACCAGGTAGGCACTGAACTTGGTGCGTTCGGCCACAGCGCCGGAAATGATCGTTGCGGCGGTGGCGGCAAAAACCACCTGGAACATCCAGAATGCGTAGTTCCAGGGAGCATCGTCACCAACCGCGCCGCCAAAGAAAAAGTCGCTGGTACCGAAAAATCCATTGCCGGCCCCAAACATCAGGCCGAATCCGACCGCCCAGAAGGCGATGGCACCAACCGAAAAATCCATCATGTTCTTCATCATAATGTTGCAGGCATTCTTGGCCCGGGTGAATCCGGCCTCGACCATGGCGAAACCGGCCTGCATCAGGAAAACCAGGAAGGCGGCCACAAGGGTCCAGACGAAATTGAGGTTGGTCTGTACCTGACCGGCGGTCAGCGGCGCGTCTTCGGCCAGCACCAGGCCCGGCAGCAGAACCAGCAGGAAAGGGACCAGCAAGGCAATACGTTTCAACATTTTGAAATCCTCCTTTGTTTTCAGGGTTACAGGGAATCAATGCCGACTTCACCGGTGCGGATACGCACCGCCTGACCGATATCGGAAACGAAAATCTTGCCGTCACCGATGTGGCCGGTACAGGCTTCCTTCTGCACTGCTTCGACGACCGCCCCGACCTGGTCGGCGGCGACCACCAGGTCGATCTTCACCTTGGGGATGAAATCAACCTGGTACTCGGCGCCACGATAAAGTTCAGTGTGTCCCTTCTGGCGCCCGAATCCCCGGACCTCGCTGACGGTCATCCCGGTGATTCCGAGCTCTGTCAGGGCACTCTTGACGTCGTCCAGTTTGAACGGCTTGATGATGCATTCGACCCGTTTCATGGCCATCTCCTTTCCAGCGTTGATGAATTGAAATTCCGGGGATCATGGATGCCTGTCCGGAAACCTGAATCAGTGAGTTTCTGTTGGATGGAGAGTGCAAGTGCTTGGTCTGAATGGGATTTTCAAAAATCTGAAGCGCACCCATAGGTTCGCTGGTGATTTTTGGGAAGCTCAGACAGATCAATGACTTGTACTCTCCGCCGACAAGGTACTCACTGATTCAGGGGAAACAGAAAACGCCCCGCTTCACCCGTGGTGTCAACGGATGAAACGGGGCGCCATTGCCCGATTATTCATTATCGGCCAGGGAATCACACGCGAACGACGTTGTTCCGCGGCGACCCTGTCATCGGCAGACAGCCCGGAAGCTGCCGACCGCTGTCATGATCGAACAAATAGCAGCAACCGTGCCAGTTATTTTTATCTATGATTTCAAACAGTTGACAAACAACAACCTCACCACCTGCATATTTATTGACCACCATGAAGAGGATCTGATCAATCCTCGGGCAATCGACAAAAAGAGTCCTCATGGGTGACTTTTTCCTTGTCCGAACAACGACACTTTTCTATACTGAAGCATATTGGCTCTCTGCCTTGCAGGTGAGGTCGCAAAGCCCCGGCGGTATAGTTGTAGAACGGGACTGTTTCAACGGCATGGTGTGCCAGCCCGCCACGCAGCGGGACGCCTTAAATGCCGGTAAACGGTCCCACTTATTCGGGAGTCGCCTGAGGCCCCGAGACCCACGGCAGCGGTGGAGAGTCTTTCAAGAGAAAAGGCGCCTGTTTCGAGGCGCCTTTTTTAGCAATGAAGTCACCGGGAACAGACCGATCAACGATATGGCCATTCTTCCTTCCGCCGCGAAACCTCTTCACAGTCATGGTAATCCCAGCAGCGATGATCTCCCTTGATCGTCTCCACGACAATATGTTGCATGGCGCATTCCAGCACCCGGCCTTCTTCACCGACAGTCGCATTGTTCACAAAGGCGTCATGGCCTGATTCCGCTTCCAGACAGACAAAGCTGAAACGATCCTTTTTCATGGTCAACTCCTTCAGACAGCCGGAGAGCAAGGCCCACATGCACTTGACATCCCTGCTGCTTCTTTAAATTGTACCACCCTTCATCGCCATTCTGACAGTTGGTCAAACCCTAGAAAGAACTGTTCGCTCCCGGCCGGTTATGCTAGGATGCTGCGCACTTTGAGCGAATGGAAACCCACCCATGACCGATTCCCCGACTTCAGATATCACCCGTATTGAACTGGACGGCCGCGAGATCGTCCTGATCGGCACCGCCCATATTTCCCAGAACTCGGTGGACACGGTCCGCGAAGTGATCGCCGCCGAACAACCGGATACCGTCTGCATCGAACTCGACGCCCAGCGTTTCCAGGCCCTGCGCGACCGCAACCGCTGGGAATCGCTCAACCTGATCCAGGTGGTGCGCAAGGGGCAGGTGCCCTTCCTGCTCGCCAACCTGGCGCTGGCCTCGTTTCAGAAACGGATGGGGCTGCAAACCGGGGTGAAGCCGGGGGCGGAACTCGCCGCCGCCGCCGAAACCGCCGAGGAACACGGTATCGGGGTCGAACTGATCGACCGCAACATCCGCACCACCCTGCTGCGCGCCTGGCGCAAAACCGGACTGTGGCGCAAGCTGCAACTGCTCTCGACCCTGCTCGCCAGCCTGTTTGAAAAACAGGAGATCAACGAAGAGGAACTGGACAGGCTGCGCGAAACCGACACCCTGTCGGCAATGCTGGAAGAGATGGGCGACCTGCTGCCGAACGTCAAGCAGATCCTGGTGGATGAGCGGGATGCCTACATGGCGGAAAAGATCCGCCGCGCCCCCGGGCAGAAACTGGTGGCGGTGGTCGGCGCGGCCCATGCCGCAGGAATCTGCAGACGGATTCAGCAGCCGGCCGATCCGCAGACCTTTGCCGAGTTGGATGTCATTCCGGCCAAATCCATGGTTTCGAAGCTGATCCCCTGGCTGATTCCGGGCATTGTCATCGCCCTGTTCATTGCCGGTTTTTTCTTCGGTGACCGTCAGGCGATGGCCGATGCCGCGGTCGCCTGGGTGCTGGTCAACGGCCTGCTTTCAGCAGCCGGAACCATCCTCGCCTTCGGCCATCCGCTGTCGGTCCTCGCCGCCTTCGTCGCCGCCCCGATCACCTCTCTCAATCCGACCATCGGAGCCGGCATGGTGGTCGGCCTGGTGCAAGCCTTTATCGCCGCCCCGACGGTCCGTGACCTGGAACATGTCGGTGAAGACCTCGCCAATCTGCGCGGCTGGTGGCGCAACCGGGTCACCCGGGTGCTGCTGGTCTTCCTCTTCTCCTCCATCGGCTCGGCAATCGGCACCCTGGTGGCGTTTCACTGGCTGAAGGATCTGATCAGGTAGGTTCGAGGTTTTACTGCCCTGCCAGTTGCGGTGCCTGGTCCTGTTGCGGCAGCCGCTTTTCCCAGACGATCTCGAGGTCGGCGTCACGCTGGTAAATATCCGAGCGATACTGCACGCGGCCGGCGCTGTCGACCCAGGCCGTCCAGTAGAAGATATGAACCGGGATCGGTTCCAGAAGATCGACCTTGAGGGTCCGGTCGCCGTTCATCGCCGCTAGAATCCGGTCACAATCCCAGCCATCCAGTGACTGCAGCAGGTATTCAGCCAGGTCGAGGGGACGTTCAACACGGATGCAGCCCGAGCTGAAAAGTCTGGCGTTTCGATCAAACAGCTGAGGGGAATCGGTATCGTGCAGGTAGACCGCGTAGCGGTTGGGGAACATGAATTTGACCCGTCCGAGAGGGTTCCAGGGACCGGGGCGCATACGCAGTATGCCGGGGAAATTGTCGGCGTGAATTTTCGACCAGTCAAGTTTTTCCGGATCGAGCAGGCGCTCCCCCTTGCCGACCCAGGAAAGAATTTCGTAGTGATGGCGGGTCAGCCAGCCGGGGTCGCGGCGGATGATCGGCAGCTTGTCCTCACGCAGAATGGTTTTCGGCACGTACCAGAAAGGGGCGAACTCCAGGTAGCGCAACTGCGCGGAAAAGTTCGGCGTCTTGCGATAGGGGGTGCCGACCACCACCGGCATGCTCATCACTGTCTCGCCGTTCTCAACCACGTCCAGCCGGAAGGCGGCGATGTTGACCTGCAGACTGCGTCCGCCGAAGCTGTCCGGCTCGCTGCGCCAACGCTGCAGGTTGTAACTGATCTGGCGAATCCGCGCCTCGACCGGCAGGTTCAGCTCCGCCAGGGTCATCGTCCCCAGCACGCCGTCCTCGCGCAGACCATGTCGCAACTGGAAACGGCGGACCGCCTGCTCCGTTTCCGGTCCGTAGTTCTTCTCATCCCAGGCCGCGTAGGGTTGCAGATCACCACCGAAAAAGAGCCGGTTGCGCAACACCGGCAACCGTTCATCCCGCATCCCCGGACGAAGCACCTCGCCCGCCGGAACCGTCGGCCAACCGCCGTAAGCGGAGAGCGCCCGCAAACGCTGCAGTTCATCGCGCAGGGCCAGATAGCCGGGCTGACGCGGTTCCAGGCGTTCAAGGCCGGCGGTTATCTGTCCGCTGCCGAGGGCTTTCTCAAGATAGGGAATGAGACGATCGAGTCCCTTGCGGCGTTGACCGGCAACCGGTGGTATCCTGCCCCCGGAGATATCGACCGCGTATCCGAAGTAGGCATCGGTCAGCAACAGGTCGATCAGCGCCTGGTAACGGGCATCGAACAGAACTCCGGCCCGCAGGGAATCGGCCTCGTAGCGAACCAGCGGCTCCAGTTCCTGCAGGTGGTAATGATCACTGCACAACCCCTTGTCGCCACTGGCACGCAACACATCGAGCAGTTGGTGTGCCATGGTGGTCAGGCCGAGATTGTTCATCCAGGCGGGAACATGGTTCCGCTGCCGATAGAATTGCCGCAGGCGCGGATTCACAAGCAGTTGCCGAATACCCGGCAATTCAACGGCCGGCGCGGCATCTTCCAGCAGGAAACGCAATTGTTCGCGAACTTCATCCACCAGCGGCGCGGCCATAACCGGACCCGGTCGGCAGAAAGAAAACAGGATCAGGAACAGTAACGACAGAGCGGGGACCTTCATGTCTTCCAGAATACCAGAAACCACCGTTCCCGTATGCCGCGGCTTGAAGAGCGGCCACTTTTTTGTCATAGTGCTAACGACTCAAGCAGAAGGAACCTCATGGACCTGACCGAAATCTTTCGCGCTCTCGGCCTCAACACCCCCCGCTGGCAGTGGCGTGCCATGCGCTGGGAGCGCGCCCTGCGAAACCTCAAACGGGGCGAACTACCGACCACATCGATTCAGGTCAGCCGGACGCTGATCCTTGCCAACCTGGTCTTTTTTGTCCTGATGATCACCCAGGGGCTGCTTGCCGGACAGGGGCTGCGCCCACTGCTCTCCCCCGACGGCTACCTGTTGATCCATGCCGGCGCCCAGTACTGGCCACTGGTCCTCGGCGAGGGGGAATGGTGGCGCTGCATCAGCTACGCCTTCACCCATGCCGGGCTGATCCACCTCGCTTTCAACATGGTGGTTCTCTACCAGGTCGGTCCGCTGGTTGAAAGCGAACTCGGACCCGGACGTTTCCTGACACTCTACACCCTCTGTGCCCTGACCGGCTCCTGGGCCGATTATCTCTGGCATCCCCTGGCACCGGTGGTCGGCGCCTCGTCCGCGATCTTCGGCCTGATCGGCTTTGCCGCCGTCCACTATCACCGTCTCGGTGATCCCGGGTCCATTCAGCGCCGCAACTTCATGCTGCAATGGGCGGTGTTCGCCTTTATCTTCGGGCTGCTGGTCGGGGCCGACAACGCCGGACATGCCGGCGGCGTCATCGGCGGGGTGATCTTCGGGCTGCTGCTGCCGATGAGCTGGCAGTTGCGGCACGCCACGAACAGACTGTTCCAGGTTCTCGGCGGCGTCAGCCTGCTGGTTCTGGTCGGTAGCCAGCTGCTGCTGATTCTCTCCTGGTTTCAAAGCAGGGGATAATCCATGGCGAAAATCAAGCCCCCCGTCACCCCGGCCATCCGCCTGCTGAAACAGCACCGGGTCACCTTCATCCCGCATCTCTACAGCTACCAGGAGAAAGGCGGCACCGCCGTCTCGGCCCGGGAACTGGGGATCGATGAACACCGGGTGATCAAGACCCTGATCATGGAGGATGAACGACGGCAGCCGCTGATCGTCCTGATGCACGGCGACAGGGAAGTCTCGACCAGGCAGCTGGCACGCACGATCGGCTGCAAATCGATCCAGCCCTGCGCGCCGGAGGTCGCCAACCGGCATTCCGGTTACCTGGTCGGCGGCACCTCCCCGTTCGGCACCCGAAAACAGATGCCGGTCTACATGGAGGAGAGTATTACGAACCTCGAAACCATTTACCTCAACGGCGGCAAACGCGGATTCCTGGTCGAGATCGCCGCGGCCGATGTGATCCGCCTGCTCGATCCGCAACCGGTTCGGGTGGCCATCTGATCAGGAACCTAAACGGGAGCGCACGATGACGGAAGCAGTTCAGAAAGCGGCGGAAATCCTGCGGAAGGCCGAGGCGCTGGTCATCACCGCCGGGGCCGGCATGGGTGTCGACTCGGGCCTGCCCGACTTCCGCGGCGACCATGGCTTCTGGAACGCCTACCCCATGTACCGACACCTCGGCATCAACTTTGTCGGCGCCGCCAACCCGGAGCATTTTGAACGCGACCCGGCCTTCGGCTGGGGATTCTATGGTCACCGCACCAACCTCTACCGCGAAACCGAACCGCATGCCGGGTTCGACCTCCTGCGATCCTGGGCCGCGCGTTTCAATCTCGACACCTTTGTCGTTACCTCCAATGTCGACGGCCAGTTCCAGAAAGCAGGGTTCGCCGAGGAGCAGATTCTCGAAGTGCACGGCTCCATCCATCACCTGCAGTGCCTGATTCCCTGCGGCAACGCGATCTGGCCGAACCGGGAAGAGATAGCGGTCAACTTCGACTCGATGCGCGCCGACCGGGTGCCACAATGCCCCCATTGCGGCGGCACGGCGCGACCGAACATCCTGATGTTCGGCGACTGTTCCTGGCTGCCGCAGCGCAGCCACGGCCAGCAGATGCGTTTCGATCTGTTCTGCGACCAGCACCGCGACCGGCGGCTGGCGGTGGTCGAAATGGGCGCCGGAACCGCCATCCCCACCATCCGCCACCTCAGCGAAAGGCTCGGCGCCCGTCCGGGAGCGGGGGTGATCCGCATCAACCCGCGCGAGGCCCATATCCGCCCGCCGCACATCGGTCTGCCCTGCGGCGCCCTCGAAGGCTTACGGGCCATCGATCAACAGCTCAACTGACGATCGAAGGAGTTGTCATGAAACCCTCAGCCCTGCTCACCGACCTTTACCAGCTGACCATGCTGGCCGGCTACCAGCGGGAGGGGCTGGCGGAACGCCCGGCAGTCTTCGATCTCTTTTTCCGAGATCTTCCCTATGGCGGCGGCTATGCCGTTTTCGCCGGGCTCGGCCCGGCCCTCGATTACCTGGCCGAGCTCTCCTTCAGCGAGGAGGATCTGGGCTACCTCGCCTCGCTGCAGCTGTTTGACAAACCCTTCCTCGCCTACCTGCGCGACTTCCGTTTTCGCGGCCGGGTGCTGGCGCCGCCGGAAGGCAGCATCGTCTTTCCCCACGAACCGCTGCTGACCGTGGAAGCCGGCCTGGCTGAGGCGCAACTGGTTGAAACCGCCCTGCTCAATATCATCAATTTCCAGACCCTGGTCGCCACCAAGGCGGCCCGCGTCAGCCTGGCCGCCGGAGAGAGTACGGTTCTGGAGTTCGGCCTGCGGCGCGCCCAGGGACCGGACGGTGCCCTGTCGGTAGCCCGCGCCGCCTGCATCGGCGGGGTGGGCAGCACCAGCAACGTGCTGGCCGGCAAACAGTTCGGACTGCCGGTCAGGGGAACCCACGCCCACAGCTGGATCATGGCCTTCGACGACGAGCTGAGCGCCTTCCGCGCCTACGCTGAAGCCTTTCCCGACAACTGCGTGCTGCTGGTCGACACCTGCGACACCCTCGGCAGCGGGCTGCCGAACGCCATCCGGGTGGCAAGGGAACTGCGCGCCAAGGGACACGAACTGCTCGGCATTCGGCTCGATTCGGGGGATCTCGCCTGGCTCAGTCGACAGGCCAGGCGGATGCTGGATGAAGCGGGTTTCCCGGAGGTCAGGATCGTCGCCTCCAACGAACTGGACGAAGAGGTGATTCACGCCATTCGCGACGAGGGTGGCTGCATTGATATCTACGGAGTCGGTACCCGGCTGGCAACCTGCGCCGGAAAGGGGGGCGGAGCCCTGGGAGGCGTCTACAAGCTGGTTGAAATCAACGGTCGGCCAAAGATGAAACTGACCGCCGACATCACCAAGGCGACCCTGCCGGGACGCAAGATCCTGTGGCGTCTGAGTACCGCGGAGGGGCGTCATGTGCAGGATGTGCTGACCCGTCCGGGGGAAAAACCAACGGCGGGAACGACTGTCTTCGATCCGACCAACCCGGCCCGCAGTCGAACACTGGAACCGGACCTGACCATCCGCGATCTACGGCAGACGGTGATGAACAACGGACAGAAATTGCTGCCGACCGAACCCCTCGCCTGCCTCGCGGAACGGTGCCGGACCGGCCTTCTCGCCCTGCCGAGCGGAACCCTGCGAACCACCAATCCTCACCGCTACAAGGTATCGATCAGCCCCGACCTGCATGCCCTGCGGAACAGGTTGCGGACAGCAATGGAACACACCCCCGGAGACTGACAGTTCGCCGGTTTTCCGGCAACCGGGGAATCATCTTTCCGGGACCGCACTCCGCAAGGTCGTTCGCCGTTACTTGCTGCCGCCGAACAGGCCCTTGACCCCTTTCAGGACCTTGTCGGCTTCCTGTTGCACCTGGTCCGAATCACCGGCGGGCAACTGGACCTTGTCCAGCTGTTCCTGGACTTTGGCGGCAGCCTTCTCCACCTCGACCCCGGCCTTGCCGATCACCTCGGTCTTGATCGTGTCGAGCCCCTTGAGTTCGCCCTTGAGCAGGTTGGAGAGCATCGGCGAGAGGCTGCCGCTGCTGTTGGCCGCGGCATCGAGAATCGCCTGCACCACCTTCTGGATCATCTCCTCCATCAGCATGCCGCCCTTGTCGGCGCCGAGATTCTTCAACTCAATCTTCGGCAGCACCAGGTTGATTTTCGAGGACTGGCCGAGAGCCGCGAGTTGGGCAGTGACCCTGACATTTTCAATGGTGAAACGATCAACGATGAATTTCTTGCCGCTCCCTTCGGATGCCGCGGGTGCTTTTCGCCCCGAAGAAGCACCGCCGGAAGCGGCCTTGGCATTTCGCAGCAGGGGCTGGATATTGTTCTTCTTGCCGTCCTGCTCAAGATTGACGACGATATCGGCGAGGCGCACCTTCGGGATGCGAATGGTGTCGCCGGTCAACGATCCGAGCGAGACAGCCACTTCACCGGTGCCGAGACTGAGAAATTTATCTCCGCTGAAACCGGGCGGGTTGGCAACCTGCAGCCCGGTGAGGGTGGCCTCGCCCCCGAACAGCGAAATATGAATCTGCTGCAGACTGGTCGGCACCCCGAGAGCCTGACTGCCACCGTATTCAACCGCCTTCTTGGCAATCGTGTCGACATAAAACAGCACGCCGGCAAACGCCGCGACGACAACGACCAGCACGGCAACCAGAACTTTTATCAGACCCTTCATATCCGCATCTCCTTCAGTGAGAGAATTGACCCGTCGGCAACAAGATACCGTTTGTTATTCAAGCCTAATCTCTCCACCCCGAATTGCAAGCGCCGCAGCATGCGGTGCGTCGAACTGTGCTAATGTTGGTTATCATGCAGATTCTCCAGAACCCCAGCTGTGAAATCCCTGAAGATTGCCCCTATCTTCCCGGTCGACCGAAATCATCCCTCTCGTTTCTGGCCAGGAACATCAAGGCGGAGGAACTGAACCGGTTGCTGACACGGGGATGGCGCAAATTCGGTCCCTATTTTTTTCAGCCGGCCTGTCCCGGATGCCGACAATGCATTCCGGTGCGAGTGCCCGTCGCCGACTTTCGACCGTCACGCGGCCAACGGCGGGTGGAGAGAAAAGGACATTGCGTCGACGTTCGTTTCGGGCCGCTGCGCATCACAGAACGCGCTTTCGAAATCTACCGGGAGCATTCCCTGCGGCGTTTCGGAGAAGAGGTCGACCGGGACAGCTTCCTGATGCATTTCTATTTCCCTTCAGGACCGGTTCTGCAGAGTGAATATCGGCTCAACGGACGGCTGATCGGCATCGGCTACCTCGACCGCAGCAGTGAAGCCCTGAGCAGTATCTACTTCTGCTACGATCCCGAATTCAGTCACCTGCGTCTCGGGACCCTGAGCGTGCTGCACGAAATCAGCTACACGCGACAACTCGGCCTGCGTTACTACTATCTGGGATATTTCGTCTCGGGGTCGGAACGGATGGCATACAAGGACAGCTTTCGCCCGCGCGAACACTATAACTGGCAGAGTCGTTGCTGGCGGAACCCGGAGCAGGCAGATCAATGCCCGGCAGAGTAGGATCAGAGAATCCGCAGTGACTGATCGGAGTAGGTCAAGGATTTCAACCCGTCGCCTGAAACCCAGAAGGTGTTCTCGATGCCGACGGCGCCGAGGCCGGGAAAAACAACTTTCGGCTCAAAGGCAAAGGTCATTTTCTCTTCGAGCAGCTGATCGTTGAAACCGCGGGCGATAAAGGGATATTCATCCAGCTCCACCCCCACCCCGTGTCCGATGAAAGTCACCCGGGCGTCGCCGGCCCCCATAAAGTGATCACCGTACCCGAGCTGCCGCGCCGCCTGCAGGCAGGTATCGTAGATTGCCCCCCAGGCGACACCGGGGCGTGCCTGCTCCATCAGCAGCTGCTGGATCTGCAGCATGTCGGCAAACCCCTTCTCCAGTTTCGGATCGAGTCCGCCGATGCAGAACAGCCGGGTCTGATCAACCATGTAACCGTCAAAACAGCTGACGAAATCAACCAGTACCGGCTCTTGAGAACGGATCTTCTTGTAACTGGCGCCCTGGGCAAAGGAAGGATTCAGCCCCATCCCCCCGAGCGGGGTATCACTGCCGGTCGGAACCGCGCTGTCGGGACCGGAAAAGGCATGACCGAAAAAGATTTCACTGTTGAACCCACGCATGCGGATATAGCCCTGGTGGCCTTCCTTGCGGGCATGAAATTCCAGCTCCGCCGCCAACTCCAGGTCGGTGATACCCTCGCGGATGACCTCGGCGGCACGCTGGTGAATCTTGTCAGCGATCAACGCCGCGTCCTTCATGATCGTGATCTCGTAATCCGACTTGACGGCGCGAACCCGGCGGATCAGGGGCGTGGCATCTCGAAAATCACACCCGGTCAAGACCTTTTCCAGGCGACGAAAAAACGCAACCGGCAATACATCGAATTCCAGCCCGACCCGTTTCGGCGCCGCGTAGCCGAAATCCGCCAGGATACCGGGAAGATCACGGGGACTGCGCAACGGCACCAGGTGCCGAAGTCCCGATTCCATCCTTGCCCGGCCGAAATCCCTGCGCACCAGGTAGAGCGGTTCCCCGTCAACCGGGATATAGAGCAGCCCCTGCTGGGTGGCGCCGGTAAAATAAAACAGGTCGGCGTTCTGGGCCAGGATCACGGCATCAAGGCTCTCTTTCAGCATCAGTTCCTGCAGCTGCTGAAAACGATCAGTCAATTCTGTTGCCGGTGTGATACGCATCGCTTCTTCCTTTCAGGGCAAACCATCCGGAACCGGCAGCACAGGCTGTCGGACCGGACGTATTCTGACAAGCCCGTCAGCCGTATGTCAACGCCAATTACGCAATTTTTCAATGACTTTATAACACTACTGTCCGGTTAAAAAATCAGTCAATCTCGTAAGTGGCTGAAAATAATTGTTCTTTGACATAACTGTTCCGTTTTCGATTTGAATTCACTCCACCGATGTGGGGAGATACCTCTCGTTATCGCAGGAGGTATCGATGAATTCAGGCAAAACCGTTTTTCGGCAACTGCTGCAGTTCTTGCCTCGGCACGACTTCAACTTGTGTGTTCGTCGCTACCGTGGTGATTACAGAGCCAGAACATTCTCGACGTTCGACCAGTTTTTGTGCCTTGCCTATGGTGAAAGCCTGCGCGATATTGAAACCTGCCTGAATTCACACCGGGAGAAGCTCTATCACATTGGCTTTCGTGGTTCCGTTTCCCGGTCAACTCTTGCAGACTCCTGCGAACGTCGAGACTGGCGTATCTTTCAGGACTTCGGCCATGTCCTGATCCGCATGGCCCAGCAGCTTTACTGCGACGATCCTTTTGCCCTGGAACTGGACCAGCCACTGTATGCGTTCGATTCAACGACCATCGATTTGTGCCTGTCCCTGTTCCCTTGGGCAGAGTTTCGAACGACAAAGGCGGCTGTGAAAATGCACACGCTGCTTGACCTGCGGGGAACGATCCCGACCTATGTCGCCGTCACCACAGGCAAGGTTCATGATGTCCGTATGCTCGACGCGTTACCGGTGACGGAAGATGCCATTTACACCATGGACAAGGCCTATACGGATTTCTCGCGGCTCTATGCGCTTCATCGACAGGGTGCTTTTTTCGTGATCAGGGCCAAGGACAACTTGCGCTTCAAGCGACTGTATTCAGCAGCCAAAGACAAGGATGGCGGTGTCAGAGCCGACCAGACCATCGCCCTGGTGACCTACAAGTCGAAAAAGGACTACCCCGAAAAGCTTCGTCGGGTCAGTTATGTTGACAAAGAACGAAACAAGCGTCTGGTGTTTTTGACCAACAATTTCGCTATTCCTGCGACAACCGTTGCCGAAATCTACAAGCAACGTTGGCAGGTCGAGTTGTTCTTCAAATGGGTCAAAGGGCACCTGCGAATCAAGTCGTTTTACGGCACGTCGATCAATGCGGTGAAGAGCCAGATTTGGGTAGCGCTGAGCATTTATCTGTTGGTGGTGATCGCCAAGAAAAAGCTCGACATCCCGTGTCAGCTCTACACTTTTCTACAGATTCTGGAGGTCAATTTGTTTGAGAAAAAGTCCATTTTATCGCTAGTTACGGATGCTCTTAAGCAAATTCAAGACCCTCAAGTCGATAACCAGCTGAATTTATTCAGCTATTAACCGGACAGTAGTGACTTTATAAATATAGTGATTCTTTAATAATTGCAATTTATCGCAGACCTTAGGTACTGCCGGTTTTCTAGGCAATTCGCTATTTCCGCCGTTTTCTGAATGCACTTACAGCCGGAATGAGCAGTTGTCAACACCCCTATCCACAGAATCTTGTGGATGGAAAACGTATGCTGTATACACTTTGACAGAAAGAACGCCGGCCCCGGAAAAAGGTCGGCGTGATGGATGACGCGGACAGCAATCAGGAAACGGGTTCAGCCGTCCTCGTCATAACGACAACTGAGATCCTCACCGGCGAGCAGACCCGAACAGTCGGCACAAACCGGCTCACCATTGTCTTCCCGGATCAGCAGTTCCTCCTCCGGGTAGAGCATGTGACAGCGACTGCAGCGTTGATCAGCCATGGCAACTCCTTTTGTGACGGGCCGAACCAAACTCGACAGAAAGCCAACTTTTATATTATCCCATGCAGCAGCCCGTTGTTAATAGCTTGTCGAGAAGGGCTTCACGTCACCGGTCCCAGGGATATGGCACTGGCGACAGTCGACATACTGCGGATGCTCTGTTTTTGGGGCTCCATTGTCGCCGTCGCGATGACAACCGAGGCAGGTATCACCGCCTTCATCGGCAGCAACATCATGGGGAATCAGGGGGGGATTTCCAGTCGACCCCGCCGGTACGGAAAGACTTGAATCAGACACCGCGGGCGCAGTCGGCTGCGCAGTCTGGCAGCCCCAGAACAGCGCTAACAGCAGGAATGAAATCAGAGTCAGGATAGTTTTCATCGTATTCTCCTTATTTGAGAGGATGTTGAAATCTCATGTTCAGAGCACCGGTCGGACAGGCATCGAGGCAGGCACCGCAACGGGTACATTCTCCGGAGACAACATGGCTCGTCCCCTCGACCAGCGGCGCGTCCAGCACCTCGTAAACGAAGCAGCTCCTGCGGCAACGATCACAATGGGTACAGGCTTCGACCCGATAACCGATGCGCAGCGGGCTGACCCGCCCCACCAGGCTGTAGAATCCTCCCAGGGGGCAGAGGCTGCGACACCAGAAACGCCTGACCAGCAGGACCTCCACCAGTAAAATCACCGCCATCAGCAACAGAGCACTTGACGGCCCAAAGCTCAGGGCGCGGCTGAGGATGCCGATCGGAGAGATGGTTTCGAATGCCGGTATTTTCAGCGTCAGACTGAGCAGCAGTACCACCAGCAGCGCAATCAGCTTTCCCCGCAGGGGCCAGACCCGGAGCCGGCGCGTACTCGGCAGACATTCGAGCAAATCGGTCGTCAGTCCGACCGGGCAGACCCAGCCACAGAAGGTCTTGCCCCCCAGCAGTCCGTAACCACCGAGGACCAACAGCGCCCCACCAAGCAGCGGCAGCGCCACGGTACCGGTCAACAACAGCACCTGCAGGGCGGCCAGGGGATCAGAGAACTTGAGCCCGAGCAGCGAAGCTGACTGCAGATTGCCCTGGAACAGTCCCCAGCCGAGACATGGGGTGAACAGCAGGCCTATCACCGTCAACTGCACCACTCGCCGCGCCAGAGTCCAGCGATTAACCTTCATAGAGACTCTCCGACGGAGGCTGCAGCGGGCCGACTACGATTGCCGGTCGCTCCAGCACACAGGCCTGTTCACAGATGCCACAACCGGTGCAGTACTCCTTGTGAACCACCGGTTCAAAGATCGCGTGGCGACCGGTACGGGCGTTGAGATAATTCTCGATGGTGATCGCCTTGTCGAGCAGCGGACAGGCGCGATAGCAGACTTCGCAACGCAGTCCCTTGAGCGACAGGCACTCCTGCCGCTCGACCAGCACCGCGGTGCCGATGCGGGTCTTGGCGGCATCCTGCAGCTGCGGGTCGAGAGCGCCACTCGGGCAGGCCTTGACGCAGGGCAGGTCGGCACAGAGTCGACAGGGATTTTTTCGCGCCCGGATAACCGGTGTACCGAGAGCGATGCCGGCATCGAGCCGCCCCATCTCGACCGCCCGATAGGGACAGGCTTGGGCGCAACGGCCGCAGCGGATGCACTTGCGCAGGAACTCCTGTTCCTCGACCGCTCCCGGCGGCCGCAGCAGCCAGGCATAGCCGGACCCGGAACGCAGCAGCAGGTAGCCCGCCGCGGCACCGGCCAGGGTGGCACGCACCCCGTTTGTCACGGCTCGTCCCCGTTCTTCCGACATCAGACTTTTTCGACTTTGACCGCGCACTTCTTGTAATCCGGTTCCTTGGAAATCGGGCAGAAGGCGTCCAAGGTCAGGTTATTGATCATCTTCTCCTCATCGAAGAAGGGGACGAAGACGCTGCCCCGTCCCGGTACACCGCGGCCCCCGACGCTGGCCTTGAGTTCCAGTTGCCCGCGGCGGGTGGTGAGACGAATGCGGTCACCATTCCTGATCCCCAGTTCTCCGGCATCCTCGGGATGCAGCTCGCAGAGGGCCTCCGGTACCGCGCGGTGCAGTTCCGGAACCCGGCGGGTCATGGTGCCGGTATGCCAATGCTCCAGCACCCGGCCGGTACAGAGCCAGAAGGGGTAGGCGGCATCGGGCGGCTCGGCGGCCGGCTCGTAGGGACGGAAATAGATGGCCGCCCGCTTGCCGTATTTCTTGGCCTTGTGAAACTGGATACCGGCCCCCTTGTCAACCATGGGATCGTACTTCTCGTTGTAGCGCCACCGGACGCTCTTACCGTTGATGTAAGGCCAGATCACCCCGCGTTCCTTCTGATAGAGTTCGTAGGGAGCGAGATCCTTGCCGGTGCCGAGACCGAACTGGCGATACTCTTCGAACAGCGACTGGTGCAGCGGCTTGTCTTCCGGGTACTCGAACAGCTTGCCGAGCCCCATGCGCCTGGCCACCTCGATAATCTGCCAGAGGTCCTCCTTTGCCTCGCCGGGAGCGTCGGCCAGCTTGAACCAGTGCTGGGTGCGGCGCTCGGCGTTACCGAACATGCCCTCTTTCTCGACCCACATGGAGGTCGGCAGAATCAGGTCGGCGACCTCGGTGGAGCGGGTCGGATAGGCGTCCGAAACAACGACGAAGCGTCCCGGCTTGCGCGCGCCCTTGCGGAATCGATCGACGTTGGGGGCAGCCTGGAAGGGATTGTTGCACTGCACCCACAGGAAGCGGATGTCGCCGCGATCGAGCGCCCGCAGCATCTCGGTGGCATGGAACCCAGGCTTGGCGGGAATCTTCGCAACCGGGACATTCCATATCCTGGCCGCTTTCTCACGATGCTCCTTCTTCATCACCACCATGTCGGCCGGCAGACGATGGGCGAAGGTGCCGACTTCACGGGCGGTACCACAAGCCGAGGGCTGGCCGGTGAGACTGAAGGGCCCCTGCCCCGGCTGGGAAATTTTCCCCGTCAGAAGATGCAGGTTGTAAACCAGCTGGTTGACCCAGGTGCCGCGCACATGCTGGTTGAACCCCATGGTCCAATAGGAGCAGACCTTACGCCCGGGATCGGCATAGAGGCGGGCCAGTTCTGCCACCTTGGCCGCCGGAACACCGGAAATTTCTTCGACTTTTTTCGGCGTATACTCGGCGATCATCTCCTTGTAGGCCGCGAAGTCGATCATCTCCTCCTTGTCCTTGAACTTGAAACGGTCCTCGGTACCGTAGCCGATGTTGGTTTTCGCCTTCTTGAAGACCACGTTCTTGGCAATGAACTTCTCATCGTAGAGCTTGTCGCGGATTATGACATGGGCAATGCCGTTGGCCAGCGCCAGGTCGGTTTGCGGCCGGAAGGCGACGTACATATCCGCTTCCTGGGAGGTGCGCGAGAAACGCGGCGCCAGGTCGATGATTTTCACGTTGGGATTTTTCACCCGGTTGGCGGTCATGCGCGAGAAGAGGATCGGATGGCACTCGCTCATGTTGGCGCCCCAGAGAAAAAAGGTGTCGCCGAGGTCAAGATCATCGTAATTGCCCATCGGTTCATCCGAACCGAAGGTCTTCATGAAAGCGGCGACAGCGCTGGCCATGCAGAACCTGGCGTTCGGGTCTATGCTGTTGCTGCCGATACCGGCTTTCATAAACTTGGCGGCGACATAGCCGTCCTGGATCGTCCACTGACCGGAACCGAACATGCCGACCGCCTGCGGACCAAAGGTCCGGATGGTGTTCCTGAGCTTGTCGGCAATCGTATCCAGGGCCTGGTCCCAGGAAATCTCGACGAACCTGTCCCCTTTGCGCAACAACGGTTTGGTCAACCGGTCCGGGCCATAAAGAATCTTGGCAAGAAAGTAACCCTTGATGCAGTTAAGCCCCTTGTTGACCGGTGCCTTGGCATCGCCACGGGTCGCAACCACCTTGCCGTTCCGGGTGCCGACCAACACCCCGCAACCGGTACCGCAAAAACGACAGGGGGCTTTGCCCCAAGTCAAGCCGTCGTCGGCAGCTGCAGCCCGGTCCGCCAGAAGCAGATTGACCGGCAGGCCGGCAGCCGACAGGGCGGCGGCCGCCGCGGCTCCCTTGATAAATTCTCTTCGTTTGAGTGTCATATCCCGATCCTTTCTCCACGCAATCGCCGCCCGTTTCAGGCGTCGACCATATCTTCAAAATTGTGATAGGCGAGGGTCAGGTCCGCGACCCCGTCGATCTCACGGATGCTCCGGGTCAGTTCTTCCTGGACCTCGAAGTCAGGAGCGTCGATCACGGCTACCAGCTTTCCCTCGGTACGTTCCATCATGACTTCAACCCCTTGGAGACAGTTCAGTTTCTCGATGACTTCGTTGTCTCGCGCGGCGTCGATCCTGATAACAACTCCACTGACCGGCATGGCTTCGTCCTCTCATGAAAAAAACGGCGACCGGTCTCCCGGTCGCCCCTGCTGTTGTGGCTCGCTGTCAGTCGACTTTCTGCTGGTAGCGATCCTGGTAATACTTCTTCATCTCTTCGATGCGCTTCTTGTCAAAGCCCTTAGTGTACCACTCGTGCTCCTTACGGCCATCGATATACTTGGCGATGATCTGCTCGTAGACCTCGGGCTTGCCGGCCTTCTCGCAGGCTTCCTTGGCCTCGGGCAGCAGTTCGGTATAGAAGTGCTTGGCCACTTCGTAGATGCCGTGCCACCAGGCGTAATCAGGACCGCTCATGGCGGCACCGTGACGGGCGCGACGGCCTTCATGATGCCAGAGTTCCCAGTAGATCCAGTCGATCTTGTCGTCGAAGTTGGCCTTGGTCAGCACACCTTCCTTGATCAGCAGGGCGCGAATTTCCTTGGCCGGGATAGCGAACTTGTTGTTGTAGAACTCGACAAACTCGTCCAGCTGCTTGTAGAACCCATCAACAAACGGACCGGCATGGCAGGATGAGCAGACGTCCTTCATCGCCTTCAGTTTCTCGGGGCTGTTGGCGGTCCGCTTGGAAACCGGAGCCCGCAGATTCCAGGAAAGCCGGGTGCCGACATCATGCGTCACGCCCTGGTTGCGGGTGGCGCTCATGTGACAGGTGGCGCAGGTCGCGGCATCGAAATAATCTTCACCGGAGACCCACTTCGACTTGTCCATGTTCAGATCATCTTTAAAGGCCCGGTAGAGAATGCCATGCTTGGACTCCTCGTAAACCTCCTTCTGCGGATGATCGGGGCCGAGATGACACTTGCCGCAGGTCTCCGGCTGGCGGGCCTGTTCCTTGCTGAAACGGTGGCGGGTGTGACAGGCGGAACAGGTCCCCTTGGAACCATCCGGATTGACCCGGCCGATACCGGTATTGGGCCAGGTACTGGTATCAAGGGTGCCATCGGCATTGACCTTGACGATGGAACCATGACACTGGCGGCAGGCAACCGCGACCGCCGGTTCACCGCCGACGGTCTGACCGAGAATGCCGTCCTTGGTATTGAGAATGTCACCGGCCTTGGCATGATGACTGGCCTCCTGCTCGGCGGTTTCCTTGGCATGGCACTGGCCGCAGTCACGCGGAGAGACGATGATCGCCACGGTAAAACCGTAGTGATCCATGGCGTCGGCATCGGTCTTTTCAGCCTTGTGACACTCGTAACAGCCGACCCCGGAACTCCAGTGGGCACTCTTCTCCCACTGTTTGACAATACCGGTCGTGGTCGAAGAATGACACTCCAGACATTCGGCCGTCTGCTTCGAAATCCGGTCCTTGGCCGTAGCGGTGAAGGCGCCGCAGAACAACAACGCCGTCAGCATGGCCAGAATTGATACAATCGCACTCTTCTTCATCGTTTTCCTCCTGGGAAGGGTTGGCCCCGCGGGGCGTTCAAACTTCTTTAAAGGGGTTATCGGTACAAGACAGGAATGTGCTTAACCACATTTGTAAACATTAACAGCCATTCCGATTTACGCAATTGACCCAGGTCAAAAAATAATGATTGGATTTGAAACTTTTTTGGTAATCTATCAAGCCACAGCAAGGCGAAACCCTGAATCAGTGGGTTCATGTCGGATGAAGAGTGCATGTGCTTGGTCTGAATGAGGTTTTCAAAAATCTAAGACGCACCTATAGGTTCGCCGGTGATTTTTGAAAACCGCAGGCAGGCCAATGACTTGTACTGTTCGCCGACAATGTACCCTCTGATCCAGGGAAACCAAAAGCGGCGGGGAGCAAAGGGCCGGGACGACGGGACGGCGTGGAAAGCCGAGCCAGGGGAAAACTTTCCGGGAAAGAGACGGAGAGACGGAATCAGGTTTTGCAGAACGCGGTCTGTACGAAATCCCGCACGGCCTGCAGATCGGCGAGAGACAGATCGAGAAACTGCACCCCCATGCCGGGCGGCAAATGGGGCTTGGTGATTCGTTTCGGATCGTTGATCCAGGCGACCCGAGCCTGGCTGACGATCGGTTCGGAGCGCTGGGGAAGATTGAATTCAAGGGAGAGGGGTGAACCGGGCGGCAGTGGATTGGTGGTTTCCAGGAAGACTCCTCCGGTACTGATATTGAGGCTGTAGTCGGTCAATTCCCGCTCCAGTCCCTCGCCGTAACGCACCTGCAGCCGGGCATCGACCCGCGGTGCCTGGCGCTCACTCAAACGAAGGTAACGGCTGGCCGCGTCGACGAACTGATGACGGTTGATCGGTTTCAGCAACAGGTCGTCGCAACCCGCCGCCCGGCAGCGTTCGAGATCGGCCTCACGCCCGC
Source organism: Geothermobacter hydrogeniphilus (assembly GCF_002898515.1). Taxonomy (GTDB): domain Bacteria; phylum Desulfobacterota; class Desulfuromonadia; order Desulfuromonadales; family Geothermobacteraceae; genus Geothermobacter_A. The sequence continues at coordinate 39,098 of NZ_PPFX01000014.1, read as the reverse complement.
CGTGGGTCACCATCAGCAGCGGGATATCCGCCAGTTCCGGATCGGCCTTGATGGCACGGCAGGCGGCATCGCCATTCATCTCCGGCATGAACAGGTCCATGAATATCAGGTGCGGCTTTTCCCGACGGGCCAACTCGACCGCTTCAACGCCATTGCGGGCAATCAGCAGATCGACCTGTTCACGCCGGAAAAAGGTCTTTTCCAGCTCCAGAAACAGTTCTACGTCATCCGCCAGCAGGACTTTTTTCCGTTCCATGGTCAGTCTCCATCAACAACATGGTGAATTGCCGCAACCCTCATAGTCTCTTTTCGGATGGTGGGGAGGAAATCTTTGCCCGGATCAACATTCAGCGGGCGCAGTCGCTCGGGTCACCCTTGAGCTTGGCCAGGGCATGGGGCAGAGCCGGCAACAGCACGGCAAAGTTTTCCCGTACCGCTTTCGGGCTGCCCGGCATGTTGGCAATCAACGTCGTCCCGCGCAGACCGACCACCGCCCGTGAAATCATCGCGTGCGGCGTCTTTGCCAGGCTCGCGGCTCGCATCGCCTCGGCCATGCCGGGAACCTCACGATCGATCACCGCCAGGGTCGCCTCGGGGGTGACATCGCGGGGACTCAGACCGGTGCCTCCGGTGGTCAGCAGCAGGTCAAGTTTGCGGTTGTCCGCCCAGTCCCGCAGGGTGGCGACAATCAGGGAAAAATCATCAGGTATCATTTCGTAGCAGCAGACAGGTCCCAACTCGGCTGCCATCTCCCGCAGGATCTCACCGCTTTCATCAACCCGTTCCCCCCGCGCTCCCTTGTCGGACAGGGTCAGGATACCGACCCGAAACTCTGTAACGGCATTCTTCGTCATTTCTTCTTTTCCTTCGCCATGATCATCCGCCGGGCATTATTGACGATCACCTGGGTTACATTTCGGCTCTTGGAGAGCTCCCTGATATCTTTGTCGGTCAGAGTACTCATATAGCGGAGGGCCTTGGGCAACGGCGTGCGCGGATTCATCACCAGCGCGCGGCGGATTTCGTAATTCTTGACCCATTCACGGTTGAGATTGATCAGGCGGATCAGCTCTTCGTGGGCACTGCGGTTCTTGGCCACCATGAGGATCTCCCCCTCGGTGATGCGCGGGTTCTTGATCACCGCCGAACAGACCAGCTTGTTGGAATCCTTGATCAGCAGATTGCGCCATTCCTTGTCACCGGTCAGCGCCGCCTTGATCTTCTCCGAAACACCGAACTCGAGTGCCAACTGGTATTTCGACTTGGCCTCATCATCCAGCTCTTCGATGTCGGCGGCATGATCTTCCCGCTGTTTCTGCTCCTCTGCGGTTGGTTCCGCCTCGGGATCTTTCCAGCCGAGACGAAACTTGACCGCTTTGTCGGCATCGGGATTGGCAAAGATCGCGTTGATGATCTCAGGCTCGCGAATCAGCCGCTCATCGTTGTTGGCAATCAGCGAAAGCACGCTTCCGGTCGCCCGTCCTGCGACATAAGTCAGGGTTTCATCGCTGATTTGGGCATGGGTCAGGACAATCTCCATCAGCGCCAAATCATGAAGATGATAACGCGCCATGAAGTCAAGCAGTTGCGGATGGGCACCGGCATCGAGAGCGACCGGCTGCAGTATGCTGCCCGGCAGGGCGCGGAAAGTCTGCAGGGCCGACCGACGGATATCCCGGTCTTTGCCGTGAGCCAGGAAGAAGAGGGTTGTCACCAGGTCCCTGCCGCTTAACGGCAAGGCCCCCCGGGCCGCTGACAGCTGCAGTTCACGGGGGGCTTTAGGGTCGACGACACGGGCCACCTCGGGGGAAACCTTGAGGCGCACCGTTTTTTTCTGTGAAGTCATTGCGGAACTCAGATGTTTCGAAGTGCGATAACCTGGGCTTCAAGACCGGCTTTTTTCACTTTTTCGGCCGCGGCACGGGCACTTTCCCGATCGGCAAAGCCGCCGAGGCTGAGACGATGCAGGGGCACCTCCACCTCGACCGGAACCTCGTCAACATGAATCCCCTTCTCCCACAACAGGTCGGCATAATGCCGTGCCTTATCGAGATTGAGATAAGATCCGGCATAGACACCGAGCCGGTCTCCCTCGTGCAGCACGAAGGCATCGGCATCGATCTTTTTCAGTTCAGCCAACTTCCGGCGTCCCTCCTCCGGACTGAAGCTGCCGTACTTGAGTCGTGTCATCGAAGACTTTTTCCTGGCCTCCGTCAGTTCCGGCGTGAAGCCGAGTTGCCGTACTTTTTTCTCCGCCGCGTGCAGGTTGCTCTTCAGCAGGAAGGCCCCTACCTGCACCCGGTAACGGGCGACGGCCCTGGCCGGGGCAGGAACCCGTGCTGCCGGCTTAGGAACCGCGGGCACCTTCACGACCGCCTTTTCCCGCAGGACCGCGGACACCTTTTTCACCACCGGAGAAGACGGCGGGACGTGTTTCCCGGCATCCGCTTCGACGGTCTTTTTCCCGGTCGCGGCGGCGACCTTCACGGGATCGGCCGCCGGTTCCGGCTTCGTCTGCGAGGGACGAACAGTTTTCCCGCTCCCGGTGACATCCGCCGCGGCCGTTTCCCCGGCCGCGGCTTTGGGAACGCCCGAAACCGCCGGAAGGTTCGGTGCCGCTTTTTTCCGCGGCGGCACGATCGGCTGTTTCGCCGAAGATTTCACCACCGGCATCCGGGTGGACGAGGTGTCGTTGGCCGGCAGGGTAAAGAAATAGAAACCGAGTGCCCCGGTCAACAGCAGCACCAACACCAGCAACACCAGTTTCGCCGGTGAACCGCGACGCACGGGAGGCAGGACTTCTTCCTCACCGGAATCGAAGATGACCTCCGCGTCCCCGGCATCTCCGAACAACGGCTCTGCTTCAACCTCTTCCGCTTCAACAGCCGTTTCCGGAGGGAGGACCGGTTCCTCGACCTCAAAACCGGTTTCCGCCTCGTCACTGATCAGCACCTCTTCATCGGCAATAGTGAAAAGCTCCTCGCCGAAGAGATCGCGGTCTTTCGGGCCATCCCCGGACTCTTCATCGGTCACGGCAAGGGTAAACTCCTCTTCTTCCGCACCAGACGCCTTTTCCGTTTCAAACCCGAAATTTTCGTCGTCACGTCCACTCATAACAGCTTCAACCCTTCCTTCAACAGCCGTCCCGGGTCAGTCCTCGGCCTTGCTGGCGGCGACCACCTTGGCAGCCATATGCGAGGGGACTTCTTCGTAATGGGAAAATTCCATGGTGAACAGCCCGCGATCAGAGGTCATCGAACGCAGTTCCGGGGCATACTTGAGAACCTCGGACATCGGCACCTGGACCTTGACAATCTGGTTGCCGCCCTGCGGATCGACACCGAGAACCTTGCCCCGTCTCGAGTTCATGTCGCCGATCACATCGCCGACGCAGTCATCCGGGACAGTGATTTCCATCTCCATGACCGGTTCCAGCAGAACCGGGTTGGCCGCTTCCATCGCCTTCTTGAAGGCCATCGATCCGGCAATCTTGAAGGCCATCTCGGAAGAATCGACGCTGTGGTGGCCACCGTCAAAGAGGGTGATGCGGAAATCCTGCACCGGGAATCCGGCCATTGGTCCCTTGCGCATCGTTTCCTGGATGCCCTTGTCGACAGCGGGAATGAACTGTCTCGGAATGACTCCACCAACGATCTTGTTGACAAACTCGTACCCTTCTCCACGACCAAGCGGCTCAAGTTTGATGGTGACATCGGCGAACTGCCCCTTGCCGCCCGACTGTTTCTTGTGGCGGTAGGACTGCTCGACCGTTTTCTTCATCGTCTCGCGATAGGGAACCTTCGGTTCCTTGAGTACCACCTCGACACCGAACTTGCGCTGCAGCTTGTCGCAGGCGACCTCGATATGGACCTGCCCCATCCCCGAGATGATCATCTCCTTGGTTTCCTCGTCACGTTGCACCTGCAGGGTCGGATCCTCTTCCATGAGACGCTTGAGCGAACTTATGATCTTGTCCTCATCCCCCTTCGACCTGGCTTCGAGAGCAAAGGAAATAACCGGCTTCAGGGCCAGCGGGCTTTCATACTGGACCGGTTTTCCGCCATCGCAGAGGGTGTCGCCGGTCATCGTCTCCTTGAGTTTGGCCACGGCAACGATATCCCCGGCCTCAGCTTCGGTCGTCGCCTTCTGTTTCTTGCCCTCCATCTCGTACAGGGTCGCGAGACGCTCGGTGCAGTCGCGGTTGGGATTGAAAACCACGCTGTCCGATTTCACCTTGCCGGAATAAACCCGGAAGAGGGTCAGCTTGCCGGCGTAGGGGTCACTGATGGTCTTGAAAACCATGGCCGAGAAGGGTTCGTTCGGGTCGGGATTGCGGGTCACCTCGTCGCCTGACTTGGGGTCAACGCCGACCTGCGTTCCCTTGTCGAGCGGAGACGGCAGACAGGCGACGATGTAATCGAGCAGCTGCCGGACCCCGATATTGGCCGTGGCGCTGCCGCACAGAACCGGGGTGAAAACACCGGTCAGGGTCCCTTCCCGCAGACCACGGTAGATCTCCTCATTGCTCAATTCATCGGTGTCGAGATATTTTTCCATCAACTCGTCATCCGATTCCGCCGCCGCTTCGACCAGCATCACGCGCAGCCGCTCGGCCTCCTCGCGATATTCGTCCGGGATCTCCTCTTCGCTGTAGGTTCCCTTGTCGTCAAACTGGTAAATCCGCGCCTTCATGTGGATCAGGTCGATGATCCCCTTGAAGTTGTCTTCGCTGCCGATCGGCATGTTGACCGGAACCGGTCGGGTACCGAGATTCTTTTCCAGTTCGTCCAGAGCCTTGAGATAGTCGGCCCGCTCGCGATCGAGCTTGTTGACAAAGGCGATACGCGGCACCTCGAATTCATCCATCCAGCCCCAGATCCGGTTGGTCGAGGCCTTGACGCCGTCAACGGCGGAAACCAGCAGCACCGCGCCGCCGAGGATGCGCAGGCAGTTGCGGGTATCGTGCAGAAAGTTGGTGTAGCCGGGAGTATCGACGATGTGCAGGCCATGGCCCTGCCATTCACAGTGATGCAGGCTTGAACTGATGGTGATGTGACGCTTGACTTCTTCGGGTTCGAAATCCATGGCGGAGGAGCCGTCATCGACCTTGCCGAGACGATCGATCATCCCGGTATTGAAGAGCATTGCTTCCGTCAGCGAGGTCTTGCCGGCATCTCCCTGGGCGACAATTCCGAGGTTTCTGATGTTTTCAGTCGCGTACTTTCCCATGGTCACTCCTTTACTCCCGCAACGGCGGGGACTGGAACTCAAACCTGATTAAGTAACCCCTGTCGAATGAACTCCCTGATGCAGCCCGGACCCGTAAACCGGTGAGAAAATCTCTGATCCGGACGGAATATTGAAGAGGATCCTGAATCAGTGAGTTCCTGTTGGATGGAGAGCGTAAGTGCTTGGTCTGAATGAGATTTCCAAAAATCTGAAGCGCACCCATAGGTTCGCTGGTGATTTTTGGGAAGCTCAGGCAGATTAATGACTTGTGCTATCCGCCGACAAGGGGCTCACTGATTCAGGAGGATTCTAACACCCGCCCTACGGGGTGTCAAAACGCGGTTTTATTACGCTGATAGATAATTTGCAGCCCCTCCAGAGTCAGATTGGGATGAACCTCCTCGATGGTTTCCGAGGCCCTGGACAACAGGGGGGCGATACCACCGGTCGCAAGGACCGAGGCGGACTCACCGGCTTCATCCTGCATCCGCCGAACAATACCGTCAACCAGACCGACATAGCCGAAGAAAAGACCGGACTGGATACTGTTGACCGTGTTCTTGGCTATCACCTGCGGCGGCCGCGAAAATTCGACCCGCGGCAGCTTGCTGGCCCGGTCGAACAGGGCCTCGGTCGAAATTCCCAGGCCGGGAGCGATTGCGCCGCCAAGGTATTCACCACGCGCTGAAATATAATCGAAGGTGGTCGCGGTGCCGAAATCAACCACGATCAACGGACGCTGTTTCTTCTCATAGGCGGCGATGGCATTGACAATCCGGTCGGCACCGACCTCGCGGGGATTGTCGTAGAGAATCGGCATCCCGGTCTTGATTCCGGGGCCGACCACCAGCGGCGGCCTGGCGAAGTAACTGCGGCAAAGCCCCTCCAGGGTCGGCAGCATCGGCGGCACGACACTGGAGATGATGACATCGTCAATATCGGTGAAATGCAGTCCCGCCATGCTGAACAACTCATGGATGAGCATGGCGTATTCATCGACCGTACGTGCCTTGTCGGTAGTCAGCCGCCAGTCGTGCAGTAGATCGGAATCACGGTAAATACCGAGTACGGTATTGCTGTTGCCTACATCGATAACCAGAAGCATGATATTGAACCTGTTGTTGGTTGTCTCACATCCCCACGGAGACAGGCACCTGCGGAACCGGTCCCCTTCATTCACATCTCACCCCACCGGCACCACATCCCCGGCCAGAATCCGTTCGACGGTGCCGGCGGAGCCGACCAGCAGGGCGCCGTCAGTGTCGATGCCCTGCACGATGCCGGTCAGGGTCCGCTCCCCGGATTCGACCCGGACCTTTTCCCCCACCAGGTCGAAACAGGCCTCCCAGGCCAACCGGATCGGATCGAACCCCTCGTTGAGATAAAGGCGGTAGAGATCATCAAGCTGCCGGTAGACAGCACAGGCGACCTCGGCCCGGGGCAACGGTCGCTCCAGTTCAATGGCCAGTGACGTGGCCGGATAGCGCAGGCTGGCGGGGATCTGATCGGCCCGCATGTTGATGTTCAGGCCGATGCCGAGGACGACGAAGTGGACGGCATCGGTCTCGGCGCTCAACTCGTTGAGCAGGCCGGCAACCTTGCGGCCGTTGATGAGAATATCGTTCGGCCACTTGACCCGCGCCGGCAGTCCGCAGACCTGCTGAACGGCACGAGCCACGGCAACCGCCGACAGAAAAGTCAGTTGGGGAGCATCCCAGGGAGGAATCCGCGGCCGCAGGATAATCGAGGTATAGAGATTGACGCCGGACGGGGACAACCAGTGACGACCCAGTCGGCCTTTGCCGCCCCGCTGTGACTCGGCAACCAGCACCGTCCCCTCACTCGCGCCCTGTTCTCCCAGCCGCAGGGCCTGCAGATTGGTGGAATCGGTTTCCTCGAAGCAGACCAGCTCGCGGCCGACAATGCGCGTCTGCAGACGAGCGGAAAGATCTTCGGCGGAGAGTCGGTCGGGGCTTGACTGCAGGCGGTAACCGTGCGAGCGGGCCGCCTCAATCCGGTAACCGAGGGCCCGCAGGGATTCAATCTGCTTCCAGACCGCGGCCCGGCTGACTCCCAGCTCACGGCTGAGTTCAGCTCCGGAGATAAAGGCCCCCTGCCGGGCCATGAACAGGCGCAGAATCTGTTGGCGGGCATCGTTATGCGGCAAACAGTCCCCCAGACATCAACGAAAGAGCATCGAAATATCAACCGAACGATAGGAATGGGTCAGGGCGCCGACCGAGATCAGGTCGACCCCGGTGGCGGCAATATCCGCCACCGTCTCGAGATTGACGCCTCCGGAGGCTTCCGTCAAGGCGCGTCCGGCAACCAGCTCCACCGCCCGGCGTAACTCATCCGGACTCATGTTGTCGAGCAGGATCACCTCCGCCCCCGCCTGCAGCGCCTGGCTGACTTCATCGAGGTCACGGGTCTCGATTTCAATCTTGAGGACATGGGACACTCGCGCCCGCGCCCTTTCAACGGCAACGGCGATACCACCGGCCGCGGCAATATGGTTTTCCTTGATCAGCACGCCATCGTAAAGCGAAGTGCGATGGTTATGACCGCCCCCCTGGCGAACCGAGTATTTCTCCAGCACCCGCAACCCCGGAGTCGTCTTGCGGGTATCGACAATGGTCGCCCGGGTGCCGGCGACGGCATCGACAAAACGGCGCGTCATGGTCGCGATGCCGCTCATCCGCTGCAGCAGGTTGAGAGCCACCCGTTCCCCCTGCAGCAGGGCGACCGCCTCACCCTTGATCCAGGCGATCACTTCTCCGCGGCGGACCTTCTGACCGTCAACAGTGAGGGCTTCAAAAGCGATTTCATCGTCAAGCTGGTGGAAGACCCGGCGCGCGACATTGACGCCGGAGAGGATGAAATCCTCCTTGGCCACCAGTTCGGCATGAGCCCTGGTCCCAGGTTCCACAGTTGCCTGGGTGGTGATATCTCCCAGACCGATATCCTCCTGCAGTGCCTGCCGCACGATGCGTTCAACTTCAAACATGCATACTCCTGACAAGAACAGCCGTTTCCGACGCAGCCGAAGAGGCTGAAAAATAGACGCTAAGCTATTGAAAACACTTTTTTATATCATAGCCCCCAAACCCCGACAAGGGAAATAAGGCAAATTGTTTTTCCTTTACATTCCAAACAGTTATGATAGAAAAGAAGATCCTGGAAAATAGCCCTCCGGGCATCCTCTGACAACCAAGGAGATTGCCGTGCGCATCAAGTCCCCGTTCTTTTTTTTCGGTCTTTGTCTCTGCCTGCTCGCGACCGGCTGCGTGAGCAAGTCAACCTACGAACAAAAGGCAGCCGAAGCCGACCGGCTGCAGGCATCGCGAGACGAACTGCAGTCATCCCTCTCAAAACTGCAGGAAGACTACCGGCAACTGAGCAGCGAAAAAGAGGTTCTCACCGACAACCTGGCCGACACCGGCGAGCGCCTCAAGGCCTGCAATGATGACCTGGAACGGGCCCAGAACGACATCAAGCGTCTGGAGGACGTTCTGACCACCCGCAGTGCCGAAGCCGGCGCCGCGATGACCGAGATGCGGCAGAAGATCGACGCCCTGGAAGCGGCGAAACATGATCTTGAGAACCAGGTGGAGCGGGAGCGCATCGCCCGCGAAGCGCGTCTGGCGCAATTAAAGAACACCTACGATCAGCTGGTCGGCAAACTGGAAAACGAGATCCAGCGCGGCGAAGTCACCATCTCCGAACTGCAGGGACGGCTGACCGTCAACATGGTCGAGCGGATCCTGTTCGACTCCGGCAAGGCCGAGATCAAACCGGAAGGACTCGACGTCCTGCGCCGGGTCGGCAACATCCTCAATGCCGCCCAGGACAAGGTCGTACAGGTCGAAGGGCATACCGACAACGTACCGATCAGCGCCCGCCTGCGGGACAAGTTTCCCAGCAACTGGGAACTCTCTACTGCCCGCGCCGCCAACGTCGTTCATTTCCTGCAGGATGAGGTCGGCATCCCCGGCGAGCGCCTCGCCGTCACCGGCTACGGACCCTACCGCCCCATCGCCGGCAACGACACCCCCGAAGGCCGCGAGCAGAACCGCCGCATCCAGATCGTGCTGGTCCCCGCCCAGGGGAGGGTGGTTAAGCCGACCAACTGACAACCAATGTCCGTCACGTCAAAAAAGGGCCGCTGCCGGAAGAAGGCAGAGGCCCTTTTTCTATTCATTGAAGTGTCAGTCAAGGCCGATCAAAAGTGCCCGAATGCGAGGCGCCCGAAGCCCGAGAAGTGAGGCGTAGCAGCAGCTACGTCGCAGTGACGAGGGCGAGGGCAACGAAGCAGACGGGTGCTTTTCATCGGCCCTCGCACCAACTCTGAACCGGAGCAGGAACCTCCCCCACCCCGCTACCGTCCCAGGCCGATCAAAAGTGCCCGAATGCGAGGCGCCCGAAGCCCGAGAAGTGAGGCGTAGCAGCAGCTACGTCGCAGTGACGAGGGCGAGGGCAACGAAGCAGACGGGTGCTTTTCATCGGCCCTCGCAGATCAGCGGAGGAGCCGGGCGAGATAGATAAACGTCCCCCCCACCGACAACCCGGCCAGCAGATTGCCGACATTGGAACAGATCTGCGACAGCTCGTAGCGGAAAGGGAACAGCCGGCTGACATCCGGGTTGGCGAGATCGTAGACCTGGATATAGAGTTCTGAACCGCGCCACAGGAAGATGAAGACAAAGACCAGCATGAAGGCGATGAAGCCTTTGCTGATCGGGCTGTCCTTGACATTGATATAAATCTTGCGGATCAGGTCGATATTGATCAGAGACAGGAAAACCCAGTTGGTGTCTTCGACCACACGGATGACCTTGAGGGTTGACGGAGTGGGGGCGGGATTGATCAGGATGAAGATCATCGAGGCGAAAATAACCCCGAGAGTCGCGACATAGACCAGCAGCTTGTTGCCTTCCAGTTCCAGGGTGCGGGAAAAGACATAATACTCCTGGAAACCATGACTCATCACCAAAATCGAGATGGTGCCGAGAATGTAGCTCATTGCCTCGATCTGCGGACTGCTGGCGCCGGGCAGAAACGGCATCGCCTGGGGCAGCAGTTCCCCCAGCAGGATCAGGCCGAAACCGACGGCGATGCTGGTCCAAACGCGGGCGTTGCCGATACTGAAGTAGAAAGAGACGATCCCGGCAATCAGCCAGAGAACCAGTTGTACGATGTTCCAATCCATACCCGATGCCTCCTGGTGGCAAGACCGGCCGCGACCGGGCAACAGTCCCGGCACGGCTGGAAAATAAATCAGTCCGTCTTCATCAGCGCCTTGATGCCGCGCTGCATTTCATCAACCATCTGCTTCACCGTCGTGGGTCCGGCGACCAGTTTCGCCGCCTTGCCCAGACGTTGATAAAAATCTTCGAGTACCACTTCCGAAACAACCCCCTGCCCGTTCATGGCACGGTTGAACTCCTTGTCCGCCAACTGGGCACCGATACGGCCCAGGCTCTTTTCCGCCACCCCCTTGAGCAGGCCGAGCACCTTCTGCCGACGGTCCTTCTCCCGCTCTTCAAGACTACGGGCGACCTCCGCTTCCCGCGAACGTTTGTCCCGGGTAACATTTTCATGGGCTTTCTGCCAGAGGGCGCGAATATCGGCCGAGGCCTGCAGATCGGCCATGGTCGCTTCTTCGGAGATCTGGGCGGTCAGTACGTCGATCTTGGCGCCCGGCAGCTTGGCGACCGAAAGGGAATTTTCCGCGCTCTTTTCCAGATCGGTCGAACCGTCATGAAAAAATCCGAGCGGATTCCCCTCGCGGTAGAAGATCAGCGCGATATGGTCCGAGGTGTAGATCCGCAGACAACCGGTGATCCTATCTTCCTTCATTTTGCCGAGCAGGCCACGGATATCGAGCAGCTTGACCTCCTGCCCCTTGTAGAGAACCTGGCCGTGCAACAGGGCATGAATACTCATCGCCAACTCGGAAGACAGCCTGTAGATATTGAGATTGGCATTACCGGCCAGGGAACATTCGAAAATCAGCGCGATGGCATCGTAGGCAATTTCACGCTCACTGGCGCCCTCGAACAGTGCGCTGATCAGTCGGCCCTTGTCGTAGATCAGGATGCCGACCCCACGGGTCGTGTCAAATCGCAGGTATCCGGTGAAATTGCCTTTTTGCAATTTCTGCAGGGCGTCCGGCAATTGCACTTTGCCCGGATCGATATTTTCTTTAACGGGGTTCCCCCGTGGCAGCAGGATCATGAGACAACCTCGACTGTGAAAGATTCAATCCATAACAGAAAACTTTTTATATTTAAGCTAGTTAGCGTCGGCTGTCAACGTTTTTAGTTCGATTGAAAAAAGAACACGCGCAACCACCGGCGGCAAAAACCGGCAACAGGTCGACCGTCCCCCCGGAGACAACCGTGACGCGCGGGCATTAACGCCAGTTGCAAACTCCGCGCCCGCAGGGGATATCAGCGCTCGCGCAGGGAACGGTCGCGGGCGGCCCGCAGAGCCAGCCGCCGCCAGTTTCGATAGCCCGGATCCTGCAGCAACGTAACCGGCGGGTCCCCGGTCAGGGGGATCAGCAGCAGCTCCTGGAACAGTTCGGAGGGATCATCCCGTCCGGCCGCGGTGACCAGGAAGGCCTCAAGGCGACGCCCGGTACGCGCAGTCGGGATCTCTTCAAGCTGACAGGTGCCATCGGCATCAAACAGGGCCAGGCACAGCCGTCTCCCCTCTCCGCTGAGCCCGCCACCGGTGAGGGTCAGCGCCAGCAGGCCCCGCTGCCCGGTCAACAGGGTCCGCAGATCGGTCCCTTCGAGCAGCCGCTGGAAACAATCTTCATGCAGAAAACCGCGTCGCCTGCTGCGACGGTCGAAAAACAGCCGGCCGCTGCCGCCGTCACCTGCGGTACCACAGACCGGACAATCCGGCAGCAGGCGACGCAGGCGGCCCTCCGGGACAGCCCCCTCCAGGGCCAGCGCACCCTGCCGGCAGCGTCCACGGGGGCAGGACGCCCGGCGCTCCAGGACAAAGTCGGCCAGAATCCGCAACTGGCGATGGACCGCCGTCCCCCGGGCGTGGATGAGAACCGGGTGGATGCGGCTGCTGAAACCGCTGGCCAGCCCTTCCACCTTGGGACTCTTGGAAATATGGGTCGGAGCAAACCGGTAACCACGCTCCTCACCGTTGAAGACCAGGTAGTCACGCATACCGACCCGGCCCTTGAGTTTGAGCCGACCGTCGATCAGACTCGGAACCAGCCACAGCCGTTCCTCCTCCGGACGATCATTCATCAGGTTGTGAATCGAGGCGACATTGACCAGCGAGGCACGGTCCTTGACCGGCACCAGCACCAGGTCAGCGGCTTCCAGGGCGCTGCGGGTGAAGAAATCAAGAATCGGCCGGGTATCGAGAATCAGGATGCCCCGCAGCCCACTCCCCGCGAGACGTTTTCGCAGGGTGGCCGAGTCGGCCGCGGGAGGCGGTTCCAGCTGCCGCTGCGAAGCGAGATACTGGACCCCGTATTCACCCAGCATGGCCGGTCCGAACGGCTGCCGACCGGCAAACAGGTCCACCACCGAGACAGCCCGCTGCCGGCCGATGGCGAACATGTTGTCGACCGAAAAATGGTTGTCAAAAGAGGCGATGGTGACCGGCAGATCCTCGGCGAGGGCCTTCAGGTAGACGGCCAGGTTGGTGGCGATAGTGGTCTTGCCGACGCCCCCTTTTTCACTGGCGACAACGACGACGAACAGCTGATCCGGTCCCATGCGTCCCTCCGTTCCCCGGCAGTCCGATAATAACCTTAAACAGGTTCAGGCCGACTCTTCCAGCTGCAACCCTTCCCAGCGATGATAAAGCTCGGCCACCTGGTCCTTGAGCCGCTCGTAGCGGGTCGAAACCTCGCGCCAGCGCTGCTGATCCCGGTAAAGGTCCGGGTCGGCCATCAATTGCTCAAACTCCCCCAGCTCGCCTTCCAGGCGTTCGATCTCGGCCTCGACCTCGGCCAGTTCCCGACGGCGTTTCTGCTCCGCCCGTTGCGCCGCCTTGCGCTCAGCATGCGCCTTGCGTCGGGCATCCTTGTCCGTGGTGTCGGCGGAGACGACCGTGTCCAGATGTTGCTCGACCCGCTGCCGGCTGTGACTGGAATCTCCAAGCGCCGCCTTGGCACGCAGAAAATCCTCGTAATTGCCCGGCCAGGATGCAATCCTCCCGCCCCCGACTTCGACCACCCGGGTCGCCAGGGAATCAACGAAGTAACGGTCATGACTGACAAAGACCATGGTCCCGGAATAGCTCTTCAGCGCCGTCAGCAGCACCTCCTTTGAGGCCAGGTCAAGATGATTGGTCGGTTCGTCGAGCAGCAGCAGATTGGCCGGCCGCAGCAGCAGAATGGCCAGTGCCAGTCGGTTTCGCTCACCTCCGGAGAGAACCCGAACCGGTTTTTCAACATCATCGCCGCTAAACAGGAAGCTGCCGAGGATATCCCGCAGGCGCGGCACCATGTCGAAAGGCGCAGCGGCGGAGATCTGCTGCAGAACCGTTTTACCGGGATCGAGCACCCGGGCCTGATCCTGGGCGAAATAGGCCTGCTGCAGATTGTGGCCCTCGCTGCGGGTTCCCTGCGAAGGCGACTCGACCCCGGCCAGCAGACGCATCAGGGTCGACTTGCCGGCGCCGTTGGGGCCGACCAGGGCGATCCGTTCGCCGCGTTCAACCACCAGGTCAACACCCCGCAGGACCTGCAGTTCACCGTACCGTTGGCCGGCCTGCTCCAGTTCCAGCACCACCCGACCGCTCTTGATCGGCGCGGGAAAGCGGAAGGCGATGCTTTTACGTTGCGGCGGGATCTCGATCCGTTCGATTTTTTCCAGCTGCTTGACCCGGCTCTGCACCTGGGACGCCTTGTTGGCCTGGTAACGGAACCGGTTGATGAAGGCCTCGATGCGCGCCACCTCCTCATCCTGGCGGCGCTTGGCCTCCCGCAACGCCCGGATACGCTCATCACGCTGCACCAGGTAGCGCGAATAACTGCCCGGGTACTCGGTCAGGTGACTGTTCCAGAGTTCGACGATGCGGCTCACCACCTGGTCGAGAAAATAACGATCATGCGACACCATCACCACCGCGTGGGGGTAGGCGCGCAGATAACCCTCCAGCCAGTCGCGGGCCGGCAGATCGAGGTGGTTGGTCGGTTCATCGAGCAGCAGCAGGTTCGGCCGCTGCAGCAGCAGCTTGGCCAGGGCGATACGCATCTGCCAGCCACCGGAAAAAGTCTCGCAGGGTTTTTCCCAGTCCGCTTCGGAAAAGCCGAGCCCGGCCAGCACCTTGCCGACCTCGGCGGCCATGGTGTAACCGCCGCGCTGCTGATAGAGTTCCTGAACTTCAGCGAACCGCTCCAGGACCGCGTCGTCGGCCCCGTCGGCAAGACGCTGCTGCAGCCGTTCGAGTTCGTTCTCCAGCGACAGCAGCTCGGAAAGGGCGCTGCGGACTTCCTCGAACAGGGTTCGGCCGCTGTGTTCAAGTCCATCCTGCGGCAGGTAACCGTAGCTGGTCCCTTTCGCCATCTGCAGGGATCCGCCGTCAGGCTCGACCTGTCCAGCAAGAATCTTCAGCAGGGTCGTTTTCCCGGCGCCGTTATCGCCGCACAGGCCGATCCGGTCACCGGGGCGAAGATGGAGATCCAGACCGGCGAAAAGAACCCGGTCGGCAAAATTCTTCCTGATTTGTCTCAATTGCAGCATCCGGCTTTTATAGCACAGGCCTTGACCCTCGGGAAACCTGTTACGGTCCTGATCGGCAGACGGATCGCCGGTAGCCGGGAACGATTCGGATGCGGGCATCCCGACCGGGAACAAGAATTTTCCTGCAAAACACGTGAGAATTTGCTATATTGACTGCGTCGGACGCCCTGATCCTGAATCAGTGAGCCCCTTGTCGGCGGCAAGCAATTGCACTTGCCATCCAACAGAAACTCACTGATCCAGACTGAGGGGACGGTTCGGCAAAGATCATCCCGACCGGTCGAGCCATGCTCCCGGACGGGAACATTCGCTCGTGTCCAATCGGGGATGACAGGTGAAACGACCCTGTCCGGCAGCCTCAGGGGCTGCAGCCGTCTTCGGACGGACAACCAGTTTGCGATGATCCCGCGGGGTCATCGGAAGGATTTTCATAATGATCAAGAAGATGTTGGTGAATGCCAGCAACCCGGAAGAAAACCGGGTGGCCATCGTCGAGGACGGTGTGCTGTCCGAACTCGACATCGAAATTACCGGGCGGGAACAGACCAAGGGTAATATCTACAAGGCGGCGGTGGTCCGGGTTGAAACCGGGCTGCAGGCCGCCTTCGTCGATTATGGAGCGGAACGGCTCGGTTTCCTGCAGCTCGGGGAAATCCATCCTTCTCTTTACCCCCAGCGCGACGAGCAGGAAAGCAAGTCACGCCCGCGCATCAACGAAATTCTCCATCGCGGCCAGGAAATCCTGGTGCAGATCACCAAGGAAGAACGGGGCAACAAGGGCGCGGCGCTGACGACCTTTCTCTCCCTGCCCGGCCGCTACATGGTGCTGATGCCGGATGACGATGCCCGCGGCATCTCCCGCAAAATCCCCGACGGCGCCGAGCGCAAGGCCCTGCGGGCCGCCATCTCCGACCTGGAGCTGCCGGCGAACATGGGTTACATCATCCGTACCGCAGCCATCGGCAAATCAGCGGACGAACTCAAACGCGACCTCGACTACCTGCTGCGGCTGTACGAAAATATCAGCGCCCATGCCGAAAAATGCAGCGCCCCGGCCCTGATCTACCAGGAATCGAACCTGGTGATCCGCTCCATTCGCGATTACTTCACCCGGGAAATGGACGAAGTCCTGATCGACGACCCGCAGGTCTACAACGAAGCGCGGGAATTCTTTGCCCAGGTGATGCCCGACTACCTGCGGATTGTCAAACTTCACCAGGAACAGCGGCCGATCTTTTCCAAGTACCAGATCGAAGAACAGATCGACACCATTTCCCAGAACCAGGTCAACCTCCCCTCCGGCGGATCGATCGTCATCGACCAGACCGAGGCGCTGGTCGCCATCGATGTCAACTCCGGTAAAATGGCCAGCGAGAAAGGCATCGAAGCAACCGCTTACAAAACCAACCTCGAAGCGGCCGATGAAGTAGCCCGACAGCTGCGGTTGCGCGACCTGGGCGGCCTGATCGTCATCGATTTCATCGACATGCGCGACCGCAAGCACGGACGGGAGGTCGAGAAACGTCTCAAGAACGCGCTCAGCGGGGACAAGGCCCGCGTCACCGTCGGCCGCATCAGCCAGTTCGGCCTGATGGAAATGAGCCGCCAGCGGATCAAGGCAACCCTCGCCGCGGCCGCCTGGCACACCTGCCCGCACTGCCAGGGACGGGGCAAGGTCAAGAGTACCGAAGCCCAGGCGGTGGCTATTATGCGCAAAATCCACGCCGGTGTGGCCAAGAAGCAGATCGGTCGGGTCGAGGCGGCAATCCCCTCCGAGGTCGCCGAGTACCTGCTCAACACCCGCAGGGAAGAGCTGCTGGATATGGAACGCCGCTACAACACCAGCATCTACCTCAAGGGCGAAGCGGAACTGGTCGCCGAAGAGGTCAAGCTCGAATTCATCAAGCGTGAAAAACAGGCAGCAGCCAATGGCGATGCCGCCGCCCCGGTGACCGCCGCCGCCGCGCTGGCCGAAACCGCGGCCGACGCCGAAGAGAACGAAGGTCGCCGCCGCGGGGACTCCACTGAAGAGCCTGAAGAAGAAGCGGAGGTGTCCGAAACCGGGACCGGTACAACCGAAGATGAAGGTGAAGCCGCCTCCGAAACCCCGCGCCGCCCCCGTCGGCGTCGGCGGCGGGGACGCCGCGGCGGAGCGCGCAGCGGCAGCAGAGACAACGAGCAGTCAGCAACTGAAAATGATCAGCAGCCGACCACGGAAACCGTCGACGGTGAAACAAACGGGGACGCCGACGGCCAGAAATCCGCCGAACCGGAATCGGTCGTGGAGACAGAGGAGAAACCGAGCCGGTCGCGTCGTTCCCGCTCGCGGAGAAAAAAACCGGCGGATGACGCCGGCCAGGAGACTGCGACCGGCAGCGGGGACGCTCCCACCGTGACCACCGATGACAGCACGGCGGCATCGAGGGCTGCTGCCCCGACAAAGACAACAGAGACGGAAACGACGGCGGCAACACCCAAGCGACGCCGCAGCCGTAAAAAGGCCACTGAAGAGCTGGCCGGTGGCGCGTCAGCCAAGTCGACCGAAGCCAAGTCGACCGAAGCCAAGTCGACCGAAGCCAAGTCGACCGAAGCCGAGCCGGCCGCAGCCGAGGCCCCGCCCGAACCGCCCCGGAAAAGAAGGCGCACCGCCAAAACGACCACCGGGGAGGAAAAGGAAACGCAGCCCGAACAGGCGCCGCTGGCGACCGAGGACACGGAGAGCAAACCGAAACGCCGCCGGAGCAGCCGCAAACCGGCTGCCGCGGAGGGCGACAAGGAAGCCGTTGGAGCGGAAGCCGCAACTCCCGAAGCGACGGTGGAAGAGAAACCGAAACGGCGCCGCAGCCCGCGCAAGAAAGAAACAACGACCGAAACCAAATCGGAAGCCGCCCCGCCCGCAACCGAAGCCGAAAACGAGCCAGCAAAGCCCAAACGCCGCCCCCCCCGTAAAAAGGCGGCGGAAACGACCGTCACGGAAGATTCCACGACTGTCGAAGAGCCGAAAAAACGTCGCCCGGCCGCGCAAAAAAAGACCGTGGAACAACCGGCCACGGCTGACAAGGCCGCCGCCGAAACCCCGACCAAACCGAAACGGAAACCCGCGACACGCAAAAAAGCCGCCCCGGCCCCATCAGAACCGGCAGCGGCCGACACCCCGGCTGCCGAAACGGAGAAACCGAAACCACGCCGCCGCGCGACAAAGAAAAAGACCGAACCGGACCAGAACTGAGTTCAACGCCGCAGATGCGCGCGTATCGACCGCCCTATCTCTTAAGCCGTTTCAGCCACCCGGTCTTCTTCGCCACATACCTCTCCACCCGGTTGCGTCCGCCCTCTTTGGCGGCGTAGAGAGCGGTGTCAGCCTGCTCGATCAGCAGATTCCTGCCGGCGTTCACATCAACCGGGTCATAAGCGGCAACCCCGAAACTGGCTGTCACCGAATATCGCTCTCCGCCATTGTCGAATTCATGCCCGGCGGTCGCCTGGCGCAGCTTTTCCGCCACCACCAGCGCCTCGTCGGCATCGGTTTCCGGCAGGATGACAATGAACTCCTCGCCCCCGTAGCGCGCCAGCAGGTCATAATCCCGCAACTGTTCTCCCCAGATCCGGCAGGCCTCCTTAAGGACGAAATCACCCGCCTGGTGACCGTAGAAGTCATTGATGTTCTTGAACTTGTCCAGATCAATCATGATCAGGCTGAGGCCCCGCCCGGTGCGTGCCGAGCGATTCATCTCCTTGTCCAGGCTCTCCTGGAAATAGCGATGATTGAAGATCCCTGTCAGCCCGTCGAGATTGGCGATCTGTTCCAGGTAACGGTTTTTTTCCTCCAGTTCCGCGTTCAGGCGTTCCAGTTCGAGCTTGGCTTCGACCAGCTCCCGGTTGACCTGCTCGTAGGACATGTTGAGCGTGGCCAACTCAATATTCGCCCGTTGCAGGATTTCCGGAACCGATGGCGTTCCGGCAATCTTGAGACCGAAATAATCGGCCGCCCGGCTGACCTCGCGATTGACATTTTCAAAAACCTGGTCGACCACGCCGGACTTCAGCCCGAGCCGTTTTTTCGCCTCTCTGCGAAATCGGTCGGCATATTCAAGCGGGTGACCTGAGTAGAGAATATTGGCCACCAGCCCGGCCAGATAGGCGACCACCACGACCTTCTCCATCTCCCGGTTTCCGCCCTGGTAGGAGGACGGGTCATGATGGTAGAGGATCGGCTGCACCAGGGTCTCCGGAAACTGCCAGTGGCGCGCGGCATGACAGCCGACAAAGGAGTGGTCAGCACCCAGTTCCCGTTCCTCAAGGACGAACAGTTCCTCCGCCTCGGTCTCACATTTCCGCAACACGGCATCGTACTGTTCGGGAAAGGCCTTGGCCAGGATCAGGACCCCGATATTTTCCAGCAGGCAGACGGTAAAGACCTCCTCCGGGTCAACATCGGTCTCAACTTCCTCGACCAGCATCCTGGCCGCCACGGCAGTCGCCAGGGATTGTTCCCAGAAACGCTGGTAATCGAACCCGGTCCGCCGCCGCGCATGTTCGGCATCGAGAAAAGAGAAAGATAGAACCAGGCTGCGCACCGCGTTGGTGCCGAGAATCGCGACCGCCTGCTGGATGGTTCTGACCTCGTTGGGAAAACTGTAGAAAGCCGAATTGACAACCTTGAGCAGCTTGGCGGAGAGGGAGACATCCTGGGCCACCAGGCTGCTGATCTGGCAGATGGTCGTCTCCTCGCGACCGGTGATTTCGATCAACTTGGAGGCAACGCTGGAAAGTGTGGGCAGGGCTCCCGCGTCCATGACGCCCTGCATAATCTGATCCCGGGTCATTGCAATACTCCTGGCCGTCTGACTGAGAATCAGTCAATCCCGCGCGACAAAAAAAGCCGCACATCAACATATCGGCCGGAGAAACGAAAATCTCTAGGAGTCTGTCGGACTATCCGGGCTGAAGCGAAAATTTGGCTGATTGAGGTCCGATTTTAGCTCATTTGAGGGCAATAGCCGTAGCTATTGATCGAAAAGGAGCTGAAATATGGGCCAATCAGACGGATTTGCAGCCAGTCCATGGATAGTCCGACAGCCTCCTAGGGAGAAGGAGGGGTGCGCAGAAAAAGAATCAGCGCCCCCTGCCCTCCCTGGTTGTGGGGCGCCCGCCCCCACTCGACGACCTCCGGGAAGGACTCCCGCTTCAGCAGCTGCTCGATGGCGTCGCGCAGCACCGGTCCGTCAGGCGAATGGAGGCCGCGGCCGGTGATCACCCGCACCGTGGTCCACCCCTGGTAGCGGGCATCGACAAGAAAGTGGCGAAATGCTTCTTCCGCCCGGGCGCGGCTCAGACCGTGCAGATCGAGATCCCGCTCGACGCGCAACCGGCCGCGCTGCAGCTGCTTCATGCGCCGGGGAACGGCGGCCGGTTCTTCTTCCTCCGGCCGTTCATCGGTGAAGCGCACATCAAGTTGTCCGAGGGCGGCGAGAAACTCGTCCTCGTCCGATGCGGGTGATCGCGGAACGGTCACCGGCGGGTCCTCCACAGGCTCAACCGACCGATGAGACCGGTCCTCGTCATCAGAGAACCTGGTGACACCGAGGGACTCCATGGCCGAAGCGAAATCCTCCTCCGCTTCCGCCGCTTCCGGCGGTGCCGGTTTCAACAGGGCCGCCGGTGTCTTCGCCGGCGACGGAACAGAAAGCCCCTTCAGTTTCTTGAAGGGGCTGTTGTTGAAATCTTTTTTCGACTTGCGGGAGGCCATTTCAACGGCGGACGATCTTCCGGCGTCCCTGCATCGCCCGGGTCTGCTGCTTGATGATCGCGCCCTGCTTTTCGAGATGAAACTGCAGCCACATATCGCCGTACTGTTTCATCTTCATCTTTTTGCCGGCGCGGAGCAGCTCCAGGTTGCCCTGCAGCGCCTCCTTGTTGGAAACCTTCTTGAGTCCCTTCTCCAGGACCTTGATCGCCTGGTCCCGCCTGCCGACCCGGTCCAGGCAGTAGGCATAGAGATTCCAGAGCATATCCTCCTTCTTGGTTCCGGCGATCGCCTTGTCGAAGGTGGCGATCATCTTCTCGGTCTGTTTCTTGCGCATCTGGCAGATGGCCAGCATGCCCATGCCGACCCAGTGGCGGAAAAACCCCTTCTCAAGATACTCGTAAGCCTTGGCGAAATCACGTTTCAGGTAGTAGATGGTGCCGATCTGGGAGTTGACCTGCTGTTTGACGTAGAACTGCCAGGCACCGTACTTGTAGGCCTGCTCCAGGGTCTTGACCGCTTTTTCGGCCCGGTTGCCCTGGATGTCGCGCTGGGCCTGTTCCATGATGACCCCGACCTTCTTCATCACCACGCGCAACAGGACAAAATAAACGACGGCAAACACCCCCAGGCTGATGAGGATGGCAACCCAGATTTCGAACCCGGCCCCGTGCTGCAGGGCAAGGGAGGTTGCGGCACTGCAGGCCGCGGCAATAAGGACACTTAACATCTTGACTGGACTTCCTTTCAAATGGGATGGCCCGCGTCCGGAATTCCAACCGGGACCGAGCCGTCAAAGGCAAGCGAGTTTAGCAACCCGACCGCCAAAAGTCAAAGGCCGCGGGGGGCGGGGCCGCCCCTCAGGCCGGCAATTCGAGGTGTTCAACAATACGATCAATGCCCAGCCGGTCCAGGTCGTCGGGCAGGCGGTCGTTGCGCAGAAACTGGCTGTTGCCGCCCTGCAGCAGGGGAATCTCGCTCTGGCTGCTTTCGAGGGTGAAGACCTCACCACAGGCGGGTCGGCAGGGCCGGTCGTGGCGGGGAGAGCGGAAAGGACAGTTTCGGCTGGAAGTGACCAGCACATAAGGTTGGTGCAGGCTGCCGCGCAACTGCCGCGGCAAAGGCGCGATTCCCTGCAGCAGGTTGTCGAGTTCAACCCGCCCGATACCCGCCTCCCGCAGGAAGGCGACCGCTTCGCTGCTATACCAGCTGCCGCGCTGGAAATAGTCCCGTTCGGCGGGAGAGAGGTCGAAATCGAGAATCCGCGGGCCGCGTTTCTGCCCCGACAGGGCACGACCGCAGACCCGCGGCAGATGGGGAAGAAACTCCCCGGCGAGAGCAAGCATGCCAAGGTCTGAAATCAGCAGTTCATCACCGGCGTCAAAAACATCAACCAGCCCCTTCAACAGACTGCGGGCAGCAGGAAGCCAGGACTGGTAAAGAACCGGGGTGACCAGGGTCAGGGCGATGGATTGCCGGCGGCAGAAAGCGACCGCGTGCAGAACCTGGTCGCGTGACGGCATCCGCCAGCAGCAGAACTCGGCCCCGAAATAGAGGCGATCAATTCCCGGAGGCAGGGAATCCGGCACCCGGCAGGTCAGCAGCGCCCGTTCCATCCCGCTCCTTTCAGCCGGCGGGAACCAGCAGGGTCAGCTTGTCCCCCGGGTGGAGAATATGGTCGGCGGCAAGATTGTTCCAGGCAAGGATCTGGCGTGTCGGCACATCGTAGCGGCGACCAATGGTCCACAGGGAATCTCCGGCACGTACCCGGTAGACGATTCTCTTCAGCGGTCCCCGGTGCTTCTTCAGGCGCTTCCCGCCGGCCCCCTTGCTGGAGACCACCAGGGTCTGCCCGGGGTGAATCAGGTTGCTCCAGCCGAGCCGGTTCCAGACCCGCAGCTCTTTCTGGGTGACGTTGAATTTCTTCGCGATGCTCCACAGGCTGTCGCCGTTACGCACCTTGTAGGAACGACGGTAGGAGCGCACGTAATCATCGCGCAGTTCGTCCAGCGGACGACGGGTGTACCCCTTCTTGAGCGGCAGGATCAGATCGCTGCCGATCTTGAGGGCGCGCGGATTGCGGATCGCGTTGAGGGCGATGATGTCGTTGACCCGGACATGGTGACGTTTGGAGAGGCTGAGCAGGGTGTCGCCCGGCTTGACACGGTGGCGCAGATACTTGACCCGTTCGGCCGGATCGAGGGCGGCATAGGCGTCGACAAATCGCCGGTAGCTCCCCTTCGGCAGGCGGACCAGGTAGCCGCGTTCACCGGGTGGCGTCGACCAGCGTTTCAGTTCCGGATTGAGTTGTTTAATGGTCCGGTAGTCGCTGCCGGCCAGTTTGGCGATGACCTCCAGGTCGGTGGCTGACGGCAGGGCCACTTCGTCGTAAACCAGCGGTTGCTGCAATGCAACCGTATCGAAACCGTATTTGCCTGGCTGTTTGCTGATCAGCAGCACCGCCAGCAGCTTCGGCACATAGTTGCGGGTTTCCGGCTGGAGAAAATTCCCGCGCGAAATATCCCAGAAGTCAGTGCTCTTGTATTTCCTGACGGCACGACTGATCTTTCCGCCGCCGGCATTGTAGGCGGCTACCGCCAGGTACCAGTTGCCGTCAAAACGGTCGCGCAGATCGGCAAGGAAACGGGCGGCGGCGTAAGTCGATTTTTCGAAATCGCGCCGTTCATCCCGCCACCAGTCGGTTTTGAGGCCGTAGTGACTGCCGGTTTTCTCGATAAACTGCCAGGGCCCGACGGCATTGGCCCAACTGTAGGCCCTTTCATTGAACCCGGACTCGACCATCGCCAGGTAGGCGAGATCGCGCGGCAGGCCCTGTTCGGCAAAAATGGCACGCATCCTCGGCAGGTAACGCCCCGAGCGGGCGAGCCAGCGGACAAAACCCTTGCGACCACCGTGAGTGTAATAATCGATGAAATATTTGACTTTAGCGTTTTCCACCACCGGAAAATCGAACAGTTCGCCCGACGCGGGGGTGGTCAAACCCTCATTTTCCGGGGGATGCTGATCAAACCCGGTGAGCAGCAGGGTATCGGCCAGGGTCTCGAGGTCAAACGTGGACGACGGTTCTTCGCTCTCCAGCAATGCCCGGTCGGCGAGGACAAAATCGCCGGGCAGCAACGACATTCTGTCCCGCGCCGCTTCCAGTGACGAGATGTCACAGGTTTGACGCGCCTCTGCCGCCGCTCCCCCGGAAACCGCAGCAGCGGCGGCCTTCACCTCCGGAGACGGCGCGGAAAGCCGGGCACCGCAGCCGCCGAGAAGGATCAGAGAAAAAACAAAAAGTATGCGAACCACCATGAAAAACTCCTGCAAGTCGGCCCGAACCTAAACAAAAAACCTTTTTGTGTCAAGTATTTCGAGCTTCTTCCGGCCAGAAGCGCCGCTCCAGCTCCGCCAGCAGGGGGTCGAAACTGCGGCGCTGCAGAGCACTGATCGGCAGGGCCTCGAACCGTCGACAGAGGGGTTGCAGTTCCTCCTCGGGGACCTGGTCGATCTTGTTGAAGACCAGCAGCCGGGGAAGATGCTGCAGATCAAGATCCTGCAAAATCTTTTCCACGGCACTGATATGGGATTCGAACTGCGGGTTGGAAAGATCCACCAGGTGCAGAATCAGGTCGGCATCCTCCAGTTCTTCAAGGGTCGCGCGAAAGGCTCCGAGCAGACTCTTCGGCAGCTGGCGGATGAAACCGACGGTATCGGTAATGATCACTTCGCGATCACTGGGGAAACGCAGGCGGCGGCTGGCGGTGTCGAGAGTGGCGAAAAGCAGATCCTCGGTGAAGGTCGCGCTCTGGGTCAGGGCGTTGAGCAGGGTCGACTTGCCGGCGTTGGTATAGCCGACGATGGAAATGACCGGGACTCCGGCGCGAACCCGCCGCTGACGGCGCTGGCGGCGGCCGCGAGTCAGCTCCTGCAATTGTTTCTCCAAACGGCGGATGCGATCACGGGTCCGGCGGCGGTCGATTTCCAGCTTGGTCTCCCCCGGTCCGCGACCGCCGATCCCCCCCATCAACCGGGAGAAGGCCGTCCCCCGGCCGGTCAGGCGCGGCAGGATATATTTCAGCTGTGCCAGCTCGACCTGCACCTTGCCGTCACGGGTGTGGGCGCGGCGGGCGAAGATGTCGAGAATCAGCTGACTGCGATCAATAACTTTGAGGTCGGTGATGGCGGCGATGGCTCCAACCTGAGCCGGCGCCAGGTCATGATCGAAAATCAGCATGGTGGCCCGCTGCTGCAGGGCGCGGATCACCACCTCCTTGAGCTTCCCCTCCCCCATCAGGTAGCGGGGATGAATCCGGTGGGGCCGCTGCACGACCCGGTCGAGCACCTGGACATCGGCGGTTCGCGCCAGCTCGGCCAGCTCGGCCAGGGATTCCTCGACCTGGCGCGGTTTGCCGCCATTGACCGAGATCAGGATGGCGCGTTCCCGACCGTCATCGAGATCGACGGTGGCGGCAAGATCCCGCTCCAGTTCATCATCAAGGGCGTGGATAAAGGCGTCAAAAACAAGATCAAGCTGGTAGAAGTCGGCAAAGGAAAGCCGCTCACACGTGGTTCCGGCCGGGTTGGTCGGCAGCAGGTGGGCGACTTCGGTCCGTCCCGGCAGGCCCTGATCGTCGACACCGACGGCCACCATCAGGTCAAGACGCAGCAACGAGAGATCGTTGATATCATCCTGGGAAAGGGGTTCCTGCCTGAGATGGGTGTGGATGCAGCGCAGTCCGCGCAGACCGCTGCGCCCCAGGCCGTAGCCGGAGAGGTCGGGGATGACGATTTCCCGGTCGTCACCGAGGATGACATGCTGGATCAGGCCGCGCCGGTCGACGATGATGCCGATCTGCCGGCGCAGCTCGAAAGAGAGTTCGGTCAGGTAGCGGGCCAGTTCGGTGGTGACCACCTCCCCGCCCGGAATCCGGCGCCGGTAGATCCGCTCCAAGGCCTGGATCCGGCTCGCTTTGAGCCCGGTGGTAACACCGTGGATCACCGCCATCGCGGCACCCCGGAAACGCCCGAAACGAAAAGGGGCCCGTTGCCGGACCCCGAATTCGCGCGCAAGCGAATCGCCATGTCAGCGGGCGGAAATATTGAAGCCGCCATCGACGTAGTGGATTTCGCCGGTAACGCCGCTGGCGAGATCAGAAAGCAGGTAGAGGGTCGCCTTGCCGACTTCATCCTGGGTGATCAGGCGCTGCAGCGGCGAGCGTTCCTCCATGATATGCAGCTTCTGCTTGAAATTGCCGACGCCCGAAGCCGCCAGGGTCTTGATCGGTCCCGCGGAAACGGCGTTGACGCGAATCTTCTTCTCACCCAGTTCGGTGGCCAGGTAACGGACCGATGATTCGAGAGCCGCCTTGGCCACTCCCATGACATTGTATTCGGGGACCGCCATGACCGCGCCGAGATAGGTCATGGTGACCACGCTGCCCCCTTCTTTCATCAACGGGATGGCATAGCGGGTCATCGGGATCAGTGAGTAGGCGCTGATGTCGAGGGCCAGGTGAAAACCATCGCGACGGGTCTGGGAGAAGGGGTTCTTCAGGTCCTCGCGATTGGCGAAGGCGACCGCGTGGACCACGAAATCGATCTGTCCCCAGCGTTTTTCCAGTTCAGTGAAAACCGCGGCGATATCCTCATCCGAAGCGACATCGCAGGGTAGAATGATCTCCGAACCGAGGCTTTCGGCCAGCGGCCGGACTCGCCTTTCCAGCGCCTCGTTGAGATAGGTGAAGGCGATCTCGGCTCCCGCCTCGTGCAGTTGCCGGGCAACCCCCCAGGCAATACTTTTGTCGTTGGCCACGCCGAAAATGACGCCGCGTTTGCCGGACATCAATCCCATGGTATCGATACCTCCTTGCAGGTGAAAAACTGCCTTTTAACAGATGTCCCGGATAAAGGCAAGAGAACAGGCTCAATCCTGCTCCGCGGCAGCCTTCGAGCCCAGCATCTTCAACAGAACCGCCGCCGGTTTTGCTCCCGGACTGACAGTCCCGTCGGGCAGGATCATGGTCGGGGTGGAGTTGATACCGAGCTCCTTCACCAGTTTCAGATTAGCATCGACGGCCGCTGCGGCTTCACACTCGGCCGACGGGATTTCCTCCTCGGCGAAAACCTTGTCGAGCAGGGCAATATCCTTCTTGCAGACCAGGGTCTTGGCCAACCCGTAGGCATCGGGATGCATCTTCAGGGGGAAAAACTTGATCAGGAAGGCGATATTCGGATCGAGCTTGACCACTTTCTTCAATTCACCGTGCAACCGCTTGCAGTAGGGACAGCGCGGGTCGGTGAAGACGATCACCCGGGTGGCCGCCATCGGATTGCCGAGCAGCAGGGCGTCATCCAGCGGTATCCGGCTGACATCGACCTTGGGCCGTTCTTTTTCCTGTGCCGCCGCGGTAATGTTCGTCTTGTCCTTCAGGCGGATGATGTTGCCGGCGATCAGGTATTTTTTTGAAAAGTCGAGATAGAGAGGAAAGGTCTGTCCGTTCCTTTCCACCTCCACCAGCCAGACGCCCGGCATCTCGGCGAATTCGACCTTGACCACCTTGTCGACCCCGCCCTCCAGCAGCCTGGTCGCTTCGGGGATATCGAGGCTGTGGCAGTCACTGCACTCACCGGCACCACAGCCCCCGCCCTCGGCCATGAACGCCGCGGCCGGAGACGTCAGAAACAACAGGCACAGCAATGTCAGCAGTAGGTTCATCAGGTCAGCTCCTGTTCATTCGGTTCTGTCAGCGGGCTTGCAAAGCGGTTCATAATAAACTGCCGTCCCGCTTGTGGCAAGAGTATCGTCACGGGATCGGCGCGGGATTGACCCGTCCTCCGGGGAGTGTTTAAATGCCGCTTCCGCCGCAGGAGACCCGCATGGACCTGATCACTCTCTTCGGCCTTGCCCTGGCGCTGGCAATGGACGCTTTCGCCGTGGCGCTGGCCAGCTCATTGAGTCTGCCGACACTGACCGGCCGCCACCTGTTCCGGCTCGGCTGGCATTTCGGCCTTTTCCAGGCGCTGATGCCGGTCATCGGCTGGCTGGCGGGTCTGGCGATACAGCGGTGGATCGTCGCGGTCGATCACTGGATCGCCTTCGGCCTGCTCACTTTCATCGGCGGCCGCATGCTGTGGGAAGCCCTTCACCATGACGGGGAGGAGGTCCGCGGCGACCCGACCCGCGGCTGGACGATGGTGATGCTGTCGGTTGCCACCAGCATCGACGCCCTGGCGGTCGGACTGACCCTGGCGATGCTCGGTGTCTCGATCTGGTTCCCGGCCCTGGTCATCGGCCTGGTGGCCGGAATCCTGACCGTGGTCGGCATGTTGCTCGGCCGGCGTCTCGGCGACCGCTGGGGGCAACCGGTGGAAATCATCGGCGGCCTGGTGCTGATCGGCATCGGCCTGAAGATCCTCATCGAACACCTGACCAGCTGAAAGCTCATCTCTTTCGGCATATCGTCCCTCCAAGACAAAATTCCACCTGAATCAGTGAGTACCTGTTGGATGGAGAGTGCAAGTACTTGGTCTGAATGAGGTTTCCAATAATCTGAAGCGCACCCATAGGTTCGCTGGTGATTTTTGGGAAGCTCAGGCAGATCCATGACTTTGTGCTATCCGCCGACAAGGGGCTCACTGATTCAGGTTCCAGCCACGACATCCAGCAACCTCCCCTGCCTACCGTTTAATAAAAAATAATTTTACAATCCATGCCACAGATCTAAACAATCCTGTTATTCTTCCGATAAGGAGCAGACAACATACTGTTTTTAAAAATTAATTTATTTCGGAGTGCCAATGAAACGGGGTTTCTTTTTTGCGGTTATCGTGTTTGTTCTCTGTGTCTCCGTCAATGTCTCGGCAACCGGAGCCAACAACCCCGCACGACTCTTTCTGGTGGCAAGCTACGACTGTGACAACGTCTGCGGCGCTCCCCAGGAAACCGGGGCGCTGAACGAGCTTCGCGACAGTGGCTGGATTGAAGGTGAAAACCTGATCCTCGGCCGATTCTACATGCAGACCAAAAGCCGCTACACATCCCCGGATGAAATTCATCAAAGAGGCTTGGCGGCCCTTGAGAAAATTCGTCAATTCAATCCCGATATCGTTCTCACGTTCGATGACAATGCGTTCCGGGAAGTCGGTCTGGCCCTGGCCGGGGGCCCGGTCCCCGTGGTCTTTTCCGGCCTGAACGGCCAACCGGAAGATTACAACCGGATGCGTCGTTTCATGACGTCGCGCCAGCATCCGGAGGGCAATATCACCGGCGTTTATGAAAAATTGTATCTCAAACACTCCCTTGAAGTCCTGGCGGCGGCCTTTCCGGGGCTGCGGGGCGGCAAGGTGGTCGGCATCACGGATGATTCTCCCACCGGAAAAGCACTCAGCAAACAATTCCGGATAGAACTCGGTCAAGCTCGTCAAATTGCCGGCCTGCAATGGGAAGAACGTCAGGTAAAAACCTTCGGCGAGTACCAGAACCTGATCCGGCAACTCAACGAGAACCCTGAAGTGGTCGCCATCTATCCGGTTGCCGTGCGGCTTCCCACCGCCGACGGAACCACCCGCACCGCCAGACAGATTTTTCCCTGGACCATCGCCCACAGCACCAAGCCGGAGATGGCACTCAATTACTACTTCTCCAAACTCGGCCTGTTCGGTGGAGCCGCTGTTGATTTTCGCAAAATGGGCGCCGTCGCCGGACGCCAGGTCGGCTGGATTCTTGAAGGACGCCGCGCAGGTGACCTGGCCATCGTTGATGCCCCGGATTACGCCATTGTCTTCAACCTCACCCGCGCCAAAGAATTGGGGCTGCAGATACCAATGCCGCTACTGACCGCTGCTGACCATATCTACCGTTAAAAAATACGAATTCATGAATTTTCTCACCCGACTCCATTTCCGACAGAAACTGACACTGCTGATTTCGATCGCACTCATTGTACCGTTGTTGGCATCCGTCCTGTTATTCGACGGCATGATCAACCGGCAGCTCAACCATAACTTCAGTCAGCGACTCGAAGCCGACCTGGGAGCCTTGACATTGCTGCAGAAGCACCTGCGCAACAGTCTCGAGCAAGGGGTCGCCGGTCTGGCCAATGACAATACCCTGCAGATCACCAGCGACCTCAAGATCCTTCCGCAGCTGCAAAATTACCTGCAACGCCAAAGCCGGGCGCTGGACATTTCGGCCCTGCAGGTTTTCACCCCGTCAGGTCATCTTCTGGCGGCAACCGCGAAACTGCCGCAAAGCTGCTTTGATGCCCCGGGAACTCACCTGCTTACCGAAGGTCAGGGAGCCGTTCTGTGCACCCGGTCGACTATCCAGCGGGGAGAAAAACTGATCGGCTATATCGTCGGCGGCGAGCGACTGACCCTGGAGACCATCGGGCACCATGCCCCGACCAGCCTGTTCGACAATTTCCTTTTGACACTTGACGGCCGGGTCTTTCTCAGCAACCTGGAAAGCCCGCCGGACAACATCTTCTCCGAACTGTCCTCGACGGAAAAAGATGCCACCATCACTCTGTCCGGGACCGGGTATCGATCCCTCAGCCGCTGCGTCGACAATGAAGAGCATCAGCTGTGTACTTCAGTGCTGCTGCCGCTCAAACCCCTGCAACACAGTTTCTGGCGTACCGGCATGCAGATCACGGGGCTGGCCCTGCTCCTCTACCTGATCCTGCTGACGATTCTGCAACGCCTGATCAAGGGACTCACCGGGCCGATCCATCGTCTGACAAGGGCCGCGTCCCTGCTTGAAAAGGGGAGCGAGCAAGAGTTGAAGCTCGACTTGAACCGAGCGGATGAATTCGGACTGCTCAACCGGACCTTCGCTCACATGGCCAGAACCCAGCGGAACCATACCCGTGAACTGGAAGCCCGGGTCGCCCAGCGAACCGCGGAACTGCAGAAAACGAACGACGCCCTGCGTCACGACATCCTGGCCCGGCAAAAGACGGAACGCGAAAAAGCTCAGCTTGAGGCGCAACTGCGCCAGACTCAGAAGATGGAGGCCCTTGGCGCCATGGCCGGAGGTATCGCCCACGATTTCAACAACATCCTGATGCCGATCATCTGCTTTGCCGATCTGGCCCATATGCGCCTGGCAGAGGATCATGAGACCCGTCCCCTGCTGGAAGAAATCCTCAAAGCCGGCAACCGCGCCAAGGATCTGGTCGGGCAGATCCTGGCTTTCAGCCGTCAGGACAAACAGAAACGGCAACCGGTCAACCTGGCCGAGTCGGTCAGCGAGGCCATGAAACTGGTCAGGGCCTCAACACCGGCGGGTATCGATATCTGCATGAATATCGACGCTTCGAATCTCTGGGTCGAAGCCAACGCCACCCAACTGCACCAGTTGATTCTCAATCTCTGCACCAACGCCGTCCAGGCCATGGGCGACAAAGGGCGCCTTGAAATCCGAGTGAAACAGGACGAGAGTGCGCAGGCCGTACTCAAGGTCAGCGACAACGGGCCAGGGATCCCGGCCGATATCCTTGAGCATATTTTTGAACCATTCTTCACGACAAAAGAGGCCGGCCAAGGAACGGGAATAGGGCTGGCCATGGTACACGGAATCGTCCGAAACCATCACGGAACCCTGAATGTCCAAAGTTCCCCCGATAACGGCACAACGTTCGAGGTCCGCTTTCCCTGCTGCGATTTTGACAATCTCCCGCTGGAGGAAACCACTGGCGAACTGCCCGGCGGCAAGGAACGGATTCTGGTGGTTGACGATGAGCCCGCCATTCTCCTGGCCTGGCAGACCCTGCTGGAAGACCTCGGTTACCGGGTGACGACGGCCGAGAAACCGGAAACCGCCCTGAAGGAAGCGATGAAAGAAATTTTCAGCTTTGACCTGCTGATAACCGACCAGAACATGCCGGGAATGAGCGGTTCTGAACTGGCCCTGGCGATCCGCGATCTCAACCCCACCCTCCCGGTCATCATCTGCACCGGATACAGCGAAAGCTGTTCGCCTGAAGATGCTCATCATCTCGGCTTCGACCACTACCTGCATAAACCCTGCAGATCACAGGAATTGGCCGGGGCGGTACGCCAGGTGCTCGATCGCCGAGAGGGAAGCGGAAATGACTCTCAGCCGACCCGGACACAGAATACCGACAAGGATGTTTCGTCACCGACCCTGTGGGATGCCGTGGGACACTGACCCGGATTCCAGACGCCGTATCACCGGCAGGTACAACCCGCCGATTCAAGCTTACACCGCAGTTCCGCAAGGCAATCGTAGGGTACATTCAGCGAACCGAGGCGTGCCCCGGCGGCATCCTGTTCGGAGTCGCCGTTGCCGTGATCGTCGGAGCCGCCGGTCACCAGCAGGCCCCGCCGGCGGGTTTCGGTGAGATACCAGAAGGTCTCCTCGACTCCGGCGCCGCCGTTGTAAACCTCGACCCCGTCGAGACCTTTCGGCTGCAGGTCGTCGAGAATGCGGCGGAAAGTCTCACGACCTCCAGGAATGTAGGGGGGATGGGCCAGCACCGCGACCCCGCCGGCATCGTGAATCAGGTCGATCGCCTCGGCAACCGGGAAGAAGCGTTTCTGGATATTGCAGCTGACCAGGTAGTTCTTGAACGCCTCTTCCATGGTCTTGACATGCCCCGCCTCCAGCAGCGCCCGGGCGATATGCGGGCGGCCGAAGGTGCCGCCGGCCAGTTGCCGCACCCGCTCGAAAGAAATCGGCGTCCGTCCCTGCTCCGCCAGTCTGTCGTTCACCCGCTCGACGATCCGTTCGTTGCGCCCGGCGCGGAAATCACGGAATTCGGCCAGGCTGGCGGTCAGCCGCGGGTGGTGATGATCGAAGCCGTAACCGAGCAGATGCACATCCTGCAGATCCTCCCAGATGACCGACAACTCGACCCCGGAGATCACCTCGACCCCCAGCCGCTCACCGGTCGCCAGCGCCGCGTCGATGCCGTCGACATTGTCATGGTCGGCCAGGGCGATGGCCGCCACCCCGCGCTCGGCCGCCAGCGTCACCACCTCTTCCGGGGTCATCAGGCCGTCGGAACAGGTGGAATGGAGGTGAAGGTCGACGGTTTTGTCAGCTGCGGACATAGGCACTTTCCTTTCGTGGCGACATTATACCCTACCTGGCAAGGCAGGTCTGCCGAATCTTCCAGCCTTCCAGCCTACTTTTTCACTCGAAACCCCGCCTTCTCGAAAGCGGCCTGCAATCCATCAGGAGATTTTTCCCTGCGCTTTCGCTGCGGGCGATTTCCGCCCCCACCCTGCGGAGCCGGCTGGGTCTGCTTGATCGACAGGCCGATGCGCTTGCGGGCGCCATCCACACTGAGCACCTTCACTTTCACCTGCTGACCGACCTTGACCACCTCGGCCGGGTCGCGGACGAAGCGGTGTGCCAACTCCGAAACATGGACCAGGCCATCCTGGTGCACGCCGATATCGACAAAGGCGCCGAAAGCGGCGACATTGGTCACCGTGCCGTCGAGAGTCATTCCTTCCCTGAGGTCTGAAATCTCCCGCACATCGTCACGGAAGCGCGGCGGCTCGAATTTCTCGCGCGGATCGCGCCCCGGCTTCTGCAACTCCGCCAGAATGTCCCGCAGGGTCGGCAGCCCGACCTCGGCGCTGACGTAGCGCTGCAGATCGATATTCGCGGTACGCCGCGGATCGGCACAGAGTTCGGCAACGGAGCAGCCGAGATCCGCAGCCATCCGCTCCACCAGCGCGTAGCGCTCCGGGTGTACCGCCGTGTTGTCAAGCGGATGGATGCTTTCCGGCAGGCGCAGGAATCCGGCCGCCAGCTCGAAGGCCCTCGGACCGAAGCGCGACACTTCAAGCAGCGCCCCGCGACTGGCGAAGGGACCGTTGACGTCACGATGGGCGACGATGTTGCGGGCCAGGTTCTCGCCGAGGCCGGAGACGTAGCTGAGCAGCCGCCAGGAGGCGGTATTGAGATTGACCCCGACCCAGTTGACCGCCGACTCGACGGTGGCGTCGAGACTGCGCTGCAGGGCGTTCTGGTTGACGTCGTGCTGGTACTGGCCGACGCCGATGCTTTTCGGGTCGATCTTCACCAGCTCGGCCAGTGGGTCCTGCAACCGGCGGGCGATGGAGACGGCGCCGCGCACCGTCAGGTCGAGATCGGGAAATTCGTCGCGGGCGATCTCGCTGGCCGAGTAGACACTGGCCCCGGCCTCGTTGACCAGCACCACCGGCAGCTCAATGCCGGCCTCCCCCAGGGTCTGACGGGCAAACTGCTCCATCTCGCGCCCGGCGGTGCCGTTGCCGACCGCCAGCAGTTCGATGGCGTGGTCGCGAACCATCTCCACCAGGATCGCGCGGGCCTGCTCGACCTTCTGTGCGCCACCGGTATGCGGATAAATGGTGGCATGAGCCAGGAAACGACCGGTGGCATCAACCGCCGCCAGCTTGGAGCCGGTGCGCAGCCCGGGGTCGATGCCGAGGGTCCGCTTCGGCCCGGCCGCCGGCTGCAGCAGCAGGTTCTTCAGGTTTTCAGCAAACACCTCGATGGCCGCCGCGTCGGCCGCCTGCTTGGCCTCCAGCCGCAGGTCGACCTCGATGGCCGGCGCCAGCAGCCGGGCGTAGGCGTCCCGAACGATGTCACGCAGCAGCTCGGCAAACGGCCCTCCACCATGAATGACCCGTTTTTCGATCAACGCCCGGATTTCCTCCTCCGGAGCGGCCAGGGACAGGCGCAGCCAGTCTTCCTTTTCGCCGCGACGCATGGCCAACAGCCGGTGCGAAGGGATGGATTTTAACGGCTCGCGGTAATCGTAGTACATCTCGTACTTGCTCACCTGCCCTTCCCTGTCCCGTGCGACCTTCGAGACCATCTCCCCCTTCTCCCAGGTCAGGCGCCTGACCTGGGCGCGGATCTCGGCGTCCTCGGCAATCCGCTCGGCGAGGATATGTCCGGCACCGGCCAGCGCCGCGGCGGTATCGGCGACCTCCCTGCCGGCGTCGACGAAGGGAGCGGCGATCTCGTCCAGGCTCCCCGGCAGGGGCTGCTGCGCCCAGATGATCTCCGCCAGCGGCTCCAGTCCCCGTTCGCGGGCAATCATCGCCTTGGTCCGGCGCCGGGGCCGGTAGGGCAGATAGAGATCCTCCAGTTCGGTCTTCTGCCGGCAGGCGCGGATCTTCGCCTCCAGCTCGGCGGTCAGCTTCTGCTGGTCGGCGATGCTCTTCAGCACCGTCTCGCGACGTTCTTCCAGCTCCAGCAGGTAGTTCCAGCGCTCCTCGATGGCGCGGATCTGCACCTCATCCAGCTCGCCGGTCGCCTCCTTGCGGTAGCGGGCAATAAACGGCACCGTCGCCCCCTCCCCAAGCAGCTCCACGGTTCGCGCCACTCCGCCCGCAGGCAGTGAGGTCTCTTCAATCAGCCAGGAAAGCAGCAGTTTCCGCTGCGGTTCGGTCAGTTCAATGGCCATGTTTCCTCCAGTGGTTCGGTTGTTGCGAAGGCGCGGATTTTAGCACAGGCGGGAAGAGCCGGGATAAAGATATTTCAGCCTGCGGAGTTCTGATCTGCCAGCCCGAACGGGCCGGCGGATGGGTTATGACTTCTGCCTGCGTTTTGCGCTGCGCACACGATAGAGGCGTTCGGAAAAGCCCCCTTCGTTCTCAAAATCCAGGGCCAGGCGCTTCACCTGGCGATCGAGAAGGTAACAGGCCAGATTCAGCAACGAAAGAGCGGCGTTCGCGGCCAGGCAGGCAGAAGAGAGGGACCCGCACGGACGTGCAGCGACGTTCACGGACCCGGCAAGGCCCGACCGCTCCGGGACAGTCCGTGTCTCCCTGTCCAGCCTCCGTGTCAGTCCCTGTTCGTCCAGGAATCTTTTCCGCTCCGCGGCAACCCAGGCCTGAACCTCTTTCAGGGTTTGCGGCTTCAGAGCCTTGAAGCGCATCAGCGCAGGGTGCTGCGGTTCCAGCATGGGCAATTTCCGCTGTCGCAGAAAATCCTCATAGTCGAGCTTCAGCTCTTCCAGGCTCGCCCGGGCCACCTGTGTCAGCTTGAGTTCGGTCTTCTTCGATGTGGCCGAAGCCTGCGAACCCTCCGCGATGTTCTGTACCCCGCTGCGCGCCGCCTGAACCATCTGATCTTTCGTCCGGCTGAAACGGTCTATAACCTGAAGCAGGGGGCTTATTACCGGCGAATAGCACAAGTCATTGACCTGCCTGCGCTTCCCAAAAATCACCGGCGAACCTAAGGGTGCGCCTCAGATTTTTGAAAAGCGCATTCAGGCCAAGCACCTGCACTCTTCATCCGGCATAAACCCACTGATTCAGGTGTACTTGTCGCAGAACCGGACCGTCACGTCGTAGACCAGTTGCGCCACCTGGAAGCTTTTCAGATTGCGGTATCCACCATGTCGCGGGATCAGTCCAGACATCAGCCCCCCCTCCTTTGAGCAAATGTGTTCCGTACCCTCCAGGAGGGTGGGCAGCAAATCGTCTTTGCAGCAACCCTCCCGATATGAGCAGACCGCCGGATGCCAATATGCCCATCCGCAGGCGGTCGTCCAGCCAGCTGTGCAAGATGGCTGCCCAACTCTCGCCAGTCTTGGCGTTAAAAATATCTTAATACCACGTTCATGGGTGATTGACAGACCCTGAGAATTTTTCTATCCTGGCAAACAGTGTTCTACGACAGTCGAGGTATCCAGGGAGGGGGATATCCAACACACCATCCTGACCGATCCGCCAACCGGCGTCTCCTTTCCCTTGTTTGCCACTTAGTTCCACCCATCGTCATAGGTTTGTTTTTAATACATTCCGTTTTGTCCGATATGCGAGAGGTCAACATCAAGGTTTGCCACATCACCGACGCCATCGGCATCAAGAGATTCAGCCTGCGGGGCAAGAAGAAGGTCAACGGCCAGTGGCAGATGATGACCATGTTGCACAACATGACAAAGATTCACCGATTTGGGATGATTTAAGGCAAAAAAGAGAAAAAAGGGAGCCAAATCGGCTGATAAACGGTAGAATCTCCGACAATTCACACTGAGGAGACGGTTATCGCCTGAACAGGTCACACCTGACGGGCGGATTTCGGAAAGAAAAAAATCAATCAGGCAAACGGGGATTGCTCTTGTGGGAGGGTTTTTCTACGGGCTCGTTCGCTTCTTAAGTAAACAAGGACTATTTCGAACCGCTCTGAGGGAAAGTTTGCCAGCGGGGTTAGCTTTCCATAGATATCTACTTTATTCCTGCAAAGGAGGGGCACGGGAAAAAATGAATGTTGACTCGGGTAAATGCACAAGTACGTGTGGTGTCCCAAAATTACGAATATATATTAGGAGGGGAGTATGACAATTCGGTATGTTTTCCAGGTATTACTAATCTCTTCGTTGCTTTGTTTGACTGGATGTGCTTTGACATCAGAGAGAGTTTCAATTAATTACAAGCCGATTAGTTCATCGAAATTAATAAAAGGCGCAGATAAAGTAACTGTAGAATTAGAAATTACTGACAATCGAGACGATAAAACAAGAATAAGTTGCAAGAAAAACGCTTTTGGGAATGAATTGGCCCCGATAAGGACGACAGAGAGTGTTACTCAAACCATCGCCAATGCTATTAAAAATGAATTGAAGGCGAGAGGGTTCAAGTATGGGAATAATCCAAATGTATTTATTAAAGGAGATTTAACACGATTCTACAATAATTTCCAACCTGGTTTTTTTGCGTGTGATGCATTTGCAGATTTTAATATTGGAATATCAGTGTACTCTAAAACAGGACTGAAAATATATACAAGACAAATTGTTGCGCATGGCACTCTGAAAAATATCCAACTTATGACAGGCGAAAATGCAAAAGAAGCATTAGATAATGCGTTGCAGGACGGTATTACTCAATTGTTTAATGATCAATCATTCATTGATTCCCTGATAAACAATAATATAGCAGCTAACTCAGCCCCCCCACATACTGGTGGGATCTCACAAAAAGCATCGTCTGGTGGTTCTGCAGATGAAACACTCAATAAAATAGTTGAGTTAAAAAAAATGCTAGATTCTGGATATATTACACAGCTAGAATATGAAAAGAAAAAGGCAGAGCTATTGGATAAATTCTAATTTTATTTAAAAAATGGAAAATGAGGACGAATTTATTTTCGGTTAAAATGGAACAGCAGATAGCGACAACTTAATCAACGCGGACGGAAAATACTTCTGCAAAATTTTGAAAAATGCGGTGGGTCACGCAAGTTCGCGTCGCCGCCGGTTATCATGAACCGTTCGGCGTACATGAAGAGGTTGCATTGAGTAATACAGTAAACGACAAATTCCCAGGGGGGTCTAAGTCCAGAGTAAACCGGGCAGGAAATGCTGTGCGAGAGAACTCCGCAAATATCGAAGACTATTTTGTTATTGAAGAGTGGAGAGCAGCACATCGTGCTGTTTTGAATACGTTTCAGGCTATATTACGTAACCGTACTCGTGGTACTGATATTACGGTTGCACAAAGGCATAAGAGACAATCTACTATTTTCGACAAATTATCGCGTTTCCCTGAAATGCAGCTTGCAAGAATGGATGATGTTGCAGGATGCCGCTTAATCTTTAGAGATATTGAATCCCTAAATAGATTCCGGGGGAATTTCCATAAAGCACGGTTTCATCATAAGAGAAAGAATGATCCGGATAAATATAACTATATAGCTAACCCAAAAAGCACAGGATACCGAGGAATACACGACGTCTATTCATACGATGTCAACTCTATGGCAGGAAAACATCTAAAAGGACTTCTGGTTGAAATTCAATATCGAACAGAAGTTCAGCATGCATGGGCTACTGCAGTAGAAGTAATAGGGTTTATTACTGAGAACCAGCCCAAGTTTGAGCAAGGCGATGATCGCTATAATCATGCTATGGCACTTGCTTCAGAAATCCTAGCTAGAGCATATGAAGACAAAAAAGGTCCTTTTTCGGAAAAATCGGATATCGAGGTTGTTAAAGAATTTCTTGATATTGATGCGAAATTGAACCTATTGAACATGCTAAGAGGATTAAACACAGCAAGCACTGAAGTTAGTGCAAATCGAAACTCTATCCTTATTTTTCACGAGTCGAGCGAACTTGAAGTTCGGACATTCCGTAGCGCAACTGAAGCACTTGCCGCACTATTTGAGTTAGAAAAAGAACTTCCTGGCACTGACATCGTATTAGTAAAAGCAGATACCTCAGAGGAAGTTAGATTTGCATTCAAAAACTATTTCTCTGATGCCACGGATTTTATTCGTTTGGTTGAGGATGGGTGTGAAAAACTGGCTCGTCAGCAGAATCTGTGGAGATAATCAGGTTCCGGCAACTTGCCAAGCTCGTGATATAGGGCGATTTGCAGGCATTTGAGGGTTCGAAACCCGTAGGCTTTTC
>NZ_PPFX01000013.1 GCF_002898515.1 Geothermobacter hydrogeniphilus | reverse complement strand
CACAACGACCGGAACAGCGCCAGTCAAGGCGCTACGCGCCATGCCTGGCGCACCATACAAAAGAGCCGCCCCGGGTACGAGGCGGCTCAAAAGTGTCCGGATGTGAGGCGTCTCCCGGCCGAGGGAGTGAGGTGTAGCGGCAGCTACTCCGCAGCGACCGAGACCGGGAGCAACGAAGCAGACGGGTGCTTTTCAGCCGCCGCCCCTCAGTGAAAATCGTTCATGTGGTGGGCATTGACAATCAGATGCAGCCAGATGCTGGCGGCGTAGCCGAGAGCGATGGCCCAGGTCCATTTCAGGTGCTGACCGAAAGTGTATTTGCCGCGGGCCGTTCCCATCAGGCCGACCCCGGCCGCGGAACCGATAGACAGCAGGCTGCCGCCGACGCCGGCGGTCAGGGTCACCAGCAGCCACTGGCCGTGCGACATGTGCGGGTTCATGGTCAGCACCGCGAACATTACCGGGATGTTGTCAATCACCGCCGACATGATCCCGACCAGGACGTTGGCCCAGGTCGGACCGAGGTCCGTGTAGAAATAGTTGGAAGCGAGCGCCAGGTAGCCAAACTGGGACAGGCCGCCGACACAGAGAATGACGCCGTAAAAGAACAGCAGGGTGTCCCATTCAGCCTTGGCGACCTTGCGGAACAGGTCGAAACCCGGAGCATCGTGACCGTGGGCTTCTACGTTGTGCCCGGTGATATCGAGCGGATTGTCGCCGGTGGTCATGGCCCGCAGTTCCTGCCGTTTCAGGAAGAAACCGAAAAAGGCCAGGTAGCCGAAGCCGAGCATCATGCCGACCGCCGGGGGCAGGTTGAGGTATTGGTGAAAACAGACCGCGGTGACGATGGTCAGCAGGAAAAGAAACATGATGCGGCGCGCACCGACCTTCATGGTGACCATCTCGCCGTGGGTTTCCGGACGCTCCTTGGGAACGGCGAAACTCATGATCAGCGCCGGCACCAGCCAGTTGACCAGTGAAGGCAGGAAGATGGCGAAGAATTCGATGAAATCGACCCGCCCCTTCTGCCAGACCATCAGCGTGGTGATGTCGCCGAAGGGGGAAAAGGCGCCGCCGGCGTTGGCACCAACAACAATGTTGATGCAGGCGACAACGACGAACTTGGCATTGTCGCGCGCCACCGCCATGACCACCGCCCCCATCAGCAGTGCCGTGGTCAGGTTGTCGGCGATCGGCGAAATGAGGAAAGCGAGCAGGCCGGTAATCCAGAAGACGGTACGCAGGGTGAAGCCCTTGAGCACCAGCCAGGAGCGCAGTGCCTGGAAAACATTGCGTTCGGTCAGGGCGTTGATGTAGGTCATCGCCGAGAGCAGGAACAGGAACAGCTCGACATATTCGATCAGGTTGTGGCGGATGGCGACCTCCGGGGTCTCGTGATCCCCGAGGGCGGCATAGGCGAGCGCCACCAGGATCCAGATGATGCCGGCCGCCAGCAGTACCGGCTTGCTTTTGCGCAGGTGGATTTTCTCTTCGAGAATCACCAGCGCATAAGCGGCGATGAAGAGAATAAGGGCCAGATAGCCGAGATCGGTACTCGCCAGGACGGTATCGACCTGGGGAGCGCCTTCATTCGCAAGAACCGACGAACTCCCCAGCAGACACAACATTACGGACAATAATAGGTGCTTCACGGGTCCTCCTGAACAGGCAAGCCTGATTGGAATCCGCACCGGCCGGCAGATGGCGGCACGGACAGAATGTTTCGGGGTGGCCAGTGGAACAAAAGCAGGCCCGCCTCCTCCCGACGGACCTTTAAAACGTTTTTTGTAGCACCGCCCCCCGTGGGTGTCAAGCAAATCCGCGGCCCTGACCGGGCTTGTGGGCTACCTGCGGGTTGGCTATAATGGCCGTTCGGGAACATCTTCAAGAACCCGGAATCGATACATGGAAACGGTGTTCTTTTTTTCTCAAGGAGAGGTTTTATGCTGTCTCGCGTGAAGGTATCCAGTCTTCAGTTCCACATCGCCTTGGGTGAAATTAAAACAAATCTAGTGAAGGCGACGGCCGCCCTCGGGCGGGTCGCCGACCAGGGTGCGCAACTGGCCGTTCTGCCGGAAATGTGGAGTTGCGGCTACGACTACAAGCGGCTGCCGGAACTGGCCATGGAAACGCCGCAGGTCCTGAACGAGCTCTGTCGGATCAGCGAAGAGAGCGGGATGGTCATTGTCGGCAGCCTGCCGGAAAGAGCGCGGGAGAATGTTTTCAATACCGCCTACATCATCGACCGGGGACGGATAGCGGGCAGTTACCGCAAGCTGCACCTGTTTTCCTTCATGGGAGAAGACCGGTTTCTGAGCTCCGGAGAAGAGAGCCTGGTGGTCACCACCAGTGTCGGCCGGCTCGGCGTGGCGATCTGCTACGATCTGCGCTTCCCCGAACTGTTCCGCAAACTGACCCTGGAAGGGGCGGAGATCATTTGCCTTCCGGCCGAGTGGCCGAAACCGCGCCAGGATCACTGGCGAACCCTGCTGCGCGCCCGGGCAATCGAGAATCAGCTCTTCATCGCCGCGACCAACTGCTGCGGCGTGCAGGGCAGGCTCGATTTTTTCGGTATGAGCCTGTTGATCGAACCACGCGGCGACGTTCTTGCCGAAGCCGGGGCAGCCGATACCGAACTGGTTGCCGAATTCGAATTCGCACGGCTGCAGGACTACCGCGCCCAGATCCCCTGCGCCGATGACCGGCGACCGGAGGTGTACGGCAAGTTGCTCTAGGAGTCTGAGGAAAAACGCCCATCTGCTGCGTTGTCCTCCCCCTGCGTCAACGACGTACCTTCCGGTACGCCTTATTCCGCAGAGTTTCGGACGCCTTGCATCTGGGCATTTTTGCTCAGCCTGGGGAGCGTGGTTTTTCGACCTCCTGCTGCCGGGGGTGGAGAAAGGCTACTTCTTTTTCATCCCCGCTTTGAACAGGTCGGCAAAAGTCCCCATCCCTCCGGAAGAGGGTTGTTCAAGATAGCTGTTCTGCTCCCCGGTCTCGCCTTCCGTTGCCGGAGCCAGGGAAATCCGCCGCGCCTCACGATCAACCTGTTCAATGGTCACCCGCAGTTGCTGACCGACCATCAGTTCTTCCTTGGGATGCCTGATGCGGCGCCCGCCGCCCAGTTTCGAGATGTGCAGCAGTCCGTCCAGGCCTTCGTCAAGGGTAACGAAGGCGCCGAAGTTGGCGAGCCGCGAGACGGTGCCGGTATGGGTGGTGCCGACGGCGAAAACGGTTCCAACCCGGCTCCAGGGGTCGGCCAGAGTGTCGCGCAGACTGAAGGAGAACCTGTTGTTTTCCCAGTCACAGGACTTCACCGCCACCTCCAGCTGCTGGCCGACATGGAGCACTTCGTTGATATCCTCGACGCGCCCGTAACTGATTTCGGAAATCGGCAGCAGTCCCTCAATGCCGCCAATATCAACGAAGGCGCCGAAATCACGGACATTGGTGACCGTCCCCTGAACAACCTGCCCGTCCTTGAGGGTTGTCCGCAATTCCTCTCGCCGTTGCCGACGCTCCTCCTCCAGAATCTCGCGATGGGAAACGACAATGTTACGTCCCTGCTCACTGAACTGGCTGATCTTGAAGGACAGGGTCTGACCCAGCAACGTCTCGGAATTCTCCTCCCGACGCAGACCAAGCTGGGAGAAAGGACAGAATGATCGTACTCCGCCGGGGAGGCGGATCTCGTAGCCCCCCTTGATTTCCTTCTCGATCCGCCCCTCGACCGGGATACCCCCCTGCCAGGCCTGTTCCAGCTGTTCGGTGCCCGAGGCGCCGCCACCGAGACGGGTGGTGAAACGCAGCTCGCCACCGGCGCTGGAGACAAAGTAAACCGCCAAGGTATCGCCGACCGCGACCGTCAGCCGCCCGTCGGCATCCTGCCGTTCCCTGACATCAAGGACTCCCTCCCCTTTCTGGCCGACATCGAGAAAAATCCACTCGCTGCCGATTTGCAAAACCTTCGCCTCGACCTTCTGTCCCGGCTCGATGCGGATACCGGTTGTACTCAGGCTCTGCTCCAGCAGGGCGGCGAAATCTTCCTCTTCGTTCGGATCGAAATCCTGGTCGTCGCTGTTCATGGGCAATCCTTGTGAGAAGGGAACGGCTCAGTCCTTGAGGGGCTGGGCGCTGGCGCGGAAACGCCGCGGTACCTGCTGCAGTGAATCGGCGAACTGCAGGGCGCCGTTCTGATCGACATAGAGGTAACGCCGGCCCGGGATGGGCGTCTTGCCGCCGGCCGGCACCGCTGTTCTCAAGGGGGCAACGGCCGTCGCCGGCTTGACAGCCGGTTTTTTCTCCGCCGCGCCGATCAGCTGTTCGATACTCGGCCGACCGGTGGCCCCGAACATGGCCAGCAGTCGATTGCGGAAGTCGCGGTAGAAGACCTGGACCTCACGCACACCCGGCGCCGGCAGAGGAACCTTGAGCAGCAACTGGTCCATCCCCGCCAGCAGGACGCAGAAGACCAGCCCCCAGATCAGAAATCGTCGCAATCCTTTCATACCGCCACAGGCTAGCGCCTGACCCGGCTGCAGGCAAGCCAAAAAATCGCCGGAAGGTTCACAGCCGCCCGGTCGATGTGCTAGAGTTGCCGCTACTTTGCCAAGGAGAAGAACAGATGTCCGACAAGCTCTACGATGTTGTTATTATCGGCGGCGGCCCGGCAGGACTGACCGCCGGTCTCTATAGTTCGCGCGCCCGGTTGAAGACCCTGCTGATCGAGAAAATGATCATGGGCGGCCAGGTGATGACCACCACCAAGGTGGAAAACTACCCCGGTTTCCCCGGCGGCATCGACGGCCCCGACCTGATG
The DNA here is from genome assembly GCF_002898515.1 of Geothermobacter hydrogeniphilus. Lineage (GTDB taxonomy): Bacteria > Desulfobacterota > Desulfuromonadia > Desulfuromonadales > Geothermobacteraceae > Geothermobacter_A. The sequence continues at coordinate 82,458 of NZ_PPFX01000013.1, read as the reverse complement.
ATCCGCTTTCAGGAACACTGTCAGGAATTCGGCCTTGAAACCACCACCGGTGATGTGACTGGACTGCGTCTCGACGGTGAGCAGAAGGTGCTGACCGTCGATGGCGAGGAGTTGAGAGCCCGGGCGGTGATCATCACCACCGGCGCCGAACCGAGCAAGCTCGATGTTCCCGGTGAAGTTGAATTCACCGGCCGTGGCGTCTCCTACTGCGCCACCTGCGACGGCGCCTTCTTCCGCGAACAGGAGATCGCTATCGTCGGCGGTGGCGATACCGCGGCCGAGGAGGCGCTGTTTCTGACCCGCTTCGCCAAAAAGGTCTACCTGGTTCACCGTCGCGACAGCCTGCGCGCCACCAAGCTACTGCAGGACCGGGTGTTCGCCAACGACAAGATTGAAATGGTGTGGAACAGTGTCGTCAGCGAGGTCAAGGGAGACCAGAGCGGCATGACCTCGGTCGACCTGCGGGACACGCGGACAGGAGAGGTCCGCAACCTGCCGCTGCAGGGGCTGTTTGTCGCCATCGGCGTGACCCCCAAGGCTCACTTCCTCGCCGGCGTACTCGACCTCGACGCCGGCGGCCATATCCTCACCGATGCCGAATGCCGCACTTCGATGCCGGGGGTCTTTGCCGCCGGCGATGTCCGCAAGAAACTGCTCAAACAGATCGCCACCGCGGTCGGCGACGGCGCCGTGGCGGCGATTGTCGCGGAAAAATATATCGACGAACTCAACAACGCCTGAACGAATAACGCCGGGCAGGTTCCGGTCTGCATGACTCGTGACCTGCCCGCTCCTTGTCCCACCGATATCCGTCCCTCCCGACAGCGTTTCCCCGAACCGGATCACGGTCACCGGAGCTTGCATCCGCCAGGCAAATGCAATATATTGATAATTGAATGAGTTGACCATCCCGGTCGACAGAGAAAGGACCCGATCATGGATATCTGGATCGTCCTCGGTATTGTCGCCGTCTGGATCATTCTGCAGAAGTGGATCCTGCCGAAAATGGGCGTTTCCACCTGAATGTCCGACGCCTGTGACCTTCCGGTTCGGAAGGAAGAGAAAAAAACCGCGGACAGCAACGACGAAGCGGCCTGAAAAGGCCGCTTTTGTCGCGATAGATCGGGGGCTCAGTCGCGAGTCGTGAGTTTCGCACTGATGGCGGTCACCACCCGGTAGGCATCATTGATCGCCGTATGGATCAGGTTCGGATGCTTCTGCTCCTGGATGGAACTGCCGCTGATGCACATGTAGGAGGGTGAAATCCCTCCTCCGATAACATAAATGCCCTTACGGGTCGACTCGAAATCGGCGGTCAGCAACAGCAGCCGATCGCCCTCCTTGGCAACTCGGCAGACCCCCTCGGCACAGGCGATAGACTGCAACCCCAGCTGATCGAAAATCGGCAGCGGTCCCTGCGACCCGATGCAGGCCAGAACATTCTGCATCGGGAAACTGAGAGCATTGTAAATCTCGATGCCGTCCGATTGCCGCACCTCGCTGGTACGAATTACCAGCCGGTCGACGCCATGCTTGTCCACCTCGCCGATACGCGGCTGCGCCCCCGGCAGCAGCCGCACGTGGCCACCGAGCAGAATCTCCTCCCCCAGCCGCTGGGCGGTCTCCTTGTTGACATCGAAGGTCTCGGCGATATGGGCCCAGTAGACCGGCTGATCATCCTCCGCCTCACGCTTGGCACGCAGAATCGAGCTGATAACATCGGCCGCGGTATTGCCACCGCCGATCACCAGGGTTCGCACCCCGACATATTTCTGCGGATCGTCGAGAGTCTTGGCGACCATCTTGGCATCGCCATAGACGGTCAGCTCCTTGGGGATGCTGCTGCCGAAGGCCAGAATGATCCGCTTTGCCCGCAATGAGCCCCGCGAGGTTGTAACCAGATAGCCGCCGCGATCCTCCGCGACCTCCACGAACTGAGTTTCCAGCTGCAGGTTGAGCTGTTCATGCTCCACGAAATGCTCGACATACTGCAGGTATTTCTCCACCGTCACCGGTTTCTCCGGCGGCTGCAGCGCCTCGACCCGAAAGGGCTCTTCGCTGTCTTTGGGCCGCGAGGCAAAAACATTCTTCCCGGCCGGATAGGTGGTCGCGATCCCCTGAAAAACCCGCATGCCCGACTCGATCAGCAGGTAGCTTATTCCCTGCTGGTGACACAGGTAGGCAGCGGCAACCCCGGCCGGACCGGCGCCGACGACAAGAACTTCATAGCTCTGTTCCGACATGGACACTCCTACGGCAATGGTCTATTGAGACCTGCACGGCCACCGGGGATTTCCGCGCAAGGGAATCCCGCAACGACCATGGGGTGGGGCACACAGCATAGCACCCGACCATGACCGGGGCAAGCATCGACGTACGACAAACCCCGGCACGCCGGGACACCTGCGTGACAAAAACAGAATCCCGGTTGATTCAGAGATAACCTGAATTATTCCATACAGTTAAGGGCAAGGAAAAAGCCGCCGGCATGCGCCAAAGCGCATTTTTTATACCATAGGTATGCAAGGTAAAACAAATACATCCTTAACTATTTGTTTTATCTTGATTTTTTATTGATATTGCCCTTGACATGATGCGCCCTGAGAGTAAACTTGTCGCTACGAAATGGTAATTTAAACCACATAAGAAAAAGGAGAGCGCCATGCACTGCCCGGTCTGCAAAAGTCTTGAGCAGGAACAGAAAAATCTCGGTCTTCACGCCGAGGGTTTTTACGAAAACATCACCGAATGCCGGATCTGTGGCAGCAGCTGGTCGGTCAACCACGGCGTTGCGGAACTGATCAGCGACCCGCAGGAGAAGTCCTTTCTGGAAGGGATGAGTGAATGCGTCGAGGGGGATGATTACGGCTGGGCCGCCTGAACTCGAGGACTGAAGCGCCGGGTCGCTCAGCCCACCTTCCGCTCGCTATTCATTGAAACATTTCCCTGAATCAGGGGGTTTGTACCGGATGAAGAGTGCAAGTGCTTGACCTGAATGCGATTTTCAAAAATCTAAGGCGCACCCATAGGTTCGCCGGTGATTTTTGGAAAGCGCAGGCAGGTTAATGATTTGCGCTATTCGCCGGTAATAAGCTCACTGATTCAGGATTTCAGTATTTAAATTGTTTTCAGAGCCGGCAGGGACACAACCACACTTCGCCGGAAATCAAGAACCCCTTACAGATACGGCGAAAACAACTTGCAGAAGGAGTCGGCCAGCTTGATGGTCAGCGGGCGCTGATCGATTTCGGCGAGGGTGATCTGCTGGGATCTGACACGGATGGCGTCGAAATGTTCACTGAGCTGATCGCACAGGGTACGGTCGAAGACTTCAAGGTTGAACTCGAAATTGAGACGCAGGCTGCGCGGGTCGAGGTTGGCCGATCCGACCAGACTGTAATGGTCGTCGACCAGCAGCAGCTTGCTGTGGGCGAAGGGCGGCGGCTGGTAGTAGATGCGGGTGCCATGCCTCAGCAGTTCCCAGAAATAGGCCCGCGCCGCCCAGGCGACATAGGGCAGATTGTTCTTCACCGGCAGGATGATCTCGACATCGACACCGCGCAGGGCGGCGGCATTGATGGCGGCGATCAGCGACCGCTCGGGGATGAAGTAGGGGGTCATGATGCGGATACGGTGGCGGGCACTGTTGAAGGCACCGATCAGGATCCAGCGCAGTTTGTCGTAATCCTCGTTGGGACCGGCGCTGATACCGCGGCAGAAGGCCGCCCCCCACTCCACCGGCGGCGGGTATTCGGGATTTTGAAACTTCTCGCCACTGGCGAACGACCAGTCTTCCCAGAAGGCCTCCTGCAGCTGGCCGACCACCGGTCCCTCGATACGAAAGTGGACATCGGCGGTGGCGCGGGGATTCTTGACATCGGCGGCCAGGTGCCGGTCGGCAATATTCATCCCACCGGTGAAGCCGACATGGCTGTCGATGATCAGCAGCTTACGGTGATTTCTCAGGTTGAAATGGATGCCGCGCCCGAACAGGGAGGGCGGCAGAAAACGCAACACCCTGATTCTCCGGTCGCGGATCAGCCTCCGGACAGGTGGAAAACTGTAGCGTTCACCGAGAGCGTCGATCAGCATCCTGACGGTCACGCCACGGGCGGCGGCGGCTTCCAGAGCGGCGATGAATTTCTTGCCTGTGGCCCCGGAGCCGAAGATATAGGTGGCGAGGTTGATTTCCCGCTCAGCGGCGTCAATCGCCTCCAGCATGGCGGGGTAAGCCTGTTCGCCATTGAACATCGGCACCACCCGGTTGCCCGAGGTCAACGGCCGGCGGGTGACACTGTCGGCCAGAGCGAGCAGCGCGTGGTTGTTTTCATGCAGGAAGATCGGATCGTAACTGAAGCGGGGATGCCAGTAGCTGATGCTCGGTTCGGGCCAGGGACGCTCTTCGCCGCGGGACTGGACATCCCGGGCGCGGGTGCGGATGCGGTTGACCCCGAGCAGCCAGTAAAGAACCACGCCGATACCGGGCAGAAAGAAGCAGAGCAGCACCCAGATCAACCCGGCCCGCGGATCGCGCTTGTTGAGCAGAGCGTGCCCGGCGGTGAGCATCGAAACCGCCGTCAGCAACAGCCAGAGAAGGGCGTCAAGCACTGTGGTCACCTCATCGGGTGCCCCGGGCACCGCGGTCCATATCCTGCCGTTGCTGCCGACAGAACAGTAACCTGAATCTGTGGACCCATGCCGGATGAAGAGTGCAAGGGCTTGGCCTGAATGAGGTTTTCAAAAATCTGAGGTGCACCCATAGGTTCACCGGTAATTTTCGGAAAACTCAGGCGGGTCAATGCCTTGTGCCATTCGCCGCCGACGTGTTTACTGATTCAGGATTAACTTGTTGAGATAACAGTAGCTTAGCAGAAAAGTAACAGGCTTACCGAGTGCGGTTCAAGAAAAAACGGTCCGCCGGTAAGGGCGGACCGTCAGGGGTCGGGTAAAAACCCGGCAGGGTCGAGGGTCATCGCAGACTGGTGGCGCACCGCGGGCAGGTCAACATACTGGTCGAGGGCACCTTGTGACCACAGGTCGGACAGTTGAACCAGTAACGGCAATAGCGACACTGGGGGTCGGAAACACCCTGTTTTTTCTTGCACTTCGGACACATACGATACATCTTGCGGCGTTCCACATAGTCTTCGAAAATAAGACCGCACTTGGGACAGGTCTCCAGGTCGCGTTTGCGGATTTCATATTCGCAGCCCTGTGTCGGGCAACGAAAAACGGTCTTGCAGTTTTTACAGAAATATTTTCCCTTGCTCTCTTCTTTACAAACAGGACACTTTTCCATAACAACCTCCCATCAGCCGAACCGGTCAACGGCAACCGGCCGCAATAAAAAAAAGCCGGGCCTGCGGGCCCGGCTTGCTAAGCTCTTTTCCAACAGGCCTCAATCGATTTTCCTGAACGCGGCAATCGCCGCGCCGCACACTTCACAGGGGCCATCCGGGGCACCCTCGATGGTATTGCCGCAGACCTGACAGACATAATAATCGATCTCAGCGTTCTGTCCAAGGCTGTCCAGCGCCTTCTGGTACAGTTCGGCATGAACCTTCTCCACGGTATTGGCGTAGGAGAAACTTTTCAGTGCCGAATCGAACCCGGCATTGGTTGCTTCACGGATCATCTCCGGATACATATCGGTAAACTCGAAAGTTTCGCCCGCGACCGCCTCCTTGAGATTGGCTGCCGTGTCACCCACGCCACCGAGAACCCGCAGATGGGCATGAGCGTGAACGGTTTCCGCGACGGCGGCGGCCCGAAACAGTTTGGCCACCTGGGCATGTCCCTCGATTTCGGCCTGCTTGGCAAAAGCCAGATACTTGCGATTGGCCTGGGATTCGCCGGCAAATGCTTCCTGCAGATGCTGCTCGGTTCTGGTGCCTTTCAGATCAGCCATGATTCTCCTCCCTGGAAGATAAACATGCATTAATCAGGAAACGATAACAATCTTGAGCCAGAGGGTGCAGTTTATCAGCCGGGACAGGATTGTCAACCATCACACCAGACCCGACGTACAAACAAAAAAGGCAGGCCCACAGGGCCTGCCTCAAGTTCTGCGTAACGGGATAAAACTCAGAAAGCGACCTTTCCCTGATCCTGCCGGGCCACCTGAGGGGTTTCCTGCTTGAGGACGAATTCGTAGCTGTCCTTGAGTTTCTTGGTGAACAGGGCACCGATCAGCAACGGGCTACCGAGCGGCAGGAGGATGCTGGCGGTCACCCACTTGGCACGCTCGCCACGATCAATCTCGTCGGATTTGAACGTATGTCGGACCGGCTCGTAGCCATCCTTTTGAATCACCACTTCATAGTCGGTTCCGGAATCGCAGCGGTATTCAAGTTTGCAGGGCGTGGTGCCGATCACTTCACCATTGACGATCACCTGGGCGCCGGGGGGCTCGGAAATAAAGGCAGCCTGGTTGGCGGCGCAGCCGCTGAGGAAAAGAACCAGAAGAGCGATGATTTTTTTCATATCCTGCGTTCCTGTCGACAAAGAGGTGTCGCGCTGGTGGCGGGTGCAGTCAACCTACCCAGTTGCAACCTGCATGCCACAACAGAAGAAACTCGACTCTTTTTATCGGCAATAAAATCTCTGCCCGAAACACACCTCGGTCCACTTGTCTTTTCAGCTTGTTGCCCCGCTATTGGCCGCCTCTTATCTTGTCGGACTTAACCCGGCAAAGGATAAGCTCTTTTTCACTCTTCGCCGGTCCGTGAAATCCCGTGGGCTTTTCACCACAGAGTGTCAGCCAACTGTCGCACCGGCGCCACACTTCCTGTCTGCCGCGTCAAGATAGGGACGCAGGAAGACCCCGGTATACGATTCCGGGGTCCGGACAACCTCTTCCGGGGTACCAACTGCCACCAGCCGACCACCGCAACTCCCGCCCTCGGGACCGAGATCGATCAGGTAGTCGGCGGTCTTGATGACATCGAGGTTGTGTTCGATGACCACCACCGTGTTGCCGGTCTCGACCAATCGCTGCAGCACCTGCAGCAGTTTTTCGATATCGGCGAAATGCAGCCCGGTGGTCGGCTCGTCGAGAATGTAAATGGTCCTGCCGGTGGCGCGTTTACTGAGCTCTTTGGCCAGCTTGACCCGTTGCGCTTCTCCGCCGGAAAGCGTGGTGGCGCTCTGGCCGAGCTTGATGTAACCAAGACCGACATCCCGCAGGGTTTCGAGCTTGTTCTTTATTTTCGGGATGTTCTCAAAAAATTTCGCCGCCTGGTTGGCGGTCATGTCAAGAACTTCGGCGATCGATTTCCCCTTGTATTTCACTTCCAGGGTCTCGCGATTGAAACGCGCCCCATCGCAGGTGTCGCAGGTGACGAAGACATCGGGCAGAAAGTGCATCTCGATCTTGAGGATACCGTCGCCCTGGCAGGCCTCACAGCGGCCCCCCTTGACATTGAAGGAAAATCTCCCCGGTTTGTAGCCGCGCACCCTCGCCTCGGTCAACTCGGCGAACAACTGCCGAATATCGGTGAACACCCCGGTGTAGGTGGCCGGATTGGAACGCGGCGTCCGCCCGATCGGCGACTGGTCGATATCGATCACCTTGTCAAGCTGTTCGAGACCGAGAATAGCGTCACAACGTCCGGCCCGTTGCCGGGAACCATTGAGGTGTGACGCGAGGGTGCGATAGAGGGTATCGATGGTCAGGGTCGATTTGCCCGAACCGGACACCCCGGTGACGCAGGTCATCACCCCGAGCGGGACGCGCACGTCAAGGTTTTTCAGGTTGTTCTCCCGGGCGCCGCGGATCTCGATCCAGCGCTCCGGCCGGCGGCGGGAAGCGGGCAGGGGAATCTGCAGCTCGCCGCTCAGGTAGCGGCCGGTCAGCGACACCGATGCGGCAAGAATCTGTCGGGGGCTACCCTGGGCGACCACCTCGCCACCATGCGCCCCGGCCGCCGGTCCCATGTCGATGACATGATCGGCCTCGAGGATCGTTTCCTCGTCGTGTTCGACCACCAGCACCGTGTTGCCGATGTCACGCAACCGCTTGAGGGTCTCCAGCAGCCGCCGGTTGTCACGCTGGTGCAGGCCGATGGAGGGCTCATCGAGAATATAGAGTACCCCGACCAGGCTGGAGCCGACCTGGGTGGCGAGACGGATGCGCTGCCCCTCGCCGCCGGAGAGGGTACCCGAGGTTCGGTCGAGGGAGAGATAGTCAAGACCGACGTGGGTCAGAAAGGAGAGCCGTTCACGAATCTCCTTGAGAATCCTGCGGGCGATCTGTTGTTCCCTGGAGGTCAGTTCGAGCCCGGAGAAGAACTCTTCCGCCTCGCCGATGGAGAGGGAACAGACCTGCTGGATATTGCGGTCGCCGATGCGCACGTTGAGCATTTCCAGCTTCAGCCTGGCCCCGTTACAGGTCGGACAGGGCATGACATTCATGTACTGTTCAAGCTGTTCCCGCACCGTGTCGGAGTCGGTCTCCCGGTAGCGCCGCTCCAGGTTGGGGATCACCCCTTCGAATGCCTTCTGGTAAAAGTGCCGCCGCTGTCCCTGGTCCCAGAAAAAGCGGATCTTCTCCTCCCCGGAACCGTGCAGGACAACCTGCCGTACCGGCTCCGGCAATTCACGGAACGGGGTCCGGATGTTGAACTCATAATGGTCCGCCAGCGATTCGAGGATGTTCTGGTAATAAACCCCGGTGCGGCTCTCCCAGGGCGCCACCGCCCCCTCGCGCAGCGAGAGGGTCGCGTCGGGAACCACCAGCTCCGGGTCGAAGTACATCCGCGTTCCGAGACCGGAACAGTCGGGGCAGGCCCCGTAGGGATTGTTGAAGGAAAACATCCGCGGGGTGATTTCCGGGTAGGAAACACCGCACTCGACGCAGGCGTGCTGTTCCGACCAGAGGGAACTTTCACCGCCGACCACCTCGACCCGCACCGTACCGTCGGCCAGTCGCAGGGCAGTTTCCAGCGAATCGGCGAGCCGGGTGCGGATGCCCTCCTTGACCACCAGCCGGTCGACAATCACCTCGATGGTGTGCTTCCTGTTCTTGTCGAGCGGGATCTCCTCCCCCAGTTCGTACTGCTCGCCGTCAACGCGAACCCGGACGAAACCATCGGCCTGCAACTGCCTCAGCTCCTTGCGGTATTCACCCTTGCGGCCGCGCACGATCGGCGCCAGCAGGCTCACCTTGCTCTTTTCCGGCAGCTCCAGCACCTTATCCACCATCTGCTGAACCGTCTGCGAAGCGATTTCCCGGCCGCACTTGAAACAGTAGACCCGGCCGATGCGGGCATACAGCAACCGCAGGTAATCGTAGATTTCGGTCACCGTGCCGACCGTGGAACGGGGGTTGCGGCTGGTGGTCTTCTGCTCGATGGAGATCGCCGGGGAGAGACCCTCGATGCTCTCGACATCCGGCTTGTCCATCTGTTCGAGAAACTGGCGGGCGTAGGCCGAAAGGGATTCCACGTAGCGCCGCTGCCCCTCGGCGTAGATGGTATCGAAGGCGAGGGTCGATTTGCCGGAGCCGGAGACGCCGGTGATCACCACCAGCTTGTCGCGCGGAATCTCAACGTCGATATGTTTCAGGTTGTGCTCGCAGGCACCCTTGATGATGATTTTGTCGGTCATAAAAATCTAAAATCGGCTAAAGGGAAAATCAAAGACGGCTAAGGGCTTGAGGGGGATTCCTTTGGCCTTTGGCCCTTAGCCTTTGGCCGCTTCCGGGTTTTGCTCATCTGCTCCGCCATGCGGATCGCGGCCAGCAGGCTGGCGGTACTCGCAGTTCCAGTGCCGGCGATGTCGTAGGCGGTGCCGTGGTCAACCGAGGTGCGGACAATCGGCAAGCCGAGGGTGACATTGACGGCATCGTCGAAGTGCAGCAGCTTCAGGGGGATCAGTCCCTGGTCGTGGTACATGCATATCACCGCGTCGTAGTCGCCGCGGGCGGCGAAGTGAAACAGGGTGTCGGACGGGAAGGGGCCCCGCACATCGATTCCCCTGTCACGCCCCTGCACGATGGCCGGGAGGATCAGCCGCTCTTCCTCGTCACCGAACAGTCCTCCCTCCCCGGCGTGCGGATTGAGCGCCGCCACCGCCAGGCGCGGTGTCTTGAGGCCGAACTGTTCGCGGAAAGCATGATCGACGATGCGGATGGTGGCCAGGACCTCCTCGCCGGAAAGCACCCCGGGGACATCACGATAGGCGAGATGGGTGGTCACCAGGCAGACCCGCAGCCGCGTGCCGGCCAGCATCATCACCACCTTCTCCACCCCGCAACGCTCGGCCAGCAGCTCGGTGTGGCCGGGAAAATGGATGCCGGCGGCGTTGATCGCCGCCTTGTTGATCGGACAGGTGACCATGCCGGCGGCTTCTCCGGAGAGGCAGGCCCGCGCCGCCGCCTCGACATAGGCAGCCATGGCCCGCCCGGCGGCCGCGTCCGGCCGACCGTAGACCAGCCTGTCCGCCGGCAGGTTGGATACCGGCCGGACCACCAGCGAACGCCCGCCGATACGCAGCCGCTGCAGTCCACCAGCCTCCGGCTCGGCCCGAACCTCGGCATCGAAAACGCGCGCCGCGCGCCGCAGCACACCGACATCACCGACCACCTGCAGCGGCCGGACACGGTTCTCCAGCCCCCCTTCCAGCAGGACCTTGACGAGCAGCTCCGGGCCGACCCCGGTCGGGTCGCCCATGGTTATAATCAGCGGTTTATCCATAAATGAAATCCAAAATGGTAAGCAATGACTATAGCCGAGCGTGAGCGCAACAGGCAAGCAAAACAGAAAAAGGCAGAAAGGATTGCCGCGATCCCTTCTGCCTTTTCAGCCTTCAGCCTTCACTTCAGCCGGTTATATTCTGACATCGATGTAGGAATCCTTCTTCAGGGTTGTCGTCCATTTTTTGAACTGGCGCTCCCGGTCCTCATCGACCAGCGTCTGCTTGATCTCTGCCTTGACCTGGTCGAAATTGCGGATATGACCGGGGGTGCGATCGACAACCTTGAAGATCAGGAACCCCGCCAGAGTCTGCACCGGGGAACTGTAATCGCCGGTTTTCAGTCCCACGAGGGCTTCGCGGATGGCGCCGGAAAGCTCCCCTTCCTTGAAACGGCCCATCTCCCCTCCCTGGGCCTGTCCGGAAGATTCAAGCTCCTTCAGCAGGGCGGAAAAATCTTCACCGGCGCGCAGCCTGGCCAGCGCCTGAGCGGCACGTTGACGAACCTCGGCGATCTGCGCATCATCGGCATGCTGCGGCAGAGGAAACAGCAGGTTGGCGAGCTTGACGAAGGGGGGCTCACGATAATCATCGATATGGGTGCGGAAATAGAGGCGGATATCGGTGTCGGTGACATCGATCTTGCTCTGCACCTGGCGACCAATCAGCTTGTATTGCAACAGCTGGGCGCGCAGTTTTTCCCGATAGGCATCGTAACTCATTCCCTGGACTTCCAGGGCCTTGCCCAGTTGCTCCCTGGTGAGCTTGTTCTTCCGCTGCACGTCAGCAATGGCCTGGTCAATCTCGGCGTCACTGACGGTCAGCCCGAGGGTCTTGATCTGCTGTTTGACCAGAACCTGATCAATCATCCGGTCGAGCAACTTTTCCCGCAACGCCGCAATCTGCTGCGGCGGGATCTTGCGTCCCCTGGCCTCGGTGGCGAAATATTCCGCCAGCTTGAGATCAAGCTGGTGGGTGGTGATGATGTCATCGTTGACGATCGCGGCGATCTTGCTGACCAGTTCGGCATGAACCGGTCCGGCAACCAGCAGCAGCAACAGAAAAATCGGCAGGGTTCGTTTCAGGGTCCGCATGGCGCTTTCATCAATTCATGTTCGGGTTCAATACGCGGGACGTACCGGCGGCGCGGGCAGTATCCCGTCAGTCGCCGTCAGTTTCATCCAGCAAATCCAGGTTGACTTCGATCTCGGCCCGCTTGCGCAGATTGACGAGCCAGGTCTGGTAGGCCCGTTGCTCCGCATCGCGCTGCAACTCTTTTCGGATCTCCGGAGCCGCTTCTTCGAGCTTGAGCTTCTTCGCCGGACGCCGCTCCTCAACCAGGAAGAGGTGATAGCCGTAGGGGCTCTTGACCAGGCCGCTGATACGGCCGACCGCCAACTTAAAAACCACGGCATCGAATTCCGGCGGCATCTGGCCGCGGGCGAACCAGCCCAACTCCCCACCCTGTTCACCATCCGGGGAGAGGGAATAGCGACGCGCCAGGTCGGCAAAATCCTCCCCCTGGCGCAACCGACCGAGCAACCGTTCACCCGTTTCCCGTTCGGCAACCACCAGTTGCCGCGCCCGAACCTGTTGCGGGCGATTGAACTGGTCGCGGTGGTTTTTATAATAAGCGGCGACCTCGCTTTCAGACACCCGCACCCCGGAATAGGCCGCCAGCGCGATCACCTTTTCGATGCGCAACCCTTCGGCCAGCCGGCGCCGCCAGTCATCACGGCTCAGGTCCTGTTCCCGCAGCTGTCGCTCAAACTCCTGCGGGGTATAATCGGAGGTCGTTTCCTCCAGCGCCTGTTCCACCTCACTCGGCGTCACCACGACATCCAGCCGGTCGGCTTCGGCCAGCGCCAACTCCCGGTCGACAACCTGCCCCAGGTAGCTGCGCCGCAACGTCCGCCGCTGTTCCGGGCTGAGCTGCTCTTCTCCGGGCAGCGTCCGCTCGAAGGAGCGATTGAACCGTGCCAGCGTAACCTCGCGTCCGTCAACCCGCAACAGCACCGGCGAGCGCCCTGGTCCCTCTTCCCGACAACCACTCAGCAGCATCGCGAGAAGTATTGAAAAGAATAATAACCTGTTGAAAACGCGGAAAACTTTCATCTCTGCGCGGCAGGCTACCATGCTCAGAGCAGGCGCCGCAATTCATTTCTGGCCATCTCCAGCAACTCCCGGCCGGCGATTTTACCACAGTGCACGGTGAGCCGATAGTCCGGAGAAAACTGGTAGCGGTCGGGTTGCCGCAACAGGCCGAGAATCTTTTCCGGCGGCACCGGGGTCTGGGCATGAAAAGCGCAGACCAGTCGTCGACCGTCATATTCGGCCTGCTCGATCCAGAGCTGCTTGAGCAGCACCCGCAGGCGCATCACCTCCAGCAGCAGGGACGCCGGGTCGGGGATTCCCCCGTAACGGTCGCGCAGTTCATCGGCCAGGGCATAAAGATCCTCCTCCGCGTCGGCACCGGCCATGGCGCGATAAAGAACCAGCCGCTGGTTGGGGTCGGAAACATAGCTTTCCGGCAGGTAGGCCGAAAGCCCGAGACGAATTTCCGGGTCAACCTGCGGGCGATGCTCGCGGCCCTGCAGCTCGGCGATGGTCTCCTGCAGCAGTTCAGTGTACATCTCGAAGCCGACGGCGGCGATCTGTCCGGCCTGGCGGGCGCCGAGCAGGTCGCCGGCCCCACGCAGCTCAAGATCATGGCTGGCGATGCGAAATCCGGCACCGAGTTCGGTCAGATCCTGCAGCACCTTGAGCCGTTCGCGCGCCTGCCGGGTCAACGCTCCCTCACCGGGGATCAACAGGTAGGCGTAGGCACGCTGTTTCGACCGTCCGACCCGGCCGCGCAACTGGTAAAGCTGGGCGAGACCGAAACAGTCGGCACGGTTGATAATGATGGTGTTGGCGCGCGAGATATCGAGACCGCTCTCGATGATGGTCGAACAGACCAGCACGTTGCTGCGCCCCTCGATGAAATCGATCATCACCTTTTCCAGCTCTTTCTCCCCGAGCTGGCCATGACCGACGGCGATCTTCGCCTCCGGCACCAGGTTGCGCAGGTAGTCGGCCATCGGCTCGATATTCTGCACCCGGTTGTGGACAAAGAAGACCTGCCCGCCGCGCCGCAGTTCGCGGCGGATTGCCTCACTGACCAGCTCCTCGTCGAAACGGGTGACATAGGTGCGGATCGCCAACCGGTCGACCGGCGCCGTCTCGATAATCGACAGATCGCGCAGACCGGCCATCGACAGGTGCAGGGTCCGCGGAATCGGAGTGGCGGTCAGGGTCAGCACATCGACCTCGGCACGCAGTTTTTTCAACCGCTCTTTGTGGGTGACACCGAAGCGTTGTTCCTCGTCGATGATAACCAGGCCCAGGTCCTTGAAACGGACATCACGCTGCAGCAATCGGTGGGTGCCGATCAGGATGTCGACCCGGCCCTCCGCGGCACGCTGCAGAACCTCCTTCTGCCGCGCCGGCGGGACGAAGCGGGAGACCATCTCCACCGTCACCGGAAAATCCCTGAGCCGCTCACGGAAGGAAACCAGATGCTGCTGGGCCAGAACCGTGGTCGGCACCAGCATCGCCACCTGACGACTGTCAAGAACCGCCTTGAAGGCGGCGCGGATGGCGACCTCGGTCTTGCCGTAGCCGACATCCCCGCAGACCAGACGGTCCATGGTCTTCTCACCGGTCATGTCCGCCAGCACATCTTCGATGGCGGCCAGCTGATCGGGGGTTTCCTCGTAGGGGAAGGCGGCCTCGAATTCCCGGTACAGGCGGTCCGGCGGGCTGTAGCGATAACCACCGGCCAGTTCCCGGCGGGCATAGATCTGCAGCAGTTCACGGGCCAGTTCCTCGACCATGGCGCGGGCCCGCAGACGGGCCTTTTCCCAGCCCTGACCACCCATCTTGTCCAGCTTCGGCTCTCCCCCTTCGCCCCCGACATATTTCTGTACCTTTTCGATCCGGTCGATCGGCAGGAAGAGCTTGTCGGCTCCGGCATATTCAAGATGGAGGAAATCTCCCTCGACCGGACCGAGCTGCAGGTGTTCAAGCCCATGGTAGCGGCCGATACCATGGTCGGCATGCACCACCAGATCGCCATTTTTCAGTTCCGCCAGCGAGGAGAGCAGCGCCCTGGCGCGCTCTTCGTTGCTGCGCCGACGCCGAACACGGCGACCGAACAACTCCTCCTCGGTGATCACCACCAGCTTTTCCAGCGGCAGGCGGAAACCGGACGCAAGGTCCCCGCGTACCAGCTGCAGTTCACCGGCGTCGGGCAGGGTGGAAAAGGGCGGGGGATCGGCGGGCAGGTTGAGACCGTAGGGCGCCAGCAGGTCGGCAAGCCGTTCCGCCTGGCCGCGGGTATGACAGACCAGCAGAATCCGCCAGCCGCCCTGCCGCCAGGAACTGAACCGTTCGACCAGCTTCGCCAGACCACCGTCCGGCTGCTGCAGATCGGCCCGCAGGTCGCCGTTTCCCTGAGCATCGACCCGGAACAGGGGATGATCATCCTCCAGCCGGTAGACCTGCAGGCTGGAGAACTCAAGCCGCGGCCGCAGACTGAGCTGCTGTTCCAGTTCTTCCGGCGTGAGATAGAGACTCCCGGCCGCGACATAGGGTTCCCCGCGCCGGGCAGCCGCGACCTCACCGTCGCGCACCTCCCCGGCGAAAGCGTCCGCTCCCTGCTCGACCGCCGGCGGATCGACCAGCACCCAGCGGGCATCGTCGACGTAGTCGAAGAGGGTATCGAGCCGCGCATAGTTGAGCGGCAGCAGGAAACTGCGACCGGGCGCGAGCAGACCTTCGCGCGCCTCGTCGGCAACGGTCTCCCTCACCGACCGGGGCAGTCCGAGCTCATCGCAGCGATCCTTGAGCCGGGCCAGAAAACAGTCCAGATGCTCCCCGGCAAGAACCAGCTCGCGTGCCGGCTGCAGTTCGACCCGGGAACAGGACTCCGGCAGGGAGCGCTGACTGGCCGGATCGAAGGGACGAATCTTTTCCAGCGTGTCACCGAAGAATTCGAGCCTCAAGGGCCGTTCGCCGCTCGGCGGGAACAGGTCGAGAATGTCACCGCGCACCGAGAAGGTACCTCGATCCTCAACCAACGGCACCGACTGGTAACCGAGTTCACCAAGGCGCGTCAGCAGCTGATCACGGGGATATTCGATATCCAGCTCGAAGCATTCGCTGAGTTGGACCAGAACCTGTCGCGGAATCAGTTTCTGCAGCAGCGACTGCACCGGCAGCACCACCGCCCGCAGCTGACCGGAGGCGAGACGCGCCAGGGTCGCCAGCCGCGTCGCCTCGACCTCGGGATGCGGCGTCAAGGCGTCGTAGGGCCGCATCTCCCAGGCCGGCAACTGGCCGATCTCCCCGGGTCGGCCATGGTAACAGGCGAGATCCTGCGCCAGCCGCGTCGCCTGCTTCTGGTCGGGCGCCACCACCACCAGCGGCCGCGCCGCTTCCGCCAGCAGCCGCGCCAGCAGATGCGTCCCGGCACTGCCGTGCAGACCGATCACCTCGGCACGGCCGGTCGAGGCGGCGCACTGCTCGACAATGCTGCGGATGGTGGCGTGCTGGATATCCTGGGATGGGTCCTGGGTCATGATGTTATAGAAGTGCTGTGAAAATCTCGCCGCTCGTTCGCTGCGCTCACTCAAGACGCCAAGCCCGCCAAGAAAGTCAAACCGCAAATGGCACGGACAGGCGCCGACTGGAAACCGGCATACTGTACGTCCCCGGCGCTACGAGAGCAACTCAAGTAAAAAAGGGCGTGTCCGGCACGCCCTGGAATTATTCTGAAGTTGTAAACCCGCTCCGCAGCGGAGGCCAAGGACAACGACGCAGATGAGTGCTTTTCAGCCGTCCTCGTACCCTAATCGCGGGGGACTGCCAGCATCCTGTCCAACGCCTTTTTCGCCCGCACCCGAATCTCCTCAGCCACCGTGATGCGCGGCTCAAGGGTCTGCAGCGCCCAGAGAATATCCTCAAGATTGGTCAGTTTCATGTTCGGGCAGATCAGCGCCTGGCTCGGCAGGATGAACTCCTTGCCCGGGTTCTCCTTGCGCAGCCGGTAGAGAATGCCCATCTCGGTGCCGACGATGAACTTGCGGGCTTCACTGCTGCGAGCATAGTCGTACATGCCGCTGGTCGAACAGATATGGTCGGCCAGCTCGAGAATTTCGGGGGCGCACTCGGGGTGGGCCATAAACAGGGCATCCGGGTGGTCGGCGCGGGCCTGCTCGATATCGGCAACCTTGAGCCGGTCGTGGGTCGGGCAATAACCCTCCCAGCAGATGCATTCCTTGTCCGGCAGGTGCGAGGCGATGTAGCGGCCGAGATTGCGATCGGGCACCAGCAGCAGTTTTTTCGTCTTGAGTGAGCGGGCCACGTTGACGGCGTTGGAGGAGGTGCAGCAGATATCGCTTTCGGCCTTGACCGCCGCGGAGGAATTGACGTAAGTGACCACGGTGGCATCGGGATGCTGCCGCTTCAGGTCGCGCAGCCCCTCGGCAGTGACCATGTCGGCCATCGGACAGCCGGAATCGGCACGCGGCAGCAGCACGGTCTTCTGCGGGGCAAGGATGGCGGCGCTCTCGGCCATGAAATGGACCCCGCAGAAAACGATCACCTGCTTGTCGGTGGCCGCCGCCTCCATCGACAGGCCGAGGGAATCCCCGGTGATGTCGGCTATTTCCTGGACTTCGTCGCGTTGATAGTTGTGCGCCAGCAGCAGGGCGTCGCGCTCATCACACAGACGGCGAATTTCCTCTTTGATCTCTTGCTCAGTCATGACGATCCTTCTTAATCTTCCATTTGAAGATTCCGTAAACGGCACAGGGGCGCAGTCTAGTGGAAAAGTCCTGCTATGTCAAACCGTTAAGCACCTTTCACATCCTTGACTTGCCCCCTGATTGCGGCTATTCTCAACCGACTCTCAACCAGGACTATACGACATGTTTGGAATCGGCTTCCCCGAGCTGCTGATGATTCTCGCCATCGCGCTGATGGTCATCGGCCCGAAAAAACTCCCCGATATCGCCCGCGCCATGGGGCGGGCCATGAATGAATTCAAGAAAGCAACCGACGAATTCAAGCATACCATCCAGGAGGAAACACGTACCGACGAGCTGCGCCGGCAGATTCTCGACGGCGGCAAACTGCAGCCCCCCGACAGCGCCGAGGAAGAACCCGGCCCCTACTACACCGGGGTGAAAACCGAGGCCGAACGCGAGCCGCAGGAAGGGGTCGGACCGCTGGCCGGGCCGACCACGGAAGAGGCCGACGGGGAGGACGCGTTGCGGGACGATTCGGCCAATGCCGAACTGGATGACGCGCAGGACAGCGAAAACAAGGATGAGCAGCGTGGCTGAAGAACAATTGCCGCTGATGGCCCATCTTGAAGAACTGCGCAAGCGCCTGACGATATCCGCCGTTGCCTGGTTCGTAGCTTTTCTCGGTTGCTACAGCTTTGCCGAACAGCTGTTCGGCTACATCGCCACGCCGGTGAAGACCGCCCTGCCGGAAGGCAGCTCGCTGGTCTTCATCAATGCCACCGAGCCCTTCTTCACCTACATGAAACTCGGCGCCCTGGCCGGTTTCCTGGTCGCCCTGCCGATCATCTTCTGGCAGGTCTGGGCCTTCATTGCCCCCGGACTCTACAGCAACGAGAAACGGCTGGCGATTCCTTTCGTCCTCGCCAGCTGTCTCTGCTTCGGCGTCGGTACTTACTTCGGCTTCTTCTTCGTCTTCCCGCGCATCTTCACCTTCCTGATCGGCTTCGGCCTGAAGGGTAGCCTGGCACCGATGCTGTCGATGGGCGGCTATCTTTCCTTCGCCACCAAGCTGCTGTTCGCCTTCGGCGTGGTGTTTGAACTGCCGATCATCATTTTCTTCCTCGCACGCATCGGCATCGTCGACTACAAGTGGCTGGCCGCCAAGCGCAAGTACGCGCTGGTGATCGGCTTCGTCATCGGCGCCGTGCTCACCCCGCCCGATGTCTTCTCCCAGACCGCCCTGGCGCTGCCCTTTGTCATCCTCTACGAAATCGGTATCTGGGTGGCGCGTTTCTTCGGCAAGAAAAAGACCGAGGACGAGTTCGACAACGAACTGGAGGATGAGGAGGGTGAGGCGGACTGATTACTTCAACTGCCCGCAAGAAAACGGGCAGCATCCCCGATAGCGGGGTGCAGCCCGTTTTCTTGGTAACACTTAGATTTGGTGCTTCGACAGCACATCTTGGATTTGATGAGGTTCCAGAACCACATCCCAACACCAGGAGCCAAAGCCGCCTTTGCCATTGATGGCTTTCACCCAGACATCGAGAGCCTCCCGCTTGGCCTTGTTCTGAGCGGAGTCCTGCCCCTTTATCTCCAGCACCAGCGTCTTGCCATTCGACAGGCGGATCAAGAAATCCGGCACATATTTCCGCTTTGAACCTTTCCAGAGATAATGAAGCTGGAAGCCGAGATGATCGTTCTTGGCGTAAGCGAGCACCTTATCACTCATCTCGAAAAGGTCGGAGGCATGCTTCTCCCAGGCGCTATCGCCGACCATGTGGCTGATCTGGGATTTTTGCGTTGGGTAGCAGTTTTTGGTTGTGTACCAGGTCCGCATGTAGGCGGTCGACCCGATAGGGGATTCTTCATCGAAGACCGGCTCAAGTCGCTCCTGATTCTGCTCGTGGATAAAGCGCAGCAGGTGCTGCACGACCTGATCAATGTTGAGCGCGTAGAGGATACGCTTTCGCAGGGGATCCTGGTGGAACAGTGAGGGGATCTCTAAACGATCAGATTCAAGAAACTCTTCCACCAGACGGATCAACTGGAAAACAAGATACTCCTGTCCACCGTCGAACCCTTCACGCATTGCGGCGAAAGCCTTGCGGGCGGCAAGGAAAGTCAGGCGCTGCAGACGAAAACCCTCTGGCAAGGCTTCGAGGTCGATCTTGCTGACTTTGCTCAAATCGGCAACCCCACCCACAGCAGGTGCCAGCTCGGCAGAGATGGGAGTCTGTGCCGGGTCGAGCGTCAGCACCTCGACACTCTTCCAATCTACACTCAGAACTGGGCGTACAACCCGATCAATGCGCAAAACATTTGGCCAGCGGATCTCGCAATTTGTTCGTTCCGGAAGCGATTCGATCTGGGTGCTCGGTTTGGGCGGTGGTGGCGCCTCGCTACTTTCACCAACATCCTGGAAAATGGAGAGTGGCACACCGAAGACATTGACGTACTCGGGCCGAAAAAGTTCACGCTCAATGCCATCGGCGCCCATGACCATTTCCGTATCATAGTTGACCCGACGCAGGCCGCGGCCGATCACCTGCTCGCAGAGCAGCTGGCTGGTAAAGGCTCGCAGCCCCATGATATGGGTTACATTCTTGGCATCCCAACCTTCGGAGAGCATGGCAACGGAGATGACTTTCTGCAGGTCTTGACCCGCAGCCCCGCGTTTACCGACATTGTCGATAATCTCACGTAGCAAGGCCTCTTTCTTGAGCTGCAGCAGTTGCGCCTTGCGGGTTGCCGGGATATCTGTCGCTTCAACAATCTCTTTGAGACGCGCCTCGTAGACCTTGTTGCTCGTAGCGCTTTCGCCCCTTTCTGCTTTTTCGAGCACCTTGGAATCGACCCGCAGCGTCCGGTTGGGAGCGTGCATTTCCGGCCAGTGTGCGTCTCCCTGGTTGAAATAATACTCGATCCGCGCAGCTGTCTCGGTCCGGTTACAGACTGTCAACATGACTGGCGGAGAACTGTGGCCGGCGGCCGCCCACTGCTGAGCGGCCTCACGCCAATCGGCCCCCAACAGCGTGTAGGCATCCTGAACCAGCTTGGGCAGTGACTCGTGAGGCTCCGCCTTTCGGTTGAGGTCCTCTGCGACATCGGCCTCGCGGTAGATATGATAAAGCTTCGAGCGGTAATCCTTGGCACTCGGCAGGGCATCATCCCGCACCACAACCCGCGGAGTCTTGACCAAGCCCGCCTCAATGGCATCGTTCAGGCCGAAGTCCGAAACAATCCATGTGAACAGCCCGGCTTCGCTGCTCGCTTTGCCGGTCGGCGCAAATGGCGTCGCCGAAAGATCGAAACAGCGCTGAATCCTCCGGGTCTTGTGAATCCGGTCGAGCCCTTCGATCCAGCGGGTTGCTTCGTCCAGATCAATCCCCTGCTCGGCTGCGTGCTTCTTGCTGATCTTGGCCTCGGCCGGCACGCGATAGGCATGGTGTGCCTCGTCGTTGATGATGACCAGATCCTTGTAGCCGGAAAGCTTGCCGAGAACCCGGCGGATGAATGCCTCGTCGCTTTCCGCCCCTTTCTTCACCACCGAACGTTTCGTCTCTTTCAACGGCATCAGGGTGTGCCAGTTCTCTATCAGCAATTCAACCTGGTTCAGCTTCTGGCGCAGCGCTTCAGAGGGGCAGAGGCTGAACAGGTCGTAAACATTGTCCGGCTCTCCTGGATAGAGGACCCTCAGGCGCTCCTTGACCGTGATGCCGGGAGCGACGATGAAGATGGCGCGGGAGTAGTCCTTGTTGCGTTTCGGATAGGTCAGGGCGTTCAGGGTCTGCCAGGTGATGATCATCGCCATCACCGTGGTCTTACCGCTGCCGGTCGCCATCTTGTTGCAAATCCTCTTCCATGGTCCCTCGTCGCCGGGGATATGGATGCCCTGCTTGAACTCCGGTACAGCTTCGACCCACCAGATCAGGGTCTCTATCGCCTCAAGCTGGCAGAAGTAGAAGGGGTAATCCCGGACGCTGCGGTCACACCAATGCTCCAGGAGGCGCCGCGTCACACTGGTGACACCGGGATAATCGGCTGTACGCCAGGCATCGACCCGCTCGCGGATACTGTTGACCAGCGTCAGCGGCTCGACACGGCGGGTATTGTTGCGGATGTCGAAAATCTCGTACCCCGCCGGGCGGCGCTCCGGAACCAGAGCTAACGAGCCGTCACGAGCCTGCTGCCAGTACTGAGCGGGAACCTCGTAAGGTGAGTTGATAATGAGAGACTTCGGCTGGCTCACTTGACAGCTCCTTGAACCAGACGCTGCACGCCCTCAACAAAGACCTGAAAGCTGCGTGAACGATTCCGACTGGGGTCCAGGTAGTGCCCAATTTTCCGAGCGCCATCTCTCTTCTGATAGGTCGGGATAAACCGTCTGAGTTCTTTGACTGGACTACCAAGGTTGTCGGGTGTGCGGAATTTAGCTTTCTGAGCCTGCTTGCCAATATTCGGCTGGTCAAAAGCCTCACCAACCGCTTCAAGCTCACCAACAAACCAAGCTTCTAATTCACGGCAGGCAATTCGAACAAGAGCCTCTCTCTCTGCGTCTCGACACCGCTCGATAAGGCCGGCCTTGATCACCTTGCAGTCCCCGCTATCCTGGTCGCGTAAAACGACAAAGAGGCTGTTTGGTCTCAACCAGGCACGCAGTTTTCGCGTCATCCGTTTTTCCAGATCCTGCTTCCCTTCAAACACCAGGTATTCGGTGTGGACTTCAGGAGGCAAAATTCTGGGCAAGATCCCCTCCAGTGCATCTTGCGCAGAGGGTTCCTCGAGCAGAAATACGAGTGTTATCACTTTGGATTGGCCCCCCGAAACAATCCTTCTTTCCACAAATAACCCATCTGGTCCCCCTCAGCCATAAACGCGGCAAGCTGCTCGTCATCTTTTGCTCGATGAACCTTTGTAAATCCATCCTCTTTTTCCAGCCAGAAAACCTCGTCCAACTCGACGGCATTTAAAAAATCGGGCGAGTGGGTTGAAACGAAAACCTGGCTCCCACGGGCCGAATAGGCTCTAAACTCTTCCGCCAACTCCCAGAGGAGCGAAGGATACAGCTGGTTTTCAGGCTCCTCTACGCAAAGCAGGGGGTGCGGATTGGGATCGTAAAGAAGCGTCAAATAGGCGAGCATCTTAATCGTCCCATCCGAAACAAACCGTGCCAGAATTGGGTCCTCAAATGCACCGTCCTGAAATTTCAACAGGATGCGACCCTCCTCGGTCGGCTTCGCCTCAATATTGGTGATGCCGGGTACTCTGCTTTTCAGTTTCTCCTTGAGTGTGGAAAAAACCTCAGGATGGTGCCTGTAAAGAAAATCGATGACCAGCGAAAGGTTCTCCCCTTCGCGAGAGAGATGCTCTGCGTAGCCGGTCTCTTGCTCCGGCCTTGCCTTGCTGATATGAAAATCAGACAAATGCCAATTTTCGATAAGGTTTCCTAAGGCCACCACGGCAGGGAACCGTTCAAACTGTGCCAGCCCTTTAATCGCAAGAATGTCGGGACTTTTTAAAGTCTGCGACTCACGCTCCAGCATTCTGACGTCATCGACTTTTTCCAATTCGTTGGTAACGGCCTCACCTTTGCCATAATTGAAATCGAGAAAATGCCAAGGTTGTCCGCCGCTACCACGGCGATATTTAAGTATCTCTCTGGCGACAACCGGTCTGCCATTTTTCTCGTCGAGCGAGAGAAAATAGGTTATGAGTGTGGACGACCGACGCCCCAGATTGGCCCTGAGCTTCAGTTCGATCTCGATCGGGCCATCGCAACCCCTGGTTCTCACCTCCTGAAAACCACGACTTCCTCCCAAGCGCCCAAGCGCCGCTGTGACGTTGGTCTCCATGGCATCACGGAGGAACCCCAAAACAGAAAACAGGGTGCTTTTCCCCGTGCCATTGGCCCCGACCAGCACACAAAACCCCGGAATGTCCTTGAGGGTTACATCTCTGAATGCGCGGAAATTTTTCAGTCGAATGGATTCTATTCGCATCACTTATTCCTCCAACGCAAGTATCTTCAAACTCTCGATCCCCCGATCATCGATGATCTTCACAGCCACCTTGCGGTTGTCGCCGACATCGAAGGGGAGGGAGACGGTGCTGTGGTATTGGCCGAGCAACTCTTCGTTCAGTTCGGCGCGGATGTTTTTCTTCAGTTTATGCCAGCCATCCTTCTTGCCGGCCATAGGGAAGAAGACCTGGCGCGGGAAGAGGGAGCGCTCGTCGTAATCGGTGTCGAGCAGCCACATGGCGATCTTCCCCTTGCCGCCGGAGACC
Organism: Geothermobacter hydrogeniphilus; assembly: GCF_002898515.1. Taxonomy (GTDB): domain Bacteria; phylum Desulfobacterota; class Desulfuromonadia; order Desulfuromonadales; family Geothermobacteraceae; genus Geothermobacter_A. Next base: position 58,687 of record NZ_PPFX01000013.1, on the reverse strand, counting down.
AGCTCCCCCTTCTTGGTGTCAAAGTAGTCAAAGCCGTTCACCTCGACCTCAAACTGGCCGTCCTTGCGCCGGCGCACCTCGACATCGGGCTGGCCCATCAGCCAGAAACTCTGGTTGCTGGCGCGCCCCTTCTTCAGGTCTTCGGTGAGCAGGTCGGTGTTCATCTGCGCCTTGAGGGCGGTGATCCCCTTGAGCTGGTCGATATCCTTGGCCGCCTCGGGGTCGAAGGTGAAGGCGCAGTAGACGATCATCTGCGGCAGCGGGAAAAGCTCGCCCGCCTCGCGCAAGGCCAGCTCGACCTGGCGCTGTTCCAGCGCCGCGTGTTCGGGGCCGAAGGAAACCACCACCCGCTCGCCGCTGTCGAGATGACCGCTGGCGTGCAGGTATTCGGTCCCCGGCAGCGACTCCAGCTCGGCAAACCTGAGCAGCTGCCCGCCCTTGCCGCGAATGCCGGTCTTCAGCAGCTCGTCGCGCCACTGGTGCTGACGGGACGATTCCCCCGAACGGGCGATGGCGACATCGGCTTCCTCTGCCGGTTTCGCCTCGTCGAGGGAGAGGACGGTGGGGAAGGGGACCGCCTCAACGGTGAACGGCCCGGTGATGCGCAGCTTGTTGCGGTCCGGCTGCGGCTGGTCGTAGAGAATCTCCTGGTCGGCGTGGGTAGCGATGGAGGCATCCATCTGCTGCTGCATCGCCTGCCGGGCCTTATGGAAGGTGTCAAAAGGAACTTGCGCCGCCGCCGGCCAGTCGTCGGGAAACTCGAAAGGAACCTCCCATTCCTTTAGCCCCTCGCCCTTTGGGAGAGGGGTTGGGGTGAGGGCGTTGTTCAACTCCGCCAGCACCGCTTCAATCGCCGGGTGCATCCGCTCGTAGATTTCATCGATCTCCGGATTGTTGGCGATCGACTTGAGGGTGATGTGAGGGACGGTCTTGTAGATGAAGCCCCCCTTGAGCCCTTCGTGGGGATACTTCAGCTCGTAGTAATCGAAACTGGCGGTCATCAGCCGCTGCTTGGCCAGGGTCACCGCCACCCGCGAGGTGTCGCAGGTGATCCAGCGCCGGCCCCACTTCTCGGCGACATAGGCGGTGGTGCCCGAACCGCAGGTCGGGTCGAGCACCAGGTCGCCGGGGTCGGTGGTCATGAGGAGGCAACGTTCAATGATGGTCGTCGCTGTTTGAACCGCATATATTTTTGGATCTGTTCGGCTTTGAATTCCACCGCCGGTATCAGCCCAAAAGTTGGTATAAGCAATTGCACCAAAGTCATCAAAGTACTTTTTGAACCGAAGTTTACCTTTGCCGGTAGTAAGAATTCGACTTGCCCGCCCAACCCTCCGCATACCCTCTTGGCCAGTTCTCCACCCGCCTGCAGTTGGCGATGAAACGACGCCTTGATATTCAACGGGGAAACTCGTTCCCTCGCTGCCGGTGCGACTAGTAAGGCCCTGGTCTGTAAAAAATCTTACTCCATCAGCTGTAGATTCCTCGATTTCGCTTGTTGGTACAACCTTCCCATCGGGCAGCTGCGCATATGAGTATCTTGTCGCACCTTCCTCGCCAAGCTCTAGAGGCACGTAAAGCTGTCTATACTTCAGTTGTTTTGTGTTTTTCCCAAACCACACCACATAGTCGTTGACACGGTCGAGAAAGGAAGACCCCAAACCAACAGATGTCTTGTAGGCAATTTGTGCGACAAAATTTTCTTCGCCAAAAATTTCACCCAATAGGTTTCTGACAAAATGAACATTCTCATCAGAAATCTGCACAAACACACTCCCCGATTCACTCAACAGCTCCTTCGCCAGCAGCAGCCGGTCGCGCAGGTAGGTCAGGTAGGAGTGAATCCCCAGCTCCCAGGTATCGCGGAAGGCCTTGATCATCTCCGGTTCCTGGGTCAGGTCTTCGTCCTTGCGGTCCTTGACGTCGCGCTTGCCGACAAAAGGCTGAAAGTTAGAGCCGTACTTGATGCCGTAGGGCGGGTCGATGTAGATCATCTGCACCTGCCCGGCCATGCTCTCCTTCTGCAGCAGCGAGTTCATCACCAGCAGCGAATCGCCCGCCACCAGGCGGTTGGCCCAGCCGCGCTCGTGGCGGTAGAAATCGACCGCCTCGCGAAAAGGGACGCTCTCGAAGGGGGCCTCGAACAGCCCGGCCTGCACCATCGTCTCGACCTTCTGGCCTTTGCGGTCGCGCAACTGCTTGCGCACCGCCGAGAGGATGCTCATCGGGTCGATGCGCTCGTGAACGTGCAGCGAGACGGTATCGACCTCGAAGCTGGTGCGTTCGGCCTTGCCGGTCCAGTTGAGGTAGGGGGCCTGCAATCGCTTCAGCTCTTCAAGGGCTGTGCGCATCATCTCCTGATCGCCGGAGTCGAGGGCGTCGTCGATCAGCTTCTCGATGGCCGAACGACCAACATCGAACTGCAGGGCCGGGTCAAGGTGGGGGTCGTAGCTCCAGGTGGTCGGTGGGGTTGCCGGGTCGGTCACCGGGGTGACCATGCCGACTTCGGGATTGTTCTTGCGGTTATCGAGGTGACGGTAGGGGATGACCTGGGTCTTTTCGGTCGTTTTTTTCGCTTTTTTGCTGGCCTTTGCCGCAGGGGTCTTTGACGGGGCAGGTTTGAGCGTTTCGGTTTCCGGCGGCTTCTCCTGGATCTGCAGACTGAATTCGGCCGTCGGGTTGGCCAGGCGCACCGAGCCGCCGCGTCCCTTGCCGCGAAGTAAGGTGCCCTGCTCAATCAACCCTTCACGCAGACGTTCGAACTCGCCATCAAAGAGGGTGTGATTCTGCTGTTTGGCGACCTCATGAAACTGCCGTTCTAAGGCCTTGTTGCCAACACTGGTACCATCGGCGGGAACTAGAGAGAGCAGAAGCTCGGTAAGCTGCTGACCGGTTTCGCTGGACATCCCTCCTCCTTCGAGTTGTGCAAAAACATAAAATGATTCACTTTTTTCGCACAGATTCCCATTCAGGTCAACACATAGGAGTGTTAACCACCTGAAATCAAGTAAGTTTCAGCATACAACAATTCGACCAATCGACAGAAGAAACATCCGGTCGCCCGCTACAAGGCGGTCGAGACGAGCCCAGATGCAAGGCTTGCGAAGACTGAAACCGCAGGCGTAGCGGCAGCTACGTCGAGGATTGAAGGCTGAGCGTAACGCCGCAGATGGGTGCGTATCGGCCGCCCTAGCAGTTGTCGCAGGGCTGCCAGAGCCGGTCGGCCCGCCCGCCGTCATTGGCTAGCCGGGCCCAAACGAAGCAGAGGTCGGAGAGGCGGTTGAGGTAGGTCAGGGCCCGGGGGTTGATCTTTTCGACCCCCTCCTCTTCGACCAGCCGCCAGGCCTGGCGTTCAACCCGCCGGGCGGTGGCGCGGGCCAGATGCAGCAGCGCCCCGGCGCGGGTGCCGCCGGGCAGGACGAAGCTGGTCAACGGTTCCAGCAGAGCGGTGACCCGCTCGACCTCGGCTTCGAGACGTTTCACGTGATTATCCGTGATGCGCAGTGCCCGCTCACCGACCGCCCCGTCGCTCGGCGTGGCGAAATCAGCGCCGAGATCGAACAGGTCGTTCTGAATCCGTTCCAGTTCCGGCCCGACACCCTGCGGCAGCGCTTCGAGCAGCACCACGCCGAACAGGCTGTTGAGTTCATCGACCCCGCCGTAGGCCTCGACCCGCAGTGACTGTTTCGGCACCCGGGAGCCATCGACCAGGCTGGTCTGTCCCTTGTCGCCGCCGCCAGTGGTGATGCGATCCAGCTTGACCATGAAAAACCTCCCATGCTTACCGTTTGTCGCTTACCCAAATCCACCGGCTGTTTTGCGGACCGAGGGTGGCGGAACGGGTGGAGATGCGAGGCAACGAAGCAGATCCATCCGTAACGACAGCCGAATCCCGAAATTGCCGGTGGATTTGGGGCTTACCGCTGTGGTTGTCCTTTAGCGTACTTGCGCCTATTATACCCCTCATGCACGCGACAACTGCAAATCAAACTTCTCCGGCGCTGAAAATCACCGATCTGCGCAAACGCTTCGACGGCCCTGAAGTGGTCAAAGGGATCTCCTTTGAAATCCGCGCCGGCGAGATCTTCGGCCTGCTCGGTCCCAACGGCGCCGGCAAGAGCACCACCATCAACATGATCGCCGGGGTCACCCGCATCGGCGGCGGCCGGGTGGAAATCTTCGGCCTCGACAATGTTCGCGACTACCGGCTGACCCGCCGGCTGACCGGAGTCATGCACCAGGAAATCGTCATCGACAACTTCTTCACCATCGACCGGTCGCTGCGCATCCACTCCGGCTACTTCGGGGTCGATGACGACCCGGCCTGGCGCAACATGCTGATCGACCGTCTCGGCCTGCGGCCGCATCTCGGCAAGGTGATCATCAAGCTCTCCGGCGGCCTGAAACGGCGGATGATGATCGCCAAGGCGCTGATTCACAAGCCGAAGCTGCTGATTCTCGATGAACCGACCGCCGGCGTCGATGTTGAACTGCGTCATTCGCTGTGGGACTTCGTCCGCGAGATCAACAACCAGGGGACCAGTATCCTGCTCACCACCCACTACCTCGAAGAGGCCGAGCAGATGTGCGAACGGATCGCCATCATGAACCACGGCGAAATCCTCGCCCTGGAAAAGACTTCCAGCCTGCTGCAGCGCTGCGGCCGGCGGGAGCTGGTGCTGCAGCTGAAACATCCCCTGGCTTCGCCGCCGCCGGAACTGGCCGACCTTGAACCGCGCCTGGAGGGGGAGGGGCTGATTCTGACCCTGCCGGTGCCGCGGGGGGCTGCCAGCGGTGAATTGCTCGGGCGCATCAGCAGCCTAGGCCTGCAGGTGGCGGAGATTGAAACCCGGCAGCCGAACCTCGAAGATATCTTTATCGAAATGACCGGCCTCAAAAACAACGGGGGAGGGGAAGCATGAAACTGGTTTTCGGCAATCGCCGCTACCATCGCTGGCAGCCCTTCTGGACCCTGACCCAGAAGGAAATCCGTCGTTTTCTGCGGGTCTCGTCCCAGACCCTGCTGGCGCCGATCATCTCCGCCTCTCTCTACCTGTTCGTCTTCGGCGCCACCCTCGGCGAGCGGATCAGCGTGCTGGAGGGCTTCTCCTATGCCCAGTTCGTCATTCCCGGCCTGATCCTGATGGGGGTGATCAACAACTCCTTCGCCAATACCAGCTCCAGCCTCTTCATGTCGCGCTATCTCGGCAACATCGTCGACCTGCTGGTGACCCCGATCTCTCCACCGCAGTTCATCTGCGCCTACACCCTGGCGGCAATGATCCGCGGCACCGGTGTCGGCCTGGCGGTCTGGCTGATCTCGACCCTGTTCGCCAAGCTACCTTGGGCGCACCCTCCGGCAGCCCTGGCGATGGCCTGCCTGGCCAGCTTCCTGTTCGCCCAGTTCGGGCTGCTGGCGGCCATTTTCGCCAATAATTTCGATGCCCTGTCGATGTTCACCAACTTCTTGATCCTGCCGCTGATCTACCTCGGCGGGGTCTTCTACCCGATCTCCATCCTGCCCGGCTTCTGGGCCGGTCTCTCCCATCTCAACCCGCTTTTCTACCTGATCGACGGCTTCCGTCACGCCGTCCTCGGCGTCGGCGACCTCTCCTTCAGCGTTGCCTTCGGCGTCGCCGCGGCGCAGGCGATCATTCTCTTCAGCATCGTCGCGCTGCTGATCGGCAAGGGATACCGGCTGCGGAACTGAAGGGTCACCACAGAAGTCACGCAGAGCACAGAGAATTTGTTTTCCTCTGTGCTCTGCGTTTCTTCAATTCCTGGCAAACAACCGCACAAAATTGACCATCAGCTCCTGGTCGATATCGGTGAGGATCTTTTCCTGCATGAACTTGAGCGCCTCGAAGGTGCTGCGGCGCTGGTGGTAGGGGCGCTCGGCGGTCAGCGCCTCGTAGACGTCGACCAGCCGGCAGATGCGGGCGTAGGGGTGGATATCGGGCGTGGTCAGGCCGGCCGGATAGCCCTTGCCATCTTCCCGTTCATGATGCTGAAGGGTGAGGATCTCCGCCTCTTCGGTCATGAAGCCGCGTTCCTGCAGCAGGTGGTAGCCGTCGAGGGGGTGACGGTTGACAACCTGCCGTTCGGCGGCGGTCAGCGCTCCCGGCTTGTTTAGAATTTCAATCGGGATCATGCATTTGCCGAGGTCGTGGAGAAAAAAACCGGCGCCGAGCCGTTCCATCACCGCTGCCGATTCGTGACCGTGGATAATGCGCGCCAGGGCGACCCCGAAGATGCCGACATTGGTGGAATGAACGTAGGTGCAATGGTCATAAGCCGTCAGCCGGATCAGGCAGCGGGTCGCCTCTTCGTCGTTGACAATCAGGTCAACGGTCGGCGTGATCACTTCATGGGCCTGCTGCAGAAAACTGGCCCGCGGATCACTGTAGGCCCGCCGCATGGTTTCCCGGCAGGACATGTGGACCGCAGAAGCCTTGTGTTCGGCCGAAGCCGTAGGGTCCTTGACGATCTTTTCAAGGGTCTGCTTGATATAGAGGAAAAACCGCCCGACATCCTGTTCCCGGATATAGAGACATTCCACCCCGAACTCCAGCAGGCTCGCCTTGACCCTATCGTCGAAGGGTATTCCCTCTCGGGCGAAGAAGACAAACTCCCCGGTCCGCAACCGCCGGTAGAGATCACAGGGCGCCCGCAGGTCGGGGTGCAGGCAATCCATGCCGATGGCATAGAGATCCCCCGCTTCTCCATCAACGAGGGTTGCCTTCGCCGAAGGCTCCGGGGCCATCTGGGTAAGGGATTGGCTGGTCATTCTCCTCGCCTTCTGCTTATCTCCTGCCACTCCTACATATCGACATTCCCCGGTGGCCTCTTTATACCCTGACCGACCGCGACCAAAAAAAACCGGCGACCTCTCATGCAGGTCACCGGGCAAGAACTCTTATTCTTCTATCTTTATTCTTCTATCTGAGACAGTGAGAGCGTCACCGTTTCACGAGATTGATCAGATATCAACCGCTTCGTCAAGCAGGTCTATCGCATCCTTGTGGGCGTGCGCCCCCCCCATGCTCTGGATCAGCACTTTGCCCCCGAGCGCCGCGGTGCGACTAACCAGATTGTCAGCGGACTCTCCGTCTTTTTCCTTGAAGGCAGCGATGATCTTGCGATGCTCGGCAACCGAAATCTCCATCCGTCCGGGCAGGGAGAGGGACGCCATCCGCAGACGGTTGAATTTCATCCCCACCTGTTCAATCAGCTCTGCCAGTTTCTCATTACCGGAGGCCTTGATGAAAAGATCGTGAAATTCATTGTGGACCCGGTAGAAACTTTTCACGTCTCCTTCTTCGGCCAGCTGCTCAAGACGCTTGTTGATCTGTTCGAGCTTGTCGATATCCCGCGGACTGAGGTTGCGGGCGGCGAGCCGGGCGGCATAGCCTTCGAGGATGCTCTTGATGGCGTAAAACTCGCTGACATCGCGCTCGGAGAGTTCGGTGACGACCGCTCCTTTGCGGGGGATGACCGTCAGGTAACCCTCCGATTCGAGCTGCCGGAAAGCTTCACGGATCGGCGTGCGGCTGATGCCGAAACGTTCCGCCAGCTCCGGTTCGGCGACTTTCTCGCCGGGTTTCAAATTGCCCTTGAGGATCGATTCACGAATGGTTTCGAGAATTTTCTCGCGGAGTGTCTGATGGCGTTCAATCGGTTTTTTTCGCAACGGAAATCTCCATTCCAGATACCCCGCACACCACTGACAGCTTGTTCATTCCACACGGGAAAGTGACGGCGGAGTCACTAAAGTTTAGCATGTTTGATTGTATACAGTATACAAGCCATGTCAAGCTTTTTCTTGCCCGCCTGAAGCCCTTCAACTTGCCATTTTGGCCGGCTGTCGCTATGATCCCGAAAAATCCACCTCTGGAGCCTGCATGGACCCGGTCCGCCATCTTCGCTTTTCTCTCCTGACCCTGGTCGCGGTTATCGGCTTCGGCACGGTCAGCTATTCCCTGCTCGAAGGCTGGGCTCCCTTCGACGCCCTTTACATGACGGTGATCACCCTCTCCACCGTCGGTTTCCGCGAAGTTCGCCCGCTCTCACCTGAAGGCAAGGCCTTCACCATTCTGCTCATCATTTTCGGCGCCGGGATTATCGCCTACGCCGTCGGCAGCCTGATCCAGATGATCGTCGAAGGTCAGCTGCGACAGTTGCTGGGGAGGAAGAAATTGCAGAAAAAGATCTCAAAACTGCAGGGACATTACATTGTCTGCGGCTACGGGCGGATCGGCACCTTGATCTGCCGCGAATTTGCCGCCCGGCCGATGCCTTTCGTCGTCGTCGAAAAGGATCCCGTCCTCTGCGGGCGACTGTCGGATGACGGCATCCTGTTCGTCGCCGGCGACGCCACCGACGACGCAACCCTTGAAAAGGCCGGCATCCGCAAGGCCAACGGGCTGATCACCGCGGTCACCTCCGACACCGAAAATGTCTATATCACTCTCACCGCCCGCGGTCTCAATCCCAACCTCTTCATCCTCGCCCGGGCCGGAGAAGAGGGTTCCGAGCTGAAGCTGCGACGGGCCGGGGCCTCCAAGGTTATTTCTCCCTATGTGATCGGCGCCACCCGCATGGCCCAGGCGATCCTGCGCCCATCCGTGGTCGACTTCATCGAAATCGCCACCGCCGGACATCGCCTGGAACTGCAGATGGAAGAGGTGCTGGTGGGCCGGGAATCATCCCTTGCCGGTCAAACCCTGTTGACGTCGGGGATCCGCAAGGACCTGGGAACCATCATCGTCGGCATCAAGAAGAGGGATGGTACAATGGTTTTCAACCCGGCCTCCGAAACCGTCATTGCCGCCGGGGATATCCTGATCACCCTTGGAGAACGGCCGGCGATAGAAAACCTGGAACGGATCGCCGCCGGACGGAGCTGACCATGGTGCCATCCTTTCTGCACGTCCACGTCCCCTTCCGACAGGTCGAAATGTATCTGCCGAGCCTGCTGGAGCGTCGTCTGCAACCTGAACTCGGTCTGCAGGCAATTGATCTCGACCTGCATGAACCGGGCTATTTCACCAACCTCGGGGCCCGCTTTCAGGCCGCCTCGCTGGCGGTCACCGTCCACGCCCCGTTCATGGATCTCAACCCCGGCGCCGTGGAACCGCTGGTTCAGCAGGTGACTCTGCAGCGTTTTCTACAAACCCTTGATGCCGCGGATCGTCTCGCTGCCAGGCTGGTGGTGTTTCATCCCGGCTACGACAGCTGGCGTTATGGCAAGCAACGCCGGGCCTGGCTGCAGCAGGCACTACACTTCTGGCCGCAACTCTGCGTCAGGGCCGAACGTCTGGGAATCCGCCTGGCGCTGGAAAATATCTATGACGAGGATTCCGTTCTGCTGCGGGAACAGGTCGACGGCCTTGATCACCCGTCCTTCGGTCACTGTTTCGATATCGGTCATTGGGCTCTGTTCGGAAAGCCGACCCTGACCGAGTGGCTGCAGAGTCTCGACACCAAGCTCTTTCACCTTCACCTGCACGACAATTTCGGCCGCCAGGACGACCACCTGCCGGTCGGTGCCGGGCAGATCGACTTCACCCCGCTCTGGTCACACCTGACAGAGACCGGCCTGCGCCCGAGCATCACCCTTGAAGCCCACAGCCAGACGCATCTTGATCATTCACTCGCCGCCGTCCTCCCCCTTCTGGACGCATTGAACTGAGCCTTTTCCTTCGAGCAGGGTCGCACGCCTGGTTGCCTTCGAACCAAAACGGTCCTGCAATTCGTCGATGGCGCAGATCAACTTCTGCCGGCGTTCCACCATCGGGTCACAGAAGAGTTCCTGCTGGCCCCGCTCCGGGTTGACCAGGTCGGTCAGGTAGATGCCGGTCAATCGCACCGGCCTCAACCCGACCTCGGTATCTTTCAGCAGCTCCAGCGCTACCCGCCAGATCTCCTCGGCCTCGCGCGCGGGGTTCCGGAACCGGTGGCTTCTGCTTCGGGTTGAAAAATCCGCATACTTTATTTTCAACATCAGCCCCATCGCCGCCAATCCTTGCTTGCGTACCCGGCGCGCGACCTTCTCAGCCTGCGACAGCAGCTGACGACGTATCTCTTTCGGATTCGTGAGGTCCCTGGAGAAGGTCTCCTCGGCGCCGATCGACTTGATTTCGCGCCCCGGATCAACCGGTCTGGGGTCAATTCCACGCGCAAGCTCATAGAACCGGGCACCCTCGCGACCGAAGCGCCGGCACAGATCCTCGCGCCGCCACCCGCGCAGGTCAGAAACACGATCTATACCTAGGGCTCGAAGCTTTTCCGCCATCACTCGTCCGACCCCCCAGAGCTTGCCGATGTCCAACGGCAACAGAAAGGCATCCACCTCCCCGGAGAGAATCTCCAGCAAGCCGTTCGGCTTGGCTTCTTCCGAAGCGAGCTTGGCGAGAAACTTGTTAGGCGCCACTCCGGCACTGATCGGCAGGCCGAGGTCCCGGCGTACCCGATGGCGAATGGCTTCGGCTATTTTCACCCCGGACCCCAGCAGACGCAGGCAGCCACTGACGTCGAGAAAGGCCTCGTCGATGGAAAGCGGCTCGATCAGGTCGCTGTAGTCTGAGAAGATCGAAAAAACCTGCCGAGATACCTCCCGGTAGCGTTCCATCCTCACCGGCAGAACCACCGCCCCGGGGCAGCGCGCCAGGGCCTTGCTCATCGCCATCCCGGAACGGACTCCAAACGGGCGGGCCTGGTACGAACAGGCACTGACCACACCTCGCTCGCGACTGCCGCCGACCAGCACCGCTCGTCCGGCAAGCTCAGGCCGATCCAGCTGCTCGACGGAAGCGAAGAAAGCATCCATGTCACAATGAATGATGGTCTTATCGGTCACGGTTCCTGTCATGGCGCCAGCTTGCCTTTTATCGTTATCAGTGGTAAAAAACTGGTCTTACCAATTCACTTCTTGGAGCAGTGGAATGACCAACGTTTTCAAGCCCATCCGACCGAAGAAAATCTCCGAAGAAATCGTTGAACAGATCAGAACCCTGATTTCCGAGGGAGACCTGAAACCGGGCGAACGCGTCCCTTCAGAGAGGGAGCTGGCGTCCCTGCTTGGCGTCAGCCGCCCCTCGGTCCGCGAGGCGATCATGGTGCTGGAAGCGATGGGACTGGTTGAATCGCGCCAGGGCGGGGGAACCTTCGTCCTCTCGTTGACCGAAGCCACCATGGCCGACCCGTTGACCAGCATGGTCGAGAAAAACCCCAAAATGCTCTATTCCCTGGCCGAGGTCCGCGTGGGGCTCGAAACCTGGTCGGCCTACCTGGCCGCCGAACGCGCCACCCCCGAAGACATCGCCCGCCTTGACGCTCTCTACCAGGAAATGAAACGCCAGGCCAGCAATGGCGGCTGGAAACCCGACATTGACGCCAGATTTCATTATGCCATCACCGCCGCGGCGCATAATACCATCCAGCTGCATGTTCTCAACACCATCCAGGAGCTGTTCCACACCACCATCATGGTCGCCCTGATGGAATTCTACCAGAAGGAAGGCTACATCGACCTGCTGATGAAACATCATCTTGAAATCCTTGAGGCCATCCGTGCCCATGAACCGGAACGGGCCCGCGAGGCGATGCGCATCCACCTGGAACTGGTCATGGACAAGATGCGGCAGCTTGAAGAGGACAATCAGCTGCTCAACTGAGGCGCGCTGAATTCTGATAAAAAAAGGGCGACCCCGAAAGGTCGCCCTTTTTCATTTTATTGACATGATGAGAAGAATCAGCGGCCCTTGCGGCCGGCCACCTGAATTCTGATCATCGCCCGTTCAAGGGCAGCTTCCATGATCTTGAAATTCTTGTCTTCGGGATCGAGTCCCTTGAGCTTCTCTTCGGCCCGGCCGAGGGCGGCCCTGGCACGCTCGAGATCGATTTCGTCAGCCGGTTCGGCCGTTTCGACCAGAACATTGACCTGGTCTTCCTCGACTTCGAGATAGCCCCAGTTGACGGCGACATGAAAGTTCTCGTTCCCCTGCTTGTAGGAAAGCTCGCCGATCTTGAGGGTCGTCAGCAACGGAGTATGTCCCGGCAACAGACCCAGTTCACCCAGGGTTCCCGGGGCGGTCACCTCGTCAACCTCGGCGCTAAGCACCTTCTTATAGGGCGTAACCAATTGCAGTGTCAGTTTTTCTGCCATGTACTAGGTCCTCTTCAAGGCCGAAACGATCAGGCGGCCAGTTCTTTGGCTCTCTCCAGGGCCTCTTCGATGGTACCGACCATGTAGAAGGCCTGCTCGGGAACCTCGTCGTGCTTGCCGGCAACGATTTCCTGAAATCCCTTGATGGTGTCGGCCAGTTCGACATATTTGCCGGGCGATCCGGTGAAGACCTCGGCCACGTGGAACGGCTGGGAGAGAAAACGCTGGATTTTCCGGGCGCGGGCAACCACCAGTTTGTCTTCCTCGGAGAGTTCATCCATACCGAGAATGGCGATGATGTCCTGCAGGTCCTTGTAACGCTGCAGCACATACTGGACGTCACGGGCAACCTTGTAGTGCTCTTCGCCGACCACCTGCGGATCGAGAATCCGGCTGGTCGAATCGAGCGGGTCAACCGCCGGATAGATACCGAGCTCGGCGATCTGGCGGGAAAGAACCGTGGTCGCGTCGAGATGGGCGAAAGCGGTCGCCGGCGCCGGGTCGGTGAGGTCATCGGCCGGAACGTAGATCGCCTGAACCGAGGTGATCGACCCCTTGGTGGTGGTGGTGATCCGCTCCTGCAGTTCACCCATCTCGGTCGACAGGGTCGGCTGGTAACCGACCGCCGAAGGAATGCGGCCAAGCAGCGCCGAAACCTCGGAACCGGCCTGGGTGAAGCGGAAGATGTTGTCGACAAACAGCAGCACGTCCTGGCCTTCTTCATCGCGGAAGTACTCAGCGCAGGTCAGGGCGGAGAGGGCGACACGGGCACGGGCTCCGGGGGGCTCATTCATCTGGCCATAGATCAGCGCGGCCTTGTCGAGAACCCCGGAATCCTTCATCTCGTGCCAGAGGTCGTTGCCCTCACGGGTCCGCTCGCCGACACCGGCGAACACCGAGAAACCGCCGTGCTGCTTGGCGATGTTGTGGATCAGCTCCATGATCAGAACCGTCTTGCCGACCCCGGCACCGCCGAACAGGCCGATTTTGCCGCCGCGGGCGTAGGGGGCAAGCAGGTCGACGACCTTGATGCCGGTCTCAAAGGCCTGGACATCAACCGACTGTTCCACGAACTCGGGAGTCGGACGATGGATTTCCCATTCGATTTCGGCATTGACCGGGCCGGCCTCGTCAACCGGTTCGCCGATCACGTTGAGGATCCGGCCGAGGGTCGCCTTGCCGACCGGCATGACGATCTGCTTGCCGGTATCGAGAACTTCCTGGCCGCGAACCAGACCGTCGGTCGAATCCATGGCGATGGCGCGCACGGTGTTCTCGCCGAGATGCTGGGCGACCTCACAGACCAGGTTCCATTCACGGTCATCGAGACCCGGGTTTGTAACCTTCAGCGCGTGGTAGATTTCCGGGAGTTTTCCCGCCTCGAACTCAACGTCGATGACGGGTCCGATGACCTGAGTGATTTTCCCTTTATTCATGGTGAACCTATCCTCCGTGTTTTCCTATAAGCCGCATTATTTTCAGCTGTGATTTCGACTATTTGATCGCCTCGGCGCCGGAAATGATCTCCATCAGTTCCTTGGTGATCGCCGCCTGACGGGCGCGGTTGTACTGCAGGGTCAGCTTGTTGATCATCTCGGCCGCGTTCTTGCTGGCGCTGTCCATGGCGCTCATCCGCGCGCCATGCTCAGAAGCGACCGATTCGAGCAGCCCGCGGAAGATCTGCACCTCGACCTGCTTGGGCAGGATCTGGCTCAGTACCTCGGTTTTGCCCGGCTCGTAGATATACTGGGCGATATGCTCGCGTTCGTCGACCTGGGCCGGTTCGATCGGCAACAACCTGCGGATCGTCGGAACCTGCGTGATCGCGCTCTGAAACGCATTGTAGATCAGGTAGACGGCATCGTACTGATCCGCAAGGTAGCCTTCGACCACCTCGCTGCCGATCAGTGCTGCGGTATGATAAGTGATGCTGGCGGTAATGCCGGCATGGACCTTGCCGATCGGCACATTACGGTGGCGCAGGTAATCGGCTCCCTTGCGCCCGACAATCATCAGCTCGTACTCTTCAAAACCGTCAGTCCGCTCCTTGATAAACTTCTCCGCCGTCTTGGAAATATTGGCATTGAAGCCGCCGCAGAGTCCGCGATCCGCCGTCAGAAGCAGCACCAGAGCCTTCTTCTTGCCCCGCTCCTGCAACAGTGGATGGGCTTCGTGGTCTTCGCGCAGGGCAAGACTGGAAAGCACGTAGTTCAGCTTGTCGGCGTAAGGTCGGGCCGCCACCACGGCGTCCTGGGCGCGGCGCAGCTTGGCGGCCGAGACCATTTTCATCGCCTTGGTGATCTGGCTGGTGTTCTTGACCGAGCCGATACGTTTCTTAATATCCTTCAGACTGGGCATCTGTCGCTACCTTCGCAGTCGGGTTATCAGGCGACGAACTGACCTTTGAACTCTTCCAGGGCAGCCTTGATACGGCCCTCGAGGTCGTCGTCGATGGCATTTTTCTCGCCGAGATCCTTGATCAGGCCGGCGTGGCTGCTTTCGAGGAAGGAGAGCAGTTCCTGCTCGTAGCGCTGCACCGCGGTGACCGGGTACTCGTCGACATAGCCGTTGTTGGCGGCGTAGATGGCCAGAACCTGCTTGGCAACCGGCAGCGGCTGATACTGACCCTGTTTGAGAATCTCGACCAGCCGGGCACCACGATTGAGCTGACGCTGGGTGGCGGCATCGAGATCGGAACCGAACTGGGCAAAGGCGGCCATTTCACGATACTGGGCCAGCGCCAGGCGGAGGGTGCCGGCGACCTGTTTCATCGCCTTGACCTGGGCTGATCCACCGACGCGGGAAACCGACAGGCCGACGTTGATGGCCGGACGGACACCGGAATAGAAAAGGTCGGTTTCGAGGAAAATCTGACCGTCAGTGATGGAGATGACGTTGGTCGGGATATAGGCCGAAACGTCACCCGCCTGGGTCTCGATGATCGGCAGCGCGGTCAGCGAACCGGCGCCGAGATCGTCATTCAGCTTGGCGGCGCGTTCCAGCAGGCGGCTGTGCAGGTAGAAGACGTCGCCCGGATAGGCTTCGCGTCCCGGCGGGCGGCGCAGCAGCAGGGAGAGCTGCCGGTAGGCGACCGCCTGCTTGGAGAGATCGTCATAGATGATCAGGGCGTGCTTGCCGGTGTCACGGAAGAACTCGCCCATGGTGACCCCGGTGTAGGGGGAGATAAACTGCAGCGGGGCGGGGTCGGATGCGGTCGCGGCGACAACGATGGTGTAGTCCATGGCGCCGTGGCTCTTGAGCTTGTCGACCACCTGGGCGACCGTGGAACGTTTCTGGCCGATGGCGACGTAGATGCAGACCACACCGTTGCCCTTCTGGTTGATGATGGTGTCGATAGCAACGGCGGTCTTGCCGGTCTGGCGGTCGCCGATGATCAGTTCGCGCTGACCACGGCCGATGGGAACCATCGAGTCGATCGCCTTGAGGCCGGTCTGCATCGGTTCATGCACCGACTTACGGGCGACGATGCCGGGAGCCTTGATTTCGACCTTGCGGTAATCATCGGTTTCGATCTCGCCGAGGCCGTCGATCGGAATTCCGATGCCGTTGACCACCCGGCCGAGCAGCTTTTCACCGACCGGAACCTGCACGATCTGCTCGGTACGTTTGACGGTGTCGCCTTCCTTGATGTGCTGGGCTTCACCGAGAATGGCGGCACCGACATTATCTTCTTCGAGGTTGAGAACCATGCCCATGGTGTTGCCGGGGAATTCCAGCAACTCGCCGGCCATCGCTTTATCCAGGCCGTGAATGCGGGCAATACCGTCACCAACCGAAATAATGGTGCCGGTCTCGCTGACCTCCACCTCGCGACCGAAATTCTCGATCTGTTTTTTGATGATCGCGCTGATCTCTTCTGCTCTGATTTCCATAAGTCCTTCTCACCCCTTTTTTAAGGTATCTTCAATGCGCTTCAATTGTGTTTTCAGACTGCCGTCGAAGAGGCGGCCGGAGATCTCAACCTGCAGACCGCCGATCAACTCCTCATCAATGGCGACGCTCAGCTCGACCTGCTTACCGGTCTGCTGTTCCAGTCCCGCCTTGATCGCCTGCAACTGTTTGGCATCAAGATCTCGCGAGGCGGTCACCGCAGCCCGGACCAGGCCGGCCATCTCATCGGCAAACCGGCTGTAGTCACGCTTGATCTGGGCCAGGTACTGAAGACGGTCCTTTTCCAGCAGCAGTCCGAGAAAGGCCCGCATCCCCTCGGAGATGTCAAGCATCTCCATCAGATCATTGAGAATGGCCGCCTTCTTGCTGAGCGGGAAGGTGGGGCTTTCCAGGATCAGCCGCAGGTACTCTTCCACTCCGAAGGCCTCGCAGACCCTCCCGAGTTCGTCTCCGTACTGCTCCACCGTCTGCTGTTCGGCAGCGATGCCGACCAACGCCCTGGCATAACGTTTTGCTATCGCACTGGTGCTCAATGTAACTCTCCCACCTTCTGAATATATTCATCCACCAGACGGGTCTGGTCTTTCTTGGTGAATTTCTTGCGCAACATCTCCTCGGCAATATCGACGGCAAGGCGGGAGGCTTCCTCTCGCAGCTCGCGACGTGCCCGGGCGACCTCGAGAGCTGCCGATTTTTCGGCTTCGCTCCTGACCTTGATGGCCATCTGTCGAGCTTCGTCGAGAATCCGTTCCTTTTCCCGTTCGCCTTCACGGCGGATTTGCTGGTAGATCTCTTCGATTTCTTCAGCGGCACGACTCAACTTGCGGTCATATTCGGCAAACTTGGCTTCGGCCTCAGCCTTCATTTTTTCCGCGGCGGCCAGGCTGTCGGCAATGCCCTGTCGACGACCGGCCAGGCCGTTGCGCAACGGCTTGGTGATGAAATAAGCGAGCAGGCCGAAAGTGACGGCAAAGTTCAGACAGCGCCAGAGAAAATCCTTGAGCAGCACTCCGCCATCAGCCTGATGCTCTCCGCCCGAGGCGAAGACCGTACCGGCAGCCAGAACAATGGAAAAAATGATCAGGGTCTTGAAAAGATTGGTCTTGGTAGTCGACATTACAGCTTCCTCCCGAGAATCTTGCTGGCGATTTCACCGGCCAGTGCCTCGGTTTCCTTTTTCAGCGCCTCGCGGGCAACAGCAGCCTCTCCGGCCACCTGCTCTTTGATCGCCTGTAGTTTCGCCGAGGCCTGCTCGTGGGCCTCTCCCAGGGTCTTGCGTTCTTCCTCAAGAGCAGCCTGGCGCAGAGCAGTGCGCTCCTGGTTGCCTTTGAGGCGGGCTTCCTGCAGCTGCTGCTGGTAGCGGGTCATCTTCTCTTCAATACTGGCTTCCAGATCGTCGGCGGCCCGACGGTTGCCCTCAATGGTTTCCTTGCGCTGCTCCAACATCCGGCGCAGCGGGCGGTAAAGCACCATGTTAAGGATGGTCATGAGAATGACGAAATTGACAAACTGAATAATAAGAGTAATGTCGAGGCTGATCACGGGCTGTCCTCTGCCTGTTAATGAGGTTCGGCTGTCGGTATACTGTATACAAGTCTCGGGGGGATAAAAAAGTTTGCCCTGCGGCAAATCAGCGCATTGCTAACATACCCCTCCCAACGCTGTCAAGATGCTGTTTTGTTTTTTCCCCCCCACGAAGAAATTCGCCTGTCAGGAAGTCTTGTTGCCGGGGGCCTTATTTGCCCCATCCATATGCAGGGTGCTGTTGAGAGTCACCCCTTCCTCGACCACCAGCACCGGAGTCTCGATATTGCCCTCGACCCGGGCCGGAGCCCGCAGGTCGACCTTGCAGCCGGCCTTGATATTGCCCTTGAACCGGCCCGAGAGGATCAGGGTGCCGACCGTAACTTCGGCTTCAATTTCCGCCTCCTGGCCGACGATCAGGGTGTCCTTGCTGACAATCTCGCCACTGAAACGGCCATCGAGCCGAACGATTTCATCAAACAGCAATTTACCCTCAAACTGACTGCCGGGGCCGAGAAAGGCCTTGATGTCCCCCTTGTCGATTGCCTGATCTTTACGCATGATGACGGGCTCCCTCCTCTTGCGCAGCATGAATAACGACCCCCTCAGCTGACTCCGAACAGAGCAAGCAGGCGCTCCAGTTCGGCGGGGGAGAAATAACTGACTTCAATACGGCCCCCCTTGCCCCGAGGCTGAATACGCACCTGGGTGCCGAGGGTCCGCTTCAATTCGACTTCCAGCCGCTTCAACTCCGGATCGACCGGCGCCGGTTCGGCTTTGTTCTTCGGCACGCGACCGAAATTCTTGATCTTTTTGACCAGGGCCTCGCATTCACGTACCGACAGTTTGCGTGCCAGAACCTGTTCACGTGCTTCGACGATATCCTCTTCGTCTTCAAGACCGAGCAGGGCGCGGGCATGTCCCATGCTGAGATGACCGGCAATCACGTCACCGCGGACCTTGCCCGGCAGCTTGAGCAGGCGCAGCATGTTGGCGACCGTGGACCTTTCCCGACCGACCCGTTTGGCAACCTCTTCCTGGGAGAGATCAAAGCTCTCCATCAGGTGGCGGTAGGCTTCGGCCTCTTCGATCGGATTGAGATCCTCACGCTGGATATTCTCGATCAGCGCCATTTCCAGCGCCCAATCCTCGGAAACATCCTGAATGACGACCGGCACTTCCTTCAATCCGGCTTTTTGCGCCGCCCGCCAGCGGCGTTCGCCGGCGATAATCTGGTAATGATCGTCATGATGACGGACTACCAGTGGCTGAATCACCCCTTTTTCCTTGATCGAGGCGACCAGTTCGGTCATTTTCGCGTCATCAAAAGTTTTGCGCGGCTGTTTGCTGTGCGGTTTGAGATCCTCGATGGGACAGAGAAAATATTTGCTGCCCCGGGTGCCGTCTGTGGTCGGCACCGCCTTGACATTTCCCGGGATCAGGGCTCCGATCCCCTTGCCGAGTGCAGGTCGCTTGGCCATTCGTCAAACCTCCGCCTGAATAATTTCCCGGGCCAGGTCGAGATAGGCCTGCGACCCTTTCGAAGCGATATCATAAAGCAGCACCGGCAACCCGTGGCTCGGCGCTTCGGAAAGCCGCACATTGCGCGGAATCACCGTTTCACACAGCTGGCGGTTGAAATGGGTGCGGATTTCCTCACCGACCTGATGGGAGAGGTTATTACGACTGTCGAACATGGTCAGCAGGATGTAGCCGATGGTCAATCGCGGGTTGAGATCCTGCTGAATGAGAGAAATGGTGTTGAGCAACTGGCTGAGACCCTCCATGGCGTAGTACTCGCACTGCATCGGAATCAGCACTTTTTCCGCCGCGGTCAGGGCATTGATGGTCAGCAGACCGAGCGACGGAGGGCAGTCGATCAGAATGTAATCATAGTCGTCTTCGATCTCTGCCAGCAGGGCCTTGAGTCGCCGTTCCCGGCCGTCAGCCGCCACAAGTTCAACCTCGGCGCCGATCAGATCCGGATCGGCCGGCAGGATATGCAGCTGCTCCAGTTCCGTACGGCAGAGAAGATCGACGGCTCCGGCTTCTTCGAGCAGGCCGTTGTAGACGGTCGCCTCAAGCGCCTCCTTGTCGATTCCGACGCCACTGGTGGCATTCCCCTGAGGGTCCATATCAACCAGCAGGGTGGACTTTTCGGCAGCCGACAACGACGCGGCCAGATTGACCGCTGTGGTCGTCTTGCCGACCCCTCCCTTCTGGTTGGCAATTGCAATAATCCGGGCCATGAAAACCTCTCCGGTTTTAAAACCCGAACCGGACGGTCCAGGTGGTAAGTTCAGGCCGCCAAGACTAACATATTCACCCGCGACGTTGAAGAAGAAATGCTAGCTTTTCAAATACTTGCAATATCTTGTGGATTCATAAACGCGGCCCACCAGATATAGTGTCTTTCACCTGTTTTTCACGGCTTGACGTTTTTCGGGAAATCAGAGCAGGGCATCTATGCGACCCCCACTGACTGCGGCGCATAATAATTTTGCATATATCAATATTGATGCTTTCGCAAGAAAGCAAAAAGGGTGTTGGCTAAGCAAAAAGCGCCAGCAGCAAGGCACGCGTTTATCGAACGATGAAGCGTCCGTACGTACGTCGAAGGCGCGAGATAAACGCAGTAACGCAGCTGCTGGTGAGTTTGAGCGACGCCATCAATCGTTCTATTCTTTTTCGAAGCAAAGCAGGTTGCGTTCGGCACCGCAGGCCGGCAATTTCAGCGACAGGCAGGCATGATTGCGAAAACCCGCCAGAGGTTGCCCGCAGAAATTTTTCCAGTCCTGCTGACCATCGGGGCCCTTCATCGCGATCCAGAGACCTCCCGGTTCCAACAGAGGCAGAACCATCGACGCAAATCGATTGATTTCTCCCACGGCCCGAAAGACGATCCGCTGGTAACGGTTATGGTTTTCGCTGTCGGCGGAAAAATCCTCCAGTCGGGCATGGACGAAATCGATGCCGCGCAACCGCAGAACCCGGGCCAGATGTCGCTGAAAGGCGAGCTTCTTGCCGACCGCGTCAAGGGAAGTCAGACGCAGGTCGTCACGGACGATACGCAGGGGCAGACCGGGAAGACCCGCACCTGAACCGAAATCGAGCAGGGTGCAGTTTTCCGGCAGGAGGGGGAGCAGGGTCAGGGAATCAACCAGGTGGGTTTCCAGGGCTGCTTTCGGTTCACTTACGGCGGTCAGGTTATGACTCCGGTTCCAGTGTGCCAATTCCTCAAGGTAGCGCAACAGATCAACCTGCCGATCCTCCGCAACTGACAGTTTCGCCTGCCTGAGCAGATCGGCCAGACGCCGTTGCAAACTGAACTCAGCCACGGCGCAGCAGGACCGACAGGATGGCCACCGCGGCCGGGGTCACACCGGGTATCCGGGCCGCCTGACCGAGGGTTCTTGGACGAATTTTCTCTAGTTTTTCAATTACTTCGGCTGACATACCGCCAATTCCGGCATAATGAAAATCTTCCGGAATCCGTACCTCTTCGGTTTTCCGGAAGCGGGCGACCTCATCCTCCTGACGGCGGATATAACCGGCATACTTGGTCTCGATCTCCAACTGTTCGAGAACCTCACCGGGGAACCCTTCCAATTCCTCGTCCAGCCATGCCAGATCCTTAATCGTCAACTGCGGACGACGCAGCAGTTCTTCCAGGCTGGCCCCATTGTTCAGGTCCGGCAATCCTAGCCGCGCGACCTGTTTCCGGTCACCGGGTGCCACCCGCACCCGCGCGGCAATCTCCCGGGCTCTGCCGAGCTGATCAAGTTTCCCTTCAAATAATGCCCAGCGTTTATCGTCAACCAGCCCCACCTTGCGACCGAAGGGGGTCAACCGCTGGTCGGCATTATCCTCACGCAACAACAGCCGGTATTCAGCCCGCGACGTAAACATCCGATAGGGTTCCGGCGCCCCGAGATTGATCAGGTCGTCGATCAGCACCCCGATATAGGCCTGGTCGCGGCGCAGGATCAGCGGCTCTTCACCCCGGGCCCGACATGCGGCATTGATGCCGGCGATCAGTCCCTGTGCCGCCGCCTCCTCGTAACCTGAGGTACCGTTGATCTGCCCGGCATGAAAAAGACCTTCAATCAACTTGGTTTCCAGGGTGGGTTGCAACTGGATCGGATCGACATAGTCATACTCGATGGCATAACCTGGTCGCATGATCTCCACCTGCTCCAACCCGCTGATGGAACGCAGAAACGCGAGCTGCACATCGGGAGGAAGAGAGGTCGAGACGCCGTTGGGATAGATTTCGTTGCTCTGCAATCCCTCCGGTTCGAGAAAAAGCTGGTGACGATCCTTATCCGGAAATCGCACCACTTTATCCTCAATAGAAGGGCAGTAGCGGGGCCCGACACCTTCAATAATGCCGCTATAAAGAGGCGAACGGTCAAGCCCCTGGCGGATTATCTCGTGGGTACGCTCATTGGTATAAGTGATGTAGCAGGAAACCTGGGACTGCTCAATACGTCGATTAAGAAAGGAGAAGGGGCGCGGATGATCATCGCCAAACTGCTCTTCAAGACGGCAAAAATCGATACTGTTGCGATCAAGCCGTGCCGGCGTACCGGTTTTCAATCGACCGACCTGCAGGCCGAGGCTGCGAAGATTATCTGACAGGCCGATCGAAGGAGGCTCGCCGGCACGACCGCCGGGATAATGATTCAAACCGACATGAATCAGGCCGCGCATGAAGGTCCCGGTGGTCAGCACCACATTCTGTCCCCGGTAAGTGATTCCTTCACGGGTTTTTACCCCGACCACTCTGTTGCCCTCAACTTCCAGGGCATCCACCGCGCCCTGCTTAAGATCAAGTCGCGATTCCGCTTCGAGAACCTGCTTCATCCGCAATGCGTAAGCGCGCCGGTCAGCCTGTGCCCGCGAAGCCCTGACCGCGGGTCCCTTACGGGTATTCAGAACTCGGAATTGTATCCCGGTGACATCAATATTGAGACCCATTTCGCCGCCGAGCGCATCGATCTCCTTGACCAGGTGACCCTTGGCGAGACCACCAATCGCCGGATTGCAGGACATCTGTGCTACCGTATCCAGACTCAGGTTCAACAACAGCGTAGAACAACCGATTCGTGCGGCGGCCAGCGCCGCTTCGCAACCGGCATGTCCGGCCCCGACTACTATAACCTGATATTCCTTACCATAACTGAACATGGTCGGCATCCTGCTTCCTTATGAACAACACCGCCACAGCATGTCGATTAAAGAGGTCACCAGACCACAACATCTTGTGGAAATGTTCCACGTGAAACAATTTCATTATTTTCCGATACAAAACTGACTGAAAATCCGGTCAAGGACCTGATCTGGAGTGGTTTCACCGGTAATCTGACCGATCGACTGCAGTGTGTCGCGCAGATCAAGGGCTAACAATTCAAAACCAAAACCTGCCCGGCATCCGGAAATAAACCGTTGCAGACAAGATTTGGCCTGCAACAGGGACTGATAATGACGACGTTCATAAAGCATGACCGATTCACCGCTATCCGCGCCACCTGAAAGACCGACCAGGTCACGGGCGGCCTCAATCAGTCCATCGATATTCTGTCTATATTTTGCACTGATAAAGACCTGGGGGTAGTCCGACCAGGGTGGAGATAATTGAACCGGGGGGGAAAGATCCTGTTTATTGATGACCAGCAGCAACTTCTGTTCGCAACATGAATCCAGAGCCAGTAAATCATCCTGATCCGGATGCTGATCAGCATTGATCAGCAATAGTACAAGATCGGCGCTGCCGGTTTTTTCCCGCGCCCTGCGAACACCTTCCTGTTCAACAGGATCGTCAGTATGACGTATGCCGGCCGTATCTATCAAGCGTACAGGAAGATCATGCAGCAATAACGATTCTTCGATTGTATCCCGGGTTGTTCCGGCGGACGGGGATACAATGGCCCGCGATTCTCCAAGAAGACAGTTTAAAAGCGAACTTTTACCGACATTCGGTTTTCCCGCCAGCAGTATTCGCAATCCATCATGAATCATCCGGCCACTGTTGAAACCCGCAAGCAGTTTTTCGATCGCCTCAATAATTTCTTCTGCTGAACGGCAGAGAACATCGGGCTGAGGTGGAGAAATATCCTCTTCAAGGAAATCGATATGTGCCTCAACCAACGCCAGCAAATCAACCACCTGCCGATGGTAAATCCTGATTATCTGTGAAAGTTTTCCTTGCAGCTGATTCAGAGCAACTCTTTGAGCTGAAACAGAACGGGCGTGAATCAGATCCGCAACCGCTTCAGCCTGTGCCAGATCGATTCGTCCATTGAGGAAGGCTCGTAGAGTAAATTCACCCGGCTGGGCAAGAGTGGCTCCGGCAGTGATGAAAAGATCGAGAATCTGCTGAACAATCAGCGGTCCGCCATGGCAATGGATCTCCGCCACATCTTCCCGGGTAAAGGTACGGGGAGCACGCATGAGAACCGCCATAACTTCATCGATCAGGGACCCGTCAGTGTCAACAAGATTACCGTGATAGAGCCGATGACTGTCAAGGGACGGAAATTTTCCGGAGGGTTTGAAAAAACGTCGTAACAGGCTCTCGGACGATGATCCGGACAACCGGACAACCGCCAGCCCGCCTTCGCCGGGAGGGGTTGCCGGAGCGATAATCGTTGTTTCAGTGTTCACGGTCAGGCCTTTAAACCGACAACCATCTGCTTCAGATGTCCTTGTCCCCGGGTCCACACGGTAATATCCGGCATTCTGGTCAGCAACTGCTGCAGAATGTGACATTGATCACCGGGAAGAGATTCACTGATGGCGGTCCCGCCCGATTCCCTGGCCTGGCGTACCAGTTTGCGGGCGAGCCCCTGCAAGGCGGCTATGCGTCTCTGCCGGTAGTCATCGCAATCAACAACCAGTCGACCACCGCCTGGAAGGGCACTATCAAGAAGACCGTTGAGTACGGTTTGCAGGCTGTCAATCGTCTGACCATGGCGGCCGATGATAATGGCACTCTGATCAGAGATGATATTAAGAGTCCGCGCCGGGATTGAACTCTCGACCCGGGCATCCATTCCGATCAACGACAGCAGCTTCTCCAGAATCAGCCGACCGGCCTGAACACGATTGATGACCCGGAGTCGCACCACGGCATTTTTGCGACCGAACAATCCGAACAATCCCTGCCTTGGCGGTTGCAAAATATCCACTTCCAGATCACTGCGATTGCAGTTGAAATGCTGTATTCCCCGATCAACGGCTTCAGCCAGACCGGTTGCCGACACCTGAAAATGAAGAAGTTCCTGGACCATGGCTCCTTCAGGACGGTTTACGATGAATCATATACTGTTGACCAATGGTCAACAGGTTGTTGGTCAACCAGTAGACAACAAGGCCGGAAGGGAAATTCAGGAACAGGAAGGTAAAAACAACCGGCATCATCATGAACATTTTGGCCTGTTTCGGGTCCATGGTCGAAGGGGTCATTTTCTGCTGAATAAACATGGTCACCCCCATAATAACCGGGGTGATGTAGTAGGGATCTTTCGCAGATAGATCCTGCAACCAGAAAACAAAGGGGGCATGCCGCAGGGCGATATCGACCATCAACACCCGGTAGAGCGCAAAGAAAACCGGAATCTGGATGACCATCGGCAGACAACCGCCGAGAGGATTGACTCTTTTATCCTTGTAAAGAGCCATGATCTCTTTGTTCATCCGCTCCTTGTCGTTTTTGAATTTTTCCCTGATCTTGGCCATTTCAGGCTGAATCTTCTGCATTTCCTTCATCGACGTATAGCTTTTTTGAGTCAACGGCCAGAAGATGAGCTTGATGATGACGGTCAGCAGGATGATGGAAACCCCGTAATTACCAACAAAACCATAGAAAAATTTAAGCACATAACGCAAAGGTGACGCGATGACAGCAAAAAAACCAAGATCAATGGCTTTATCGAATTGATGTCCAGCCTGCTTGAGTATTTCAGAATCACGGGGACCGAAATAGAAATTGACTCCTATCTGCGCGGTCGCCTGCGGAGCAATATTGAAGTATGTCGAAGAAAAGGTATTTTCGATCAACTCACCCTCTTTGGAAACGGTGACCTTCTCAATCGAGTTTCCAAGCGGGGCAGCAGCACTGATAAAATACTTGGTTTCAAATCCAGACCAGACTGGTTGCTGATAACTCTTGATCTGCTCTGCCAGTTTTTTCACCTTATCGGTCTCAAGATCCTTACCGGTATAAGTGACCGGTCCGATAAAATCATAACGACTGGAATGGAGTTTCTCATCCCAGGGCTGAATCAGGCTTAATTGCAGCACGCCGCTTTTATTCAGGTTGGAAATATTTTTAACCTGGTAGTTCATATCAAACTGGTAATTATCACCGTTGAAATGAAAGACTTTATCGACCTGCAGACCATTGGCCTGGTCGACATAACGAAAAACCAGATCAGCCGTTTGACCGGGTTTGAGATTAATGTTCTTTTCCCCCGACAGCAGTTGAAAGTTTGCATCTACAGGAACCGAAAGTCCTTCGCGACCCGTGGTCTTCAGAGTTGCGGTACGCAGGGGACCGTTGGGATGCAAGACAACCGGCGCGGCATCGATATCAGCTGAAACCCGGTACTGCTTTAATTCAACATGCTTGATGCGGGCACCGGAGGAACTGATCTGTAACCGCAGATAATCATTTTCAACATTGATCAACTGTTCATTGACAGGAGGAGCCAGATCCGCTGTCGGCACCGGAGCTGCCACAGGCTGCTGTGTCACCTTCTTTTCAACGACTTTCGGAGCAGCCTCCTGGTGCTGGCCGACTTCTGGAGCAACGACCGGGGGAGAAGGCTTGAAAAAGAAAGTAAAACCGAGCCAGACAACCGCCATCAGAACGATGGCAATAATAGTATTTTTATTTTCCATACTGCATTCTCCGGGAAATAGTCGCTTCAGCGTAATGGATCGTAGCCACCGGGATGCCAGGGACCACATTTGACCAGGCGCCTGACACCGAGCCAAACTCCTTTAAAAGGACCGTATCTACGGACGGCATCACGCATATAACAGGAACAACTGGGATAAAATCGACAGACGGGCGGCTTAAACGGCGAAACCACCTTTCGGTAAAAATCAATAAGAAAAATAAAGATTTTTCCAAGCATGAATGATGGCCGCAACGAAAACTCACTGTTTCAGGAGAACCTGAAGTTGACGACAGAGATCTTCGAATTTGATCTCACCGGCGTTCCGTTTGGCAATAACCGAATAACTGCAGTTGGCAGCGAGCTGATGATAGCGGGTACGGAAGAATTCACGCACCAATCGTTTAACCCGGTTGCGGACAACCGCATTCCCCACCTTACGACTGACGGTCAAACCAAGCCTGCTCGGCCCGGGTCGCTGATGCTGTTCGATAAAAATAAGAAAATGGGACGTATGTACCTTGCGCCCCATTTTCTTACACTGCAGGAAATCCTGCCGATTTTTAAGTCGGTGTGCAGCGGGAAAAGTCTGCCCGCGCCGGCCCACCCGCGACTCCGTTATTTGCTCGGAATGGTTGCTGCAAGTGTCTTGCGGCCCTTGGCCCGGCGGCGACGAATAACCGACTGGCCATTCTTGCTCTGCATCCGCTTACGGAAACCATGAGTTCTCTTGCGGCTGATACGACTCGGTTGATAGGTGCGTTTCATCGTCTTCTTTTCTCCTATATAGTTTTCAGCATTATCTGCTTTATGGCAAAGGGTACTTTTACCCCCATTGATGGAAGACTGTCAAGAATTTATCGCCCCTCAGATAAAGGATCGCATCCCCAGGCCCATACCTCTTTTCATGGACAAGATACAGAGTCACGAATTCTTCCCGGATTGAGGAGACTGCAGCCGGCAAAATAAAAGGAAAACGGCAGTCGGACGACCGGGAAAAAGGGAAACGATACAAAAGCCGGACGCATCGTCAACAGGTGAAAATTTTCTTGCCAAACGACAACCTCTCTGCTAGCTTAAAACTCGCTTTTCAGGTCTATTTTTCTCCATGAAACAACCTGTTTTCAACTAGTTATTAATTATTTCCACAGCTGTTTATAAAACTGTGGATAATTATTTTAATAGTCCGCCGGTTGCTTTCCCTCCCGGAATCGGCAACACCCTGAATCGATTGATCAATGAACCCACTATGGCAGGAAACTCTTGAGCAGCTGGAGAAGCATCTCACGCCCCAGCACTACAACACCTGGATCAAACCAATCCGCCTGGTGTCGATCGACAAGGATCTGGTTCGGCTTGAGGTTCCCAATCGTTTTATATACTCCTGGATCAGCGACAACTATGCCGATCTTATCCAGGAAACCATATCAACCATCGGTGCTGTCTCCTATCAACTGCAGATAGATATAGCCCCCCTGCAGCAGAAAAAGGGAGAACCTGAACTGCCGGTTCAGCAACAGCCCGCAGAACCGGTCAGAACCAAAACAGTGGGGAAAAATCCCGGCGTTTACAATCTCAACAAGAAATATACCTTCGACGAATTCGTTTCCGGTTCGTCCAATCAGTTTGCCTACGCGGCCGCCCGCGCTGTCGCCACCAACCCGGCCACAACCTACAATCCGCTCTTCATCTACGGCGGCGTGGGACTCGGAAAAACCCACCTTATCAATGCCATCGGCAACGCCATCCTGCAGAATAATCCGGAGATGCGTATCTGCTACTATACTTCGGAAAAATTCATGAATGAACTCATCAATTCATTGCGTTACGCGAAAATGGATGAGTTTCGCAACAAATTTCGTTCCATGGATGTCCTGCTGATCGATGATGTTCAATTCATTGCCGGCAAGGAACGGACCCAGGAAGAGTTTTTCCACACCTTCAACTCCCTCTACGAAAGTCACAAGCAGATCGTTGTCACCTCTGATAAATTCCCGAAGGAAATACCAGGGCTTGAAGAACGACTGCGATCACGCTTTGAATGGGGGTTGATCGCCGATATCCAGGCCCCGGATGTTGAAACAAAGCAGGCTATCCTTAAAATCAAGGCCGAACAGAACGGTATCGACCTGCCGGAAAATGTAACATTTTTTCTGGCCAACTCGATCAGTAGCAATGTCCGCGAACTCGAAGGTTACCTGATTCGTATCGGCGCCTATGCCAGTCTGACAGCCACGCCTATCACCCTGGCCATGGCCAAGGAAGTACTTAAAAATATTCTGGTTGAAAAACGCCGCGAAATATCGATCGAAGAAATTCAGAAAACCGTCGCCGCTCATTACGGCATCAAGGTCAGCGATCTCAAATCATCCAAGCGGCTCAAGGCTCTGGTTTTGCCACGCCAGGTCGCGATGTATATTTCCCGCCAGCTGACACCCTGTTCCTATCCGGAAATAGGCGATAAATTCGGCGGTAAGGACCACTCGACCATTATTCACGCCATCAAGAAGATCGAGGCTAAAATGGCTGACGATATGCAGTTGAGTGCATCCGTGGGATCCATTCGCGCCACTCTTGAATCCTGACCGGTAAAAGCTGTGCAGAGAGCGGGGGACAAAATGTGGATGCAGTTCAAAAATGACGTTCATCCACAACAGATGACCTTCGCACACGTTTTTCTCCACAACCTCGAAAGTTATTTAACAACATGTTTTTAAAGGATTTTTTTTAGCTTTAACAGTTTCAACAGGCTCTATGTATTACTACTGTCTTTAAGAAATAAAAGATAATAAATAATAGTTACCTGTTGACAGGAGGAAAGCATGCAATTCACCATCGAACGTGAGATTTTTCTCAAGGCGCTCGCCAGGATCCAGGGGATTGTTGAAAAACGCAATACGATTCCGATTCTTTCCAATGTTCTGATCGAAGCCCGAGACGGTGAAATTGAGATCACGGCCACGGATCTCGAAGTCGGAATGCGGGCCAGTTATCAGGCCGACACTGCCAAACCCGGCAAGGTGACGGTTTCAGCCAAGAAACTGTTTGAGATCATCAAGGAGTTGCCCGAGGGGGAGGTCACACTCGGTGCCAAGGAGAACTGCTGGATAGAAATCCGCTGTGGAAAAGCGCTTTTCAATATCGTTGGTCTGGCGGCCGATGAATTCCCCTATTTTCCGGATGTCGAACAGGGGGATTTCATTTCACTGCCGAGCGGGGTCATCAGCGACCTGCTGGAAAAAACCGCTTTTTCCATGTCAACTGATGAGAGCAAGTACAATCTGAACGGCATTTTCTTTCAGAATATTGAACTTGAAGGACGTCAACTTCTGCGTCTGGTGGCAACCGACGGCCATCGACTGGCACTGATTCAACGCGAATTGGAAGGAACTGAAAGCGAGGAATTACGAAAAGGGGTTATTTTCCCGAAAAAGGGCATTTTCGAGCTGCGCAAGATAGCCGAAGAGAGTGACAGTGATATTCGACTGGGCTTCATGGATAACAATGCCGTTATTCAGAAAGATCAGACCGTTATCATCATGCGTCTGGTCGATGGTGAATTTCCCGATTATACCCGGGTTATCCCTCAGTCTCAGGATATGGTGGCAAAAATTCCCCGGGAAAAATTTTTCCACGCCCTGCGACGTATGGCTATCCTTTCCAGTGAAAAATCACGCGGAGTCAAAGTTCTGCTGCAGCCGGGCAGGCTGGAGATATCATCCTCGAATCCCGAACTGGGTGATGCCCGGGAGGACCTGGAGATCGATTACAGCGGGCAGGAAATAGCAATCGGTTTCAATTCCCGCTACATGCTCGATATTCTTCAGGTACAGAAGGAAGACGAAGTCATTCTTCAGGTCAGGGACAATATGTCGCCGGGGATGATAACCCCGGTGGAGGATAGAGACTTTCTGGCTGTGGTCATGCCTATGCGGCTATGACCGGACGGTCCCTGCAATGCGCCTCAGGGAATTGAAACTGCAGGGGTTTCGTAATCTGCAGGATTTGCGGGTCGAACCGTCGACCGGGTTCAATGTTATCTGGGGAGACAATGCCCAGGGAAAAACCAACCTGCTGGAAGCGATCTATCTGCTCGGCCAATTGAAGAGTTTTCGTTCCAATCGACGTGAAACTCTGATAAAAATCGGTCGAGACGAGGCCCGCCTGTCGGCGGGTATCTGTATGTCAGGGGTCTGTCATCGGTTTGAGCTGCTCCTGACCCGTGAAGGACAGAGCGCCGACATTGACGGCAAACGTATAGTCAACGCTGCCGAAATGCTTGGTCGTCTGAAAACTGTACTGTTTACCTCGGAAGAAATTTCCCTGATCCGAGGAAATCCGGGCGGTCGCCGTTCTCTTCTGGACCGAGCGATTTTTCAGACCAACAGCGGGTTTTTGCAGATTGCCAGAGATTTTCAACGTTGTCTGAAACAACGGAACCGTTTGTTGAAACTGGCAGCCGAAGATGCGCAACTGCGGCCCTGGAGCCAGAAGCTGGCGGAAAGTGGAGCCAGACTGAGACAGGCGCGCGAGATTTTTCTACAGCGGTTAAGACCGCGATTGCGGGATTGCTACCGGACCATATGCGGTGGAACTGAAGAGGTTGATCTCGGTTTTTCCGAACGGATAGGGCTGACAACGGATGATCTCTTGGCCGAACTGCACCGGACCGCTGCCCGGGAACGACAATATCAGCAGACCCTGGCCGGTCCGCATCGTGATGATCTTCAGTTCCGTATCGATGGCCGACCGCTGAAAAACTATGGTTCCCAGGGCCAGCAGCGGTCTTTCCTGCTGGCCTTCAAAACGGCCCAGGTCCTGGACCTGGAAGAGCAGACCAGGCAGTCTCCGGTGCTGTTGCTCGATGACTTGAACAGCGAACTTGACAGTTTTCGCCGGAACGCATTTTTTGAATTTCTGCTGGCACATCGCGGACAGGTGTTTTTAACCACAACCGATATCAGTTCCCTGCGGGAGCGCGATCTGAACCCGATCCGATGCTTCGAAATCAAGGCGGGAAAGGTTCAGCCGGATCCCTCCATGGATTCATAACTAAATGAGGATGGTATGACAGAACAAGGGCATGAAGGTTACCAGGCCGACAGTATCCAGGTGCTGGAAGGACTGGAGGCCGTCCGCAAACGGCCGGCCATGTATATTGGTTCGACCGCGGTCAACGGACTGCATCACCTGGTCTATGAAGTTGTTGACAATTCCATCGACGAAGCACTGGCCAACTATTGTGACGATATCGTCGTCACCCTGCATATCGACAACTCCTGTACCGTTGAGGACAATGGACGCGGTATTCCGGTCGACATGCATTCAACCCAGAATAAATCGGCGGCCGAAGTAGTCATGACCGTGCTGCATGCCGGCGGCAAGTTCGACGACAAGGGAGAGGGGGCCTACAAGGTTTCCGGCGGTCTGCATGGTGTCGGGGTTTCGGTGGTCAATGCCCTCTCTTCTCACCTGGAACTGGAAATCCGCCGTGACGGTTTTGTCTGGTCACAGAGCTACGATCGCGGGGTACCGAACGGGCCGCTGACCAAGGGGAAGGAGACCAGGCTGCACGGCACCAAAGTGACGTTCTGGCCCGACGCGGAAATTTTTGAAACCACTGAATTTTCCTTTGAAATTCTCTCTCGACGACTGCGTGAACTGGCTTTTCTCAATGCCGGAGTGAAAATCCGCATCATTGATGAACGAACGGATCCGGAAAAGGAGCATACTTTCCAGTATGAAGGCGGTATCGCTTCATTTGTTGAGTATCTCAACAGGGCCAAGAATTCCCTGCATCCTCAACCGATCTATATTCACGGTGAGAAGGACAACTGTGATGTCGAAATCGCCATCCAGTACAATGACGGCTATGACGAGAAAATTTTCTCCTTCACCAACAACATCAACACCCATGAAGGGGGTACCCATCTCTCCGGTTTCAAGGCGGCCTTGACGCGAACTCTCAATACCTACGCAACCGCCAACAATCTGCTGAAAAATCTCAAAACTACCATCTCCGGCGATGACCTG
Source organism: Geothermobacter hydrogeniphilus (assembly GCF_002898515.1). GTDB lineage: Bacteria > Desulfobacterota > Desulfuromonadia > Desulfuromonadales > Geothermobacteraceae > Geothermobacter_A. Next base: position 26,149 of record NZ_PPFX01000013.1, on the reverse strand, counting down.
CGCGAAGGCATGGCGGCCGTCATCTCGGTCAAGATTCCCGATCCGCAGTTCGAGGGCCAGACCAAGACCAAGCTCGGCAACTCGGAGGTCAAGGGCCACGTCGAGACCCTGATGAACGAGAAGCTGGCTGAGTTCCTGGAAGAAAATCCAGCGGTGGCAAAAAAGATTCTGGAGAAGGGGATCGAGGCAGCCCGGGCCCGGGAAGCGGCTCGCAAGGCCCGCGACCTGACCCGTCGCAAGGGCGTCCTCGATTCACTCGCGCTGCCGGGCAAGCTGGCTGATTGTCAGGAAAAGGACCCGGCGCTTTGCGAAGTCTATCTGGTCGAGGGTGATTCCGCCGGTGGTTCGGCCAAGCAGGGGCGTGATCGCCGCTACCAGGCGATCCTGCCGCTCAAAGGCAAGATACTCAATGTCGAGAAGGCGCGTTTCGACAAGATGCTGACTTCCCAGGAAATCCGCACCATGATCACCGCTATGGGAACCGGGATCGGCAAGGATGACTTCTCCATCGAAAAACTGCGCTATCATCGCATCATCATCATGACCGACGCCGATGTCGACGGTTCGCATATCCGCACCCTGCTGCTGACGTTCTTTTTCCGCCAGATGCCGGAAGTTGTGGAACGAGGCCATCTCTACATCGCCCAGCCGCCGCTCTACAAGGTCAAACGCGGCAAAAAGGAAATCTATCTGAAAGATGAAATGGCCTTGCAGGAATACCTGCTCAACGAGGGAGTCGAAGGCATGAGTGTCGAACTTCCCGGTGAGGGCAAGACCCTGCGCGGCAAGCAGATCGTGCCGACCCTGCGCAACATCATTGAATTCCGCGATCTCTTCAACCGCAAGGTTCACAAGGGAATCAATCCGGAACTGCTGCGGATTTTCGTCGAAGGAAAGATCCAGAACGGCTTCCGTGACATGGAGGATCTAACCCCGCTGGCGGAAAAACTGAAGGCCTTCGAACCACGCGCCGAGTACCTGGTGCTGAATGATCCGCCACGGATTCTCTTCACACTCGGCACCACCCGGGCGCGAGTCGATCGCAATGTCCTGGAACTGATCGCCACCCACGAATACAAACTGCTGCTGCAGGCCTATCGCCAGGTGGAAAATCTGATTCCCTCCGGCGAAGCGGTGATCAGCAGTGAAAAAGGGGAAGAGGCGCGGGTGACGAGCAGCGGCGAGTTGCTCGACCATTTCCTCGCCCGGGCCCGCAAGGGACAGTATATCCAGCGTTATAAAGGCCTCGGCGAAATGAATCCGGAGCAGTTGTGGGAAACCACCATGGACCCGGACAAGCGGGTGCTGCTGCAGGTCAAGGTCGAAGACGCGGTCATGGCCGATGAGATTTTCACGGTGCTGATGGGGGATCAGGTCGAACCGCGTCGCGAGTTTATCGAAACTAACGCCTTGAACGTTTCAAATCTGGACATCTGAGGACGTTGATAAAAGATTAACGCTGAGGTGGAGAGAGAGAGAAGAAGAGGCGCAGAGGACAGTCCGAAGGAAAATCCGGGCGTCTCAGCGGTCTCTCCTTCTCCGCGTCTTGGTGTTTCGGTTTTTCTGGTTTAAAACTCTTCCGGAGGGAATTTCATGCTTTCCGATCAGAATCGGGTCACTGTCAATATTGAAGACGAAATGCGCAAGTCCTACATGGACTATGCCATGAGCGTCATTATCGGCCGGGCGCTGCCGGATGTGCGCGATGGTCTCAAACCGGTCCATCGCCGGGTCTTGTTCGCCATGAACGAACTCGGCAACGATTACAACAAGCCCTACAAGAAATCGGCCCGCGTGGTTGGTGATGTCATCGGTAAATTCCACCCCCACGGCGATTCTGCGGTCTATGACACCATTGTCCGCCTGGCGCAGAATTTTTCCATGCGTTACCCGCTGGTCGACGGTCAGGGCAATTTCGGTTCCATCGACGGTGATTCCGCCGCTGCCATGCGTTACACCGAAGTGCGCATGAACCGCCTGGCCCATGAACTGCTGGCCGACATCGACAAGGAAACGGTTGATTTCGGGCCCAACTACGATGATTCACTGCAGGAACCACTGGTGCTGCCGTGCAAGTTCCCCAACCTGCTGGTCAACGGTTCGGAAGGGATCGCGGTCGGCATGGCCACCAAGATTCCGCCGCACAATCTCACCGAGGTGATCGACGGATTGATTGAGGTGATCGACAATCCGAAAATCCATTTTGACGAGCTGATTACCAGGATCAGCGGGCCCGATTTTCCGACCGGCGCCTTTATTCTTGGTCGCGAGGGTATTCGCGAGGCCTACCGCACCGGCCGCGGCATCGTGCAGATGCGCGCCCGGGCACTGGTCGAAAAGGACCGCCGCACCGGCCGTGAGGCGATCATCGTCACCGAGATTCCCTACCAGGTCAACAAGGCGCGACTGATCGAGAAGATTGCCGACCTGGTCAAGGACAAGAAAATCGAGGGCATTTCCGACCTGCGCGACGAGTCGGATCGCGACGGCATGCGCATTGTCATCGAGCTGAAACGGGACACCATTCCCCAGGTGATTCTCAACCAGCTCTACAAGATGACGGCGATGCAGAGCAGTTTCGGCATCATCATGCTGGCCATCGTCAACGGTCAGCCGCGTGTCATGACCCTGCGCGAAATTCTCGACAAATTCATTGAACATCGCAAAGAGATCGTCACCCGTCGTACCATCTTCGAACTGAAAAAGGCCGAGGCCCGGGCTCACATCCTCGAAGGCCTGAAGATCGCCCTCGACAACCTTGACGAGGTGATCGAACTGATCAAGACCTCGGCCAGTCCGGCGATGGCCAAGGAGCGGTTGATCGAACGCTTCGGCCTTTCCGCGATCCAGGCCCAGGCGATTCTCGATATGCGCCTGCATCGTCTGACCGGGCTGGAGCGGGACAAGATCATTGCCGAGTACGAGGAAATCATGGCCCTGATCAAGCGGCTCAAGGAAATCCTCGCTTCGGAAGTTGAAATTCTCAAGATCATCAAGACCGAACTGGGCGAGATCAGGGAACGTTACGGTGACGAACGCCGAACCGAAATCATCGAGAAAACCGGCGACCTCTCCATCGAGGACCTGATTGTCGAGGAGGACATGGTGGTCACCGTCTCCCACGGCGGCTACATCAAGCGCAACGCCGTTTCCCTCTACCGGGCTCAGCGCCGCGGCGGCAAGGGCAAGACCGGGATGCGGCCCAAGGAAGAGGATTTCGTTGAGAATCTGTTCATCGCCTCGACCCATTCCTACATCCTGGTCTTCACCGACAAGGGTAAGGTCTACTGGCTCAAGGTCCACGAGATCCCGCAGGGCGGCCGCGCTTCGCGCGGGAAGGCGATCGTCAACCTGCTGCAGGTTGAAAACGGTGAAAAAGTCTGCACCATCCTACCGGTCAAGGATTTCGAGGAAGGCAAGTTCATCGTCACCGCCACCGCCAACGGCATTATCAAGAAAACAGAATTGATGGCCTACTCCAATCCGCGTGCCGGCGGCATTATCGCCCTGACCATCGACGAGGACGATGAACTGATCGAAGCCCGGCTGACCGACGGCAGCATGGATCTGATTCTCGCCAGTCGGCACGGCAAGTCGATTCGTTTTCCTGAAAGCGACGTGCGTTCCATGGGACGACCGGCACGCGGGGTGCGCGGCATGAACCTGGAAGCGAATGACCGGGTGATCGGCATGCAGGCGGTGACCGAGAATACCGTCATGGCCCTGGTCACGGTCACCGAAAACGGCTATGGCAAGCGCACCGATATCACCGAATATCGGGTGCAGAGTCGCGGCGGCAAGGGCATCATCACCATCAAGACGTCCGAGCGCAACGGTGAAGTGGTTGCCATCCGCCTGGTCGATGAACAGGCCGACCTGATGCTGATTACCGACCGCGGCAAGCTGTTGCGCACCCGAATTGCCGATATCCGCCAGATTGGTCGCAACACTCAGGGCGTACGGCTGATGGTGCTTGAGAACGAGGAACGCATCGTGGCGGTGGCCAAGCTGGCCGAAAAGGATGAAGACGAAGTTGAAGATACGTCAGCTGAAGAACCGGCTACTGAAGGAGGAACGCCGCCGGCGGACGAATAGCCCCCGCCGGCGACGACTGCGCCGGGTACTGTTGCTCGGCCTGCTGTTGTTGACCGCCCTTGCGGTATTCTGCTGGAATCAGCGGGATGCGATCAATCTCTACCGCTATCATCAGGCCGAGACCCTGGCGCGGCAGGGTGACTACGGCACGGCGGTCAATGATCTTCAGCGACTGGCCACCGCGGCTTCCGATTCACCGCTGGCGCCGCGTTCCCTGCTTCTCGCCGGGCAGTTGCTTGAATTCAATCTCCGGCAGTATCAGCAGGCGCTGCTGGTCTACCTGCGCCTGGTGCGGGATTTCCCCCGGGCACAGCAGGCGGTTGCTGCCCAGCGCAGGGCGGCGGCGATCTACAAGCAGCGATTGCATGAATATTCCAGTGCCCTGACCCTGCTGCAGCGGTTGGTCGATGCCGGGGTCGACGACGCGGACCAGATCCGTTATCAGATCGCCGACTGTTATTTCCTGCTGGAAAACTATGAGCAGGCGCGCATCGAGTTCGAATCTCTGCTGAAATCCAACCCTGAAAGCGAGCTGCTGCCCGAAGTTCAGTACCGGGTTGGTATGACCTATCTGCTGGATGAGCTGCCGGACAAGGCAGCCGCCGCCTTCGCCGAAGGCATACGGCGTTGGCCCGGCAACCGTTTTGCCCTTGAGTCCCGTTTTGCCCTCGCCGGCATCTATGAACAGCGGGACGAACTGCGCAGGGCTTTGGCCGAGTTGAAGAAACTGCAGGGGCACTATCCCGAGCCGAAGGTTCTGGAACATCGCATCAAGCGGATCCGTCGACGCATGGCGAAGAAAAAGAAGGCCATTTAGGGCCTTTTTCAGGTGACATGATAAAATACCTGAAACCGCGAACTCATTGCCGGCGAATAGCGCAAATCATTGGCCTGCCTGCAGGTTCAATAAATCACCGACGAACCTGGTGGGTGAGTCTCAGATTTTTTGAACCCGCATTCAGACCAAGCACTTACACTCTTCATTCGACATGAGCCCACGGCTTCAGGACATAGACAACTGTGCGAACCGGGATGGAGAAAGACAGATGAAGATTGGAGTTCTCGGGGCCGGTAGCTGGGGAACGACCTTGGCCGATCTGCTGGCCGGTGTCGGCCACCAGGTCTGCCTCTGGGTGTATGAAAAAGATCTCGCCGAACGTCTGCCGGCAAGTCGTGAAAATGACCTCTATCTGCCGGGAGTTCAGCTTGCCGAGACGCTCTCCTACAGCAATGATATCGGCACCGCGACCGCGGATGCCGAGCTGCTGTTGCTGGTGCCGCCGAGCCAGGTGCTGCGCCGGGTGTTCACTGCCGCGCTGCCTTACCTGTCACCGCGGGCCCTGATCGTCTCCGCGTCCAAGGGGATTGAAAATGACAGTCTGCAGCTGATGTCGGAGGTGCTGGAAGATGTCGCCGGCGCGGATATTCTGCAACGTAGTGCTTTTCTCTCCGGTCCTTCCTTTGCCCGCGAGGTGGCTGCCGAAATGCCGACCGCTGTTGCCGTGGCGGCTCTCGACGACGCGGTCGCCGGGCAGGTCCAGGCGGCCTTCAGCAGTGACGCTTTCCGGGTTTATACCAACAGCGATATCGTCGGTGTCGAACTCGGCGGGGCGTTAAAAAATGTGATTGCCCTGGCTGCCGGGGTGTCTGACGGCCTCGGCTTCGGTCATAATACCCGGGCGGCGCTGATCACCCGCGGGCTGGCTGAAATCACCCGTATCGGGTTGGCCAAGGGCGCGGTACAGTCGACCTTTTCCGGTCTCGCCGGCATGGGGGATCTGGTCCTGACCTGCACCGGCGACCTGTCGCGCAACCGGACCGTCGGCATGGAACTCGGTCGTGGTCGCACCTTGGATGACATCCTCTCCGGCATGCAGATGGTCGCCGAAGGGGTCAAAACCACCCTCTCGGCCCGCCAACTGGCGCAAAAGCTCGGTATTGACGCGCCGATTGTCGAACAGATGTACCAGATTCTCTACCGGGACAAATCGGCCCGCCAGGCGGTCATCGACCTGATGCAGAGAGATCTGAAAGCCGAATAGGTGGCCTGTGTGGGCCGAATTCCAGGAGAAGCACGATGAAAAAACTTGTTCTGCTGCTGATTGTTCTGACTCTTGCCTCGCCGGCGCTGGCCGGAACCCGGGTGCTGATGACGACCAATCTCGGAACCATAACCCTCGACCTTGATGAAGCCAGGGCGCCGGAGTCCGTGAAAAATTTTCTCACCTATGCCGACGCGGGATTCTACGATGGCACCATTTTTCACCGGGTCATCAAGGGATTCATGATCCAGGGTGGCGGTTTTGATACCGCCCTGAAGCGCAAGGCGACCCGGCCGCCGATCAGGAACGAGGCCGGCAACGGCCTGAAAAATGTTCGCGGGGCCATCGCCATGGCCCGAACCAACGTGATCGACTCGGCCACCAGCCAGTTTTTCATCAATCTGGTGGATAATGATTTTCTCAACCATCGCGGCAATGACGCGCGCGGTTTCGGCTACGCGGTTTTCGGCAAGGTGGTGGCGGGAATGGACATCGTTGACCGCATCGCCCGGGTGCCGACCGAACACCGCGGGGGGCCGTTCGCCAATCTGCCGCGGCAACAGGTGGTGATCAAAAGCATCCGCCGCGCCGAATGATGATGCTCTGAATCCGTGAGTCCCTTGTCGGCGGATAGCACAAGTCATTGACCTGCCTGAGCTTCCCAAAAATCACCAGCGAACCTATGGGTGCGCTTCAGATTTTTGGAAATCCCATTCAGGCCAAGCACTTGCACTCTCCATCCAACAGGAACTCACGGATTCAGGGGTGCCCCTTCGCCGGCAGGGAGTCCTGAATCGTGCATGCCATCCGCATCATGACATACCAGGTCAATGGCTGTTGCGGGAGTGACGGCAGCATTGATTCATGTCGCATTCTCGAAGTGATCGCCGATGCCGCGCCTGATATCGTGGCCTTGCAGGGGATCAATACCGATGGCCCCGGCAACCCGTTGCAGACCCTCGGCGAGAGGCTGGGAATGTCCTGTTTCAGTCAACAGGGGGAAAATGCAAACGCTTTTCTTTCCTACTATCCCCTGAGTGGAGTGCGAGAATTTGATCTCGGTGGTGATGGTCGTTGCCTGCGCGCCGACCTTGAACTGCACGGCCGGCGTCTCCACGTGTTCAATGTTTGTTTGACCCTGCAGCCCCGGATCCGTCAGCAGCAGGTCGCGACTCTGCTCGGGCCCGACCTGCTGGGCAGCAGCGAGCTGGTCTGTCCGACCCTGGTGCTGGGGGACTTCGCCGACTGCGGCTGGGGGCCGGGCAATCTCAGCCTGGCACTGCTGCTGCGTAAGGCCCGGCGCCCCCTGTGGCGCGGTACATATCCGGCCCGGTTGCCGTTGTTCGGCCGCGACCGTGCCTACCTGCGGGGAGAGTTACGCATCCTGGAATCTTCGATTCCATACTTCGGGGTAGCCCGTCATGCCTCAAACCATCTGCCGTTGATTCTGACGGTGCAGATCAGTGATCCGCGTCGTTACCTGAGGGCCGATGAGAGATCATCGCGGCGGATGGAGATTGTTGTTCCGGGTTGACCGCTATTTCAACCAACTGTGGATAATTCTGTGAAAAACGTTGATAAACCATTGTTGCCGGGGATTTCAGTCTCACCGGAAGGCAAGGTATGGGCAGCCTGACCGATCGCGATGCCGCGATTGTTCTGCTCGAACGTCTGGAGCAGGTGTACCCGGAAGCGGAGTGCGCGCTGAATCATCGCAACCCCTGGCAGCTGCTGGTTGCCACCATGTTGTCGGCGCAGTGTACCGATGTGCGCGTCAACCTGGTGACACCGTCGCTGTTTGAACGTTTCCCCTCCCCGGGGGCAATGGCGGATGCCGACCTGGTCGAGGTGGAAGCGCTGATCCGTTCCACCGGGTTCTTTCGCAACAAGGCGAAAAACCTGATCGGCTGCGCCGCCGTTCTGAGTGTCGAATACGGTGGAGAAGTGCCAACCGACCTTGAGCAGCTGGTTGCCCTGCCGGGGGTTGGCCGCAAAACAGCCAACGTGGTCCTCGGCAACGCCTTCGGCATCCCCGGCATGGTGGTTGATACCCATGTCAAACGCCTGGCCGGGCGCTTCGGTTGGACGCGGGCCGAAGATCCGGTTAAAATTGAAAAGGACTTGCAACAGTTGCTGCCGGAGGAGCGCTGGACGCGGGCCGGCCATACCCTGATAGCCCACGGTCGGACCCTGTGCAAGGCGCCGACGCCGGTCTGCAGCGCCTGTCCGATCGCGGATGGCTGCCCGCGACGGGGAGTTACGCGCAGCAAATAAGAAGGAGCAGGTCGTGCCCCGTCGGGTTCACTTGCCGACATTCGTGCTGCTGCTGTTTCTGGCGATGGGCTGTGATTCACAGCAGCAAACCATTCTCATCGGCGGCGGTCCGTCCGGTGGCACCTTCCAGGGCTATGCCGAAGCGCTGCTGGAGGTGACTTCGACCGTTGCGCCGAAGCGGCAGTGGCGGGTTGAATCCTCGGCCGGATCGATTGGCAACCTTGAAGATCTCAGCGCCGGCCGTCTTGATCTCGCCCTGGTCTACGCCGGCGACGCCTGGCTCGGTCGCCGGGGACAGTTGCCGGACGAGGCGTCGTCGTTCGAGAATGTTCGCGCCCTCGGTCGTCTTTACGGTGCCGCGGCACAGCTGGTGGTACCCGAGTCTAGCCCCATAAGCCAACTCAGTGACCTGATCGGCAAACGGATCGCCATCGGCAACCCCGGTTCCGGAACAGCGCTGGCCGCGCGGCGCTACTTCTCCCGTGTCGGTTTGTGGCAGCGGATCGTGCCGATTCACGTCGGTTTCAGCATGGGGCTCGGCGAACTGGATCGGGGCAGCGTCGAGGCGGTCTGGCTGGTGGTCGGCTATCCCAACCGGGCCCTGGTCTCTGCGGCGGAAAACCGGCCGCTGCGTTTCATCGACCTCTTTTCCGAGGCCCGCGAAAGCAGCTTTTTCCGCGAGTTTCCTTTCTACACCGAAAAGATCATTCCTCCGGGAACCTATCCCGGCCAGGTGCGGCGTGTCTGGACTTTTGAGGATTCGGCGCTGCTCGCGGCCCGGGTCGATCTCGACGACGGTCTGGTCTACCGGCTGCTGCAGAGGCTCTATGCCGATGCCGGGATGGAGGCGATGGCGGAACGGCATCCGATCGGCAGGCAGCTTGACCGCCGGCTCGGACTGCGTGGCATCCGGGTTCCGTTGCATCCCGGAGCCGAGCGTTTCTGGCGCGGGCAGGGGATGCTCTGAACGAGCAGGCTGATGAAAAACGCCCATCTGCGGCGTTGTCCTTCCCCCGCGTCAACGATGTACCTTCCGGTACGCCTTATTCAGCGGGTGCGCGGACGCCTTGCATGTGGACATTTTTGCTCAGCCTGGGGAACCTGACGTTTAGTTCTCTTCCAGGTCAAGCTTGAAGAAGTCGCGCGCCTTGGGACGGTCTTCATCCAGGGCGTAGCGGGTGGGAGCGGTGCCGGGGGCGAAGGCCTCGATGATGGCGTCCGGAGTGTCTTCCGGAACCAGCAGCCCGGTTTTCGGATCGATGGAGCGGAATTCGATGCTGTCGGGGACCCGGAACTGGCGCGGACGAAATTTTTTACTCGCCTTGCGCATGAAGGCGACCCAGGCCGGGGCGGCGGCCCGCGAGCCGGTTTCCTGCTTGCCGAGGGAGCGTTCCTGATCGTAGCCGGTCCAGGTGACGGCGACCAGCTGCGGGATGAAACCGATGAACCAGGCATCCTTGAGGTCATTGGTGGTGCCGGTTTTCCCGGCCACCGGCCGGCCCAGCGCCTTGGCCCGCCAGCCGGTGCCGTGCTGGACGACGCTTTCGAGCAGGTTGGTGATCAGATAGGCGGTTTCAGGGGAGATAACCCGTTCCCTACGCTGCTGCAGCAGACGCTGTCCGGGGCCGGCACCGTCGGGGAAGTCGGCCGGGTCGACCGAGGCGATGACCTTGCCGTCGCGGTCAAGGATACGGGTGATATAGGCCGGGCTGACCTTGATGCCGCCATTGGCGAACACCGCGTAGACCTTGGCCATTTCAATCGGGGTGACCGCCGAGGAGCCGAGTCCCAGGGTCAGGTCGCGGGTCAGCGGCGAGACGATACCGAGTCGGCGGGCGTAGTTGGCGGCGTAGTTGACCCCGATATCCTCAAGAATCTTGATGGTGATGATATTGCGTGAGTGGGTCAGACCGGTGCGCAGCGAGGTCGGCCCGTAGAATTTCTTGCCGTAGTTGCGTGGTTTCCATTCGGTCTCTTCCCCGGAATCGCGGGTTTCCTTGTAGATGATCGGCGTGTCGAGGATCACCGTCGCCGGGGTATAGCCCTTATCGAGCGCCGCGGCGTAGATCAGGGGCTTCATCGCCGACCCGGGCAGACGCCGGGCCTGGGTGACGCGGTTGAACTGGCTGTCGGCGAAATCGAAACCACCGACCATCGCCTTGACCTGGCCGCTCTGCGGGTCGAGGGCGACCAGCGCCCCCTGGGCTTTCGGGGTCTGCTCCAGGCTCAGTTCCAGGGACCCGTCAGGACGGACCTTGTTGACGCGCAGCTCCAGAACCGAACCGATCGGCACCAGGATCTGATCCGATTCCGGATCCTCCGGGGTTTTCAGGTAGTCTTCACGGGAGAGGAAGCGAAGGTTTCCCGCCCACTTGAAGGAATCACGGGGAAGCAGCCCGCGGCGGTCACCGACCGTGACCTGCAGCACCCGGGAGTCGAAACCGGTGAGGATGCCGCGCAGGTAGTCCCCGGCCGCTGGCGGCCGGCGCTGGAGCCGGCGGGTCTGTTCAGCGAGAAAGGTGACGGTGTCGGCTTCACTGAGAATTTTCTGCGGACCGCGGTAGCCCTGGCGTTTGTCGTAGTTGCGCAGGTTTTCCCGCACCGCCTGTTGCGCGGCACGCTGCATCTCCAGGTTGAGGGAGGTGTGGACTTCGAGCCCCTGGGTCAGCACGGTTTCGGCACCATAAGTCTCGACCAGGTCACGGCGAACCTGCTCGGTGAAGTAGGCCGCTTCGGCGACGTGCTGGTTGACCCGGGGGTGGATGACGACCTGTTCGGCTTCGGCCTGCTCGGCCTCGGCTTCACTGATGTAGCCGTCCTCGACCATGCGCTTGAGAACGTAGTGCTGGCGGTCCTTGGCGCGCTGGAAGTGGCGGTAGGGGGAATAGCGGCTCGGTGCCTGCGGCAGGCCGGCGAGAATCGCCGACTCGGCGAGGGTCAGGTCTTCGACATTTTTGGCGAAATAATTCTCCGCCGCCGCCTGGATGCCGTGAGCGCCGTGACCAAGGTAGATCTGGTTGAGATAAAGGTAGAGAATCTCCTCCTTGGAGAGTTTCTGCTCCATGCGCCAGGCGAGAATCGCTTCCTTGAACTTGCGTTCGAATTTCTTCTCCGGGGTCAGCAGCAGTGATTTTGCGACCTGCTGGGTGATGGTGCTGCCGCCCTGGACAATGCCGCCGGCCTGGATATTCTTCAGCGCGGCGCGGAAGATGGAAACCAGGTCGATACCGCGATGTTCGAAGAACTTCGAATCTTCGGCGGCGACGAAGGCGTGGATCAGCTGCCGCGGGATACGTTCCACCGGCACCAGGATGCGCCGTTCCTTGTAGATCTCGGCGATCACCGTGCCGTCGTCGCTGAGTATGCGGGTGATGATCGGCGGCCGGTAGTCGGCCAGGGTGTCGACTTTCGGCAGGGAGCCGGCAACCAGCAGGTAGGCGGTGACAATGCCGGTCGCCCCGAGCAGGGCTGCGGCGAGAGCCAGCCAGAGGAGTTTGCGAAACAGGGAACGTATCATGGTTTTGATGGTCCGGGTGTCAACCTGAATCAGTGATTCGGGTCAAGGTCGCAGCGAACCGGCAGATCGATCTTGACAGCCGGTCTCCCCACCTTTGAAAATTCCAACGGCAAACCCGTAACTTATAGCATGCACCAAGCGTTTCCGGCAACCATTTTGCGGTTGCCCGTCAGAGGCTCTGTGCTATATTCAAAGCGGCCGCAAGCGAGTCAATGACTTGTGCTGTTCGCCGGTATGAGCTCACTGATTCAGGTATTCTTGAACCGATCAAAGGATGACTGTATGCAGCGAAAATTCCGTCACGCCAAGATTGTCGCCACGATCGGGCCGGCGAGTTCGACCGAAGAGCGGCTCGATGCTTTGCTGGATGCCGGAGCCGACCTTTTCCGGCTGAACTTTTCTCATGGCACCCGGGATGAAAAACGGGAACTGATCGCCCGCATCAGGGCTCTGTCGCGACGGCGGCAGCGGGCGGTGGCTATCCTCGGTGATCTGCAGGGGCCGAAAATCCGCGTCGGCACGCTTGATCGGGGAATGCTGAAACTGATTGCCGGCGAGCAGGTGTGGATCACCACCGAGAACCTGGTCGGCAAGGATCATCTGATCCCCACCGGTTACGCCGGTCTGCCGAATGATGTCCGCCCCTGTGACCGGATTCTGCTCGATGACGGGTTGCTGGAACTGGAGGTGGCCGAAGTTGATCCTCCCCGGGTTCGCTGCCGGGTGATCGTCGGCGGCATCCTCAAGGACCGCAAGGGGATCAACCTTCCCGGAGTGGCGGTCTCGGCGCCGGCGATGACCGAAAAAGACTGGGCGGACCTCGACTTCTGCATGGAACAGCAGGTCGATTACGTGGCGCTCTCCTTTGTCCGCAGCCCGGATGAAGTGGAAGGGTTGAAGAAGCACCTGCTGGACCGGGAAAGTCCGATTCAGGTGATCGCCAAGATTGAAAAGCCGGAGGCGGTGGAGGTCTTTGACGCGATTCTTGAGGTCAGTGACGGCATCATGGTCGCGCGCGGTGATCTCGGCGTTGAGATTCATCCGGAAAAGGTACCGTTGATCCAGAAGCGGATTATCCGCAAGTGCAACCACGCCGGAAAGCCGGTCATCACCGCCACCCAGATGCTGAAAAGCATGGTCAGCAATCCCCGGCCGACCCGGGCCGAAACCTCGGATGTCGCCAATGCCATCCTCGACGGCAGTGACGCGGTGATGCTCTCGGCGGAAACCGCCAGCGGGCGCTATCCGGTGGAGGCGGTGCAACTGATGGAGCGGGTCGCGCTTGATGTTGAATCGGACCCGGCCCTGCGCGAGCAGGTCTTTTCCCCGCTTGCCGAGGTTGACGGTTGGCGCTCCCTGCCCGAGGCGATTTCCCAGGCTGCCTGCCGGGTGGCGGAAAACCTCGGTGCGGCGGCGATTCTGGCTTTTACCCAGACCGGCAAGACCGCGGCGCTGGTGGCCAAGTATCGCCCCCGGGTGCCGATCTACGCGGTGACTCCGTCCGAGACAGTGCGGCGCCAGCTGGCCCTTTACCACGGGGTACGCTCGCTGCGGGTCAAAATCGAGGGCAATACCGAAGCGCAGATCGAAACCGTTGCCAAAACCGTTCTTGAGGCCGGCATCCTGCAGCGCGGTGAGGTGGTGGTGATCACCATGGGCAGCCCGGTTTCCGCCCCAGGCACCACCAACCTGCTCAAGGTTCACCGGTTGGGGACCGGAGATTATTACGAGGTTCATTAACGTCGGGTGTCAGGCGCAGGGCGACGGGACGATTGGACTTGACCTTTAGCCTTTGGCCTTTGGCCCTTAGCCGATTTCAGGGTTTATCAATGAAGAAAAAAGCAGTTGTTCTCTATAGCGGCGGACTCGACTCGACCACCTGCCTGGCGATCGCCCGCGATCAGGGCTTCGCGCCCTATGCCCTCAGCTTTGCCTATGGTCAGCGTCATACCGTCGAGCTGGAAAAGGCAAAAACCTATGCTCCGCAGATCGGCGCCGTCGCCCATCAGGTGGCCGATATCGACCTGCGCGCCTTCGGCGGCAGCGCCCTGACCGCCGATATCGAGGTGCCCAAGGATCGTCCCCTCGACGAGGAGATCCCGGTGACCTACGTGCCGGCACGCAACACGATTTTTCTCTCCTTCGCTCTCGGCTGGGCCGAGGTTCTCGGGGCCTTCGATATCTTCATCGGCGTCAACGCCCTCGACTACTCAGGGTATCCCGATTGCCGTCCCGAGTATATCGCCGCCTGGCAGAAGCTGGCCAACCTGGCGACCGCGGCCGCGGTCGAGGGAAAGGGCGAATACCGGATTCACAGCCCGCTGCTGGAGCTCACCAAGGCCGACATCATCCGGCGCGGTCTGGATCTCGGTGTTGACTACAGCCTGACCCATTCCTGCTACGACCCGACCCCGGAGGGTCTGGCCTGCGGTCGCTGCGATTCCTGTCGGCTGCGTCTCAAGGGTTTTGCCGAGGTCGGGTTGCAGGACCCGGTTGCCTACGCCTGAGTCGGAACGGAGTTTTCCATGTCCATGCCCGATCTGCAGAAATCGCGCGACACGCGCAACATCCCCATCGACAAGGTGGGGGTGAAGGATATCCGCTACCCGATTGTGCTGCTCGACAAGTACAGGGAGCAGCAGCACACCGTGGCCCGGATCAACATGTACGTCGATCTGCCCGAACAGTTCAAGGGCACCCATATGAGTCGTTTCATCGAGATTCTCAACCGCTACCATGGCGAGATCAGTGTCGACAATCTGGAGGAGATTCTCGGCGAGATGCAGCAGCGGCTGGATGCCGGCCGGGCCCATCTCGAACTCTGTTTTCCCTACTTCATCGAAAAGCGCGCCCCGGTTTCCGGCGCGCGCGGACTGATGGAATACCAGTGCCGCATGATCGGTACCCTGAGCGATCATTTCGATTTCGTCATCGAGGCCGAGGTGCCGGTGACTTCGCTCTGTCCCTGTTCCCGGGAGATCAGCGAGGTTGGAGCGCACAACCAGCGCAGCCTGGTGCGGGTCCAGATCCGTTACCGGGAGCATGTCTGGCTCGAAGACCTGATCGCCACCGTTGAAAGCTGCGCCAGCGCGCCGGTTTATTCGCTGCTCAAGCGCGAGGATGAAAAGGCGGTCACCGAACAGGCCTATCACAACCCGATGTTTGTCGAAGACATGGTGCGTGAGGTGACCAGGAAACTTAAGGAAAACGGTGAGATAAGCTGGTTTCGCGTGGAATGTGAAAATTTCGAGTCAATTCATAACCATTCGGCCTACGCCCAGGTCGAGATGACTGTCGGGGACTAGTCAACGCTGTGGATAAGGTTGTGGAAAGCGTGGAAAAGTCCCTGCGGCAGAAACAGATTCACAGTGACGATAAAGCATCCCAGGTGTTGGGTGTGTTTGCCAAGCGGCCCCTTCCCGGCCGGGTCAAGACCCGGCTTTGTCCTCCCTGTTCCCCGGAGCAGGCGGCGGCTCTCTATGCGGCCTGTCTCGACGAGACGGTTGCCAGGCTTTCGGCCTGCGGCCGTCCGCTGGTGCTTTTCCATGCCGGGGAAAGGGGCTGGTTTGCGGACCATTTTCCAGCGATCGAACTGCGGCCCCAGGGGGAGGGAGATCTCGGGCAGCGCATGGCGCGGGCTCTGCACGGTCTTCTTGCCGATGGCTTCCGGGCGGCGGCCCTGGTCGGCAGCGACAGTCCCGATCTGCCGCGGGCGCTGGTCGATGAGGCCTTTGCCGCGTTGCGGACGGCTGACGCGGTGGCCGCTCCGGCCGATGACGGCGGCTATGTGCTGATCGGTTGTCGTCGGCCCTGTCCGGAGTTGTTTCGGGATATCGCCTGGAGTACCGCCGAGGTGCTGGACAGCACCCGGCAGGCGGCTGATCGGGCCGGTATTCATTTGTGCCGGGTGGCTTCCTGGTACGATCTCGATGATGCCGAGGCGATCAAGCGCCTGCTGCAGCGCAGTCCCGGATCGCGGACGGCCGCCTATATCCGCACCCATCTCGGGTCATTGTTCTCGTCCTGAATCAGTGAGTCCATTGCCGGCGAATAGCACAAGTCATTGACCCGTCTGTACTTTTCAAAAATCGCCGGCGAACCTATGGGTGCGCCTCAGATTTTTGCAAATCACATTCAGGTCAAGCACTTGTACTCTTCATCCGACATAAACCCACGGATTCAGGTTAGTTCCAGCTGTCGGGGGCCACAACCCCCGGTCAGCGACTTCCCAGCAGCAGCCGCTGCGGCCGCCAGGCGGCGAGATGGCTGTAGAGAGTCTGCTGTTGCGGATCATCGATCAGGTGTACCCAGCCGCCGATATGCACCAGCCGTTGTTCCGGTCGGCGTTGCAGCAGTTCGACGATTTTTTCAGCCATGGCCGCGTCGCGCGGGCCGATTCCTTCGGTGCCGCGTCGGTTGCGGAGAAAGGTGCGACGCAGGCTCTCCGGGGCATCCTCGGCCAGCAGTTGCCGGGCGCCGGCATAGCCTTCGTTTCCCGACGGCGGAACTCCGGTCGGCCGGCGCACCAGGATCTTCAGGTTGCGGTAGCTGATCAGTCCGGTTTCCACCTGGCGCAGTTTCGGGATCGAGACTTCCGAGAGATCGACCAGCTTCAGGTCTGCGCCATCGGCGTCGGCATAGGCACGGGCCGCCCGGTATTCAAAAGGCAGCGCCAGCAGGCCGCGGATGTCGGCAATGGCAGGATGCCGGTTGAGCTGTTGAAGCGGGCAGCCCAGTTCTTTGGCCAGGCGTTTCAGGATCCGCTCCAGCCGCAGCAGCTGCGGTCGGGTCTGCCCGGTCCGGTAGTCGCGGGCGTAGGGACTCATTTCAACCGTGACCAGGCCCGGTCGCAGTTGTTCAAGGATGCGGCTGAGACGTTCTTCCCCGTACCGGTCGCGGTGCACGGTGCCGATCAGAAACAGACGATCGCTGATGGGATGATCGGACATGGTTTCAGTGCAGCACTTCGGCGCCCCAGGTCTGGCGGCGCAGGGCGTCGAGGATGGCGGCAATATGTTCGGGGCCGCGGGTTTCGAGTTCGAGCAGTACCTCGGCCCGGCCGAGGGGGATGCTGCTCAGTCGACGGTCATGATGAACGTGCAGGATATTGGCTCCCTGCCCGGCGAGCAGCTGGCTGAGCCGTGCCAGGTTGCCGGGGGCATCATCGAGGTTGACAAGGATTTTCAGAAAACGGCCTTCGGCGATCATGCCGCGCTGCACCACCCGGGAGAGGGTCTGGACATCGATGTTGCCGCCCGACAGCAGGCAGGCGACCGGTCCGGGCGGCAGCTTCGGCGCGTGGAAGAGCAGGGCGGCCAGAGTGACCGCCGCCGATCCTTCGACCACCAGCTTGGTTTTTTCCAGCAGCCCGACGATCGCCTGGGCGATCTCCTCTTCTTCAACGGTGAGCAGATGGTCGACCAGTTCCTCGATCAGCGGAAAGGTTCTGGCACCAAGCTGTTTGACCACGATACCGTCCGCCAGGGAATGTGCCGAGGCCAGGCGGACGCGCTTTCCGCTCCGCCTTGAGTGCAGCGCGCTGGCGGCTCCGGCCGCTTCGACGCCGATGATGCGGATGCGTGGGTTGAGGGCCTTGAGGGCGCTGGCCACGCCGCTGATCAGTCCGCCGCCGCCGATCGGCACCAGCAACGCCGCCAGATCGGGACGCTGGGCATGGATTTCCAGGCCGATGGTTCCCTGTCCGGCGATCACCAGACGATGATCGAAGGCGGGCAGGTAGACCAGATTGTTCTGCCGCTGCAGCTGCCTGGCATGGGCCGCCGCGGCATCGTAGTTTTCTCCATGCAGAATAACCTCGGCGCCGTAGTGACGGGTCGCCTGTTCCTTGGCCAGCGGGGTGCTGACCGGCATCACCACCGTCGCCGGAACCTGGAACAACTGGGCGGCGCGGGCCACGCCCTGGGCGTGATTGCCGGCAGAGGCCGCGATCACCCCCGGGGCGATGCGCTTGCGGGGCTGGCAGGCGAGAAAGTTGTAGGCGCCGCGCAGCTTGAAGGAGCCGGTACGCTGCAGGTTCTCGCATTTCAGTAGCAGCGGCCGGCCGAGTTTTTGGCTGAAATAGGCCGACTGCAGCAGCGGCGTGCGGCGAACCTGTCCTTCGAGTCGGGCGGCGGCCTGCTGGATGAGCTTGAGATCGAGCATACAGAGCAAGCTTACCCCGCCTGCTGTCGAAGGCAAGCCTCTGCGCGGCGGAACCGGGCTGTGGGTAAGCACGTTGACTTGCCCCGGGCGATCGTCAATAATCGCCGCAGTTGGTGTTTTTCAGGCCGTCATTGATCATTCATGTATCGCCGTAAGGAGGAGTCCCTTGGAATTGATCCTCGGTGCGGGGCCGGTCGTCAAGCTGGTCCTGCTGGTTCTCGCCTATTTTTCCATTGTTTCCTGGGCCATCATTTTTCTCAAGTTTCGGATTGTCCGCCGGGCGATCATTGACTCGGATCGTTTTCTCGATTTCTTCTGGGCGAAGAAACGCTTTGACCTGATCGGCCAGGGGCTCAAGGATTTTTCCCAGTCACCGCTGACCGTTCTGTTCCGCGAGGGCTACCAGGAGTTGCTGCGCGGCAGTCGACAGCCGAGCGAGGGTGGCGGCCCGAGCGCCGAGCTGGGGCGGTCGGCCAATGTCGCCCGCGCCCTGCGCCGTGCCACCACCAGTGAAACCCAGCGGCTGGAAAAATATCTCACCTTTCTCGCCACCACCGGTTCGACCGCTCCCTTTATCGGTCTGTTCGGCACAGTCTGGGGGATCATGGATTCCTTTCACGGCATCGGTAAAACCGGCAGCGCCTCGCTGGCGGTGGTCGCGCCGGGAATCTCCGAGGCGCTGATCGCCACCGCCATCGGCCTGGTGGCGGCGATTCCGGCGGTCATGGCCTACAATCACTTCGTTAACAAGGTCAACGTGCTGACCGGTGAAATGGACAATTTCTGCCAGGAATTTCTCAATATCGTGCAGCGCATGGGACGGGATTAGGCGATGGAAGTCGGAACCCGCGGCAACTCGGGACGCAGCACCCTCTCCCAGATCAATGTCACCCCCTTTGTCGATGTCATGCTGGTGCTGCTGATCATTTTCATGGTCACCGCGCCGATGATGGAGACCGGGGTCGAGGTGGAACTGCCGGAGGTGAAGGATGCGCCGGCCATGACCGGGGCGCAGGAGCCGCTGGTGGTCACGGTTGCCGCTGACGGCACGATCAGTGTCGGCAAGTCGACGGTTCCCTCGCCGGCAAAGCTGACCCCGGTGCTGGAGCAGGTTCTGCGCGGACGCAAGTCGAAGGAAGTCTTCCTCGAAGCCGACCGCAAGGTTCCCTATGGGCGGGTGGTGCAGGTGATGGCGGCGATCAAGGCTGCCGGGGTCGCCAAGCTCGGCATGGTGGCTGAGGAACCTGAGCGCTGAGGTGAGCGGGAGCGGTCACAACAACCGCTGGCGGCGGCAGGCCGGGGGACGACGCGATCCGCGTCTGGCCGCGATGCTCGGCTATTCATTCGGCCTGCACCTGCTGCTGGTGCTGCTCTTCGGCGGCTGGCTGCTGCCGCGCATGCAGCATTCGAAGCCGCCGGTCTACGTGGTCGACCTGGTCAACCTGCCGGTCAAAAATCCGCAGGCCGGGCGACCGGACGGGGCGCCGAAGCACAAGGTCAAGGCCCGACCGAAAGCGAAGGCGAAGCCGGTTGCCAGGCCCAAGCCCAAGCCGAAACCCAAGGTCAAACCCAAGGTCAAACCCAAGTCCAGGCCGAAAGCGGTCAGCAAGCCTCGGCCGAAACCGAAGGTTGACTATCGCAAGACCGAAAGCGCCATCGAGAAGCTCAGGCGCAAGCGGGAACGCGAGGAGTTGAAGCGGAAACTGGCGGCTCTGGAGGCGCAGGACACCCGCCGGGCGCCGGGCAGCAAGGCGCCTCTCGGCGAAACCGCCGGCACCGGCAGTGAGGCCGGGGTTTCCTACCGGACCTGGTTGCAGCAGGCCTACAAGAGTGCCTGGAGCCTGTCGAAATACCAGGTCAGGAGTCTTGATCTCAAGGCGGATGTCGAAGTGGTTTATGATGCCCGCGGCTTTCTGCGCGACTATACGGTTATGAAGAGTTCGGGGGATCGTCGTTTTGATGATTCGATTACCCAGGCGATTCGCCGGGTTGATCGGCTTGAACCGCCGCCGGGCCGAACCATCAGGGAAATCATCAAGTTCAACCTCAAGGATCTTCAGGAATAATCATGACACGATTGATTCTGCCGCTGTTGCTGCTGCTGGTTCTGGTTACGCCGGCCTGGAGCGCCATCGAAATCAGCGCCCCGGGGCAACAGCAGATACCGCTGGCGCTGACCGTCCTCCAGCCGCTCGACGGCGGCCGCAACCCGGCCCTGGCCGAGGAGTTCAACCAGGTCCTCTCCTGGGACCTTGAGCTGACCGGTCTTTTCAGCCGCATCGACCCGCGCGCCTTTCTCGCCGATGCCGGCAGGTTGGGATTGCTCTCCATCGATGTGGATTTCGCCGAATGGCGGCTGCTGGGGGCTGAGATGCTGATCAAGGGCGGTTACTCGCTGCGCGGCGGACAGCTGGTGGTCGAGGCGCGGCTGTTTGATGTCCGCGCCCGGCGGCTGCTCAACGGTCGCCGTTATGTCGGCAAGCCGGGTGATGTCCGCCGCATCGCTCATGCCTTCGCCGACCAGATTCTGAAAAGCCTGACCGGCAGCCTCGGTCCCTTCAGCAGCCGGCTGGCGTACATCTCCGACCAGAGCGGGCGCAAGGAACTCTACCTGATGGAGGTTGACGGACACAAGCCGGTGCGGATTACAAATCATCGCTCCATCGTCCTCAATCCCGATTTCTCCGCCGACGGGCGCCGGGTGATTTTCACCAGCTACCGGGCCGGTAATCCCGATCTCTACCAGCGGGATATCTTCAGCGGTCGCGAGTCGCGGCTTTCCGCCCGCCGAGGGCTCAACGTCGGCGGCCGTTTCGCGCCGCGGGACGACCGGATCGCCCTGACCCTGTCGAAGGACGGCAATTCGGAAATCTACCTGCTTGACGGCAACGGCGGGATCAGTAAGCGACTGACCCGCTACTGGGGTATCGACATCGATCCGACCTGGAGCCCGGACGGTGATCGGATTGCCTTTGTCTCCAACCGGCGCGGCAATCCCCACATCTTTCTGCTTTCCACCGACGGCGGTGATCCGCAGCGCCTGACCCTGAACGGCAAGTACAATGTCACCCCGGCCTGGAGCCCGAAGGGGGACTGGATCGCCTTCAGCCGCAAGGAGGGAAGCCTGTTCGACATCTACCTGATCCGGCCCGACGGCAGCGAAGAGCGGCGGCTGACCTTCGGTCCCGGCAACAAGGAACATCCGCGCTGGAGTCCGGATGGGCGCTTTCTGGTCTATTCGTCGGATGAAAGCGGCAGGAAGGCGATCTACCTGATGCGTGCCGACGGCAGCGGTTCGGTCAAGGTTTCCGGCGGTTCCGGCAACTGCAACCATCCGGCCTGGTCGCCACGCTGGTAACCTCCGTCGCTGCCATCGTCAAGATTAATGCAATCCTAGTTGTCTTTTCAGCGGCTTTCTGTATAATCGAGGCTGTTTTACTAGGGTTTTTCGGTAACAATATCATTTCTATAGACGTTTGAAAGGAGTGGAACACCATGAAGAAGGTTGTCGTAATGCAGTGGATTGCCGTTGTGGCGCTGTGTTCCCTGTTGGCCGTTGGTTGTGCGAAAAAGCCCGCCGCGCAGCAGGCTCCCGCTGAAGCCCCGGTCGAGACCAAGGTTGCCGTCGAGCAGCCGACCGCGGTTGCCGACCAGGGGGTGAGCGAGTCCTCCGTCAAGGAGCAGGTTCCGGCCGACATCGAGGCCGTCGCCCGGCAGTTGCAGCGGATTCATTTTGATTTCGACCAGTTCAGTCTCTCGGCCCAGGCGCGTGATATCCTTGCCGCCAACGCTGCCCTGCTGCAGGCCAACGCCGGCGTCAAGGTGCGGATCGAGGGGCACTGCGACGAGCGTGGCTCCGACGAATACAACCTGGCGCTCGGTGAGCGACGGGCGATTGCCGCGCGTGACTACCTGGTTTCTCTCGGCGTGGCCGCCGACCGGATCTCGACTATCTCCTACGGTGAAGAGATGCCGCTCGACCCGGCCAGCAACGAAGCGGCCTGGGCCAAGAACCGGCGTGACGAGTTCAAAGCGGTCCGCTGATCAGCTTAAGATGGATACGGGGGCCGCGCTGTTTTGCAGCGCGGCCCTTTTTATTTCAGGTCTTTGAGGAGGCGTTATGAAAGCGTGCTATCTCGGATTTCTGCTGCTGGTGATGATCCTTGGCGGCTGTGCCAACCCGCAACAGCAGCAGCGCATCGACCAGGATCTGGCGGAGATGAAGCGTCGCCTGGCGGCCAATGAAACGGCCCTGGTGGAGTTGCGCAAGGCGCAGGCCGCCGGCGGTGGACAGCAGCAGCTGGCCGGACTGACCCGCGGCCAGGCCGACCTCAAGGCCGATTTCGACAGTTTTCGCAACCAGGTTCTCAGCATGCGGGGGGATATCGAGGAACAGGCGGCCGCCCGGCAGAAACTGCAGGCGGAACTGACCGCCCTGCGCGATGAACTGCGCTTCAAGGTCAAGGCCATCGAAGAACGTCTCGTCAAACTGGAGAAGGCGCCGTCGAAAGTCGCGGCGACAGCGCCCGCGCCCGTAAGTGCCGAAGAGCTTTATCAGCAGGGACTGGACGCGATCCGCAATCAGAACAACTTCGCCCTTGGCCGTGAGCGGCTGCAGGCCTTTCTCAAGCAATATCCCAAGCATCACCTGGCGGTGAATGCCACCTACTGGATCGGTGAAGCCTGGTACGGGGAGAAGAAGTACGAAAATGCCATCCTGCAGTTCCAGGATGTGGTCGAAAAATACGGGGACCAGCCGAAGGTGGCATCGGCCCTGCTCAAGCAGGGGCTGGCTTTCCAGGCCCTCGGCGACAAGGACAACGCCCGGGTGATCTGGGCCAAGCTGCAGGAACGGTTTCCTCAATCTCCGGAAGCGAAAAAGGCCACGGCGCTGATGAAGAAGTAAGCTGGCGTGGACATGAAAACAAACAAAAAGGGCGACCCGATGCGGGCCGCCCTTTTTGTTTGTCTCTTTTCAGGCTTTCTCCGCCAGCCGGCGGAAGGCGGAGAGGACGTCATTCTGGCTGAGGATACCGAGCAGGCGGGTCGGTTCATCCGGATCGACCACCGGGAAGAAGCTGACATCCCGCTGCTGCTGGAACAGGTCGAGCACCTCGCGCAGCGACTGTTGCGGAAAGACCGCATGCTGGACACTGGTGACCAGGTCGCCGGCCACCACCAGGCTTGCCAGGTCAGGTTCGAACAGCAGGCTGCGGATCTCGGTGTAGTTGACCATGCCGATAAAGCGGTCCCGTTGATCGACCACCGGGAAGCGGTCGTAACGGCTGTGAGCGATCAAGCGCAGCAGCTCGTGGTAGCCGGTGTCATTGTGCAGGGTTTCGACGTTCTGCCGCATGATGTGACGCACCAGGATATCTCCCGGATCGCTGACCTTGTGGCCGTCCGGCAGGCCGAGAGAGGCGCGGAAATGGTGGACTACGCTGTGCAGTCCTTCCAGGGCGCTTTGCGGCGCCTGCTTCTGCAGCAGCGAAAGCAGCGGGACTTCACCGGAATGAACCAGCCCGTGACGAACGGCGAGAGGGCCGAAGATTTCGAACACCACCACGGCGCCGAGAACCACGGTCTGCAGCAATGCGCCCATTTCCGGCCAGTCGATGACCAGGTTTCGGGCCAGCCCGATGGCGACCCCGGCCTGAGCCAGCAGGGTGGCGCCGACGTAGCGCTGCTCGCGCAGGCTGAATCCGCCGATGCGGGCACCGCACCAGGCGCCGACCAGTTTGCCGACGGTGCGGGCGATCACGTAGATGACTCCGAGCAGGCCGATGTGGCCAAGGGTCTGGAGGTGCAGGTTGGCGCCGGCGAGGACAAAGAAGGCGACATAGAGCGGGTAGTCGATTTGCCGCAGCGATTCAAGCATCCGGTGCCAGCGTGGCGAGCTGTTGGCCAGTACCATGCCGAGCGCCAGGCTGGCGAGCAGGCTGTCGACCTGCAGTGCCAGGCTGAGAGCGGTGCAGGCGGCGATGCCGCCGAGCAGGAGGATCTTGTACTCGCTGCCCTGTTCCAGGCGTTGCCCCCAGACCGACATCAGGAAGCCGAGCAGGCCGCCGAGCAGCAGCGGTCCGAACATCCGGGTCAACAGCTGCAGCGAAAAACCGCTGCCGGTCAGCAGTTGTTCCGCAAGGATAAA
Source organism: Geothermobacter hydrogeniphilus (assembly GCF_002898515.1). Taxonomy (GTDB): domain Bacteria; phylum Desulfobacterota; class Desulfuromonadia; order Desulfuromonadales; family Geothermobacteraceae; genus Geothermobacter_A. The sequence continues at coordinate 1,911 of NZ_PPFX01000013.1, read as the reverse complement.
GAGCATCACCGAGGCAAGGTTGTTCAATCCGATCAGGGTCAGCACGGTGTTGGTCACCGGACCCGCGGCCTCGTATTCGCGGATCACCATCAGGGTCGCCGCCGGGGCGGTGGCGATGGCGATCAATCCCAGCAGCAGGCCGAAGGCGAGAGAGGTCTGGGTCAGGGTCAGGCCGCCGACCACGACGTCCATCAGCAGCTGGTTGACGAGGAAGCAACAGACCGCCACCAGGATGAAGGTCAGCCCGGTTTCTCCCAGAGAGAAGATGGCGATCCGGTGACGGTAGCGGCGCAGATGGTCGGTACGGAACTGGCCGCCGATGTTGACCATGATCAGAGCCAGGGCGAGATTGCCGAGAACGTCGAGTTCCCGCAGCGCGTCCTCGGCCAGCAGCGGCGGCAGGCCGAGCAGTTGGGCGCAGGAGGGGCCGAGCAGCAGGCCAGCCAGCAGGTAGCCGGTGACCCGCGGCAGGCGCAGCAGGGCCGCCAGGCGGCCGCCGACCAGGGAGCCGAGCAGCACAATGGCGAGGGCGGAGAAGAGATGGTGAAAGTGCATACAACCTCAAAAAAACCGTTATCCCGGGTTGGCAACGGTGATGATATGGAGTTTCAAGGATAGCAGAAAACGCGCTGCGGGGTTGGGCAGCATAGACCTGTTGCGGAATATCGTCCTTCTCCTGGAGCTATTTTCTAAGCTGCCTATGCGGCAGTGAACCAGGACCGGCGCTGTTGTTCTCCGCCGCTTACTTTCTAAGCTGCCTATGCGGCAGTGAACATGCGTTCGTCTGCCTGCTCCTGGCCCTCGACTTTCTAAGCTGCCTATGCGGCAGTGAACTGCGGCATGAAACCGTCGTCGTGGGCCTTGATTTTCTAAGCTGCCTATGCGGCAGTGAACGCGTAGTCCGCTATATAATGGGCTCCCTTATATTTCTAAGCTGCCTATGCGGCAGTGAACCTTGAGATGCTCAAGAAAGAGATCACCGCCCTTTTCTAAGCTGCCTATGCGGCAGTGAACACATCGACCTGCCTGCTTGGGCTCATCCGTCATTTCTAAGCTGCCTATGCGGCAGTGAACGAGTAGCCGAGCGCTCGGCGGTAGAGACTCTGTTTCTAAGCTGCCTATGCGGCAGTGAACCATGGCAAGCGTGGTCCTGTCTCACACTCGCATTTCTAAGCTGCCTATGCGGCAGTGAACGTCGATGATGGCGTGGGCCTGCTTGCGCTGGATTTCTAAGCTGCCTATGCGGCAGTGAACGCCGAGCGCCGCGCCGAGCAGGAGCGGATCAGTTTCTAAGCTGCCTATGCGGCAGTGAACGCGTAGTCCGCTATATAATGGGCTCCCTTATATTTCTAAGCTGCCTATGCGGCAGTGAACACCACCCGATCCCGATCGGGCCGCCCGAAAAATTTCTAAGCTGCCTATGCGGCAGTGAACGACTCGGTCGGTGATTTCAGCGAGGCTGCCGATTTCTAAGCTGCCTATGCGGCAGTGAACGCCGAGGCGGCGAGCTGGGTGTAGGCCTGGATTTTCTAAGCTGCCTATGCGGCAGTGAACGATTCAAACTCGACGCCACCGGCGGCGTCAAATTTCTAAGCTGCCTATGCGGCAGTGAACGGCGACACTCCGCATCTTGGGCAGTAGGTGGATTTCTAAGCTGCCTATGCGGCAGTGAACTGGACGTGCAGGACTACGAGGGCCGCTTTACCTTTCTAAGCTGCCTATGCGGCAGTGAACGGGGGCTGATATGGACCCCGCGCGCCCTCTTCTTTCTAAGCTGCCTATGCGGCAGTGAACAAGTCCACCACGCCACCGACCAGCCCGTCAAATTTCTAAGCTGCCTATGCGGCAGTGAACACCTAGTAATGCTAACCTAAAATTGACCAGCAAACAGGGGTTGTGCTAACCGAAAAT
>NZ_PPFX01000012.1 GCF_002898515.1 Geothermobacter hydrogeniphilus | reverse complement strand
GAAAAGCCTACGGGTTTCGAACCCTCAAATGCCTGCAAATCGCCCTATATCACGAGCTTGGCAAGTTGCCGGAACCTGATTATCTCCACAGATTCTGCTGACGAGCCAGAAAAAAAGCACAGCGGCGGCAAGCAATGCACCGACAATCAGATCGTGAAATAGGGAATCGCATGCCTCGGTCACGATATTGGACTGATCGTAAAATTTTTTAATCTGGGTGCCCTTAGGCAGAAGGGAGCTAAATTCCTTCAGTTCACGATCAACGCCGCGAACAACATCAATTGTGCTGGCATTAGGCTGCTTAAAGACAACAAACGAAACCGCCGGCAAGCCATTTCCATGCACTGTGTAATGACGCGGTACGCGCCCAGACGTAACGGTTGCGATATCTTTGAGAAGAACGGAGTCGGCACCATTTGCAACCACCGGCACCGAAAGAACATCGGAGATGGTCTGAAGTCGACTGTCACCGCGAATAAGGTACTCCCGCGACCCTCTATTGATGAAGTCGGCCGCCGCCACCCGGTTATACCTGGCTAGCGCGGCTGTCACATCACTGATAGTTAAATGTAAACGGGACAGTGCCTCGGGGCGGACGTGAACGACAAAGGCCGGCTCATCACCGCCCAGCACCTCCACTCGGGAAACCCCTTCCACGCCCATCAGACGGCTGGATAGATTCAACTGCACTGTGGCACGCAGATCAACCGGGTCTCCCGCGCCGTAAACCACGTACCCGGCAACCTCCTGAAGCGTGGTCCCGATATTTTCCAGCCGTGGCGTTACTCCAGCCGGCAGATCGCTTTGCACGGACGACAGCTCCGCCTGGACAAGTTGCCTGGCGTCAGTCAACCGAGTCCCCCAAGCGAACTCGGCGGTAATCTGAGAAATCCCCTCGACAGAGGTAGAGGATACGCGCCGCACACCGGGAATTGCACGAATGCGGTCCTCGATGGGACGGGTGATGAGCAGCTCCATGTCCTCGGACGCGGTTCCGGGATCATGGGAAATAATGTTTACGACCGGCACATCCAGTCCCGGAAACAGCCCCACAGGCAAATGCAGCAGGGCGAAGATGCCTCCCCAGGCGACAACAACGACAAACAGAATGACTGCAATGGGATTGGCGATAGTCAGTTGAAGAAACTTACGCATGCCTTAATCCTGCACCTTGAACTGCTCATTGAATTTTCGGTAGAAAAGCTCATAAGCTCCCCTGACAACGACCAACTGGTCCCCTCTCAATCCGGAAAGGATCTCAACCCAGCCGTCTTGCGCCATTCCTGTTTGGATGCCGAGGCGCTCATAGGTACCGTCTTTACCGACGAACAAAAACGGATGGTCCTGAGCGTCATAAACGATTGCCGATTCCGGTACCGCCAGGACGCCGGATCTCGGTTGAACCACGATTTCCCCCCCGACCGTTTGACCGGGTCGCAGTCGCGTGTCTATTTGTGGCCCTTCAATCCACACCGTCACGGCGCCAGTACTGGAAGCCAGCGGAAAAACCTGCCTGACTATGCCGGTGACCGTTTGGCTTTCGTTCAAGCGAACGGACGCCTCCCTGCCTCGCAACTCAAGGTCCCGTGGAGGAAAAAGAGACGCTTTGACCCGCAGCCGACCCGTATCGATGACGTCGCCGACAACCTGACCGGCGGCTACTTCCTGCCCCACACTAACCCGCCGATTGGTAAATATCCCATTCATGGGCGCGGTCATATGGCTTTGCCGATTTAAGATTTTCAGGTTCAACCGCGCATCGCGCAACTGCGTCTCCAGTTTGACCTTCGTTTCCTGCGCCGCAGCCACCTGAGCCTTGGTCGAAAGCCGGGTCTTGAGGTTCTCTTCAAGGCGCACGAGTGTTTCCTGGCTAAGTTGAACCTGTATTTTCAGGGATTCGATCTGGGCCGTGAGTCTGGCGTGGGTATCTTCGATTTGCGGGCCTCCCAACCGTATGACGGATTGCCCCATTTTGACAGGGCGTTGATCCTCGGCGTCAATGGCCTCGACCCGCCCCGCCACGAGAGCGGTCAATTCAATGGATGCCTGCGATTCCAATGTGCCGACCCAAGGGACCTTACGTGTGAAAGTGCGCTTAGCAGGATATGCGGTGCTGATCAGCGGCCCGGGGGCGGATGATGAATCGGTGGTGATTTTTCCTGCGACCGAATCCCGGGGTTCGATATGCAACAGGACATAGGCTCCAAATCCGATGAACACGACAACCATCAGCAGGATTGTAAGAAATTTGTTCTTCATTATTTTTTCTCCATTCCGGCCTCTGTCGATACCGCTTCCGACGACTGGTCTGTTCCCGGAATTTTATAAAAGCCCGATGCCAGCTCGAGCGCGACCACTGCCTGAGCAAGCTGACCTTTGAGATCAACAACTTTTATCTGCGCGTCGATTAGATCAGTCCATCCGGCGTAATAGACCAGGGCATTGGCTCGTCCATCAGCCAAAGCCCTGCGATAGTTATCCACCAGCCTCCCAAGATCAGTTTCCGTTGCTTGGGAGGCGGCAATCTGCTCGCCCAGGAACCGAATACCGGATTCAATTTGTTCAATGTCGGAACGGGTTTCAAAAACACGGGTTATGTACTCATCGTAAAGCTTCTTTCGAGTAGCTCGCTCGACTGCTATTTTCCCCTGGCCTCGGTTAAAAATCGGCAACTCGATGCTTAGGCTGAATCCAGTGGTCCGTAAGTTGTCGGTGTCTCTGTTGATCGTCGGGCCGACGTTGATCCTTGGAAATTGCTCCAGCACGGCCGTCCGAACTGCAGCCTCCTGGCTGTCGTACCCATGGCGCAATGCGAGAAGATCCAAACGCCTTTCCTCCAGCCCGTCCATTAAAGACGTATTCGGCAAGATAGTCCTGGATGGCAGAGGAAGTGTTTTACTCAAACGGATCTGTGAATTCGCCGGGAGTCCCAGTAGTCGCAGAAGCTTCAGTCGTTGTTGGTCGGCCTGTTTTTCAAGCGAGAGCAGTCGCTCATTTACACTTGAATTGGCGGTCTGGACTGAATTCAAATCGCTTGCGGTCATGAAACCATTCGAGACCGCTTCCCGGACATGTTCCAGATTTTCCACTAACTGTTGACGAACTTGCTCAAGCAGCGCGATTTGACTCTGCAGGCTCGACAATTGGTAGACGGCTGCCTTGGCCCCTTGGGCGACCTGCCACTCTTGCCAGGCAATATCCAAATCAATGGCCTCACTTTGTGCTTTTGCCTCCCGTACTCTTGAAGATCGAGAGATGAGAGACGTCACATTCCAGTTCAAACCCAAGCCAAAGGCGTTTACTCTGCCAGCCGTGTCGCCGCCTGTCGGCACGTCAAGGCTGTAAGTCAATTCAGGATTAGGCAATAAACCTGCATCGAGTACCAGTGCGCCCGACAGTGCTCTCTGATCGCGAATCGCACGCAGGGATGGATTCAGCAAAACCGCCAGAACGGCCGCACCGTCAGGTGAGAGTCCCTCATCCGCCTTCAGCTCAATCGGGTGGAGAATCGGATGTTTGATTTCACGCGCAAGAGCTCGCACCTGTGCCATGTCAGGAGGCTGCAACCTGGCACGAACCCCCTCCTCGGTGATGGGCATCGGGCGGTATGCGGCACAGCCATTGACGGTAACAAGGAGCAAAAAAGCGCCTACATATCGCCAGCAGCGTGCCCATTTTGCAAGATATTGTCCTGATCCTAAAAACCCACTTTCCACCATAGTTCGATTGAAACTCCATCGGGCTCGGTTTTTCAACCTATGAGCGGAACCTAGCCATGCCAGTCCACTCTACGGTCAGCTTGTTGCAGCTACTCAGGGGCCTTGGGTAGAAAGAAGCAGAAACCCCCCATCGCCGACAGCAAGATGTAACAGGCAATCCTTAAGGTTGCCTTAAGGGTGTGTCGGCTATCTTCAGGCAGGCTTAAGACTTCCGCGCTAGTCTGTGGGGGCCGGTAACAACCATCGATTCCCCAGTTTTCAGGTTGCCGGACCGAGCGGTGGAGAGCCCGCGGTCTCGCTGTTCGGATTCTTCGGCGCGGTGGAAGGAGACTCAGTGATGAGGTACAAGGAGATGTTGTTTTTCGGGATGCTTTCGGTCGGTGTGCTGGCCGGAACGCTGGCGGTGGCCGATGAGAATGACGCCCGTGAGATGCAGGCACTGAACGCCGCCAAGGTAAGCCTGACGGAGGCCATTACCCTGGCGCAGAACGCGGCAGGAGGAATGGCGGTAAGTGCCGAATTGGATGACGAAGAGACCGTACCCGTATATCTGGTCGAGGTGGTGTCCGGCGGCCGGGACTACGAGGTTCGAGTCGATCCCGGGACGGGAAAGGTGCTCGACAAGCGGCTTGATCCCGAGGATGATGATGACGGGGACCATGATAAGGCAGACCGCGATTGAGTTCATGACCGACCGGTCTCCAAGGTGGCCGGTCGGTATGTTCTGTGTAGGGGAAAACAACAACCCGGTCGGTGGCATTGCCCCGTTGGGCAATCATGGAGGTCTTTTTCATGAAACTCCTTTTGGTCGAAGATGATGCCATGATCGGCAAGGTGATGCACCAGGGATTGGTGCAGGAGGGTCACGTTGTCGACTGGGCTCGCTCCGCAGGGGATGCGACTATGGCGCTTCGCCTTGGCCATTACGAGATGGTGCTTCTCGACTTGGGGCTGCCGGATGGCTCCGGACTGGAGGTTCTGACCGACTACCGGCGCGGAGGCGGAGACGCTGCGGTCATCATTGTCACGGCCCGAGATGAGGTTGCCGAGCGGATTGCCGGGCTGGATGCCGGGGCCGATGATTTTGTCACCAAGCCCTTCGACCTTGACGAGTTGGGGGCACGGATGCGGGCGGTTCAGAGACGCCGCCACGGACGGATCGATCCACTGCTGGTCTATGGTGGCCTGAGCCTGAACCCGGCCACCAAAGTCTGCCGATTGCAAGGCAAGCACGTCTCCTTGTCGCCGCGGGAATATTCCCTTCTCGAAGCCCTGCTGGAATCCCCCGGACGGGTCGTAAGCCGGGAGTCGCTGGAGGAACGCCTCTACGGCTGGGAGACTGAGATCGAAAGCAATGCGGTCGAAGTGCATATCCATCATCTGCGCAGGAAACTGGGTAAAAAGAGGATCGTGACCATCCGTGGGGTAGGTTACCTGCTGGGGGATTGCAGATGAACTCGATGCGTAAAAGATTGCTGCGTTGGCTGCTGCTCGGTCAGTTGCTGGCGGTGGTTTTATGTTGCATCGTGAGTTTTCTCTACGTGCGCAACGAACTGGAAGATTTATTTGACGATCGCCTGCGACAGCTCGCCTACAGCGTGCCGGTCAGCGGAGATTTCGAGCTGCCCTCCCCGCCGCCGCTGACCAACCTGCAGGACGACGATGATGACTTCGTGATTCAGGTCTGGGATGAAAACGGGACCCTGCTCCATCACCTGAATCGCAAGGAAGGTACACCCTCGCTCGCCGAGGAAGGTTTCTCCACCCACTTCTCGCATAACATGCTCTGGCGCAGTTTTGTGCTGCGCCAGGGCGAACGACTGATTCAGACCAGCCAGCCCTTTTCCGACCGCCTGGAAATGACCACCGGGATCGCTGTCGGCGCCATTGCCCCGGTGCTGCTGCTGATCCTGGTGTTGGGTGGTATCATCTGGATCAGCGTCAGGCGCAGTTTGCGCCCTCTGACAATGCTGACAGAACAGTTGCGCCAGCGGCGCCCCCTGGCACTGAACCCGCTGCCTGAACAGGCTCTCCCGGATGAATTGCATCCCCTGGTACAGGCGTTGAATGGACTGTTGGGGCGACTCAAGGGGGCACTTGACGGCCAGAGACGGTTCGTTGCCGACGCGGCCCACGAATTGCGCACCCCGTTGACAGCCGTGTCCCTGCAGGCGCAGGTCCTGCAACTGGCGCGCAGCGACGAAGAGCGGACCCGGGCGCTGCGCCAGGTACGGGAAGGGATAGAACGGGCCTCCCATCTCGTCCACCAGTTGTTGACCCTGGCACGACTCGAGCCGGAGGATCAGCAGCGGCCATTCGAGCAGGTCGACCTCTGCACCCTGGTGAAGGAGGTGGTAGCCGAACAGGCGCCGGTTGCTGTGAAAAGGGATATCGATCTCGGCGTGAGTGAGTGTGAGCCTGCCGTTTTGGGCGGAGATGCGGAGGGGTTGCGTGTCCTGCTCGGCAACCTGTTGACCAACGCTATCCGCTACAGTCCCGTCGGGGGTCAGGTTGATGTTAGGCTACGCCGTGAAGCGGACCAGGTCGGGCTCGAGGTGGCGGACAGCGGCCCGGGAATCCCCCTGGCCGAGCGCGAACGGGTTTTCGAGCGTTTTTACCGCCGCCTTGGCAGCGAGGGGACAGGCAGCGGCCTGGGGCTGGCCATCGTGCGTGAGATTGTCACTCGTCACAGGGGGACCATCGAACTGACCGACGTTGAGCGAGGCACAGGCCTGCGAGTCTCGGTGCGCCTGCCTCTCAATTCAAGCCATGAACAAAGATGACACCTGATGGAACAATGGAATCTTGAATTATTCACCCTGATCCACCTGGGCGCCGGTCAACAACCGCTGATCGATGGCCTGGCGATCTTTTTCGCCGAAGGCGGTCCCTACCTGCTGATGTTCGCGCTGGTCGTCTTCTGGGTGCTGGCACGGGATGAGCGGCGGGCGGCCCTGCTGGAAGCGACCGAGGCGGGTCTGCTCGGGCTGCTGCTCAACCAGATTGTTGGTCTGCTCATCTACTTCCCCCGACCTTACATGGTTGGCCTGTGTACGCCGCTGATTACCCATGGCCCGGAGAACTCCTTCCCCAGCGACCACGCCACCCTGATGCTCTCCGTCGCCTTTTTTCTGTTGCTGTGCCGGGGATGGCGTCTTCCCGGTCTGATGCTGATGGGGATGGCGCTCCTGACCGCCTGGGGGCGGGTCTATGCCGGGATTCATTTCCCCATGGATATGGCGGGATCCCTGCTGGTTGCCCTCATGGTCAGCGGCATCATGCTCTGGCAGCGACGGTTGCTGGCGCCGTTGAACGGGTGGCTGGTGGATCTCTACCAGCAGCTGAGCAGGCGTCTGCCCGCATCGTTCAGGAGATAACTTAATATGCACTGGCATGTCCTCTGGACCGACAGCCTGCAGTGGGTCAGCCTGCATCCAGTTGCCGCCTACCTGGCGATTTTTTTCATCTCGCTGTCCGAATCGTTGGCCTTGGTCGGGCTGCTGGTTCCCGGCACGGTGATGATGGTCGGCATCGGCGCGCTGGCTGGCAGCGGGGTGCTGTCGATCAAGCTGACGCTGCTGGCGGCGATGGCGGGGGCGGTCGCCGGTGACGGCATCAGCTTCTGGCTGGGACGCCACTATCACCGTGAGATTGCCCATATCTGGCCGTTCCGTCGCTATCCGCAGATACTGGCCAAGGGCGAGGCGTTTTTCAACCGTCACGGTGGCAAGAGTGTCTTCTTCGGCCGCTTTGTCGGTCCGGTTCGGCCGGTGATTCCAATCGTCGCCGGGATGCTCGACATGCCGTCCGGGCACTTCCTGATCGTCAATATCCTCTCGGCGATCGGCTGGGCCTTCGCCTATCTGATGCCCGGCGTGGTCCTCGGTACCTCCATGGCCCTGGTCGGCGCGGTCAGCACCCGGCTGGCGGTGTTGTTGCTGCTCTTTCTCGGTCTGCTGTGGCTGGCCTGGCAGTTGGCACGCCTCGGGGCCTGCTGGTTGAGCAGGGTCGCAAATGACCATAACCGTCCCCTGCTGATTCTCGGGATCGGCCTGGCGATGGCGGCCTGGCTGTTTCTTGGGGTGCTGCAGGATCTGCTCAGTGGCGACCCGCTGGTGCAGGCCGACCAGTCGGTCTATCATTTTCTGCAAAGCCTGCGGACTCCCTGGGGGGATGCCCTGATGGTAGCGGTGACCGAGTTGGGCGATGCGGCCACCAACGTCGCCATCATTTTGGTGGTTGCCGGGTTGTTGTTACTGCGAAAACAATTTCGCGCATTGTACTATTGGTTGGTTGCCGTCGTCGGCGGGGTCGTCCTGGTGCAGCTGTTCAAGTGGCTGTTGCATCGACCGCGGCCGATTGCTATCTACCAGGGAGTCTCCGCCTGGGGCTTTCCCAGCGGGCACACCACCATGTCGGTGGTGGTCTACGGCTTTCTGGCGATTCTGTTGCTTCGTGGACTTCCTTCTCGCTGGCGGCTCTGGCCGGTTGCTCTTGCTTTGTCCCTGGCGTCGCTGGTGGCCTTCTCTCGCATCTATCTCGGCGCTCATTGGCTGTCGGATGTGCTCGGTGGCATGGCGCTTGGCTGGAGCTGGGTTTGCATCCTCGGACTGTTCTATCTGCGCCGGCAGGCGGAGTTCGATGGGCGACTGCTGATCCCTGTGGCGCTGCTGGCGCTGGTGGTGGCCGGAAGCTGGCATGTCGGCAGCCGCCAGCAGGCCGACCTGGCCCGCTACCAGGTTCGGGAGCCGGTTCAGAACCTGGCGCCGACAGACTGGTGGAAGCAGGGTTATTTGCAACTTCCGGCCTGGCGATACAGCCTGCTGGGAGATCGCGAACAACCGTTGACTCTGCAGGTCGCCGTCCCTCCAGCGGAGTTCGCCGAGATTCTGCGATCGAGTCACTGGAAGACCGCACCCGATGTGTCGCTTCGCCGTTGCCTGAATTTGTTCACGTCCCGGCCGGACGTCAAAACCCTGCCTATTTTGCCCCAGTTCGAAAAAGGAGAGAGACCAACCCTGGTCATGTGGAAACCCCTGTCCGAAGGCCTTCGACTGGTGCTACGCCTCTGGCCGAGCCCCTTGCAACTGGACGCTGGCAACAGGATTCTGGTCGGAGTGGTCGAAGCCGAAACGGCAAAGCCATTCGCCGCGCTACTGACCCTGCCGTGGGGGCAGAAAAACTATGCGCCGGCCCTTTTCGGCCTGCGACATGAGCTTTCACCTTTGCCAACCGAGGTCCGCAACCGCCCCGGGAGGTTCCCTGTGCTATTGGTTGCGGAAAACAAGAAGGTATTCTCGAAAGGATTTTAATGGACCTGTTGCATCAGATTGTCACCTGGATCGTCAACACGGTTGGCCACTGGGGCTACCCGGGGATCATCATCCTGATGTTCCTCGAATCCTCCTTTTTCCCCTTTCCCAGCGAGGTCGTGGTGCCGCCGGCCGGCTATCTGGCCGCGCAGGGCGAAATGTCGCTGCCGCTGGTGATCGCCTCCGGGATTCTCGGCAGCCTGCTCGGTGCCTGTTTCAATTACTGGCGGGCTCTCAGTGGGGGCGACCGCTGTTCGAGCGCTACGGCCGCTACCTGCTGATCAGCCCGAAGACCCTGGACAGGGCCGACCGTTTCTTTGCACGCCACGGGCACATTTCCACCTTCGTCGGTCGCCTGCTGCCGGGGATCCGCCAGTACATCAGCCTGCCGGCCGGGCTGGCGCGGATGAATGTCCCGTTGTTCGCCGCCTTCACCGCCCTCGGCGCCGCTGTCTGGGTGGTTATCCTGGCCCTGGTCGGCTACTTCATCGGCAACAACCAGCAACTGATCGGTCATTATCTGCACCAGATCCTGCTTGTCGTGCTGCTCGGCTGTGCGCTGCTGGTTGTCGGTTACCTCCGGCTGCGGAAAAAACCGGGGGCTGGTGCGCCGACCCATGGCGAATAAGTTGCAAGGAAGCGGGCATCAGTGCCTGCCTGGCACGGTCTGGGCGCTCGGCTGCGTCAGCCTGTGTATGGATATCTCCTCGGAGATCATCCACAGTCTGTTGCCGGTCTTCCTGGTCTCGGTGCTCGGCGCGGGGGTGCAGACCGTTGGCCTGATCGAAGGGGTAGCCGAGTCGACGGCGATGGTGGTGCGGGTTTTTTCCGGGGCCTTGAGCGACCGGCTCGGCAAACGCAAGCTGCTGGCGGTCTGCGGCTACGGGCTGGGGGCGCTGAGCAAGCCGCTCTTTGCCCTGGCTGCTGGGGTCGGCATGGTCTTCTCCGCCCGCTTCATTGACCGGATCGGCAAGGGTATCTGTGGGGCGCCGCGTGATGCACTGGTCGCCGACGTCACTCCGCCTGAACAACGCGGCGCCGCCTATGGTCTGCGCCAGTCGCTCGACAGCGTCGGCGCCTTCGCCGGGCCACTGCTGGCGATGCTGTTGATGGGAATGAGCGGCGGCAGTTTCCGCCTGATCTTCTGGCTCGCCTTCCTGCCCGGGTTGCTGGCGGTGCTGATCCTGCTGCTGGGGGTCAGGGAACCGCGGTCCGCCCCGGAACATCGTTCCTGGCTGCTGAACCGCCAGCAACTGCAGGCGCTTGGCGGCGACTACTGGCGGGTGCTGCTGGTCGGCACCCTGTTCACCATGGCGCGCTTCAGCGAGGCCTTTCTGTTGTTGCGGGGGACGGACCTGGGGCTGTCGGTCACCCTGGTGTCGATGGTGATGGTGGTCATGAACAGCGCCTACATGCTGAGCGCCTACCCGCTCGGCACATTGGGCGACCGGATCGGGCTCCGCGGCCTGCTCACCGCCGGGATGCTGGTGCTGGTGGGCGCCGATCTGTGCCTGGCGCTGGCGGGGCATCTTTGGCTGGTGCTGCTCGGCGCGTTGCTCTGGGGGCTGCACCTGGGGATGACCCAGGGGCTGCTCGCGACGCTGGTCGCCCAGGCTTCGCCGCCCTCGCTGCGGGGAACGGCGTTCGGCGTCTTCGGCCTGGCCACCGGGATCGGCCTGCTCTTCGCCAGTCTGCTGGCCGGCCGGCTGTGGCAGTCGCTGACGCCGGCCGCCGCTTTTTACGGCAGCGCGCTGCTGGCCCTGGTGGCGCTGGCCGGGTTTACGGCCTGTGGCGCCGGACGCAGGGTCTCTGTATAATGGCCGCTGATATATCCCTTTCGACACCCCCCCTGTGGGCCGAGTTCCGCTCTGAACCCGTCCCCAAGCATGGATGACCCACATCATGAAGTCCTCCCGGTTTCAACTCCTCGGCGCCCTCTACCTGCTGAGCCTGGTCCTCTTTTTCGCCATCCGCCTGCTGTTGTTGATCGTCAGCCGGCAGGATGCCAGCCCCAGCCTGCCGCAGCTGCTGCACATCTTCGCCACCGGCGCCCTTTTCGACAGCGGGTTCTTCGCCTACGCCCTGATCGCTCCGGCCCTCTACCTGTGGCTGCTGCCGCAGCGGCTCTGGCGCAGCCGGATCCACGCCTGGTGGTTGAAGCTGGTGGTTTTTGTTTCACTTTACGCCGCCTGTTTCACGCTGGTCGCCGAGTACCTGTTCTGGGACGAGTTCCAGGTACGCTTCAATTTCATCTCCATCGACTACCTGATCTATCGCCGCGAGGTGACCGACAACATCGTGCAGTCCTACCCGGTGGTGTGGCTCTTCTTGGGGATGTTCGTCGGCGCCCTGCTGCTCTACCAGCCGCTGCGCAAACCCCTGGCAAGAGCCCTGAACAGCGAGGAGCCGTTTCTGCGCCGCGGCCTGATCGCCCTGCTGCTGCTGTTGCTGCCGCTGTCCGGCTACTTCACCCTCGGCCAACCCTTGCGGCGCATCTCGGCGAACAACTACATCAATGAGCTGGCGAGCAATGGCCCCTACCAGTTCGTGGCCGCCTTCCGCAACAATGAACTCGACTACCGGCAGTTCTACGCCACCCTGCCCGACGACCAGGCGGCACAGTTGCTGCGCCGGGAGGTGGCCGAACCCAACGCCCGTTTTGTCAGCGATGCGCCCTATGATATCCGTCGCGACATCCACAATACCGGCCCGGAACAGCATCTCAACATCATCCTCATCACCGTCGAGAGCCTCAGCTCCGACTTTCTCGACTATTTCGGCAACGGTCAGCACCTGACCCCGAACCTCGACGCGCTGATCGACAAGAGCCTCTTTTTCGACAACTTCTATGCCACCGGCACCCGCACCACCCGCGGGCTGGAGGCGGTCAACCTGTCGATCCCGCCCACCCCCGGGCGCTCGATCATCAAGCGCATCGGTCGGGAGACCGACCAGTGGTCCCTCGGCGACGTCCTCGACGAGAAGGGCTACCATTCCTTTTTTGCCTACGGTGGCCGCAGCTACTTTGAGAATATGAATGCCTTCTATGCCGCCAACGGTTACCAGATTGTCGACCAGACCAGCGTTCCCGACACCGAGATCAGTTTCTCCAATGCCTGGGGCATGTCCGACGAGGACCTTTTCCGCCAGGTGATGAAGGTCGCCGACCGTGAGCAGCAGGCTGGGACGCCCTTCTTTATCCAGGTTATGACGACCTCCAACCATCGTCCCTACACCTACCCGGAGGGGCGCATCGACATCCCCTCCGGTCATGGTCGCAACGGCGCCGTCAAATACACCGACTATGCCCTCGGCCAGCTGCTCAGCCAGTCCGAGCAACACCCCTGGTTCGACGATACCCTGTTTGTCATCCTGGCCGATCACCAGGCCGGCAGCGCCGGCAAGCACGACCTGCCGGTGGCCCGCTATCATATTCCCCTCTGGATTTATGCTCCCAGGCACATCCCGCCGCGCAAGGTCTCGACCCTGTCCAGCCAGGTCGACTTGGCGCCGACCCTGCTCGGCCTGCTCAACATGAGCTACCGGTCCTGCTTTTTCGGTCATGACGTGTTGGCGGAACCCGCCGGCCGCGGGCGGGCGCTGATCGCCAACTATCAGAACCTCGGGTTGTATGACGGGAAGCAGATGGCAATTCTCGAGCCCCGGCGGCAAATTCGCCTGCAGAGCGGCCTCGACGGCGGCAAGCTGCAGGAACGGGCCGGCAGCAGCGACCACGATCCGCTGGTGCGGCGTGATATCGGCTACTACCAGGGCGCCGCCGCCGTTTATCGGCAGCATCTGAATTCCTGGCGGAACCGGAACCGAAAATAACCTTTCTCCCTGCCGGAGGGCGGCGGAAGCGGGCCCCGGCAGGGGATTTCCGGGTTTTGCCGGGGTTAAATTCTGTTATGCTTATATTCTGAATCAGTGAGCCCGTTGCGGCTCTCCCAGGAGGTCATATGTCCGATCTTATCCCCCCCTACCATCATCCCGACTTTTCCACCCCGGAGCTGACTTCAGCGCCGGTGGTCAGTACCGAAGCCTCACCCGCCGACGGGGTTGTCCCGCGCAATTTTCACGGCACCTCGAACTACCCGGAATATGTTCATCTCGGCGGCGGCCGCTGGGTGCTGGTGCCGGAAAGCCGCATGGATTCGGTGCTGGTGCTCGACGGTGACCAGATTGAGGTCGTCGAGGCGCGGCGGGTCAGGAAGGGACAGCGGGTGGTGGTCGGGCGAACCGAGAATGGCGAAGAGGGCATCTACGTCCATACCACCGGTTTCGAGCCGGAAGGGCAGGAGGCGACCGACAAGTTCGCCTTCCGCACCCGCGGCACCCGCGAAACCCCCTTCTCGCGCAGCTACGACGAGCTCTACCAGGTGTTGCGGCATGATCGCGACCATGGCCATATCGTCTGGGTTCTCGGTCCGGCGGTCGCCTTTGACAAGGACAGCCGGGCGGCGATGCAGGGGCTGATTGAGAATGGTTACTGCCACGCGCTGCTGGCCGGCAACGCCCTGGCGACTCACGACCTGGAGGGTGGCTATTTCCGCACCGGACTCGGCCAGAACATCTACTCGCAGGAGCTGCAGCCCCTCGGCCACTACAATCATCTCGATATTCTCAACGAGGTGCGCAGGGCCGGGTCCATCTCTGCCGCCATCGAGCAGCTGCAGATCCGCGACGGCATCATCTACGCCTGCGAGAAACAACAGGTGCCCTATGTGCTGGCCGGTTCGATCCGCGATGACGGGCCGTTGCCGGAGGTGATCGCCGATGTCTACCGGTCGCAGGATGCCATGCGCGCGCATGCCCGCAAGGCAACGGTGGTCATGGCGCTGGCGACCCAGCTGCATTCGATCGCCTTCGGCAATATGGTGCCGAGCTACCGGGTCGAGGCCGACGGCAGCGTGCGGCCGGTCTTCTTCTACATTGTCGACATGACGGAATTTTCCGCCGACAAACTGGCGAACCGCGGTTCGGCCCAGGCCCAGGCGATTCTCACCAACGTGCAGGACTTCATGGTCAACCTGTGGAACAACCTTAAGGACGCGTGATGACGAAGCGGCGCAAGGTTCAGATCATCGGTGTGCCGATGGATCTCGGACAGGATCAGCGCGGGGTCGATCTCGGTCCCGGCGCGTTGCGCTATGCCGGCCTGGCGGCAAAACTGCGGCGTCTCGACCTGCAGGTCGACGATGCCGGCAACCTGCCGATTCCGGTGCGTGACGCCCTTGACCCCTCCCGGCCGGAACGCTTCCGCAACGCCATCCTGCAGGTCTGTGAGACCCTCTACCGGGTTGTCGCGCGGGCGGTCATGGACGGGTACATACCGCTGATCCTCGGCGGCGATCATTCGCTGGCCATCGGTTCGGTCGGTGGCGCGAGTGATACGGCGCCGACCGGCCTGTTGTGGATCGACGCCCACGGCGACTTCAACACTCCGCGCTCCTCCCCTTCCGGCAATATCCACGGCATGCCGCTGGCGACCCTGCTCGGCGAGGGCGACCCGGGGCTGGTCAATGTCGGTCGCAAGGGCGCCAAGCTGCGCGGCGAGGACGTGGTGCTGCTCGGCATCCGTGATCTTGACGACGAGGAGAAGGAACGCCTCCGCGCCAGCGGCATCTGCGCCCTGACCATGCGTGACATTGACCAGCGCGGCATGGGGGCCGTCATGGAGGAGGCCCTGGAGCGGCTTTCCGGTCATGCCCGGCTGCACGTCAGTCTCGATGTCGATGCCGTCGACCCGCGCGAGGCCCCCGGGGTCGGGACCCCGGTTCCCGGCGGCCTCAGCTACCGTGAGGCGCAGCTGGTGATGGAGATGGTCGCCGATTCCGGTCGCCTCGCCGCTCTCGACATCGTCGAGATCAACCCGATCCTCGATCACCGCAACCAGACCGCGCAGCTGGCGGTCGCCCTGGCCGCTTCGCTGTTCGGCCAGCGCATCCTCTGACCCGGTGTCCGCTGCCGTCTCCTTCCCGCTTCAGATCCGGCAGACCTTGTGCCGCAGCTCGTCGATCAGCACCCGGTTGTTTTCCGAATAATCGACCGGCAGGTCGATCAGGTGGACACCGCCGGCGGTGAAGCACTGTTCCAGCAGTGGGGCGAAATCTTCCGTCTTTTCCACCCGGTGGCCGCCGATGCCGTAGCTGCGGGCGTGGAGGACGAAATCGGGGTTGCCGAACTGCAGGCCGAAATCCTCGAAGCCCATGGCGTACTGCTTCCAGCGGATCATGCCGTAGGAACCGTCGTTGAGGACCAGCACCACCAGGTTGAGACCCAGCCGCAGCGCCGTTTCCAGCTCCTGGCTGTTCATCATCAGGCCGCCGTCGCCGCAGATCGCCATCACCCGGCGGTCGGGATAAAGTCGCGCCACCTCCATCGCCGAGGGGAGCCCGGCGCCCATCGAGGCCAGGGCGTTGTCGAGCAGCACGGTGTTCGGCTCCAGGGCCGGGTAGTTGCGGGCGAACCAGATCTTGTAGACGCCGTTGTCGAGGGCGATGACGCCGTCGTGGGGCATCACCCGGCGCACGTCGGCGACCAGGCGCTGCGGCTTGACCGGGAAGGAGAGGTCGTCGGCCAGCTCCCGGAGGTGGATGTCGAGACTCTCCTTGACCAGCCTGAAGGCGGACTGGTCCTTTTCCAGCCGGCCGACCTCGATGGTCATGCGGCTCATGCTGTCGGCGATGTCGCCGACCACGCTCAGTTGCGGGAAATAGACATTGTCCACCGCGGCGCTGCTGAAGTTGACGTGGATCACCTGCTTGCCACCGTGTTCCATGAAGAAGGGCGGTTTCTCGACCACGTCATGGCCGACATTGATCACCAGGTCGGCACGCTCGATGGCGCAGTGGATATAGTCATTGTCGGACAGGGCGGCGGTGCCGAGGCACTGCGGGCTGTTTTCATCCACCACCCCCTTGCCCATCTGGGTATTGAAGAAATAGATCCCGGTTTCTTCGACAAAACGGCGCAGGGCGCTGCGTACCCGGTTGCGGTTGGCGCCGGCGCCGATCAGCAGCAGCGGGTACTCGGCGGCGCGGATCATGTCGGCGGCCTGGACCACCAGCCGCTCGGCGGCACAGGGCCGGCGGTTGCGGGAAATCTGGAAGACCGGCGTGGTGGTTTTGTCGACCGGTTCGCGGGCGATATCCTCCGGCAGTTCCAGGTGAACCGCGCCGGGGCGTTCTTCCTGGGAGAGGCGGAAGGCTTCGCGCACGGTGCTCGGGATCAGGGTGACGTTGACGATCTGGCGCGTGTACTTGGTCAGCGGGCGCATCATCTCCACCACGTCGACAATCTGGAACTGCCCCTGCTTGCTGGCCTTGATCGGTTTCTGGCCGGTGATCATCACCATCGGAAAAGCGCCCAGCTGCGCGTAGGCGGCGCCGGTGACCAGGTTGGTGGCGCCGGGGCCGAGGGTCGCCAGGCAGACCCCGGGCTTGCCGGTCAGGCGGCCGTAGGTGGCCGCCATGAAGGCCGCACCCTGTTCGTGGCGGGTGAGGATCAGTTCGATGTGCGATTGGCGCAGAGCTTCGAGAAAGTCGAGATTCTCCTCGCCAGGAACCCCGTAGATAACCTCCACGCCTTCGTTTTCCAGGGCCTTGACCAGTAGAGCGGATGCGTTCATCGGTAGTGTCCTGTGTGCGGGATCGGGTTCAAAAAGGGGGCAGCGATGCATGGTTAAGAGTTGCCGTGACCAGGTGTCGGAAGTCACCGGAGCCGTTTCGGCGGCAAGCCTGCCAGGGTTCAGTTTAGCAGTTCTGGAACAGTTTGAAAGGGACGACGGGGAGTTTCCGCCGCGTTCGTAAGTGGTCGATATGGCGACGGCTCAGACCGGGTGGTGGCGGCGCCCGGGAAAAAGTTGAAATTCTGCTTTGTCTGGCGTTCGATTTGGGTTATGTATGCCCCTGCGGGAGGGGATGATACGCAACGATTTTCTACCAGCCTGAATCGGCGCGGCGCGCCTGTTTCAGGACAAAGGAGCGGCAGGACAGATGAGCACGGATTTTCTCCTGATCGGTGTAGGCATTCTCATTGTCATCGCGGCCATCGACCTGATGGTCGGGGTCAGCAACGACGCGGTCAATTTTCTCAATTCCCCGATCGGTTCACGGGTGGCGCCGCGGGCGACCATCATCTTCGTGGCCAGCCTCGGCATCCTGGCCGGGGTGACCTTTTCCAGCGGCATGATGGAGGTCGCCCGCAAGGGCATTTTCCATCCCGAGTTCTTCACCATGCCGGAGCTGCTGACGGTTTTTCTCGCCGTCATGATCAGCGACGTCATCCTGCTGGACCTGTTCAACACCTACGGCCTGCCGACCTCGACCACGGTGTCGGTGGTGTTCGAGCTGCTCGGGGCAGCGGTGGCGGTCTCGGTATGGAAGATTTTCGAAGCCGGCGATAGTCTCGCCAGCCTCGGCCAGTACATCAACTCGGCCAAGGCGATCGCCATCATCCTCGGGATTCTGCTGTCGGTGGTGGTCTCCTTCATCTGCGGTGCCATCTTCCAGTTTCTCACCCGGCTGCTGTTCACCTTCGACTACCAGCGCCGGGTCAAGCGCTACGGCGCGCTCTGGGGCGGCGTGGCGCTGACCTCGATCACCTACTTCATCCTCGTCAAGGGCGCCAAGGGCGCCTCGTTCATGACCAGCGCCAATGTCGCCTGGATCAAGTCCCACACCCTGCTGATCATGTTCGGCATGTTTGTCGCCTCGGCAATCCTGCTGCAGCTGCTGCAGGCGTTCAAGGTCAACATCTTCAAACCGATCATTCTGATCGGCACTTTCGCCCTGGCGATGGCCTTCGCCGCCAACGACCTGGTCAACTTCATCGGCGTGCCGATGGCCGGGCTGCATGCCTACAAGGCGGCCATGGCGACCGCCGACCCGCTGCATGCCACCATGGGGGCGCTGGCCCACAAGATTCCCTCCGAAACTCTCTACCTGCTGATCGCCGGCGCGATCATGGTCGGCACCATCTACCTGTCGCGCAAGGCGCGCAGCGTGACCGAGACCACCATCCAGCTCAGCCAGCAGGAAGAGGGGGTCGAGCGCTTCGAGTCGATCGGCCTGTCGCGCGCCATCGTGCGCCTGGTGCTGCACCTGTTCGACAGCGTGCGGATCATCATTCCCGCGTCGCTGCGGAACTGGGTCGCCAACCGCTTCGATGCCGAGCAGGCACCGTCGGTGGAGATGCACGGCGGCCGCCCTTCCTTCGACCTGCTGCGCGCCTCGGTCAACCTGATGGTCGCCAGCGTGGTGATCTCCTACGCCACCGCCAACAAGCTGCCGCTGTCGACCACCTACGTCACCTTCATGGTCGCCATGGGGACCTCCTTCGCCGACCGTGCCTGGGGCCGGGAGAGCGCCGTCTACCGCATCACCGGGGTGCTGACCGTGGTTGGCGGCTGGTTCATGACCGCCGTCATCGCCTTCATCTTCGCCTCTGTCTTCGCCACCGTTATCTTCTTCGCCAAGGGGCTCGGGGTGCTGATGCTGGTGATCCTGGCGGCGCTGATGATTTTCAACGCCCACCGCAAGCACCGGGCGATGGCCGAAGAGGCGCAGAAGGAGCATATCTTCAACCTCAAGTCGGTCGAGGATGCCTCCTCCACCCTGGAGACGACCTTCGGGCACATGAGTTTCCTGCTGCGGGAAATCAGCGACTCCCTCGATACCAGCCTGACGGCCCTGTTCCGGGGGGATTTCGACACCATCGGCGTGCAGCGCAAGAAGCTGAACCGTTTCCAGCAGTGGTCGGGCATTATCAGCGCCAACATCTTCAAGGCGATGCGGCTGCTCGACCAGAAGGGCGTAGCCGTCAGCCACAAGTATGCCCAGACCGTCCGCCGGCTGCAGAAGCTGACCGACGGTCACCGGGATATCGTCCTGCGGGCCTATACCCATGTCGGTAACCACCACAAGGGCCTGCTTCCGGAACAGGTCGAGGAACTGGAGCGGGTTCGCGCCCAGCTGCGCGACATCCTCCAGGAGGTGGCCGAGCTGATCAATCGCGGCCGGATCGCCGACCTTGAGCAGCTGACGGCGAAGGACCAGGCGCTGCGGGCGCTGGCCGCCGAACTGAACGAAAAGCAGGTCGGGCGGATCAAGGACAACAGTTCCAAGACCCGGCTCAGCATCCTCTATTACGGCATCATCGGCAACGCGATGATGATCTCGAAGCAGAACCTTGAATTGCTGGAGATTTTCAACCAGTCCTTTTCGGAGGTTGAGAAAGGGGATCCCCCGGCCTGACCGGCAGGGAGCGGTAGTGTTTCGAGCCGCCGGTCGTCCCCTGAAGCCCGAGAACGGAAGCGACCCTCATGGAATCGATCCGCCAGCTCTATCGCATCGGCCAGGGCCCTTCGAGCAGTCACACCATGGGGCCGCGCTTTGCCGCCGAACGGTTCCTGCGGCGGCAGCCCGACGCGGCCGCCTACCGGGTCACCCTGTTCGGCAGCCTGGCGGCCACCGGGCGCGGCCACCTCACCGACCGGGCGCTGCAGAACGCCTTCGCGCCACGCGCGGTCGAGATCGTCTGGCGCCCGGACCAGGCGCTGCCGGAGCATCCCAACGGCATGCGCTTCGAGGCTCTGGCGAAAGACGGCGAGCTGCTTGCCGCCTGGGAGGTCTGCAGCGTCGGCGGCGGGGCGCTGCGCGACGCCGCGGGACCGGTCGGGGAGCCGCGGGGCGCAGTTTATTCCCTGGCCCGCCTGGCGGAGATTCTGCGGCACTGTGAACGGCAGGGGGAGTCCCTCGGCGACTACGTGCTGGCTCGCGAAGGCGCAGGAATCGAGGCGCACCTGGAAACGGCCTGGCAGGCGATGCGGGCCGCCATCGAGCGGGGGCTGCAGACCGAGGGGCCGCTGCCCGGCGGTCTCGGCCTGGCGCGCAAGGCGCGTTCCTTCCACCGCAAGGCCTCGCTGTTCGGTCCTCATCTGCGGCAGAGTGGCCTGCTCTGCGCCTACGCCTACGCGGTGGCGGAGGAAAACGCCGCCGGCGGAATTATCGTCACCGCGCCGACCTGCGGTTCCTGCGGGGTGCTGCCGGCGGTGCTGCGCTATCTCGATGAAACCCTCGACTGCAGCCGTGAGGATCTCCTCCGCGCCCTGGCGGTGGCCGGGCTGATCGGCAACCTGGTCAAGCACAACGCCTCGATCTCCGGCGCCGAGGTCGGTTGCCAGGGGGAGATCGGCACTGCCTGCGCCATGGCCGCGGCGGCGGCCACCAAACTGCACGGCGGCAGCCTGGCGCAGATCGAGTATGCCGCCGAGATGGGTCTCGAACATCACCTCGGCCTGACCTGCGACCCGGTCGGTGGCCTGGTGCAGATCCCCTGCATCGAGCGCAACGCCCACGCCGCCGCCCGCGCCCTCTCCTGCTGTCACTTCGCCCTGCTCTCCGACGGCCGCCACAAGGTCTCCTTCGACACCATCACCCGGGTGATGAAGGAAACCGGCCAGGCGCTCCCCTCCCTCTACCGGGAAACCTCCGGCGGCGGCATCGCCCAGGCCTATGACGGGGAACGGAAGGATTGAGATCAGGTCGAATTGGTGAACTGGTGACGGGGGCCCTGACAGGGTGTCCCCGTCACATCCTCTCTGTCGCTTCAGGACAGCGGCCTGCCGAGCCCGGCGGCCCGCAGCACCTGCTCGTCGAGCCCCCGGCCCGCACAGCAGCCGGCGAGCTTGCCGTCGATCGCCACCGCCGGGACCGAGCGTACCCCGAGGCTTTTGGCGCGGGCGGCGGTCGCCGGATCGTTCATGTCCTGTACGCTGATATCGCAGGACGGGCAGGCAAGGTTTCTGACCTGCTCGACGGCTTCCCGGCAGGTCGGACAACCGGCACTGAAAACTTCGATTTTACGCTTGTTGGTCATGGTGATGCTCCTTTTTGTGTGGTGGGTATGCCTGCCTCGCCCTGAATGCAGGCCGGGCAGGCCCTGGCTTTTCTGGGCCAGGAATTCCAGATCGAGGCCCCGATCAGAAGGGCAACGCCGCTGTTCTGGACGTTGCCCGCCGGATAAGCGAAATTTCCCAGGACAATAACGGTTGCTCCCACGGAACCCAGCAGCAGCGGGCCGAAACCCTGCCGCGTTCCGGCCCGCCAGCCGAGGGAGATGAGGACCGCCACCAGGCTGAGCAGGGTCAGGGGCAGAAAGAAGGGCATGGAACTCAGTCCCGCCACCCCGGCCGAACCGAGCAGGGCCGCGTAGGCCGACCAGCAGGCCGGGCAGCTGAGCTTGATCAGCAGCGCGCCGAGCAGCGCGGCGGCCACGCCCAGGGGCCGGTTCCATCGGCCCCGCGGGACGGCAGGTCGTTCGGTGTTTACAGCTGCTTCCTGTTCATTCATGGCGGTTCGTCTCCTCGTCATCAAGGGCTCCCAGGATCGGGCAGTCGTTGAGTGGTCCCTGCCCCCGGCAACTGGCGGTCAGTTGCTTGAGGACCGCCTCCATCCTCTCCAGGTCCCGGCGTTTCTGCCGGATATCGGCAAGCTTGGCCTCGGCCCGCTCCCTGATGGCGCCACAACCGATTCCGGCGGTCATGCGCAGGTCGAGCAGTTCGCCGATCTCCTGCAGGGAAAAACCGAGTTCCTTGGCGCGGCGGATGAAACGCACCTGGCGGACCGCCTCGGGCGGGTACTTTCTGAATCCCGAAGCCGGGCGGGGCGGTTGTTCGACCAGTCCCCTCCGCTGGTAGAATTTGATCGTCTCCACGCCGACGCCGGACTGGTGGGCCAGTTGGCCGATAGTGAGCTGTCCCATAGTTTTCCTCCCTGTTGAATCAAGTCTAGCAACGGTACCATGGTACCGGGTCAAGCCTGATTATCACCTGTCGGTTAAACTTCCAGAAACAGTACGTTCACCACTCGTGCCGCAGAATTCTTCGACCGGATTCAGATTTTGGTAGAACAATTGCAGTGCCACAAGGTAAAAATTCCTGATTTCAGGGGGTTAAGGATGGTGTAGAGATGAAAAAGAGAATAGTCAACAGTACATCCGTAGACTATTCGCCAATCGGGCGATGCTTTAACCTGAAGCAGTGGAAGACAGTAAACCCTTGATCTTTAAAGGCGGGCTGCAAAAATCTCAGGCGTACCCACGATGTTCGCCGGTGATGAGTTCGCGGATTCAGGTTCCACGACAAGGAGCTGGGCCATGCATCAACAGCAACATGAGGAATGTCATCATCTGAGTGAATCAGCACGGTTTGTCGATCCGGTCTGTGGCATGAGTACTGAAGACCCAGGCGCCTACAAAGTTCACCGACATGCCGGAGAGACCTTCTATTTCTGCAGTGACAAGTGCCTGGCGAAGTTTAGGAATGATCCTGACACCTATACCGGCAGCAAGCCGGAGACAGCACCCTCTCCGGAGGCCGAAAAAGGCGTAACCTACACTTGCCCGATGCACCCGGAGATCGAACAGCTCGGTCCGGGTTCCTGCCCCAGGTGCGGCATGGCACTGGAGCCGCTTTCGCCCCTGCCGCTGACCCGCACCGAGTACCGTTGTCCGATGCATCCGGAGGTGGCGCAGGACACCCCCGGCAGCTGTCCGAGGTGCGGTATGGCGCTGGAGTACACGGTGACGACTCTCGAAGAGGAAGACAATCCCGAGTATGACGACATGCGCCGGCGATTCATTTTTTCCGCTCTCTTCTCAATCCCGCTGGTGATTATCGCCATGCGCGGGATGCTTCCCGGCGGCAGGCTGATCGAAGAGGTGGTTTCGGTCCGGACGCTGGGTTGGCTTGAACTGCTGCTCTCGACGCCGGTGGTCCTCTGGGCCGGTTGGCCCTTTTATGTTCGCGCGGCGCAGTCGGTTATCCATAAAAGCCTCAACATGTTCACTCTGATTGGCCTTGGCGTGTCGATGGCTTACGGCTACAGCCTGCTTGCCGTGCTGCTGCCCGATATTTTCCCCGCAGCCATGCGTGGCACTGATGGCGCCGTCGGAGTCTATTTCGAGGCGGCCGCCGTCATTGTCACCCTGATTCTGCTGGGCCAGGTGATGGAATTGCGGGCTCGCAGCCGGACCGGCGCCGCAATCAAGGCGTTGCTCGGCCTGGCTCCAAAGACAGCGCGTAAAATCCATGCCGACGGCCGCGAAGAAGATGTTCCTCTCGAACAGGTTGTGGCCGGGGACCGTCTGCGCATCCGCCCCGGTGAAAAAGTGCCGGTCGACGGAGTCGTAGTCGAGGGCGCCAGTGTGGTCGACGAGTCGATGATCTCGGGGGAACCGATTCCAGTCAGCAAGCAGCCGGGAGACAGGTTGATCGGTGCGACGGTGAATGCCACCGGCTCGCTGATCATGGAGGCGGAAAAAATCGGCAGCGACACCCTGCTGGCCCGGATTGTTCAAATGGTCGCCGAGGCCCAGCGTAGCCGGGCACCGATCCAGAAGCTGGCAGACCAGGTCGCCGGTTATTTTGTGCCGGCGGTCATCGGTATCGCCCTGCTCGCTTTTTTGGTCTGGTCCCTGGTCGGCCCGGAGCCGCGTCTCGCTTACGCGCTGATCGCGGCGGTCTCGGTGCTGATCATCGCCTGCCCCTGCGCTTTGGGGTTGGCGACACCGATGTCGATCATGGTCGCGACCGGCAAGGGGGCCGGATTGGGGGTGCTGTTCAAGGACGCCGAGACCATCGAAACCCTGCGCAAGGTCACCACCTTGGTGGTCGATAAGACCGGCACCCTGACCCTGGGGCAACCGAAGCTGACCGGGGTGATTCCGGCGGCGGGGATTGATGAAAAAACACTGCTCATTCTGGCGGCCAGTCTTGAAAGGGGTAGCGAGCATCCGTTGGCGGCCGCGCTGGTTGAAGGGGCGCTGGCGCGCGGTCTGACGCTTTCCGCCGCGCAGGACTTTGCTTCGCACACCGGCAAAGGGGTTTCCGGTCGGGTCGAGGGGGTCGAGGTGTTGCTCGGCAACAGCACATTGCTCGGCGAGTTCTCCATCGAACCAGGGGCGCTGGCGGCACGGGCCGAAGAGTTGCGCGCTGAGGGCCAGACGGTGATGCAGGTGGCGATCGATGGCCGCATGGCCGGGTTGCTGGCGGTCTCCGATCCGATCAAGGACACG
The DNA here is from genome assembly GCF_002898515.1 of Geothermobacter hydrogeniphilus. GTDB lineage: Bacteria > Desulfobacterota > Desulfuromonadia > Desulfuromonadales > Geothermobacteraceae > Geothermobacter_A. The sequence continues at coordinate 66,590 of NZ_PPFX01000012.1, read as the reverse complement.
ACCCCCGCAGCGATTCGACAGTTGCACGGCGAAGGAATCAAAATCGTCATGTTGACCGGCGACAATCGGGCCACCGCCGAAGCGGTCGGCAGAAAACTCGGTATCGACGAAATTGTGGCCGAAGTGCTGCCGGATGAAAAAGCCGCCGCGGTGAAAAAGTTCCAGGATGCCGGAGACATAGTGGCGATGGCGGGTGACGGTATCAACGATGCCCCGGCGTTGGCCCAGGCCGAAGTCGGCATCGCCATGGGTACCGGCACTGACGTCGCGATGGAGTCGGCCGGGGTGACCCTGGTCAAGGGTGACTTAACGGGAATTGTCCGTGCGCGCAGGTTGAGCCGGGCGACCATGGCCAATATCCGTCAGAACCTGTTCTTTGCCTTTGTCTACAATTCCCTGGGGGTTCCGCTGGCAGCCGGGGTTCTCTATCCGTTATTCGGTCTTCTGCTCAGCCCGGTGATTGCCGCCGCCGCGATGAGCCTGAGTTCGGTTTCGGTGATCAGCAACGCGCTGCGTCTGCGTTCTGTGAAAATCGCGTCAGATCCGGCGGAGCCGTCAAGGCCATGAATTGATTTCAGGATAAGAACGAAACAACGGCGGAAAATCCGATTTTCAGTGCTGCCGCAGCAATGCAGAGCGCCAGCAGCAGACGCAACCGGGCTACCGGAACCCGGCGGCTGAGCCGGCTGCCGACATAGGCGGCGGGAATGACCGTGAGGACAATCGGCAGTGCCAGGGGCCAGAGGATCTGCCCGGTCAGGGCCTTGCCCAGAAAAGCGGCCAGCGACGAGAGGAAGATGATCGCCAGGTTGCTGCCGATGGCGATGCGGGTCGGAATCTGCATGAACGAGGTCATCAGCGGGATAAGTATGAAGGAGCCGCCCTGCCCGACCAGGCCGCCGAGCAGTCCGACGCTGCCGGCGGCAAGGACCGCCCGCGGCCGGCTGAAGGTAAAGGATGCGACCGCCGGAGCTTCGCAGTCCCCGGTCGTGGGGATGAAAATCAACAGGGCCGCGGACAGGGCCAGCAGGGCAAAAATCGCCAGCAGCAGGTGGTCGGGAAGGGCATGGGACCAGGCGCCGCCGAACAGTGCGGCGGCGAAGATGGTGATCCCCATCCAGGCGGTGAGCCGACCGGAGACAAAGTGGAATTTGCGGTGGGTCAGGGCTCCGGCCAGGCAGGCGGTGAGCCCCTGAACGATGGTCAGCCCGGCCACTTCCTGCATGCTCAGGGCGGGAAAACCGAGCAGGGGCGGCGCGTAGAGCAGCAATGGCGCCATGATGATGCCGCCGCCGATGCCGAGCAGCCCGGAAATGAAACCGGTCGACAGTCCGAGCATGCCGATGATTACGTGCAGTTCCATCAGGGTTCCCCGGAACGGGGTTGCAACCGGCCGATTGTATTTAAAGAAACAATTCTATTGTGTCGGGCCATAGAATTTTCCGATAGAAACGGCAAAAAATTTTTCCTGTTCAGATCACCGTGATGCCAACCGCCGCGTCGCGGATCTCACCGATGCACCGGGCGTCCGTGACTCCCGATGCATGCAGCAGCGTCAACAGTTCATCGGCCTGGGAAGACGGCAGCGCCATCAGCAGGCCGCCCGAGGTCTGCGGGTCGTACAGCAGCTCTTCCTCAGCGCGGGTAAGGGCGCGTTGCAGCTCCAGGCTGTGCCTGCTGACCATCTCCCGGTTCGCCCGGTTGCTGCCTGTCGTTTCGCCCTTCCGGTACATATCAAGGGCGCCTGAATAGAACGGCAGCCGGCGATAGTCCAGCAAGATTCCGGCATCAGCCCCGAGGGCCATTTCCAGCAGGTGGCCGAGGATGCCGAAGCCGGTCACATCGGTGCAGGCGTGCAGGTCGAAACGCAGCGCCGCCTCCATCGCCGGACCGTTGAGAGCGGCGATCCGCGGCAGGGTGTCGCGTTCCAGTTCGGGATAGGGAAATTTTTTCGCCCGGACAGCGTTGAACAGCACCCCCGAACCGAGCGGCTTGGTCAGGATCAGGGCGTCGCCGGGCCGGGCTCCGGCGTTGGTGATGATTCGCTCGGGGTGGACCACGCCACTGACGCAGAGACCGTATTTCGGTTCCTCGTCATCGACCGAGTGCCCGCCGACCAGGCAGGCTCCGGCCTCAACTACCTTGTCATGTCCGCCCTTGAGGATCTCCTTCAGCATCCCCATGTCCAGTTGATTGGAAGGGAACATCACCAGGTTGAGCGCGGTGACCGGTCTGCCGCCCATCGAATAGACATCCGAGATCGAGTTGGCGGCGGAGATCTGCCCGAACCAGTAGGGGTCGTCGACTGGTGGGGTGATGAAATCGACAGTGTTGACCATGGCGATTTCATCCGTGAGCCGGTAGACCGCCGCGTCATCCGAGGTTTCGATCCCTACCAGCAGGTTGGGATCATCGGGCGGGGTCAGCCCTGCTAAGGCGTCCGACAGAACTGCCGGACCGATTTTAGCGGCTCAACCGCAGGTGCGGGAGAGACCGGTCAAGGTTTTCTTTTTGAAAAAGGCCATCGGGCCATCCTTTCGAGAAATGAATTGACGGGTAACGTGAGTGCCGTAGTCGGCACCAGAAATCATTGAACACCAAGAGCGTCAGGCTGTCAAGAAACCGTTGGCGGCGGGACGAGGGTGCGCAGGTTTCCTGCCGCGGCCTGTCTGCCATGGTTCATGTCAGATAGTTCGCCAGATAGCTGATCGACATGAGCTTGAGTTCCGCGATGATTTCGGTCTCGGCCTGGTGATTCTTCTTGCCTTTCAGATAGGCAAGATCATATGTCGCTGCGGCTGCCATCAGGAAGGTGCCCGCCACATGGAACAGATGTTTTTTTGAAACGTTTGCTCCTCTTTTGATGATTGCCTCGACAATTGATTCAGACAGATCCCGTACAAGATGCTTTTCGATTGCAGATAGTTCAGGGGCGGCCTGCATTGCCCTTCGAATCGATATGAACCCTTTCTGTTTTTTGGCCGCCGCAACGTAATTGTCGATACTGGAACGGATGATGTGCTGCCATTCTTTTTCGGGATCGGCCAAGTCGTTAAAAATCTCCAGGGCTGTTTTCATGTGATTTGCATACTCGAGAATAAGGGCCCTGAGAATCGCCAACTTGTTTGGAAAGTACCTGTAGATAGTGCCGACACGAAGCCTGGAACGGTCGGCGAGCAGATTGGTGTTGAACCCGTCAAGCCCCACTTCGTCCAGCAGCTTTGCGGAAGTATTCAGGATATGTTTGACGGTCTCTTCTGCGCGCTTTTGCGCGGGAACCATCCGCGGGTGCAAATCGGTGTCTGTCACAATTGTTTCCTGCCGGCGCCTTTTTGCTGTGGCCGATGAGCCGTTGAGGGATGAGCGCTCTCTTGTGCGGCGCTATGGTTTGCGCCGAAAAAATGCAATGACAACGGTAGGTTTCGTGAAAAAACCTATTATAGTCCTGATTTTTATGAATGTCGAGGGAGGGCTGTTGAGTCTCCGCGGGACCGTTGTGGCCGGGCCGCTGTCCGGCACCGCATCCTGTCTGTTCGGGCCTGGTGGGTGTCGCCGACCATCGGGTTGTCCATCCTTTATCTGTTCCTGTCAGCGCACACAAACACAGTTTGATTTCTGCCTCATTTTGAGGATTGTCAAGGCGAAATGACGACCTGCCTTTCAATGGTGGACGATCCGATATTTTTCGCCTTTATCAGGAGGTAAGACGAATAGTATGTAACATCCCGTTATGGCGAACGATAATCTGGAAATCCGTCAGCTTGCACCGGCCTGCCCGCCAATAAAAAACAAGTAAATGCTCACTTTTTTGTTGACAGACAGATAGAACGCCGTTTATTTGAAGAGAGGATTTGCTTGCGAGTGTTGTGCGTAGTGGTCGATTTGCGGTGGAAAGCCGAGGGGCGCCCGGCCGTCCCGGGGTGCCCATCATGACCCGACCTCATGTGAACCCTGTCCGAAAGGATGAGGCCTTATGCCTGGTATCGGCTCGATTCTGGAACGCAACGCGCGCCGTGTTCCGAACCGTGAAGCCCTGGTCTTTGGCGGGCGACGGTTTACTTACGTGCAGTTGGATGCCGCCGTCAACCGCGCCGCTCGGGTCCTGCAGCGCCTGGGGGTGGAAAAAGGTGATCGGGTCGCTTTGATGTCACCCAACTCCGACCAGTTCGTCATCGTATTTTACGCCGGCCTGAAACTGGGAGCCGTCATCGTCCCCCTCAACCCGCGGCTGGCGCCTCCTGAACTGGCCTACCAGTTGATTGATTCAGGTTCCCGGGTGCTGGTTTTTGCTCCGCAGCTCAAATCGGTGGTGGAAAAGGTCCAGCAACAGAAGCTCCCCACCAGACACTACCTGGCGACTTTGCCGTGCGACCCTTTTGCGGACGTCGTGACACTGTCATCTCATGAAAGCACGGAGCCCTTGGGCATTGTCGTCGCCGAGAAGGATAACGCCCAGATTCTTTATACCTCCGGAACGACGGGTCTGCCCAAGGGGGTGCTGCTGGACCACCATGCTGTCATCTGGGCCGGTACCAATATTTCTCTGGGGGTGGGGATTCGCGAAGGTGATCGATTGTTGCATGCCGCTCCCCTCTATCATTCGGCTGAGCTCAACCTGTTTCTGATGGCCGGAACCCTTTTGGCGGGCACTCATGTCGTTCTTCCCGCGTTTGAACCGGAAACGGTGCTGAATGTCATGGAGCAGGAACGGATCAGTGTCTTTTTCGGCGTGCCCACCATGTACCAGTTCCTTTTACGCCAGTCCAAAATCACCGGACGCGATCTGAGCGCGTGGCGCATCGGCATGTACGGGGCTGCACCGATGCCTTCCAGCGTGGTCCGCGAGATGATTGCGAAACTGTCCGGGGTGCAGCTTTTCAATCTCTGCGGCCTGACCGAAATGGGCCCCGGAGGAATTTGTCTCCAGCCCCATGAGCAGCTGAGCAAGATGGGAGCGGGAGGAAAGCCCATTGTTAATACCGAAGCGCGGGTGGTGGATGAAAACATGCGGGATGTCCGCCCCGGCGAGGTGGGCGAATGGATTCTTCGCGGAGAAACGATGATGAAGGGTTACTGGAACAATCCCGAGGCGACCGCCGAGACCATTCGTAATGGTTGGTTGTTCACCGGCGATCTGGCCACTGTCGACGCGGAGGGGTATATCACTCTGGTTGATCGCAAGAAGGATATGATCATCACCGGGGGGATGAATGTCTATTCTGTTGAAGTGGAAAATGCCGTGCGGTCTCATCCTGCCGTTGCGGACTGTGCCGCGATCGGCATCCCGCATGCGGATTATGGCGAGACGGTGGCCGTCGTGGTAACCCCCCAGGAGGACCGGGAGTTGACTCTGGCCGAACTCCGGCACCATTGTGCCGGGCTGATCTCCGATTACAAACTTCCCCGGCTGCTGTTTCTGGGAGAGGTGCCGCGCAATGTGTCCGGCAAGATTCTCAAATACCAGTTGCGGAAAACCTATGCCGAAGTCACCCGGGAGTCTGCGACTGGGTCTCTTCAGATCTCTGTCTTGAACTGACCCCTTTTGCGACGAGGAGCGAACATGAAAGCAACCATGATGAACGCCCCCCTGACCCTGGGACATATCCTCGAACGGGCGGGAACTCTTTTTGCTGCGACGGAAATCGTTTCCCGGATGCCGGATCGTTCACTGCATCGCTACACCTATGGCGATTTCTACCGTCGCGCGCGGCAGCTGGCGGAGGCGTTGAGCGGCGCCGGGCTTAAGCGCGGCGAGCGGGTCGGCACCCTGATGTGGAGTCACCATGCGCATCTCGAGGCGTATTTCGGGATCCCGGTCGCCGGTGGCGTGCTGCACACCCTCAATCTTCGTCTGAGTCCCGAGGAGATCGCCTATATCGTCAACCATGCCGAAGATCGTTTTCTGATCGTGGATGACGTGCTGTTGCCGCTGCTGGAGAAATTCCGGGGACAGATCGACGTGGAGCGGATCTTCGTGGTGCCCCTGACCGGGCAGGCGGTACCGGCCGGCTACGAAAGCTATGAGGAGCTATTGTCCTCCGCGAGTGGCCATTTTACCCCGCCGGAGATGGAGGAGAACGAGCCCTGCGGCATGTGCTACACTTCGGGTACCACCGGCAGGCCCAAAGGAGTGGTCTACTCGCATCGTTCCTCGGTGCTGCATTCCCTGGTCACCGCCCTGCCCGACCTGATGAACCTCTCCTGCAGCAAAACCGTTTTGCCGGTGGTGCCGATGTTCCACGCTAACGCCTGGGGAATCCCCTATGCGGCCACCAATGTCGGCGCCAGGCAGGTCTTCCCCGGTCCGCACCTGGATGCGGAGAGCCTGCTTGACCTCTTTGCCGGCGAGCGGGTGACCCAGACCGCCGGAGTTCCGACGATCTGGCTGAATATTCTTGAGACACTGCAGCAGAATCCCGGTCGCTGGCAACTGATTCCGGGGATGGAAATGATCGTCGGCGGTTCGGCTCCGCCCGAATCAATGATTCGGGCCTTCGCTGAACTGGGCCTGGAGGTCATCCACGCCTGGGGCATGACCGAAACCTCGCCAGTTGCGAGTTTTTCACGGCTCAAGCCCCATCTGGAAAAATGCTCTGCCGAAGAGCGGTTCGCCTGCCGCGCCAAACAGGGGATGCCGGTGCCGCTGGTCGACCTGCGCATTGCCGGGGAGAAGGAGCCGGTCGCGTGGGACGGGCGATCCGTGGGGGAGATTCAGGTTCGCGGGCCCTGGATTACGGCGGGATACCATAAGCAGCCGGTGACCGAAGAGCGCTTCACCGTTGACGGCTGGCTTCGTACCGGCGATGTGGGGCATTGTGATCCGGAGGGCTATGTCCAGCTGACCGATCGCACCAAGGATCTGATCAAGTCGGGAGGCGAGTGGATCAGCTCGGTCGCTCTTGAAAACGCCATTATGGGGCATCCCGCGGTTCGGGAAGCGGCGGTGATCGCTGTGCCCCATCCCAAATGGGGGGAGCGGCCGCTGGCGGTGGTGGCCCTGAAGGACGGGACAGAGGCTGACGGCGAAGCGATATGTTCCCACCTGGCGGAAAGTTTTCCCCGCTGGCAGTTGCCCGACGGGTGCGCGTTTGTCGAATCCATACCGCGCACATCGACGGGGAAATTCTTCAAGGCCAAGCTGCGCGAACAATATGCGGACTGGGGGAGCGTCCCTTCGTTGAGCACAGATTCAGGATGATGAAGAAGGCGGAGAGATAGCCGGACAGATTTTATGGAATGTTTGTCAGCCCGATGCCGGCCGGTTTCGGTCGTGGGTTGCGTGCCTTCTTTTACTTTATCTTTACGTAAAAGTAAACATTAGTTACCGGTATGTCGGCTGATTGAAGTGCCGACAGCCCCCATTCAGACCAGGAGAGAGAGCCCATGTTTGAACTGAGTGACGAACAACGACTGATTCAGCAGACCGCCAGAGAATTTGCCGAGCGGGAGATCTGGCCGGAGGCCGCCCGTTGCGATCAGGAAAAGTGTTTTCCGCAGGAAATTGCCGCCAAGGCCAGGGAACTGGGACTTTTCAATCTGACGGTGCCCGAGGAATACGGCGGTCCCGGACTCGGCGCCCTGGAGCTGGCGCTGGTGACCGAGCAGCTGGCCTGGGGGTGCGTCGGGCTGGGGGGCGGGATCAGCCTGAACAACCTGCCGGCCGACGTGCTGCTGGTCAGTGGCAATGCGGACCAGAAGCGTGAATACCTGGGCCGGCTGATCACCAGTGAATATGGATCCTACGCGGTTACCGAGCCGGGCGCGGGATCGGATGTGGCGGGGATTTCGACCCGAGCGGTCAGAGATGGCGACGGCTACCTGCTGAATGGCAGCAAGGTCTGGATTTCCAATGCGCCCCTGGCGGGTTTTTTCACCGTGCTGGCCAAGACCGATCCCGAGGCGGGTTACCGTGGACTGAGCTTCTTCCTGGTTGAGCGGGACAGTCCGGGACTGGAGGTGGGGAATCCCCTGCCCAAGCTGGGGCAGAACGCCGTCCCGGCGGCCGAGGTGTTTTTCAATGACGTCAGGGTGCCGCGTGAAGCACTGCTCGGCAACGAAGGGGACGGGTTCAAGATCGCCATGCAGGTTTTCGACCGTTCCCGTCCGATGGTGGCGGCCTTTGCGGTCGGGTTGATGCAGCGCTGTCTCGATGTTTCTCTCGCCTACGCCAGGGAACGCAAGACGATGGGACAGGCGATCATCCATCATCAGGCGATCGGCCACAAACTGGCGGAGATGGAGATGCGCCTGCAGGCGGCGCGACTGATGACCTATCAGGCGGCCTGGTTGCTCGATGCCGGCAAGCGCAACACCCTGCAGGCGGCTTGCGCCAAGGCCTTTGCCGCCGACGCCGCGATGTGGGTGGCGACCGAAACGCTGCAGATTTTCGGCGGTTACGGCTACAGCCCGGAATTTCCGGCCGAAAAGCTGTTTCGTGATGCCAAGGTGCTGCAGATTTACGAGGGGACCAGCGAAATTCAGCGCAACATCATTGCCCGCGAACTGGGGAACCGGTAGATGTCGGCGAACCCCCTGATGGGGTTGAAGATTGTCACCCTGGCGGTCAACCTGCCCGGTCCTGTCGCCGCGCGCGCACTGTTGCGTCTCGGTGCGAGCGTGACCAAGGTCGAACCCGCGGCGGCTGATCCGATGCAGCATTACTGTGCCGATTGGTATCGGGAACTGAACGCCGGACAGGCAATCGTCAGACTGGACCTCAAGACAGAGGAGGGCCGGGCCGGGTTGGCGCAGTTGCTGCTGGAGGCGGATCTGCTCATCACCGCCACCCGCCCGGCCTCCCTGGCAAAACTCGGCCTGGGTTGGGAGGAGCTGCATGAAAAGTATCCGCGCCTCTGCCAGGTGGCGATCGTGGGCCATGCCGCGCCACGCCAGAATGAGCCCGGGCATGATCTGACCTACCAGGCCGAGGCCGGCTTGCTCTCTCCGCCGCAATTGCCGCGAACCCTGCTGGCCGACATGGCGGGCGCGGAACAGGCGGTCGGCGCGGCTCTGGCGCTTCTTCTGGGTCGTGAGCGGGGAGCGGGGAGTGGTTTTGCGGAGGTGGCCCTGGCCTCCGCGGCTGCCGCCATGGCCGAACCGCTGCGCTATGGGGTGACAGCCGCCGGCGCTCTGCTGGGGGGTGGGCTGGCCGGCTACAATCTCTACCGCGCCCAGGATGGCTGGGTGGCGCTGGCGGCCCTGGAACCACATTTTCTGCGGCGGTTGGCCGCGGAACTTCACTGCGACGGCCGGGATAAGGATGCGCTGCAAAAGGTTTTTCTGAACCGGACCGCCGGGGAATGGCAACAATGGGGGCTGGCACGGGATCTCCCTCTTGTTGCCCTGGTTGGCGAAGAGCCATGCAATCGAAAGGAAGAGACAAGATGACAGACGCGTATATCTACGACGCCATCCGCACTCCGCGCGGCCGGGGGAAAAAAGACGGCGCGCTCTATCCCATCAAACCGGTCGCCCTGCTCGGCAACCTGTTGAACAGCCTGCAGCAACGCCATCAACTGGATACCGCCCAGGTCGATGATATCGTCATTGGTTGTGTCACACCGGTCGGCGAACAGGGCGGGAATATCGCCAAGACCGCCGCTCTCTATGCTGGTTGGGACGAGGTCGTCGGCGGCTTTCAGCTCAATCGCTTCTGTGCTTCGGGGCTGGAGGCGGTGAATCTGGCAGCAATGAAAATTCGCTCGGGTTGGGAGGATCTGGTTGTTGCCGGCGGTCTTGAATCGATGTCACGGGTACCGATGATGTCCGATGGGGGGCCTTGGGCGGCCGATCCGGAAACCTCCTGTAAAACCGGCTTCGTCCCCCAGGGGATCGGGGCCGACCTGATCGCGACCCTGGAGGGATTTACGCGGGAAGACCTGGACCGGTTCGCTCTCTCCTCCCACAGAAAAGCGGCGGCCGCTCATCAGAACGGACGTTTTTCACGCTCGCTGGTTCCGGTTGTGGATCGCGCCGGCGAAGTCGTGCTTGACCATGACGAACTGATCCGCGCCGATGCCGCGGAAGAAAGTCTGGCGGTCCTCAAGCCGTCCTTTGCAGGTCTCGGCCAGCTCGGGTTTGACCAGGTCGCGCTGGCCAGGTATCCGCAGGTTGACCATATCGAGCATCTGCACACCCCGGGCAATTCTTCGGGGATTGTCGATGGCGCCGCGCTTCTGCTGATCGGCAGCGAAGCCAAAGGCAGGGATCTCGGCTTGAGCCCGCGCGGGCGGATTCTGGCCACGGCGGTTACCAGCACCGATCCGACCATCATGCTGGTCGGACCGGCGCCGGCAACCCGCAAGGCGCTCAATAAAGCCGGGTTGACGGTCGAGGATATCGATCTGTTCGAAGTCAACGAGGCCTTTGCCTCGGTGGTGCTGAAATTTCAGGCGGACTTGTCCGTTCCCGTGGAAAAAATCAATGTCAATGGTGGTGCGATCGCCATGGGACATCCCCTCGGCGCCACCGGGGCCATACTGGTCGGAACCCTCCTCGACGAGTTGGAACGCCGTCGTCTGCGTTACGGACTCTGTACCCTCTGTGTCGGTGGCGGGATGGGAATCGCGACCATTATTGAACGCCTGTAGCGGCAACCGACCCGGGGACAAAGGATGCCTCGATTGAAGCTCAAATCTGAATCGTTGCGTTCAGGCCGGATGATGGTTGTACAGCGGTTGTGAACCCACAGATTCAGGTCAAACAAAAGGGTGTGGACATGAACGGATTCGATTATCAGAAAGACGGCGAAAATATCGTCACCATCAGCATGGATCTGCCCGGGCAACCGGTGAATACCATAAACAAAGCCTTTATGGATGGCCTCGAAGCGACACTGCAGCGTCTGGAGCGGGATGAGGTTGCGGGGGTGATCCTGACCTCCGGCAAGGACAGCTTTCTGGCCGGGGGGGATCTGAAGGAAATTTCGGCGATCTCTGCCGACACGCTGCCGGCGTTTGCCGCCACTCTGCAGCGTCTCAAGAGTTGTCTGCGGCACCTGGAAACCCTGGGCAAGCCGGTGGTGGCGGCGATCAACGGCACGGCTCTCGGGGGCGGTTACGAACTCTGTCTGGCCTGTCATCATCGGATTGCCCTGCGGGATGACAAGAGTCGGATCGGACTGCCCGAGGTCAGCCTGGGACTGCTGCCCGGCGGGGGTGGGATTGTCCGCCTGGTGCGCCGGCTGGGCCTTGAAAAAGCCCTGCCCCTGCTGATGGAAGGAACCAGGCTGTCACCAGAGCGGGCCCTTGAGGCGGGATTGGTCGAAGAGCTGGCGGCTGATCGCGAAACTCTGCTGAGCAAGGCCCGGACCTGGATCAGGGACAATCCATCCCCCCGGCAGCCCTGGGATGAGAAAGGGTGTCGGATTCCCGGCGGAACCCCGGCCCATCCCAAAGTCGCCCAGATGCTGATGGCGGCGCCGGCGATGCTGCGAAAAAAGACCCGCGGCCTGCTGCCGGCACCCGAAGCGATTCTGGCCGCGGCCAGTGAAGGGGCGCAGGTCGACTTTGCGGCGGCCCAGCGCATCGAGAGCAGCTATTTTCTGCAGTTGGTGCTGACTCCCGAAGCGAAGAACCAGATCAGTTTTTTCTTCCAGCTCAACGGAATCACCAGCGGCAGCAGTCGTCCGGAAGGTTTTGCAAAAACGTCGGTGAACAGGCTCGGGATTCTCGGCGCCGGGATGATGGGTGCCGGGATTGCTTACGTGGCGGCGAAGGTCGGTATCGAAGTGGTTCTGCTTGACCGCACTCGGGCGCAGGCGGAAAAGGGCAAAGCCTATTCGGCGCAGGTGCTGGACAGGCAGCTGGCGAAAGGGCGCATAACCCGGGAGCAGAAAGACGCTCTGCTGGAGCGTATCCAGCCGACGACGGAGATGAGCGATTTTACGGGCTGCGATCTGCTCATCGAGGCGGTTTTCGAGGATCAGGAACTGAAGGGCAAGTTGACCGGCGAGGCGGAAAAAAACCTTGCCGAGGGGGCGTTCGTGGCCTCCAATACCTCGACGCTGCCGATTACCGAGCTGGCGCAGGCGGTGCGCCAGCCGGAAAATTTCATCGGGCTGCATTTCTTTTCGCCGGTCGACAAAATGCCGCTGGTCGAGATCATCTGCGGGCAGAAGACCAGTCCACAGACCTTGGCAAAAGCCTTCGATTTCGTACAGCAGCTGCGCAAGACCCCGATCGTGGTCAACGATTCCCTGGGGTTTTTCACCTCCCGGGTCTTCAGTACCTTTCTTGACGAGGGGGCGGCGTTGCTGGAAGAAGGAGTCGATCCCCTGCTCATCGACAACCTTGCCAGGCTGGCCGGCATGCCGGTCGGACCGCTGACCGTCATGGATGAGGTCAGTCAGCAGCTGCTGGTCAAGGTGCGCAAAGCCAACCGCAAGCTGCTGCAGGATCGTGGCGAGGTGCTTGAGGAGAACGCCACCGACCGGGTTCTCGCGGTGCTGACCGGCAGCCATGGGCGCGAAGGCAAGGCCTATAACGGCGGGTTTTATGACTACCCTCAGGAGGGGCGCAAAACCATCTGGGCAGAACTCTATACACTTTTCCGTAAACCGGAGGTCGAGATTTCCCGCCGGGATATTCAGGATCGTATCCTTTTCCGGCAGGTTCTGGAAGCGGTCAGGTGCCTGGAAGAAGGGGTCCTGCGTTCGGTGGCCGACGGCAACGTCGGTTCGATCTTCGGGATCGGATTTCCCGCCCATACCGGCGGGCAGCTGCAGTTTATCAACAGCTGCGGCCTGCAGCGTTTCGTCGCCCGGGCCCGGCAACTCGAGCAGCTCTACGGCGAGCGTTTCGCTCCTCCGGCCCTGCTGCTGGAAAAAGCTGCCAACCATGAACTATTTACCTGAATCCGTGAGTCCCTTGTCGGCGGACAGCACAAGTCATTGACCTGCCCGGGTTCCCCAAAATCACCAGCGAACCTATGGGTGCGCTTCAAATTTTTGGAAATCTCATTCAGGCAAGCAATTGCACTCTTCATCCAACAGGAACCCACTGATTCAGGCAGCAGGAGGAGAAGCGATGTTTGAGTATCTGTTTTCCGAGGAACAACTCAGGTTCAGGGATGAAGTAAGGGATTTCGTCAAAGCGGTTCCGCGGCAGCTGATTCTGGATATGGACGCGGACAAGATCCGTTTTCCCACGGAGTTTCTGCAGGAGGCCGGGCGCCGCAATCTGCTCGGCTGCCGCTATCCGAAAAGCCTGGGAGGACGGGGAGAGGATTGGGTTTCCGCCTGCATGGTCATGGAAGAGGTGGGGACCCTCAGTTACATTCTGGCCTGTGTTTTCGGTGTCGGCGCGGAGCTGGTCTGCGATGCGATTGTCAAGCACGGTACGGCTGAACAGCAGGAGAAGTATGTCAGGCCCCTGCTCAAAGGGGAACTCTTCGCCGCCGAGTGCCTGACCGAGCCCCGCGGCGGTTCCGATTTTTTCGGCGCCACCAGCACCGCCGAGGACCGGGGTGACTATTTTCTGCTGAACGGCCAGAAACGATTCATTGTCGGGGCCGAAGGGGCCGATTTCTTTCTGGTCTATGCCCGCACCGATCCGGATGCAAAACCCCATGAAGCACTGACCTGCTTACTGGTCGACCGTGGGCCGGGGGTCGAGAGCGTCTACCAGTACGGGTTGATGGGCTGCCGCGGGGGTGGTGCCGGGCGGCTGGTGTTCAAGGATGTCAAAGTGCCGCGGGAAAATGTGCTCGGCCGCGTTCATGGCGCCGCCGCGGTGTTTGACACCATGATGATTCCGGAACGGCTCGGAACGGCGGCGATGACCATCGGCGCCGCCCGGCCGGCCCTGGAGATCGCCACCCGTTACAGTTCCAAACGCAAGGCCTTCGGCCGGCCGATCAACCAATTCCAGGGGGTCAGTTTCCAGGTTGCCGAAGCGGCCATGCTGCTCGATGCCTCCCGGGCCATGGCATACGCCACCGCCCGGGCGGTGGATGCCGGGATAGAGATGCGCCGCATCCGGCGGATGGTCTCGGAAGCCAAGAAGTTCATTACCGAATCCTGCCAGCAGGCGGTTCACCATGCCCTGCAGGTGATGGGGGGCATCGGTTATACCAATGTCTTTCCCCTGGAACGTATCCATCGCGATCTTAGGCTTGCGTCGATCTGGACCGGAACCAATGAGGTGATGGCCATGATTATCGCCCATGAATGGTACCGGGAAGCGGCGCAATCTGAGCCGGTCCGGGATTATGAGTCCGACGCCGTGGAGGCGGGCGCCCTGGAGGAAAAGATCTACGAGTAATAGAAGAAGGCAGCGGCGGGCTCTCCCGGAAGCCGTGGGCTCATTCCGGATGTTGGACTGAGTTGTCGTCTCAGGGGTCCTCCTGTCAGCAGGCCTCGATTGGGACCGTTGTCAGGGGGATGAAGGAGCCCGGCCAGTCCCTGCTATCTCTGCGACCGTCTCCATTGCCGGTAGGCCAGAAGAGTGAGCAGGATCAGGACCACCAGCGCCGGCAGCAGCACGAAGTCGAGCCAGGGTGTCAGGATGCTCAGCCCGAGGCCTGCCAGCAGCAGCACCAGCACCGGGGTGAAGCAACACAGCGCAACCAGCCCGGTGCCGATCAGGGCGGCGAGGAAGCGGTTGCGAAGCCGATTGTCGGTGCCCCTCATCGGCTTTTCCGCTGCTGCTGGATCGGTGGACAGGGCACATCGCCGTAGGAGCAGAAGACGCAGCAGTCGCCCGCGTTGGGTTTGAGCAGGGCCCCACAACCGTTGCACTGGTGGAAAAACCGGCAGGCATCCGTCGGCATGGTCAGTTTCTCGCTGTGGCCGCAGTGTGGACAGATCAGGGTCGATTCAGCTGTTATCGTCATGGTTCAGTTCCTCTCTTGCGGTGTCCACGACACGGCGGACGTCGGGAAGACATCATCTCCCCTGCGGATGAGTTTCGACGCAGCGGCAGGCTCCGGCCTTTTTTGCCGCCAGGATCTGCTCCATGATGCGGCTGCGTCCGCTGTCCTCCAGCACCGCCCGCCGGATCTCATCCTCGCTGTGCGCGAAGCAGTAGCAGATCAGTTTCATTCCTCTCCTCTCGAAATCACTTTGCTTCGTTGGGTTGCACTTCGGCCTGGTAGCCGGCTTTCTCGATCACCTCAACCATCTGTTGCGGCGTTGTCATGTCTGGATCATAGAGGACGGTCGCTGTCATTTTTTTGTAACTGACATCCGCTTGTTCGACGCCGTCCAGGTTGTTCAGGGCGGCTTTGACGGCATATTTGCAGGAGGCGCAGGTCAATCCCTTGAGCGCCAGGCGGGCGGTGCGGACTTCGGCCGCATGAGCGGGCATGACCCCATAGATCCCCTGCCCCTGGGTCAGTCGTGGCCAGCTTGTCGGGGCAAGGGCCAGAACGGCCAGGAGAACGGGGAGCGCGACAGCTTTCAGAATTTTTTTCATGGTTCACCTCGGTCCTTTTCAGTCAAGCAGAAGCGACATGATCTGCGGGGCAAAGAGCATCGCCAGGGAAAACAGGGTGGCGAGCCAGAGCATGATTTTCTGCAGCCTCTTCCGGCCGGGGCTGCAGCAGGCGGTTTCGCTGCAGTCTGCCGTTTGCGGTCTGCGGTAGGTAACATGGAATCCCAGGCCGAGAAACAGGAAGGTCAGGACCATCATGACCGGGCGCCAGGGTTCAAGGGCGGTCAGGGCGCCGGCGCTGCCGATGCCGAGAAAAACCATCAGTAGCGGGCCGATACAACAGGCCGAGGCGAGAAAGCCGCTGATGACGGCGCCGACCAGGCCGAGGCCGGCCAGTTTTTTCCCTTGCGGCGCGTCCGTTCCGACGAGGGTGGATTCATTGCGGGTTGTCATGCTGTTGACTCCTGCATCAGGGGGGTGAAAAATCGGGCCGCGACCCGGATCGCTTGCCGAAGCTCGACCCGTTCCCTGGTTTCGGGTTCGGCCTGCTGCCAGGCCATGGCGGTGTCGGGATCTTTCAGGAAAACCATCTCCCGGCACAGACTGTGGGCGGCGCAGGTCGCAACCGACTGCCAATGAATACCCAGCTGCAGGTTTTCAGAAGGTTCGACATGAAGCAGAACCCCATCCCGCTGCTGAATATGGATCGGCTCTCCGCTCAGCGCACATGACGAATCGATTCGCACCTCGCAGTCGAACATCGGGCTGACCGCCAGGGCGTCAAGGGCGCACATGGCGTGGACCCGGTGACCGTTGACAGTCAGGCGATGGGGCGTTTCTTCCAGGGTGAACGGGTAGGCACCGATGATGTCCCCCTGGCCGTCAAGAACGACCAGGTCGCTGTTGCGCAATCGCTGCAGGGCGGCAGCGATCTCCGCGCGTCCTCCCTTTTCAATCCTCTGTCGTGGTTTGCCCCGTTCTGCGAAAGATCGCAGAATGGACCGATGCAATGCCGCATCCTCTTTCGCGAGGGCATTCTGTCGCGCCTTCAGGGGCAGCAGGTCGTTGAGATGATGGAGAATATCCAGCGTATTCATGGTTTTTTCCCTCAGTCGTCATCCGCCAGGGATTCCAGAATGGGGCAGCTGTCGTCGCCGTTGCCGCATTCATCCACCAGCGTCTGCAGGGCCGCTTTCATCCTTTTCAGTGCGGCAATGCGGGCTTCCATGTCGGCGATCTTTACCATCGCCCGCTCCCGAACATCCGCACAGCTGATACCGGTGTCGAAATAGAAGCCGAGCAGTTCCCGAATCTCCTTCAAGGTGAAGCCGATCTGCTTGGCCCGGCGGATGAAGCGGATCTTGCGGATCGTCTCCGCCGGGTAGACGCGAAACCCCTCCGGTGGTTTTGGCGGCTGTTCAATCAGCCCCTGCCGTTCGTAGAAGCGGATGGTTTCAACGCCGACGCCGGCAAGTCCGGCCGCCTGGCCGATGGTCAGGTTGTTCATTTTTGGCCTCGCATGGTTCAAGAGTAGTTGCCGTACCATGGTACGGTGTCAAGACAAATGTAGCATTTTTTTGAGGAGGAGACAGGGATGCCCGTCTCAGGCTTTTGGAAAACCTTCTGGATGCCGGGAGCGGGTTCGTTGAGCCGGTGAAGTGGATTGTCGCTGAAAAAGGCGGGCCAGGCTTCCTGTTGCGGAAGTCTGGCCCGGTGTGTTCCGACGTTTGGCTGATGAGCTCATTGCTGCGGGTCGCACTTATTTATCCGGCATGATCCCACGGTCAGGATTCAAGCGCACCGCATTCAGTCGCGGCCTGCCGGAGCCGGTGAGGCGGGGCTGTTGGCAGCCTGCATGACCTGCCTGATCCGGGCGATCTCCTGTTTGGCGGTGGCCACCAGCTGCGGTTCGGGGTTGCTGTTCAGGAACTGTTGCAGCAGTTCAAGCGCCCTGACGTTCTCCCCCTTGTGGCGGCTGTAGATCAGGGCCATGTTCAACAGCGAACCGGTGTGGTCCGGGCGGCTCTCGAAGGCGCGCCGGTAGCTGTCCAGCGCCTTGTCGTACTGACCGATCTGCTGATACAGGCTGCCGAGGTCGCTCAAAGCGTGAACATTCCCCGGCTCGATGTCCAGGGTGCGCTGGAAAAGCCGGAAGGCTTCCATGGCGCGGCGCGAATTGAGGTAGGCGTCTCCCAGAGAGAGCAGCGCGTTGACATCACGGGGTGAGGTTTTGAGGTGCGTTTCAAGCTGGGCGCAGAGCAGCTCCAGTTGTCGTGCGGTCCGGCGCTGACAGTTGGAGAGCCAGAGCAGGTAGCCGGCCAGACCGCCCCAGATGGCCATGTAGGCGATGATCAGATAGGTCGCGTGTTCCATGTCAATCTCCTCAAGTATCGGTTGTTGCCGGTAACGGGTCGCGGGTCAGTGCTGCAGTTGCTGCTGCAGATCCCGGAGACGGTTTTCCTGGTGGTACTGGGCGCAGCGCAGGCGGAACAGGGCCGCCCAGAAAACCAGCATCGCCAGGATGCTGATCAGCAGGGTGACGAGCATGGCCGGTTCCAGACCGATCCCTTCGCTGCGGATCACCGTGGGATGAATGCTGCGCCACAGTCGGGCCGAAAGAAAGACGATCGGCACATCGACAAAGCCGATGATTGCCATTACCGCGGAAAACCTGGCCCTCCTGCCCTCTTCATCGACCGCCGAGCGCAGAATCAGACAGGAGGCGAAAATGAACCAGAGGATCAGCGAGGTGGTCAGGCGCGGATCCCAGGTCCACCAGGTGTTCCAGATCGGTCGGCCCCAGAGCGAGCCGCTGATCAGCACCAGGGTGGTCAGAACCACGCCGATCTCGATGCTGGCCGCCAGTCGGGCGTCCCAGATCCGTTGCCGGCGCAGCAGGTACATGATTCCGGAGATGCAGGCGACGAAGAAGGAGAGAAAGGCGGTCGCCGCCAGCGACAGGTGGAGGTAGAAGATTTTCTGGATGATCCCCATGGTCCGTTCCAGCGGCGCGTAGAAGAAAATCATGCCGATGGCCAGCGGGATCAGCAGGCCGGCGAGAGCGGGCAGCAGAGCGGGTCGGTTCAGTCCGGGCATATCAGTCCTCTCTGATGGAGAAAGGGAAAAGCAGGTAGCCGGCGGCGCTGAAGATCAGGCCGAAGGCGATCATCGGTTCGATCTGATCCCGCAGTTCGAACAGCGGGCGCGCGGCCAGTACCCCGGCGGTTGCCTTGATCGCCAGCGCGGTCAGCGGCAGCAGCAGGGGGAAAAGCAGGATCGGCAGCAGCACCTCGTTGCGGCGCGTACCGGCGGAGATGGCCGAGATCAGGGTGCCGGCGGTTGAAAAGCCGAGGTTGACCAGCAGCAGGATCGGCAGCAGGGCGACGGGGCCGCCGCTGAAGTTGCTGCCGAACAGAACGTAGAAAATTGGTACCAGCACCAGCTGGGCGAGGACCATCAGGATGAAGTTGACCAGCGCCTTGGCGATGAAGATCTCCCCCGGTGCGACCGGGCTGAGCAGCAACGCCGCCACGCAACCGTTCTCCTTTTCCCGGGCGAAGACCCGTCCCAGGCCGAGCACCGCGGAGAAGATCACCGCCACCCAGAGGATTCCCGCGCCGGCATCGGCATCAACCTGGTTGTCGACACCGGCGGCGATGTTGAGGATCACCAGCAGCAGGGCGCCGAAAAAGGCCATCGATACCAGCGATTCCTTTTTGCGCAATTCGATCCGCAGGTCCTTGCCGAGCAGAAAGAGTATCTGCCGCAGGCTGTTCATGACGCCTCCAGGTGCTGAAAATAGAGTGCCTCGAAAGAGGCCGGATCGACCTGGTCTTTCTCCTGCAGGTAAGCCAGCCGGCCGCGGGCGAGGATGCCCAGGCGGGTCGCCGACTCCATTCCGCGGCGCAGGTTGTGGGTCACCATGATGATGGTCCGACGGTTATCGTGCAGCATCCGCAGCTGCTCGCCGAAGATCCGGGCGGCATGCTCATCGAGGCCGGTGTACGGCTCATCGAGCAGCAGCAGTTCGGGATCGTTGACCAGTGCCCGGGCGATGCTCAGCCGCTGCTGCATGCCGCGGGAGAGGTCGCCCGCCGGCATGTCGCAGCGCTGGATCAGTTTGACCTGCTGCAGCAGCTTCAGCGCCCGCTTCCGGGGTTGTTTCACCCCGTAGAGCGCGGCGTAGAATTCCAGGTTTTCGAGCAGACTCAGGTCCTGGTAGACGAACGGCTGGTGGGACACCATGCCGAGCCGGGCGCGGTAGGCTTCCGGATTCTCCTGCAGGTCGTTGTCGAGGACCCTGATCCGGCCGCTGTCGGGGCGCAGCAGGGTGGCGATGATTTTCAGCAGGGTCGATTTGCCGGCGCCGTTGGGTCCGAACAGGCAGAGGAACTCGCCGCGGCGCAGCTCGAGGTCGACGCCGCGCAGTGCTTCGAGATTGCCGTAGGCTTTTCTCAGTCCGCTGATCTGCAGAAAGGGTGCCCCGGTTGCTTCAGTCATGGTCTTCCCGCAGCCGTTTCCAGGCGGCGATCGCATCGGCTGCCCGGAGGCTGTAAAGGGTTCGCAGTTCCTCGTGGTCCTCGGCGCTGATCTTGCCGGTTGCCAGTTCGAAATCGATATCTCTGATCGCTTTCAGATTGGTTTTCTTCTCCTGCTCCAGGGCTTGCCGCCAGCGTTCCAGCGGGTTCTGCTCCCGGACCAGGGGGGTGGCGGGTCGGAACACCGGCAGCAGGGTGTAGACCATCAGCAACAGGCTGATAAGCAGCAGTGTGGCGATTTCCATGGTCAGTCCTCCTCGTCCAGGCGGGCCAGTTCGGTCTCGATCTGTTGTTTCATCTTGTCGTCGAGGACCGTCGCTGTTCCGGCGGGTTTTTCGGTTGTCTGTCTCTGCCCGGCTGAGCCCCAGCGGCGGATCACCAGGATCGCGACCGGGATACCGATCAGCAGGCCGACGATCGGGCCGAGATAGGCGACCAGGTTGAAGCCGCGTTTAGGGACGGTGGTCAGGATGCTGTCGCCGAACTGGGCGACGAAGTAGTCGAGTATCTGCTGCTTGTTCTTGCCTTCGGCCAGCATGCTGCGAATCGCTTCGCGCATCCGGTCGCCGCCGCTGCAGCGGTCGATGCTCAGCGGTTCTCCCGGGCAGGCGTAGCAGATCAGGCTCTCGGTGACCTCGGTTTCGGTCAGTTCGGCAAGTCCCCCGGTCGGCAGGGCCAGCAGCAGAAGGAAGAGGACCGGTAAGGTAAAGCGTAACGCCAGGCTGTTCATGTCTCTTTCCTCCGAGAGGGAATGATGGCCAGGATGCCGCCCAGCACCATCATGCCGCTGCCGATCCAGATCCAGATCAGCAGGGGGTTGACCGCGACCTTGAGGGTGATTTCATTGTTGCGGCCGATGCCCGGCATGGTGACGTAAAGGTCTTCGAGCAGGGTCGAGCGGATTGCGACTTCGGTGGTTGGCTGCTTGGCGTTGATGTAGTTGCGGCGCTCAGCCTCCATGACATCGATACGGGTGTCGTCCCTGAAGACCCCGAGTCGGGCGACGTAGACGGTTCGGTTATATTTTTCATAGATGCGGAAATCTTCGTATTTCAGGGTGAAGTCGCCGATGGCAAGGGATTCTCCTTTGGCCAGCGTCCCCTGGTTTTCCAGCTTGTAGGCCGAAGAAGCGGCGATGCCGATCACCATGATCGCCAGGCCGAAGTGGACGATATGGCCGCCGTAGCGTCGGCGCATTCGCCACAGCAGCTTCAGGGCGGACGACGCGGAGGATTCCCCGGTCAGTTTTTTGCGCGAGCGGATGGCGGTGACGTATTCCTGGATGATGGTCGCGCAGACGAAGGCCGCCAGGCAGAAGGCGAGCAGCGCATAGGGTTCGCTGATCCCGGAGACGCCCATCAGGATGCCGGCCAGCAGGGCCGTGAGCGACGGACGCAGGAAGTTGCGACGCAGGTTCGCGGCCGAGGCCTTGCGCCAGCCGATCAGCGGGCAGATGCCGGTGAGCAGCACCAGGATCAGGAACAGCGGGGTGTTGACCTGGTTGAAGAAGGGTTGGCCGACGGTGATCTTGTTGCCGGTCACCGCTTCGGAGAGGATCGGGAAGATGGTGCCGAGCAGGGTGGCGAAGGCCAGGGCGAGCAGGATCACGTTGTTGAACAGGAAGGTGCTCTCCCGCGACAGGTACGATTCCACGCTGCCCGGGGTCTTGAATTCGCCGTAGCTTTCGGCCAGCAGGTAGAAGCCGCCGATCAGGACCACGGCGACGAAGCACAGGAAGTAGCCGCCCAGGCCGGTGGCGCCGAAGTCATGCACCGACTGCAGCACGCCGCTGCGCACCAGGTAGGTGCCGAAGATGCAGAGGGCGAAGGTCAGCAGGATCAGGACCATGTTCCAGACCTTCATGATCCCGCGCCGTTCCTGGATGATCGCGGTATGGATGAAGGCGGTCGACACCAGCCAGGGGATGAAGGAGGCGTTCTCCACCGGGTCCCAGGCCCAGTAGCCGCCCCAGCCGAGCTCGACGTAGGCCCACTGACCGCCGAGGATGATGCCGATCGACAGGAAGATCCACGACAGCACGTTCCAGGCGCGGGTCTTGCGTATCCAGTTGGCGTCGGTGTTGCCGGTGATCAGCGCGGCAATGGCGTAGGCGAAGGGCACGGTGAAGCCGATGTAGCCGAAAAACAGCAGCGGCGGATGAAAGACCATCCCCGGGTTCTGCAGCATCGGGTTCAGCCCGTTGCCGTCCCGGGGAGTGAAGCCCAGGGTGTCGAAGGGGTTGCTGACCACGCAGAGCAGAAAGAGGAAGAAGCCGAGGGTGGCTGCCAGCACCAGGTAGACGTAGGGGCTGCTGCGGTCGTCCCGCTCTTTGCGGTTGTTGAAGATCACCAGGGCGGTGAACAGGCTCAGCACCCAGGCCCAGAAGAGCAGCGAGCCCTTCTGCCCGGCCCAGAAGGCGGTCAGCTTGTAGAACAGCGGCAGGGCCCGGTCGGAATAGGAGGCGACATATTCAACCTGAAAAGCGTCGGTCAGAAACAGGTAGCCGAGGGCGATCGAGGCCAGGGTGGTGGCTGCCGCGGCGCTGAGCAGGCCCCGTTTGCCGGCCTGCACCAGGCGCAGATTGTTGCGCCCCAGGCCGCCCAACAGCAGCCCCATGGACAGCAGCGTGAACGCCAGGGCGGCGAACTGGGCGAGAATTCCGAAAGTAATCACGGTTTGTCCTCCTGCTTCAGGTCGGATTCATATTTTGACGGACACTTCACCAGCAGGGTTTTTGCCAGGAAGAGATTCTGCCCGCGGTCGTAGGTTCCTTCGAGCAGGGCCTCGATATCGGCCTTGAAGGCATCGGGTCGGGCTCCGCGGTAGACGGCGTCGATCCGCTGCTGCGGCCGGCTCTCGTCCCGGAGGGCGAAGCGCAGCACCAGTTCGCGCTGGTTGTAGTCGATGCTGTCCTCGATCACCTTCCCGCCGACGCGTACGGACTGGTTCCGGCTGAGCTGTTGTCCCAAAGATGAGTTTTTCAGTTCGGCGACTGTCATGTAGTAGACGCTGGTACTGGAAAGTCCGCGGCAGATCAGGAAGCCGACTCCGACGACGATGACCAGGATGGCAAGCAGAGCTTTTCGATTCGATTTTTTCATCTGCTATAAACTCGCTTTATTTAAGGTTGGTGGCGTCGTAAAAACTCACCGGCAGAACTTCGGGGACAGCGGTGTCTCTTGCCAGGATAATGAGCATGGGATGTGCCAGAAGGTCCATGGCGACCGAGAATGAAGCCATAGTGCTGGAATTGCTGGGTAAATTCGACGTTCAGGGAGGGTGGCGGGAAGGCCGGGATCAGGGCCCGGCTGCGACAATAAGGACCTGTGGGACAAATTGTCGCAGTGCGCGGGGCGGGGAAGGGGGCGCGGGGTCAGTCGTTCAGTTTTCGCTGGATGGTCTTGCGGTTGATGCCGAGCAGGGCGGCCGCCTGGACCTTGTTGCCGTTGCAGAGACGCATGACATGCTGGATATAGTCGCGCTCCAGCTCCGCCAGGGGCTTGATGTCGGTCCAGCGGAACTGTTCGTCGGGTCGCAGGCTGTTGAGGATTTCCGCCGGCAGATCGGCGAGCCTGACCTTTCCCCGGTCGCAGAGATAGCTGCAGTGTTCGACCAGGTTCTGTAGTTCCCGCACGTTGCCGGGCCAGGCATAGTCAACCAGGGCGCGCAGGGCCTCGGGCTCGAATGCGAGCGGTCGGGTGCCGGAGAAACGGGCGATGAATTCCTCAAGCAGGGCCGGAATGTCTTCGCGGCGGCGGCGCAGCGGCGGCAGCGCGATCCGGAAGGTGGCGATGCGGTAATAGATATCTTCGCGGAACAGCCCCTCCCGGGCGTCCTCCAGCAGGTTGCGGTTGGTGGCGGCCAGCACCCGCACATCGAAGTCCCGCAGTTCGGAGCCGCCTATCGGCCGCACCTGGCGTTCCTGCAGAGCCCGCAGCAGCTTGGCCTGCAGCGGCAGGGGCATGTCGCCGATTTCATCCAGCAGCAGGGTGCCGCCCTGCGCTTCGAGGAACAGCCCGGGCTTGTCTTCGACGGCGCCGGTAAACGCACCGCGCACATGGCCGAAGAGTTCGCTTTCGAGCAGTTCTCCAGGCAGCGCCGCGCAGTTGACGGCGACGAAGGGACCGTTCCGGCGCGGCGAGCTGCGGTGGATCGCCCGGGCGACCAGTTCCTTGCCGGTGCCGGTCTCTCCTTCGATCAGCACCCCGCCCTCGGCGGGAGCGACCTTGTCGATCAGGGTCAGCACGCCGGCCATGGCACTGCTGCGGCCCACCAGCTCGGGATGCGCCGCCCCCCCGGGTCAGGCTCTCCTCCAGCTCGGCGACCCGGCGACGCATGGCCAGTTCCCGTTCGGCGCGCTTGACGGTGATCAGCAGCTGCTCTGTTTTGAACGGCTTGATCAGGTAATCGTAGGCGCCGCGATCGATCAGCCGGACCGTGTCGTTGATGTCGCCGAAGGCGGTGATCAGGATCACGAACGGGGAGAATCCCGGGACATCCTTGACCCGTTCCAGCAGGGTGACGCCGTCCATCGACGGCATGCGGATGTCGCTGATGATCAGCTCAAAGGCTTGTTCGGCGAGGCGGTCGAGAGCCTGTTCGCCGTCTCCGGCTGTCGTTACGGCATAGCCTCGTTCACCGAGAACATCAGCAAGCAGTTCCCGCATCTGCGGCTGGTCGTCGACAATCAGGATGCGTAGTGGGGGCGGACTGGTCATGCCTGGCTCCTCTCTTGCCTGATCGGAAAGGTCATGACAAAGCGGGCTCCCCCGCCCGCCCGGTCTTCGATGCGGATGTCGCCGCCGTGATCCTCGACAATGTTGGCTGTGATGTAGAGTCCGAGGCCGGTTCCTTCGCCGACATCCTTGGAGGTGAAGAAGGGTTCGAAGACCTTTTCCCTCAGTTGTTCGGGGATACCGGGGCCATTGTCTTCGAAAACAACCTGGATACGCTGCTCCGCCTGGACCGAGGAAACTCGGATCCGGCCCTGCCCTTCAACCGCCTGAATCGCGTTGAGCATCAGGTTGACGAACAGTTGGCGCAGGGCGTTGGTGTCGCCGGTCATGCTCGCCACCTGCAGGTCGAGCTCGAGGTCGACGGAAAAGTCGCGATTCGGGAAGCGCATCCGGCACAGGCTCAGGGATTCCCGCAGCAGGGCCTCCAGGTCGACTTCTTCCCAGCACTTGATATCCTGCCGCGAGAAGGCCAGCAGCCGCTCGATGAGCCCGGCGATCTGTTCGCTCTGGTCGATGATCGATTCCAGGGCCCTGCGTCCGGGATCGTCCGCCGCCAGCCGCCCCAGCAGCTGTTCGGCGCGGCCGATGATGACGTTGAGCGGGGTGCCGATTTCGTGCGCCATGCCCGAGGTGAGCTGGCCCACCGAGGCGAGTTTCTCCGCATGTCGCAGGCCCCGTTCCAGCTCCAGCTTCTGCCGGTAGAAATCCTCGCGGGAGCGGTACTGTTCTTCCAGGCTGACCGCCATCCGGTTCAATTCTTCCACCAGTTGATCGAGATCGGGCACGTTGCTCGGTTCGATCCGCAGCGCGAGGTTGCCGGTTCCGAGCAGGCGGGCGGCGACCGCCAGCTTCTGCAGCGGCTGGCTGATGTTCCAGCGGGTGATCAGGCTGATGACCACGCCCAGCCCGAGAATCAGGGCCAGGGTGAAAAAGAGGAAGCGACGGGTGAGCCCCGCCAGGGTCTGGTTGACCTGCCGCAGCGGCAGCACGACTTCCAGGGCGCCCTGGGGAGAGTTTCCGACTCCCCGGACCGGCACGATGATCGAAAAGAACTGTTCGGTGCCGGTTTCGATGATGTCCTCGCGGCCGTTCCCGTTGAAGACACTCAGGTCGATTCTTTTGTGGGGCAGGGCGAGGGGGTTGCCTTCGGCGCAGGCGACTCCGGTCGGGGCACCGTCGCGGGCATAGAAGCGGAGCATGGGCGGCGGTTCCCATTCGCGCGGGGTGATGTCGGCGAGCAGCCGGTTCAGGTCGACAGCAAGGTCGCCGGGGTGGTAGCGGCGCAGCACTGCCGCCAATGAGCGGGCCATCAGTCGGGCTTCCGAGCGGACCCCGGCGAGCAGGTGGATTCTTTCATCCTGGATCGACACGTAGCCAAGCACCGCGGAAGCAACGGTGACCAGGGTGAACAGGTAAAGAAAGATCCGGGTAGCGATGCGCATCTGGCGAGCCTCGGCTGGATGGGAGGATTGCCTCTGTGGTGCCCGCGGGTATTTCAGGCCCGAAGTCGGCACCTCGCGGCCGGGCCGGGCAACGGTGCTGATTGACCGGAGACGACCGCTGATTCAGAAATACGATAAACGCTGCCGGAGCCGACAGCAACAAGATCCTGTTTGAATCGTCGGGAAATATGACCATAGCCCGATGATTTTTATTGGTGGTTCTGTTCAATAGCTTCCCGCATCGCAGCGAGACAGCATTCAATGACCTTGCGGTTGATGTCGTCCGGTCCCTTGTGAAAATCGTTGTCACCGGTGGCCATGGTGTTGGTCACATGCAGCAGCGAGGCAATTTCAACTTTCTTGACCTGAGCCAAAGCCATCAGCGCAGCAGCCTCCATCTCTACGGTCCGGACCCCTGCGGTACGGTGTTGCTCGATCTGCGTGGCGGTTTCCCGATAGGGCGCATCCGTGGTCCAGGTCGTGCCGCGGCAGACAGGCAGGCCGCAAGTCTTCGCCTGGCGGGACAGGATCGCCGGCAGTTGCCCGCGGACGTCAACCCGGGGCGCGGGGGGTAGATAGTGATACGAGGTTCCCTCATCGCGCATCGCCCGGTCGGGAACCATCAGAAACGGCGGTTTTTGCTGCCGGCCGACTGCTCCTGCCGAACTGTAGCCGATCAGGTGGCGGCAGCCGCAGGCGATCAACTGCTCACAGACCAGCACCGCGAAAGGAGCCCCGACCGTGCCGCCGATCAGGCCCATTTCAAAACCGTCCTGTTCCAGGATCAGCAGCGAGGTGTGAAAACAGGGCCAGTCCGGGCTGGTGCGCGCGGCGAAATGTTTCTGTGCCACCGCAATCAGCTCGCCGTCGAAATCGAGAAGGCAGCAGGCCGGGATTTTTGCTTGCCCCTCACCCTTCATCGAAGATGCCTGGGCAAGCAGATTCTCCGGCAGGAAAACCGAAGGTTCGGCCGTCTGGTGGGCAAGTATCGGAAGGGCGCTCAAGCTTTTGTCAGCAATAGTTTTCATCAGACGGGCTCCGACAGATCACTTCGGGAGATTGTCCATTTCAACGCCAACAGCATCCCGCTCAGGAACCGCAGCAGTCGTCCTTGCGTCCGCGTCTCGGGCGCAGGTTCCAGCCGATCAGGACCAGCAGCAGGATCGCTGAGGTGATCGCCAGCGGTGAGTCGCCGGTGGCCTCGGCGGGGGTGATCCAGTCACTGATGCTGATGCCGGTGACGGCGTAGAGTCGGTTGACCAGCCAGCCGAACAGCAGCGAGCAGACGGCGATACTGATCAGGTAGCGCAGGGTGGCGGCGCGACCGAGCTGGTGGCCGACCACCGTCAGGGTGGCGGCATTGGTGGCCGGGCCGGCGAGCAGGAAGATCAGCGCCGCGCCCGGGGAGAGCCCCTTGAGCACCAGCGCGGCGGCGATCGGGGTGGAGGCGCTGGCACAGATGTAGAGCGGGATGCCGATGCCGAGCATCAGCAGCAGCGAGAGCGGTTCGTTGGCGAAGAAGTGCTGAAACAGTTCTTCCGGGATCAGCGCTGAGAGCAGCCCGGCAACCAGGATGCCGAGCAGCAGCCACTTGCCGATGTCGCCGAGCAGATCTCCGAAGGCGTAGCCGAGGCCGTGGCGCAGACGGGCGGAAAGAGGCGGCCGGGTGGTCGGTGCCGGGGAACCCCCGGCGTCTTTGTCCGGTCAGCCGCAGCCCGGTGGCAATGGAGGAGCCTCCGGTTCCGGTGCCTCCGGCAGACGATTGATCCACAGGCCGGCGCAGATGGCGGTGAAAAAGGCCGCCAGCGGTCGCAGCAGGGTCATCAGCGGGTCGAGCAGCGCCCAGGTGATGGCCATCGAATCGACCCCGGTTTCCGGGACCGAGATCAGGAAGGAGGCGGTCGCTCCCTTGCTCGCGCCCTGCTTGCGCAGCCCGATGGCGGCCGGAATCACCCCGCAGGAACAGAGCGGCAGCGGGATGCCGAACAGAGAAGCCTTGATGACCGAACCGGCACCGTTGCGACCGAGATGACGGGCGACGGCGTCATCCGGGATCAGCGCCTTGAGCAGTCCGGCGGCGAAGAAGCCGAACAGCACGTAAGGGGCGGATTCAAGCAGGATTCGCCAGCATTCAGAGAGAACGTCAAGCAGGATGGCCATCATCTCCGGCAACTTTCGATATGCGCGCGCATGTCGGCCATTACCTGGCGGATGTGGTCGTCATCGAGCTGGTAGTAGACAATTTTTCCTTCACGGCGAAAACGCACCACGCCCTGGCCCCGCAGCAGCCGCAGCTGATGGGAGACCGCCGAGATGCTGACCGCGAGCAGCGCCGCTAAATCACAGACGCAGAGTTCCTCCGCCGCCAGGGCGTGCAGGATTTTCAGTCGGGTCGGGTCGCCGAGCAGCTTGAAGGTCGCGGCGACCTCGGTGAGAACCGGCGGGTCGGGCAGCTGATCTACGGCACGGGCGATACGTTGTCGGTCAACGATGGTGACCTGGCAGATATCGGAATCCATTTCTCCTCACAGTTGAGCAAGTGTTCAAATGATGTTTTCAGTCTGCCCCCTTTGACGCGTCCTGTCAAGGGGGGTTGTATTCAGGGGTTGATGGTGTCGGGATGGGGAGCTGAATTCGGCGGATGGTGCAGTTCAGTATAAATCGCGGTTGCCAGCTGCTGCAGGTTGAGGGGTTTTTTCAGAAACAGCCCGGCCCCGAGGCGTTGCGCCTCCCTGACATCGTTCGATTCAGCCTGACCGCTGACGATGAGGGTCTTCTGGCCGGGGTGCAGGGCGATAACGCGTCGATAGGTCTCAAGGCCGCTCAGGCCGGAGGGCATAACCATGTCCAGCAGCAGCAGGTCAACCTTTCGCCGGGAGAGGGTCTCCAGGGCATCTTCCCCGCTGTCGGCTTCAAAGACCCGGTAGCCCAGGGAGCGGAGCATGTCGCAGATGACCGAGCGGGGGCCGCTTTCATCGTCGATGACCATGATCGAGGCGCCGCTTCCCTGCGCCCGCGACAGCGGGGCGTCCTGTTCGGTCAGCAGCGGGGTTTCCAGAACACTGGCCGGGAGATAGATATCGAAGACGGAACCCGGCTGGTTGGCGTACAGGTCGATATAACCGCGGTGATCATGAATGATCGACCAGCAGACGGCCAGACCGAGGCCGGTCCCGCTGCGTCCGAGACCTTTTTTTGAAAAGAAGGGGTCGAAGACCTGTCCCATGATGTCCGGATCGATACCGCTGCCGGTATCGCTGATACGCAGGCGGACATATTTTCCCGGGGGAACGGTTTCATAGCCTTTATGGGGTTCGGTCAGTGATTGTGTCGAGGTGCTGACGGTAATCTGTCCTTGTCGGTCACAGGCTTCCATGGCGTTGATGATCAGGTTCATGACCACCTTGCGCAGATGAGAGCCGGTGCCGATGACCGCCGGCAGGCAGAATTCGAGTTCGGTGGAGAGGTCAACCCCGTGATGCCGGCAAAGTTCCCGATATTCGGGGGAGTCGAGGTACTCTTCAATAATCCGGTTGAGATCGACGATCTCGCGGCTGGCGGCACTGTCGCGGGAGAGGGCCTGCATGTCGGCGACAACATCGGCGATGCGGCGGCCGGCATCGCGGATATCCACCAGTTGTTCTCGTTGCCGGCGGGTGAGATTGTCGACTTCGAGCAACAGGTCGGGAAGGGCGACGATGCCCATCAGCATATTGTTCAGATCATGGGCCACGCCGCCCGCAAGCAGGCCGATGGCCTCCATTTTTTTCGCCTGGTGAAGCTCTTCGGCCATGCTGCGCAGCGATTCCTCGTCCTGCAGCTGCCGGCGCAGGCTCTGCTGGATGGAGCGGTCCTGGCGGGCCAGAACGCGGGCCTGGAGGAGATGAAACAACAGCAGAAAGAAGGTCAGCAGGCCGAGCCCGCTGAGAACCAGCGGGGTATGATCATTGGTTTCGCGGCTGACGGTGTAGCCGAGCAGGGCGACGGTCCGGCCGTCGAAATCCCGTACCGGATAGGTGATGTCGAGCGCCCCGACATCGCGGTAGTCTTCATCGAGAAAAATGATTTTTCCGGAAGAGAGGGCTTCGAGATCTTCTTCGTGGGCGGGTTTGCCGACCCGGATCGGCAGGCTGCTGGCAATATGTCGGTAGCGACCGTCCGCGGCTTTGGCGATGACGCTGAGGCAGACAATGCGCGGATCGCTCTGTACCAGTTTGTCGATCCGTTTCTGAATCTGGTCGATCTGGTGTTTCGAGCCGCCATGCAGTATATCGGCAATGGCGACTTCCAGAACCCGGCAGCGATTGAGGGCCTCGAAGCGGAATCTTCGTTCTTCGGCCTGCCGCATGGTGAACAGCGACCAGCCGACAAAGATCAGCAGGCAGACCAGAACCGTGATCTGAAACAGACTTTGCAGCAGGTAGGGTCGATTGCTGTCGGTGCGTGAACTGCCCATGAAGCCTCTTCTCGGGAGGTTTTTCTCTGCCGACCTCGAGTTTTCGGGAGTATATAATATGCCATTGGCTGTGTCGACTTCTGCCCGCGGAGAGGGCCAATGCCTGCCCTGATTGCTGGCACCCGGTTTGCATTGTCCTCATATACGGACCTTACGTCACCTATGAATACGAGATGGTTGTACCTTTGCGACGATTTTTTCAACAACTGAACTGGCTGGTGTTTTTCGCCTACCTGCTGTTCGGCCTCGGCGGCGGAGTGGCTGTTGCCTGCTGTGCGGCGGACCCGGCGGCCTGTCTCAGTGATCAGGGCGCAGATGCCGCCGTGGGCTGCCTGGAGGCGGCCGGGAGTGCCCAGGCGCCCTGTCACCCATGCTACAATCACCACCGGGCGGCGGGTGTCGACACTGTTCATCTGGTTTCCTTCCAGCCGTCTTCACGGGTTGCCGATGGTGTTGCGGCACCGGCTTTCAGCTTCTGGCAGGACCTTTCTTCTCCGCCACCGGTGACGGAATCTTCTCTTCATCGTGCCCTTCCGCAACCAAATTCTGTCCTCGCCTCTCTGCGGACCATCATTCTCCTGATTTAAGCCGTTTCGAAGGATCCCGTTTTTTTCGGCATTCTAGAAACATCAGGGCGTGAATCTGTTGTCGCGATTCATGTCCGCCAGGCTTTATTCAGGAGTGATTTCCGTGACCAACAAACAAGACCAGTCTTTTCTGGGGATCATCTGGGACTTTTTCTGTTCTCTGAAGCTCGCCATCACCACTCTGATTCTGCTGGCGCTCACCTCCATTATCGGTACGGTGGTGCAGCAGGGGAAACCCGCCCAGGAATACATTCAGGAGTATGGTGAGAGGGTCTACCGGGTTTTTGTCGCCCTCGATTTTGTCGACATGTACCATTCCTGGTGGTTTCTGACCCTGCTCAATATCTTCGCCGTCAATCTGATCTGCTGTTCCATCAGGCGGCTGCCGCGCATTCTCAAGCTGGTGAAGCATCCCGTTCTGACGCCCGTTGAAAAACACTATCGGAGTTTCGCCAATCGTGACGAGTTCACGGTTCCGGTGGCCGTTGACCGGGCTGGTGACCGGCTGGCCGCTTTTATGCGCAAACACTTTGCCGCCCCGGTGGTCACCGCCAGGGACGACCGCATCCATCTCTTCGCGCAGAAAATGGCCTGGGCCCGGTTCGGTGTCTACGTGGTTCATCTTTCCATCCTGATCATCTTTGCCGGCGCCATTATCGGCAGTGTCTGGGGATACAAGGCCTATGTCAATATCGCCGAGGGAACCAGCACCGATAAGGTCTGGCCGCGCGACAGCCAAAACCCGATCGCGATCGGGTTCGAGGTTCGCTGCGACAATTTCGAAGTGACCTACTATCCCGGCACCCGTCGTCCCAAGGAGTTCACCAGCGACCTGGTGGTGCTTGAAGGTGGGCGGGAAGTATTGAAAAAGACCATTGAGGTGAATGATCCGCTGAGTTACCGCGGGTTGACCTTCTACCAGTCGAGTTACGGGCCCGCCGGAGAGCCGGTTTTCAAGCTGACCGTCACCGAACGGAGCAGCGGCAGGAAGCTGAAGTTTGAAGCGCAGCGCGGCGAACATGTCGCCCTGCCGGACGGCAGTTCCTTCGCTATCTCCGACTACACCGACAGCTACAAGAGTTTCGGACCGGCGATCCAGATGCATCTCAACGACAAGAATGAAAAGCACGGCAATGCCTTCGTGGTGTTTCAGCGTTTTCCGGAGTTTGATGCCCAGCGCGGCGGTGCGTATTCATTTGCCGTGGACAGTTTTGAACAACAATATTACACCGGCCTGCAGGTGGCCAAAGACCCGGGAGTCTGGGTGGTCTGGGCAGGCTGTTTCCTGCTGGTTGCCGGATGTTTTTCCGCCTTCTTTCTCTCCCACCGGCGCATCTGGCTGACCATCGAACCGGCCGGGGACGGCAGCCTGATCAGGGTCGCCGGCAACGCTCATCGCAATCAGCCGGCCTTTGAAATCTTCTTCGAGGACTTCAAGTCCCGGCTCAAGGAGGAGCTGACCGGTCGACAGACCCCGGAATCAGCCCCGCTGCCGGTTGTTGAAACGAACACTTAAGGGAGATCCTCATGCTCAGTATCAAGCTTTTCAATATCACCACCATCGCCTATTTTGGCGCCATGCTCGCCTTCATCTCCTACCTGGTGATCCGCAACCGGACCGTTGCCCTGGTCGCCAACATCTGCTGTTACGTCGGTTTCGCGCTGCATACCGCGGCCATCGGCATGCGCTGGTACGAGTCATACCAGATTCTGGGCGGAGACGGCCGCGCGCCGCTCTCCAACCTTTACGAATCGGTGGTCTTTTTTGCCTGGACCATCCTGCTGATCTATATCCTCATCGACCTGAAATACAGGCAGCGGGCGATCGGTGCTTTCGTGCTGCCGTTCGCGTTTTTCGGCATGATCTGGGGGCAGCTTTATCTCAGTGACGCCATCGATCCGCTGGTTCCGGCGTTGCAGAGCAACTGGCTGACCTATCATGTGATCACCTGTTTTCTCGGCTACGCCGCCTTTGCCGTGGCCTGCGGGGTGTCGATCATGTACCTGATCAAGGCGCGCAAGGGACGGGATGACGGTGAAGGCCGGGATGACGGCGGGGTGCTGGCGCTCTTCCCGAGCACCCGGGTGCTGGATGACATCAACTACAAGGCGATCATGATCGGGTTCCCGCTGCTTTCCCTCGGCATCATCACCGGTGCCGCCTGGGCCAACTACGCCTGGGGCACCTACTGGAGCTGGGATCCCAAGGAAACCTGGAGCCTGATCGTCTGGTTCGTCTATGCGGCCTTCCTGCACGCCCGTTTCACCCGTGGCTGGGTCGGCAGAAAGGCTGCCTGGCTGTCGGTGTTCGGTTTCGTCGCCACCATCTTCTGCTACCTAGGGGTCAACCTGGTGCTGTCGGGACTGCATTCTTACGGCGGCAGTTGATAAAGGTGACTTTTCAGGTATTGTTTATGCGTCGTTTTGCAAAGGTTATAGAATGGTTCGTATAGCCGTCAGAAAATTTGTCAGCTGGTTTGCGTTGTTCACCTACCTGTTGCTCTGGCACGGGTTGGCCCATGGCGTGGTCCTCTGTATGGATGCGGATGGACGCAGTCATCTTGAAGTTCATTCTGTGGGCAGCTGTTCCGAAGGTTCGTCGTCGACAGGTGGTCGGGAGGATTCATCGGCCCGGCTGAAGATCAAGAGCCTCTGTGAGGACTATGCTCCGGACATCCTGGCTTACAAGCGGTCGCCTGCACCGGTCAGCGTACTTGCTCCGCCGGCGGAGTCCTCCCCGTTCTTCGTGTGGCCCGAACAGAATACCTTCCCGCCGGTTGCGGCGGCGAGAAGGTATCTGCAACCGACCGGGCCTCCCCGGGTTGCATTGACGGCTCTGAAAACGACCATCCTGCGGTATTGATTTATCCCCCCCCCGCCTCATTCGAGGCTGGGTTTGCCGCCGTTGCAGCTGTTTCGGTCGGAAACCCGGTTTAAGTTTTCTTCGTAGAAAAAAATTCAACAGCGCCTTTACGGCGGCATAGTGCCGTGCTGCGGGCGCCGCAGAACCGTCTCCTCCGGAGTTCCGGAGAGGGGACGTGACAGGAGCAATGACATGTTTTTACACCGTCTTGTTTCCCTGGGAGTGGTTTGTCTCGGTTTCATTTTTACCGCACCGGTTCTGGCCGGTGAACCGGGCTCGAAGCCGAACTCCCTGGGAAAAAACTATCCGGTCTTCGAGATCCCCCGGGAAAACCGTGACAACCGGCAGGGGGCTGATGTGCCTGCTACGGTCGGGGATCTCAGCCTCAGCCAGGCGCTGCGGCTGACCATGCGCTACAACCCGAAACTGGCTTCCGCCGCCTGGAATTCCGAGGCCGGTGCCGGACGGGAACTCCAGGCCGGATTGTTGCCGAACCCGGATTTTTCGATCGAGATGGAGAATTTTGCCGGGGAGGATGAGATGAGCGGCTACGCCGCCGCCGAGACAACCTTCTCCATCAGTCAACTGCTGGAACTGGGGGGCAAGCGCGACAAGCGAAAGCAGGTTGCCCGGCTGGGAAAAGAGTTGCTCGACTGGGATCGGGAAGCGATTCGCCTGGATGTGTTTACCGCGGCCACCAAGGCCTATATCGAGGTGGTTGCGGCTCAGCAGCGGGTGGCGCAGGCCGAGGTGCTGGCGGAATTGGCCGATGCTGTCCGGCGTGCCGTGCGTGAACGGGTCGAGGCCGGCAAGGTTTCGCCGCTGGAGTTGACCCGGGCCGGGGTCGAGTATTCCGCGGCGCGGTTGAACAGTGCCAAGGCCCGGCGAACCCTGGAGGCGGCACGCAAGACGCTGGTCTCCTTCTGGGGGGCCACCAGGGCCAAGTTCGGCAAGGCGAGCGGTGATCTGAAAGTTGCACCCGGATTGCCACCCTTCGAACAGCTTCTGCGCACCATCGATAATAACCCCGACCTGGCGCGCTGGCAGACCGAGCTGGAGCAGAGACGGTCGGAACGGCGCCTGGCGGATGCCGGGGCGGTGCCGGATCTCACCGTCATGGTCGGTGTGCGGAATTTCCAGGACACCGGAGACAATGCGCTGGTGGCCGAACTGGCGATCCCCCTGCCGTTATTTGATCGCAACCAGGGAGGGCGGAAACAGGCTACGGCGAGTTACTACCGTGCCCGGCACCAGCGGCAGGAGGCGAAAAACAGGATCGAGGCGGCACTGTCCGTCGCCTATCAGCAGCTTCGGAGTGCCCATGATGAGCTGCGGGTCCTGAAAAAGGAGCTGCTCCCCGGAGCCGAGCAGGCCTTCGAAGCGGCCAATTTCGGCTACCGCGAGGGCAAGTTCGGTTTTCTGCAAGTCGTTGACGCTCAGCGCACCCTGTTTGAAGTGCGTGGGCAGTATGTGGATGCTCTGGCGAACTACAATACCGCCCGGGCCGATATTGAGCGTTTGATTGCCAGCCCGCTGGCGGACTTTTCACCTGAACCCGAAAAACAGGATTGAGGATACAGAACATGAAAAACAGAAAACGGAACAAGTTTTATATTTTGCCGGCGGCGCTGTCGCTGGTGCTGGTCCTTGCTGCCGGTCTGCCCGCCACGGTAACGGCCGGAGAACAGGGCGGGAAACCGGCTCATGCCGGGGAAGAATCTGAAGGCGGTCACGAGGAAGGTGTCGTCCGCCTGTCCGCTGCCGAGATGAAAGAGTTCGGAATCGTTGTCAGGGAAGCCGGACCCGGTCGCCTGGACACCTTTGTCGACCTGCCGGGAGAGATTGTCATCAACGCCGACCGGCAGGCGCACGTGGTGCCCCGGGTGCCGGGCATTGTCCGCGAGGTTCGCAAGAAGCTCGGCGACCAGGTTAAGGGGGGAGAGGTGATGGCGGTGCTGGAAAGCCGGGAACTGGCCGATACCAAGGCTGAATACCTGGCGGCCCGGGAACGCCTGGCCCTGGCCGAGGCCAACTTTAATCGTGAGGAGCGACTCTGGAAAAAGAAGGTTTCGGCGGAGCAGGAGTATCTCGATGCCAAGCAGGCTTTTGCCGAAGCACGGATCAATCTGCGTTCGGCAGAACAGAAGCTGCATGCCCTGGGGTTCAGTGAGGGCTACCTCAAGCAATTGCCGGAGCACCTGGACCAGACCTATACCCGTTATGAAATGCGGGCTCCGTTCAGCGGTGCGGTGATCCAGAAGCATATTACCCTGGGAGAGGCCCTGAACGGTTCTTCCGAGGCGTTCGTTGTTGCTGACCTGGGTACGGTCTGGGTCGACATCAACGTCTACCAGAAGGACCTGGTCAAGATTCACAAGGGACAGAAGGTGGTGATCGAGATCGGCCACGACATTGCCCCGGTGAGTGGAACCCTCTCCTATGTCGGACCGCTGGTCGGAGAGGAGACCCGGACCGCCCTGGCCCGGGCGGAGTTGCCCAATCCACAGGGGGACCTGCGGCCCGGAATGTTCATCACCGCCCGGGTGGCGGTCGGCAGCGTGGATGTGTCCCTGCTGGTGCCGAAGACCGCGTTGCAGACCCTGAAAGGGAAAACCGTGGTGTTCGTACTGGATGAGGATGGTTTCGAACCGCGGCCGGTGACTGTCGGTAGGGAAAACGGCCTGCAGGTGGAGATCAGGGAAGGTCTGAAGCCCGGCGAAAAGTACGCCAGTACCGGAGCTTTTACCCTCAAAGCACAGCTTTCCAAGGGCGCTTTTGGTGGCGGTCATGGACATTAGGCGGGAGGTGCCATCATGGAAAAACTGATACGTCTGGTCCTGCAGAGCCGTCTGCTGATGTGTGTTCTGGGAGTGCTGGTGCTTGGCGCGGGCTGGTTCAGCTACAATCGCCTGCCGGTCGACGCCTTCCCCGATGTCACGCCGGCGCTGGTTCAGGTCTTCACCGAAACCGAGGGCCTGGCCCCGGAAGAGGTGGAAAAATATGTCACCTACCCGGTTGAAGTGGCGATGAACGGCTTGCCGAATCTCAAGGAGATCCGTTCAGTTTCCAACTTCGGCCTGTCGGTGATCAACATCTACTTCGAGGACGGAACCGATATCTATTTTGCCCGTCAGCTGGTCGGCGAGCGGCTGCAGCTGGCCCGGGAGGAGATTCCCGAGGGATTCGGCGAGCCGGAGATGGGTCCGATCACCACCGGTTTGGGGCAGATCCTCTTTTACGTGGTCGAGGATGAAACTGGAAAGCGCAGTTCGGAGGAGATGCGCGAAATCCAGGACTGGTTGATCAAGTTCAACATTCAGACCGTGCCGGGGGTGACGGAAGTTCTTTCTCTTGGCGGCGAGGTCAAGCAGTTCCAGGTGCAGATCCGCGCCGCGGACCTGCTGCGCTATGATCTGACAGTCAATGAGGTGGTCGAAACCATCCGCTCCAACAATTCCAATGTCGGCGCCCAGTTCCTGGTCAAAAATTCCGAGGAATATATCGTCCGCTCGGTCGGCCTGGCGGAGAAGCTTGACGACCTGGAAAAGATCGTGCTCAAGGTCAAGGACGGCACCCCGATCTATCTCGACCAGATCGCCGATATCGTCATCGGCGGGGAGATCCGGCGCGGCCTGGCCACCATGGACGGCAAAGGCGAGGCGATTGTCGGTATGGTCCTCAAGCTGATCGGCACCAACACCTCGCAGGTGATCAGCGATGTCAAGGCCAAGATCGAAAAAGTCAACCGGGTGCTTCCCGAGGGGATTAAAATCGTTCCCTATTATGACCAGGCCACCCTGGTGGCGAAATGCGTCAACACCGTCACCAAGGCCCTGCTGGAGGCGGTTGTCCTGATCGTCTTCATTCAGCTGCTGATGCTCGGCGGGATCCGACCGAGCGTGGTGGTGCTGGCCTCGATCCCCTTTTCGCTGGCCTTCGCCTTCTTCCTGATGAACTATTTCGGGGTTTCGGCCAACCTGATGTCGCTGGGCGGCCTGGCCATCGCGCTCGGCCTTCTGGTCGATGGTTCGGTGGTCATGATCGAGAATGTCGATCGCCATTTACACTCGGCCGACCCGGATGAGTCGATGCTGCAGATTGTACTGCGGGCCAGTACCGAAGTGGCGCGGCCGATCATCTTTTCGTTGCTGATTATCGTGATCGTCTTTCTGCCGCTCTTTACCCTGCAGGGGGTTGAGGGTAAAACCTTCCGTCCCCTGGCACAGACCATGGCGTTCGCCATCTTCGGTTCGTTGGTCTTTACCGTTCTGCTGGCGCCGGTACTCAGCAGCCTGCTGATGCGGCGACCGAAGAAGAAAGCGGGGGAGCATCAGGAGTTGCTGGTGGTGCGCTGGATGCTGGCGTTCTATCGTCCCGCCGTCACCCTGTTTGTGCGACGGCCGGTGATCCCCATTTCCCTGTCGGCCGGGCTGCTGGTGGTCGGTATTTTTCTCTTTTCCCTGCTCGGATCGGAATTCGTTCCCCGCCTCAATGAGGGAGACCTGCTGATCCGGGCGACCATGGCACCGTCGATATCGCTCGATGAAGCGAGCGTCAACATGGGGCGTTTCGAGCGCCGGCTGATGGGCAAGTTCCCGGAAGTGACCCGGATTGTGACCCGTGTCGGGCGGGGTGAAGTCGGAGCTCATGCCGACCCGGTCAACAGCGCCGAGTCTTTCGTGGCGTTGAAGCCGCAGGATGAGTGGACCTCGGCGAAAACTCCGGAAGAACTCTACGCGGCGATCGGGGAGTTCCTGGAAGATTTTCCGGGCGCCCAGTTCAATGTCACCCAGCCGATTGCCGCCGCTGTGGACGAGCTTCTGACCGGGACCAAAGCGGCGCTGGCGATCAAGATCTTCGGCGATGACATGGAGGTTCTCAAGCAGAAGGCGGCGGAAATCGAGGCGGTCATCCGCGAGGTCCCCGGTGCCGCCGACGTGCAGAAGGACCAGGTCACTGGCACGCCGCAGCTGCTGATCCGCATTGATCGGAAAGCGATCGCCCGTTACGGGATCAATGTCGAGGATGTGCAGAGCGTGATCCGCACCGCCGTCGGCGGCGAACAGGCCGGACAGATTTTCGAGGGCATTCGACGGTTCGATATCAATGTCCGTTTCGTCCCCGAAAGCCGCGGCAGTTCCGAGGCGATCCGGCATATTCTGATTTCCGCTCCGGGCGGGGTCAAGGTGCCTCTCGATCAGTTGGCGAAGATTGAAGAGATTGTCGGGCCACGGCAGATCACCCGCGAAAACAACCAGCGCTTCATTACCGTTCAATGCAATGTGCGGGGACGTGATATCGGCTCCTTCGTTGCCGACGGGCAGCAGGCCCTGGCTGAAAAGGTCGAGCTTCCGCCCGGCTACCTGGTGAACTGGGGCGGCCAGTTCGAGTTGCAGCAGGAGGCCAACAAGCGCCTGGCGCTGGTGGTGCCGATGACACTGCTGATCGTCTTCCTGCTGCTCTATTCGACGTTCAATTCGTTACGCAATTCGCTGCTTATTTTTCTCAATATTCCGCTGGCGCTGGTGGGCGGAGTGATCGGGCTCTGGCTGACCGGCCAGAACCTGTCGGTTCCGGCTTCGGTCGGGTTCATTGCCCTGTTCGGGATCGCGCTCGCCAACGGCATGGTTCTGGTGACCTATATCAACCAGCTGCTGCAGGATGGGATTCCGGCGGTTCAGGCCGCGATTGACGGCGCCTGTCTGCGCTTGCGTCCGGTTATTATGACGGCCGCCGCCGCCGGTCTCGGCCTGGTGCCGATGGCACTCGCCTCGGGGACCGGCAGCGAAGTTCAGCGACCGCTGGCGACCGTCGTTATCGGTGGGCTGGTGACCTCGACCCTGTTGACCCTGCTGGTTATCCCTGCCCTGTACAAATGGTTTTCTGTCAAGGTTGAAAAGGAGGCTCCATGAAAGAGATTCGTGCTTATATCAAACGTCACAAGTTGTCCGAGGTCACCCGGGCGCTGCATAAGGTGCCCGGACTGACCGGGTTGACCATTGTTGAAACCAGGGGAGTCGGTGTCGGCTGGAAGAAAGGTGGAGGAACGGATGGCCTGGTCAGTTACCAGCCGGGACTGAAGCTGGAAATCCTCTGCTGCGATGCCCTGGTTGAAGAGGTGGTCGCTCTGATTGAAAGGGCGGCCCATACCGGGCTCAAGGGAGATGGTAAAATCTATGTGAGTACCATCGACATGGCGGTTCGTATCAGTACCGGTGAGCGGGGCGGCGGGGCCGTCTAGCAACCGGCTGATGAAAAACGTCCATTTGCGGCGTTGTCCTTCCCCCGCATCAACGACGTACCTTCCGGTACGCCTTATTCTGCGGGGAAGCGGACGCCTTGCATCTGGACATTTTTGCTCAGCCTGGGGGGCCGTGATGGTTTCAACGCACTGTCCGCCGGTTGATAAAAAACGCCCGTCTGCAGCGTCGCCCGTAACCCCGCGGCAACGGCGTGCCTTCCCGGCCCCTCTTGTCCCGTGGGGTTACGGGCAACCTGCAGCTTGGGAAATTCAACATCCTTCCCACGAAGGGTGCTGAAGGAGGTCCGTGAGTATGGATCACGGTAAAGCAGGAGTCAAAGCGATCCTTTGTGGTCTGGTAGTTGTCCTTTCGGGAGGGTCTGTCGCGAGTCGTATGCGGGCCTTCCCCCATGAGTATCCATCCTGCGGGGGAGGAACGATGAAAAAATTTCCACTGTTGCTCGGGCTGCTTCTGCTGTCGGGCTGTGCCGTCGGGAATGGCCCGGGTCAACGCCGGGACCTGAGGATTGTCATTCAGGGGGCCGGAGCCGTGCAGGTCCAGAAGGTTACCGTAGCCGCGGAGGACCGGGGTGCTGTCGTCTCCGGTCAGCTCCGCAAACTGTACCAGTTCAAGCTGCCCGGCCATGTCGATGTGCGGGTGTGTCAGCCGGACGGATCGTTCGAGACGGCGCGGGGAACTGTCCGTGGTTATGCCGCTCGTCGCCGCGGAACGAGAACCGCGAGTTTCACCGCTCATCTCAAGGTCAACCCCCCGACAGGGTCTTCGGTGCAGGTACGGTACCATGCCGCGGGCGATGACTCGGGCCACGATCTCACCTGTGCATCCTGAGGCACAGGTGAGAATGAAGATGTTCCGAAGACAGTCCCTCGATCGCATATAAATCGTACGACAGTCGCACTTTTCTGATCCGCACCGACGGCCTGCCGGCCGTGGTGCGATCCCTTTCCCCCGGTTCAACCCGTCCGGATCAGAATCTCCGCTCATCAAGAAGCTGTTTTCGGGGTCAGTTCCTCTGTGTCCGGGGACTTGACGTCGACGTAGTTTTCCCGTCGCCAGCGAAACGGCAGGTCGACGATGGTGCCGGGGGTGTCGATGGCGAAAAAGGCGCGGAAGGTCTCGAAGAGAACGGCACGTTGCTGGGAGATATTGCCCGGCTCGCCGAGGGGATGACCGAAAGGCCACTTGAGAAAGACACTGCGCGGCGGGCGCACCTTGGCGGTGTAGTCGCGGACGATGGAGATGCCGATGGTGGGGATGCCGGCACGCTCGATTTCTCTCTGGATCAGTCCCACGGACTGATTGCAGATTCCTCAGGCGGGGGTTAAAAGGACCAGGTCGACCTTATCGGCGCAGAGCTTTCCGGCGACTTCGCGGGCGCTTTTTTCAATCAGGGCCGGAATGTGGCGACCGTCGATATGTCCCATGAAACCGAAATGCCGCCGGTTGAGGCTCCCGAGCAATTTTTCATCAACCAGCTCCTGCAGCCGTTCAAGGGGCAGGACGATATTCAGATCCTTTTCGGCGTCGGAGTGATCATAGTAGTCGTGAGTGATGCGGTAAGCACCGGGCAGGGTTTCGCCGGTCAGCTCACGCCAGCTCGGGTCGCCGTCGGAATCGCGCATGTCAAAGGGGGGCTGGTCGGGATGATGAACGCCGGCAGTGGTGACCAGCGCCAGCCGACAATCACGCAACGGTTTGCTGACCGCTGTCCAGGGGATTTCTCCTTCGCTTTCCCAAGGGCGGTAGTTGTCGATGAAGCCCTTGGCCAGGCGCGGAAAACGGGTTATCAGACGAGCGATCAGGCGGTTTTTCAGGCGTTGCAGGCTGCTCATGTGTTCCTCCGTGAGGGGTTGCTGAGGTCGGGGTTTCGGGTAAGATAGCATATTTGGATGCAGAATGATGATTGGCCGATATTCATAATGAGACACACATACGATTTTTCTTGACCGGGATTTCAAAAATCATATATATATTTTTTTGAATATTAAACAAGGAGAAGGACTGATGAAGCTCTGGTTGACCGGATTCAGTATGAAATACCCCCGCCTGGTGCTGTTGCTGGTGTTGGCGGTGACCGTCGTTTTCGGCTGGCAGTTTCCCAAGGTCAAGTTCGACAACGACCCGGAGAACATGCTTGATGCTCACGAGGCGGTACGGGTTTTTCATCACCAGGTGAAGGAAAAGTTCAGTCTCTACGATTTCGTCATTGTCGGTGTCAGCAATGAGCAGGATGCCGACGGTATCTTCAATGTCGGCACTCTCGATCGCATCGATCGCCTGACCAAGCAGCTGCTCAGCCTGCATCGTACCGCCGACGGTGCGGTGGCGGTGCGCAACCCCGACGGCAGCGACCGGATTCTCGATCTGACCCCGGAAAGCGGCTGGCAGCGCGGTCTGAATGTCGCTTTCCAGCATGACCCCAACCGTCTTTTTACCGCCGACGGGAAAAGCGCGCTGATCGGCCGCGAGCTGATCAGCCCGAGCGTGGTGGACAATCTCAAGCAGGCCGCGTTCGGCTCCCTCAAGCTTGAATACCTGATGGAACATCCGCCCACCACCAGGGCGGAAGCCCTGCAGATCCGTGATGACGCGATGGGCAACCCCCTCTACAAGGGAACCCTGGTGGCCGAAGACGGCAAGGCAATCTGCCTCTACCTGCCGATTCGTGACAAGACTTTCAGCTACAATGTCGCCAACCTGGTGCGGGCGCTGACCGCCGACTGGCCGAACAGTGACCAGGTCCACATTACCGGACTGCCGGTGGCTGAAGACACCTTCGGGGTCGAGATGCTGGTGCAGATGGCGACCTCGGCACCGTTGGCGATGCTGGCGATTTTCCTGCTGCTGTGGATCTTCTTCCGCCGGGTACGGATCATCATCGCTCCGCTGATGGTGGCGATGGTCAGCGTCATCTGGGCGATGGGTCTGCTGATCGGTCTCGGCTATGACGTGCATATCATGAGTTCGATGATCGCTATCTTCCTGATGCCGATCGCGGTCGCCGATTCGGTACACATGCTGAGCGAATTCTACGACACCTATCACCTCTACGGGGACAAGCGGGGAACCATGCGCAAAGTGGTCGGCCATCTCTTCATGCCGATGCTCTACACCTCCCTGACCACCATCGCCGGGTTTGCTTCGCTGGCGACCACGCCGATTCCCCCGGTGCAGATTTTCGGTTTGCATGTCGCTTTTGGAGTGGCGGTCGCCTGGCTGCTGACGATGACCCTGGTGCCGGCCTACAGCATGGTCTTCATCTCCGAAAAGTCGTTGCAGAAGCTGCAGTTGCAACGTGACGCGGGCAAGCCTTCCGGCCTCAACCGACTGCTCGAAGGCTTCGGGAGATTCAGCTATACCCGCTGGAAGCTGATTCTCGGCGTGACCATGGTGGTGATGGTGATTTCGGTGGTCGGTATCAGCCGCATCCAGGTCAACGACAACCCGGTGAAATGGTTCACCGCCGATCATGAAATCCGCAAGGCGGACGCGGTGCTGAATCGTCATTTCGGGGGCACCTATACCGCCTACCTGACACTGGAGCCGGGGGTTGAGACGGCTCCGACAGCTGCCGATCTGCAGCAGGCGTTGGTTGAGGCCGCCCCTCACCAACTGCCGGAGCAGTGGCGCGACGAAATCAAGACCTTCAGCGCCGACCTGAACGACCTGCCCGCGGTACCGGATATCGCTGCTTTCGTTGAGGAGGCCAGGGCGCTGGCGAAGAGCTATGATCAACGGCTGCTGGGTGACTGGCGGGCGCTGGCCGATAACATCGTCTACCTCGATCCGGCCGGACTGGACCTGAAAACCCTCGCCCGCCGACTGTCGGCCCTGCCGGCCGGACAGGCCGCTCTCGGCAGGCAGCTGCTGGACAGACTGCAGGGAACCGGGGCGGTCGGGGACGCGTTGATCGACGCGGCGCTGGCCATCATCGACCAGCGGCAGGGCCGTGGTTTTGTCGCCCTGGTCGACCAGCAGTACGCCGCCCTGACGGCGCCGCTGTTCAAGCGCCCGGCGATGCTGCGCTGGGTTGAGAAACTGCAGCAGGCGCTGGCGCAGGATCCGGTGGTCGGCAAAAGCTCTTCGGCGGTGGATGCGCTGAAGAAAGCTTCTTACGAGCTGCAGTACCGGGTCGACCGGTCCGCGGCGGAGAACCAAAAGCGTTTTGCCGTTCCCGATACCGTCTCCGCCGTTGCCCAGGTTTTTACCCAACTGGAGGGGATGAAGAAAAAGGATACGCTCTTTCACCTGGTGACCCGCGATTATCAGGAGGCGAATCTGTGGGTACAGCTGAAAAGTGGTGACAACAAATACATGGAGCAGGTGGTCAGGGATGTCG
Organism: Geothermobacter hydrogeniphilus; assembly: GCF_002898515.1. GTDB lineage: Bacteria > Desulfobacterota > Desulfuromonadia > Desulfuromonadales > Geothermobacteraceae > Geothermobacter_A. The sequence goes on along the minus strand of NZ_PPFX01000012.1, from coordinate 21,995 downwards.
ACGCTTTCTTCGTCGCCAATCCGCCGCCTTTCCCGGTCAAGCACGCCTGGGCCGGATTGACCTACCTTAATGTCGTCTGGCAGGATAAGATGGTTCGCGGCATGCTCTGGTCGCTGGGCAGTTCCTTCGTGGTGGTGCTGCTGATGATGGTGGTGCTGTTCCGCTCGCCGCTGTTCGGCATTCTGGCGATGCTGCCGTTGACGGTGACCATCGCCTTCATCTACGGCCTGATCGGCCTGGTCGGCAAGGACTACGATATGCCGGTCGCGGTCCTCTCGGCCATGACCCTCGGCCTGTCGGTTGATTTCGCCATCCATTTCCTGGAACGCGCCCGGCAGCTGCAGCGTGAACTCGGCAGCTGGCAGGCGGCCGCCACTGAAATGTTCAAGGAACCGGCGGTGGCCATCAGCCGCAACGCCCTGACCATTTCCATCGGTTTCACCCCGCTGCTGGTCGCGCCCCTGGTCCCCTACCGGACCGTCGGCTTCTTCCTGGCGACCATTATGGCGGTTTCCTGGCTGGCCACCCTGTTTCTGCTGCCGGCCCTGCTGACCCTGTTCCGCCGCAAGGCCTTTGGTGAAACTGCTGAGCAGAGCCTTGAGGAGAAAGGATAAGGACCATGAAACGTTACGGAATACTCTTTTTACTGCTGCTCTGGCCGGCACTGGCGCTGGCCGCGCCTTCCGCCGACGAAATTGTCGCCCGCGCCAACAAGGCGGCCTACTATGCCGGAAAAGACGGCCAGGCCGACGTCAAGATGACCATCTACGACGCCCACGGCGGCACCCGTCAACGGGAATTCAGCATCCTGCGGCTCAATGTTGCCGGAGAGGATCAGAAATTCTACGTCTATTTCAAGAAACCGTCGGATGTCCGCAAGATGGCTTTCCTCGTCTGGAAGCATGTCGGCGGCGACGATGACCGCTGGCTCTGGCTGCCGGCGCTGAACCTTAAAAAACGGATTGCCCCAGGCGACAAGCGGACCAGCTTCGTCGGTTCCGACTTCTTCTACGAGGACGTCTCCGGACGTGGGCTGGAAGAGGATGTTCACCAACTGGTCAAGGAGACCGATGATCAGTGGTTGATCAAGAATACCCCCAAGGACCCGGACAGTGTTGAATTCTCCTGGTACCAGGTGTGGATCGACAAGGCGACCAGCCTGCCGGTCAAGGCGGAATATTTCGACAAAGAGGGCAAACTCTATCGCCGGGTCAGTGCCGAGAAGATCGAAACCATCCAGGGTCATCCGACGGTTGTCGAAGCGGTGGCCGAGGATCTGCTCGCCGGCACCCGCACCGTCAACCGTTTCAGCAAGGTGAAATATGATATCGGCCTGAAGGAAAGGCTTTTTACCGAACGCTTCCTGCGCCGTCCGCCCCGTGAGGTCACCCGGTGAAATTGAAAATGAATAAATGGGGACTGATTCCCGTTTTACTGCTGCTGGCCGGGTTTATGCCGGGATCGGTGTCCACTGCCCGGGCCGGCCTGCTCGACGATGTCGACCTGCACGGGTTTTTCGACACCCGGGCAGGGATACGAACCACCAGCGATGCCACCCAGCGTCAGACCAGCCTGCTGGAGTCACGGCTGCAGCTCGATTCCCTCTATCAGGGGGATGCCCTGACCCTGCAGCTGCGTGGTGATTTCATTGCTGACGACGTTGAGCAGGATCGCAGCATCGACCTTGAACAGGGCCGCGGCTGGTTTGACTTGCGCGAGGCGAACCTGCTGGTTTCGCCGACCGATTGGCTGGATCTCAAGGTCGGTCGGCAGATCCTCACCTGGGGAACCGGCGACCTGCTGTTCCTCAACGACCTCTTTCCCAAGGACTGGCAGGCCTTTTTTATCGGGCGCGACGTCGAATATCTCAAGGCGCCGAGTGATGCCGTGATGGCGAGTTTTTTCCCCGAGTGGGGCACCATCGATGTGGTCTACACGCCGAGCTTCGATGCCGACCGTTACATTCGCGGTGAGCGGCTCTCCTACTACAACCCGTTGCTCGGCCGCACCGCCGGTCGTGATGCCGTGGCGCGGGTCGATGAACGTAATGGCTGGTTTTCCGATGACGAGCTGTCGCTGCGCTTCTCACGCAACATCGGCAGTTTTGAAACCGCCCTCTACGGTTACCTCGGCTACTGGAAGAGCCCGGCCGGGTTTGATCCGGGCAGCGCCCGCAATACCTTTCCGCGCCTCAATGTCTGGGGTGCCAGCCTGCGCGGCCCGCTGGCCGAAGGCATCGCCAACCTGGAGCTGTCCTGGTACGATTCGCGCGACGACCGTGGCGGCGACGACCCCTTCATTCCCAACAGCGAGCAGCGGCTGCTGCTCGGCTATGAACGGGATCTGGGGCGGGATCTGACTGTCGGTGTGCAGTATTACCTGGAGCATCTGGTTGATTATTCCGCCTACCGGAACAGTCTGCCCGCAGGCATGCCGGAGCGTGATGAAAACCGCCATCTGTTCACCCTGCGGCTCACCAAACTGCTGTTGAACCAGAACCTGACCCTGTCATTTTTTGCCTACCTGTCGCCGAGCGACCGGGATTTCTACCTGCGCCCCAAGGCGAGCTACAAGCTGACCGACAACTGGCGCCTGAGCGGTGGCGCCAATTTCTTCGGCGGCAGCGATGATCACACCTTTTTCGGCCAGTTTGAAAACAATTCCAACGTCTATGCGGCGCTCCGCTACAGTTTCTGACAGGCTGATGAAAAACGTCTATCTGCCGCATTGTCCTTCCCCCGCGTCAACGACGTACCTTCCGGTACGCCTTGTCCCGCGGGGTTGCGGACGCCTTGCAGCTGGACATTTTTTGCTCAGCCCGGGAAGCGACTTTTTCAACAACCAGCTAAGGAGGTTTTTCTCATGACCGTCAATCGTTACCTGCGCCTGATCGCCGGCTTCTTCGTCATGCTCAGTGTTGCCCTCAGCCAGCTGCACAGCCCCAACTGGCTCTACTTCACCGCGTTCGTCGGGCTCAACCTGTTCCAGAGCGCGTTCACCAACTGGTGCCCGATGATTACCCTGCTGCGCAAGTTGGGAGTGAAGGAAGGCTGATAGGGGGAGAGTGCCGTCAGAACAGGCCTCTTGCCGGGCGGGCGGGTGAAAGTCAAAGACCTGCCGCGGCAGGATAGAGATCCCGAAAGTTTTCGTTGGTGTCGGGGCTCCCGGTCATCGGCTTCCCCGTTGCGGCATGCACTTGTCGTTGAATCGGGTAGACTGGATGTCATGACCGGAATGGACCTGATGCACAGGAGTGCCGAAAAGCTGCTCGACAACTATTGTCGCCGTCGGGTGGCGCGCCTGGGCCTGGAGAAACCTCTGGTGCGATTGGTCTGGGAACGGCTGAATGACGGTTATCAATTGGTCGAACAGTCTTTTGATGGTCGCAGGCTACGGCAGGATGCCATCGCCCGGTTTATCTATCAGCCCGAACTGTGTCAATGGACCCTGCATCAACAGACGCAGGATCACTGGCAGTTCTGTACCAACGTCTCTCCCAATCTCAACCTGCAGAAACTGCTCGACTTTGTCGATGCTGATCCTTTTGGCCAGTTCTGGCGCTGAATTCTGAAGCGCGCCTGATCACTCGGGCTGGAAATGTCGTTGCGCCAGTTGTCGAGCCAGGTCACGGCTGAACATTTCCAGCAAAGAGCCGTAACGGGCGACCAGGGTCTCGGCCGAGTCATCGGTGAGCGGTTCTCTCTTGTCAAAGCTTCCCTGCGCAAGCAGTTTCCCCGAGCGATCTTCAAGCAGCCAGCTCAGCTGCAACCGGGCCTGTCCGGAGGCGGCGTCAAGCCGTTGCAGGTCAATGGCCAGGCGATAGTCGCTGTCGCGCTGTTTCCATTGCAGTCCGGACAGCAGTCGATCGAGGTTTTCGCCGATAACGCGGCGAACCTGTTCGTCAAGCGGTTCTCCCCAGCGATCAAAGGGGGCCATTTCCAGACGGTTGCCCCGGCGTCGTACCAACTGCGGACGGTCGAGGTACCCGGCCAGGGTGACCGGGGCCAGACTCAGGGAGGGGGTTGTTGCCGGGCGCTGTAATGCCTGCAGAGATTTGTCGGCGAGAGAGGGGATCAGGTAGTGACGGCTCGGGGTTGTCCCCTGGCCGATATTGACGCAGCCGGCCAGCCCGAGCAGCAGCAGGAACAGCAATGGTCTCATGGTTTCTCCTCCAGGCCTCTTCCGCGCAGCAGCATATCGGGGTGCTCTTCCAGGGCTTCACTCAGAATCCGCAGCGCCCGTGCCGTGCGCCGCAGTTCCACCAGGGTCCGCCGCAGCTCCTTTCCGAGCCCGGAATTTTTTTTCAGTATCGCCTGGGCCTCGCTGAGGGTGCTGGTGGCCCGATCGAGAGTCCCGTCCAGCTTGCCGAGGGTCTGCTGTGAGCGTTCCGCCATGCCGGCGACCTGTTTAGCCACACTGTCGGCCGAGTGACGGACCGCCGTCGACGCGCTTCTGAAGTCCTGCAGGGCCGGGCCGAAGCCGGCGTTGCCCCTGGCAACCAGTTCACGCAATTCATCCAGACCGTGGTTGAGCTTGAACAGGCTGTCGGCCAGGTCGGGGTTGTGGACCAGCTCCTGAAGGCCGTCGAGGGTGCTGGTCAGTTTGTCGGCAATTTCCTGAATCGGCAGGTTCTCGAAGGTTCGCGACAATTCTTCCAGTCCCGATGGAATGGTCGGGATTTCGGGATAGAGATTGCGGTAATGGGAGAGGACCACTTCGGTTTGCGGGTACATGTCAAGCTGGACAAAGAGCTGGCCGGTGATCAGGCTCTGCAGCTGCAGCTGGCCGCGCAGACCCTTGGCGATCAGCCGCGAAAGAGTGTCCTCGCCGCCGAAACGTGACAGCCCCTGCGGAGCGACCTCACCGTTGCTGTCAATGGCTTCAATACGGTTTGAGTCGACTTCGATCACCACCGGGATCTTGAAAGTGAAGTCGGCGGGTTGAACGTGGACGCTGATATCCGCCACCGAGCCGATGCGGACACCGCGGAAGTTGACCGGCGCGCCGACAGAGAGGCCCTTGACCGAGCGGTCGAAGTAGAGTACGTAGCGTTGACGCTGGGTGAAGAGTCCCCCCTTGCCGAAGAAGACCAGGCCGACAACCGCCAGGACAATGGCGCCGAGGACGAAGGCGCCGATCAGTTTCGGATCCGCACGTTTCATGATAGAGGTTCGATGTCCCTGCCGCGAGTGAGAAATTCCCCGACTTTGAGATTGCCCGCGTCAAGCATCTGCTGTGGGGTACCGGCCGCCAGCATGGTTCCGGCTTCACCGTCGAGGAAGAGGCCGTTGCCGGCAATGGTGTAGATACTGGCCAGGTCGTGGCTGACCACCACCACCGTTGCCCCGAGACTGTCCCGCAGTTCAAGAATCAATTGGTCAAGCCGGCGGGCGCTGACCGGATCGAGTCCCGAGGTCGGCTCGTCGCAGAAAAGAATTTCCGGATCGAGCGCCATCGCCCGGGCCAGTCCCGCCCGTTTCCGCATGCCGCCGCTCAGTTCCGACGGATAATAGTTCTGGAATCCCGCCAGCCCGACCAGGGCCAGTTTGAGGTCAATCACGTCGCGTATCTGGCCGGCGCTGAGATCCGTGTATTCCTTCAGTGGCACGGCGATATTTTCCGCCAGGGTCATCGAACTCCACAAGGCTCCTCCCTGGAAAAGGATACCCCAGTTGCGCATGATGTGTCGTTTCCGGGAAGGGCTCTGCTGCCAGAAGTCCAGCCCGTTGTAGCAGATGGTTCCGCTCCGGGGTTTCTTCAGGCCGATCATGTGGCGCAACAGAGTGCTTTTGCCGCAGCCGCTGCCGCCCATGATGACAAAGATCTCGCCGCGGCGCACGGTAAAAGTGAGATCCTGCTGGATCACCCGATCGCCATAGGCCATGGTCAGTCCGGATACCGAAATCTGTGGCGAGGTATCCATCTCAGACCCCCAGCACCTGGCAGAGGATGGTGATCACCGCATCGGCGACCACCACCAGCACGATGCCGGTCACCACGGCGGAAGTCGCCGCCTGGCCGACCGCCTGGGCGCTGCGACCGCATTGCAGGCCGCGCAGGCAGCCGGAGAGGGCGACGATGACGCCGAAGACCGTCGCTTTGACCACGCCGATGACAAAGTGCTGCAGACCGACATTTTCCTGAATACGCAGGAAGAAGGGGGTCAGGTTGATGTCGAGCATCGCCGCGCTGACCAGCCCGCCGCCGAGAATACCCATGAACATGCTGTAGATGCAGAGCAGCGGCAGCATGGTCATCAGCGCCAGCATCCGTGGTGCGACCAGGAAATCCATCGGCGGGATGCCCATGGTTATCAGCGCGTCGATTTCTTCGTTGACCTGCATGGTGCCGAGCTGGGCGGCGAAGGCGGCGCCGGTGCGTCCGGCCATGATCACCGCGGTCATCATCGGTGCCATCTCCCGCGCCATGCCGAGACCAACCAGGTCGGCAACGAAGATGTCGGCACCGAACATGCGCAGTTGGACCGCACCGACAAAAGCGAGAATCATCCCCACCAGCAGGCTGATCAGGGTGACGATCGGCAGCGCCTGGGCGCCGCAGTCTTCAAGCAGTTCGAGCAGATCCTTGAAGCGGAAGCGTGGTCGACCGCGCAGCAGGTTGCCGGAGCAGAGGACCGATTCGCCGATAAAGCGCAAGGCGTCCTGCCAGGTCTGATGAAGTTCCAGGGTCACATTGCCGATTCGGGTCAGGATCGGGTCGGAACGCCTGCGGCGGCGACGACCCGGTTGGGGGGGGACAGCTCCGGCCAGGTGCAGCAGCCGGCAGACGCCTTCAGGAAGGTCGCTGCAATCAACAAAGATGGAATGGTCTCGGGCCCATTGGAGCAGCTTGAGCAGAAAAGTCAGCAGCCCTGAGTCCCAGGCGCCGAGATTGCCGCCCCGCAGTTGCAGCGAACCGGTCATTTCCCGTTGCTGCAGCTGGTCGAACAGTTCCTCGATGGCCGGAATGCCGTCGATAAAACGCCAGTTGCCCGTCAACTGCAATTGCGGCGGATCCTGTTCGAGCAACTGATAGCTGGGTGGTTGGTTCATGGCCCGTGTTTCCTCTTGAGATGGGTTGTCATCCCCGCCTCTTCCAGAAAGGGGAGTGTTTTTTCTAATATAAACCGGTTAAAGTCCCCCTGCCCATTGTTTTCAGCCAAAAAGCCCCAACCGTCAGGTCGGGGCTTTTTGGCGTCAGGCGGGTATCGACGGCAGCGTTTCAGACGTCGCTCTAATCGGCGATTTCAAGTTCACGCTTCTTGGTATACAGAAAACGGATCAACTCATACTCGAACGGATTGCCGCTGCCGTAGTAGCGGAAATCGATGCGTTTGCGGGTGTCGATGGCATAGAGCAGGTAAAATGGCACATCCAGGTCGTTGTTTTCGAAGTTGAGCGGGTCGATGGCGTCAAAAACAAGGCCGTCAACAGCGATTCCGGTCGCGTCCCGCAGGTTGGAGGGGCCGAAGACCGGCAACACCAGGTAGGGACCGTGGCCGACGCCATAAATCACAAGGGACAGAAATTCCGCTCGTTCTCCCGTTGGTCCCAGTTTGTCGCCATGTTGACGGTCCAATTGTCAGCTCGCAGCAGCCTGTGCGACGTAGTCGATAATCTTGGTGTACAAGGCGGTAAGCTCTACCACCTTGGTGTCAAGGCTTTCAGCAGAGCGACACTGGCGCGCTGCAATGAAAAACAGCCGCACTTCTTTTTTCTGGTAAACCAGGGAACAGGTCAGCCCGTCCTGGTACCAGAAGACATCAGGAATCTTGCGGTCGGGAAAGGGATAAACCTTGAAGACTTTGGTCGGGATTTCCTTTGGGGCCTGGTACTGATAGGCTGGCGGAGTCTCCATGACCGTGGCTTCATAGGGGCTGACATAGGGGAAGAAATAAGGGGTGGTTTCGACAGCGAAAACGGGAGTTCCCCACAGGCAGAGGGCGATCAGAGCGGCGGCAAATTTCAGATGCAGGACTTTCATGGCAGCAGCCCCTCCTTTCGATAAATCCGTTCGGCGGCCGGATGCAGGGGGAGAATGACTCCCTGCGTCAGCATTTTCGGGGTGAGACCGGCGAAGGCCGGATGCTGGCGCTGGAAGCGGCCGAAGTCATCAAGCAGGGTCTGCAGAACGGCGGCCACGGTTTCATCCGGAGTCTCTTTCGAGGTGAAGAAGACCGCCTTGACCCCAAGGGTCGAGACCGGATCCCGGTTTTCCAGTGCCGGGTAGAAGCCGATCGGAATCCGGGTCTGGATGAGGTAGGGAATTTTTTGTACCGCGGCAGCGGTAATGGCCGGGTCGATGCCGATCAGGCGGATTTTTCGACTGCCGAACGTCGCTTCGCGAACCGACAGGTTGGGATGACCGACGGTGTAGAAATAAGCGTCAAGAAAACCCTTCTGCAGTTCCCGCGAGGCGTCGATGGGCGGCAACTTGACCAGCTTGAGATCGGTCTTCGGGTCGATGCCGTGCAACGCCAGAATTTTGCGGACATTTCCCAGGTCCGCCGATCCCGGCGCACCGATACTGACGGTTTTCCCTTTCAGGTCGGCAATGGTGCGGATTTCCGCGTCGGCGGCGGTAACAAGTGTGACCGCTTCGGGGTAGAGCGCCGCGACCGCACGCAGGTCGTCGTGCGGAGTCCCCTGCCAGGGACCGGTGCCATGCTCTTCCTTGTAGAGCATGTCGGCCTGGGCGATGCCGAAGGCCCAGTCGCCGGCCAGCACCTTGTTGATATTCTCCACGGAGCCCTTGCCGGCCTCGGCATCAAGCCGGAAGGGTGGGTTTTTCGCGTTTCTGCGAAAGACCTTGGCGATGGCGTGGCCGGCGGCGTAATAGACGCCGGTGATGCCGCCGGTGCCGATGGTAACAAACGGTTTGCCGCTCTGCTGGGCAAACCCCGTCCCCACCAGCATCAGGATGCCGAGCAGGAAAGCAAGAGCAAGGTGGCGCATGGTGGGACCTCCATAGGATGAAAGACAATGATCCAACGGGCAGTGCAATGCAACACCTGGAATATGGATTCAATATCGCATTAAAGCAGGTTCCAGGTTCAATTCAAGACAAAGAAAGTCATTTTTTCGGCAGGCGCCGGTCAGCCTGGTCGACAATTGTCCAGCCGCGCTGTTTCAGCTCATGTTCCGCTGCCGGATCCATGGTTCCGAATACCCAGAGTTCCAGGCGGGCCTGGTCCGCGTCGCCGCCGGACGCCGCCCGGAACTTCTGTTCCTTGGCATCGAGTTTTTCGGTCCAGAAGACATGGTCAACCGGGGCGATTACAATCCGCCGCCCCGCCCTGTCCTGCAGGTTGAGGATGCCGGCGGTATCGAGGATGGCGGTCACCGTATCGACATTGCGGTGATAACGGCCCATCAGCTGGGCCATGCTGCGGTAGTAGCGGGCGGTTGATTTTTCGGTGGCGAGGTCGGCGCGGGCGAGGAACAGGTCGCGACCCTTGACGCCGTCCATGGTGGCGAGTTCACCGACCAGCAGGGTCTTCTCCTGGGGATCGTAGCTGTAGTTGTCGAGAAAGGCCTCGGCCAGGTTCGCGGCGATCCCTATATCTTTTTCAACTTGTCGAGATTGATTTCCCGCAGCTTGTTGGGTGGGTTGTCACGAACCAGTTTCTGCATACCGCGGGCGGTGCCGGAGATGCGGGCGATGGTGGCGATGTCATGATCGATGGCGGCCAGTGCCGCCTTGGGGGTCAGCCCGCCGGCGACGGCGGCCCGGGCGATTTCGCCGAGCCGGTCGATGACCGGTTCGTAGTCGGAATAGGGATTGATGCCGAACTCGTAGGCGAACTGGCGCTTGGCGGCGTCGTAGCCGAGCGCCACCTTGAGGGCGTTGTCCTGGTTCGGGTCGTCACTGACGAAGGCCTGTCCGATATTGCTGAGGAACTGGCCGGTTCCCTCGATGATCTCCTTGCCGGTATCGATCGGCGAGGTGACCAGGTTGACGACTCCTTCACCGGTCGCCTTGACGCCCCCGACCAGGGCCTCCTTGAAGACCTCGCTGCGTTCCATTTCTTCCATCACCCGCAGGGCGTTCAATTCGTTGACTCGCTCTTTCAGTTCGGCGGTTCCCTCGGCGCTGAGGCGGCCGTAGTCGGTCTGCAGCAGGTAGAAGTTGATCAGTCCGTCGTTGCGGACCTTGGCGCCGACGGTGAAGTTCGGACCCTGTCGCAGTTCGGCAGGGAGTTCGTTCGCGGCCTTGAGCAGAACCGGGCGCTTGACGTACTCGGCGGCCCGGGCGGGGGAGAAGGCCGTGGTCAGCAGAAGCGTTACAAGGAGCAGACGCAGCATGGGACGATTCCTTTTTTCGGGCCTTGCGCCCGGCTATTTGACCTTCTTCTCCAGGTTGGCCATCAGCTGATCAAGCCACTCGGCAATAATTGGCTTGAGAGCGGCAACCGGGTCTTTCTCCCCGTCTTCCGCTTTAACCAGGCCCAGCGGCATGGCCCGGACCCGTGCGGAGACAACCTTGCCGCTGGCGGCATCCACGGCTTCAGACTCAAGGAACAGCATCGGCGCCTGGTCGCGTGAGCCCGCGGCTTCTTTGGCGGCGGTCGCCACCAGGGCGATCGGCAGATACTGCCAGGCCGACAGTTCTTCGGAAGAACTGGTGACCCCCGAGATCGCGGCACGTACCGTCAAGGTTCCCGATCCCTTGCCCTGCAGGCCCCCGGCCAGGCGCTGGTTCAGTTGTCCGGCGAGATAATCGGCGATTCGTTGCTGCTGGGTGGCGTCCAGTTTCGATTCGGCCAGCAGCTTTTGTGACAGCTGCACCTTCACCGGCGCGAAAGTAATCTGCCCGTAGTTTTTCGGGTCATAGCCCTCGGCGTAGTAGCTGGCCGAATTGCCGTCACTGTCGGCCTTCAATTGGCTGTAATCGGAGAGGAACCCGGAACGGGCTTCAGTGGCTTTGGGGGCCGACGCGCAACCATAGAGCAGGGCCAGAAGCAGCAGCGGGACAAAAATATTACGGAGAACCATGGGGAAACCCTTTCTTGGTGACGAACAGGGGGGATTTCAATTGTTCGCTCAGGTGAAAACGATTATCAATCACCATGAAAAGATATCAGCAAACAAGGGAAATTCAATTTTGCAAGTTAAAATTGACGGGCAATGATCGAAATCGGTTACAACTGAGGCGACAGGACGTGAATCGGCGGCAGGTTCTGCTCTTCCGGGTGTCGCTTTGAGATGGCTCCCGCTACTTCCCTGAAAACCTCGTCAGCACCCGTTCCCCGTCCAGCAGCTCAAGCCTTCCGTTCTTGAGCCGGTAGCCGGTGTGGGCCTGCAGGGCGCGGTTGAATCCCTGCTCGATGCTGGCCCGGTTCCTCGCAGAAGCGCCGGGTGGCGGCCGGCGGGCCGAAGGCCAGGCGCCCGGCCTGCTGCTCAAAGCTCCCCTGGAACCGGTTGCAGCCGTCGCTGCCCCGCACCATCCCGTCACTGAAGGCCATGGTCGGAGTCCCGGTTCCGGGCGGCAGCTGCAGCGGGTGGCCATTGAGTTCGGACAGGGCCCACGAGGTGCCGTTCAGGTCGATTGTGGTCGCCTGCGGACAGGCGGTGCCGCAGGCGGAGAGGACCAGGGCCGGGAACGCCAGAATGGGACCGGCGATCTTCTTCGGACCGGGTTTTGGAATCTCAATCGATCCCTCCCATGCACAGGTACTTGATTTCCAGGTAGTCATCGCAGCCGTACCTGCTTCCTTCTCGTCCGAGCCCCGATTCCTTGATGCCGCCGAAGGGGGCGATGGTGGTCGAGATCAGGCCGGTATTGAGGCCGACCATGCCATATTCCAGTGCCTCTCCGACCCGCCAGGCGCGGGCCAGATCGCGGGTATAGAAGTAGGAGGCAAGGCCGAACTCGGTGTCGTTGGCCATCTGTATCGCCTCTTCCTCGGTGTTGAATTTAAACAGCGGGGCGACGGGACCGAAGGTCTCCTCGCGGGCGACCTTCATTTCACTGGTGATATCGGACAGCACCGTCGGTTCGAAGAAACTGCCGCCGAGAGCGTGGCGCCTGCCGCCGGTGACGATACGGGCGCCTTTGCTGACGGCGTCCTCGATGTGTTCCTCGACCTTTTCCACGGCGCCCATGTCGATCAGCGGACCCTGCTGGACCTCTCCCTTGAGGCCGTCGCCGACCTTCATCTTTTTCACCGCGGCGGCCAGTTTCTCGGCGAAGGCATCGTAGACCCCGGCCTGGACCAGGAAACGGTTGGTGCAGACGCAGGTCTGCCCGGTGTTGCGGTACTTGGAAATAATCGCCCCATCGACGGCGGCATCGAGGTCGGCGTCATCGAAGACGATGAAGGGGGCGTTGCCGCCCAGTTCCATGGAGACCTTTTTCATCGTCGTGGCGCACTGCTGCATCAGCATCTTGCCGATTTCGGTCGAGCCGGTGAAGGTCAGCTTGCGTACCAGAGGGTTTGCGGTCAGTTCACCGCCGATCGCTCCGGCCGAGCCGGTCACCACGTTCAGCACTCCGGCGGGGATGCCGGCCCGTTCCCCCAGTTCGGCCAGCGCCAGCGCCGAGAAGGGGGTTGCGCTGGCCGGTTTGACCACCATGGTACAGCCGGCGGCCAGAGCCGCCCCGGCCTTGCGGGTGATCATCGCCGAGGGGAAATTCCAGGGGGTGATGGCGGCGCAGACGCCGATCGGTTGCTTGAGGACCAGCAGGCGCTTGTCCTGCTGGTGGGCGGGGATGATGTCGCCGTAGATGCGCCTGGCTTCTTCCGCGAACCATTCGAGAAACGAAGCGGCATAGATAATCTCTCCTTTGGCTTCAGCCAGCGGTTTGCCCTGCTCGGCGGTCATCAGCACGCCGAGATCATCCTGGTGTTCGATCATCAGTTCCGCCCAGCGGCGCAGGATGGCTGAGCGTTCCGCCGCGGTCTGTTCCCGCCAGCCCAGCCAGGCGGCGTCGGCCGCCTCGATGGCACGCCGGGTCTCATCCGCTCCCAGTTTTGGAACCTTGCCGAGGGTCTCACCGTCGGCCGGGTTGGTGACCGGCAGGGTGGCGCCATTGTCGGCATCGATCCATTGGCCGTTGAGGTAGCATTGCTGACGCAGCAGATCGGCATCTTTTAATTTGAGCATCATTCTCTCTCCTGTCATTTTCGGGGTATGGGGACAATGTTACCTGATTTCACCGGCATCTGCCGAGCGGTGAGTTCATTGGTTTCGGGCGAGTGTTCAGCTGATGGTAAAACAGGCCGTTACCAGCTGGCGTAATTCTTCCTGTAATATGGATTTTTCGGCCATGGCATAACGACGGTGCAGTTCCGGTGCGAGGTCGATGAAGAGATCGAGCAGATGTGGATCGAAATGTGACCCACGGCCATCGCCGAGTATCCGCAGGGCGGTTTCCAGGGGAAACGGTTCCTTGTAGGGACGGCGGGCGCTCAGGGCGTCGAAAACGTCGGCAATGGCGAAAATACGCGCTGAAACCGGGATCTCTTCTCCGGATAGTCCCTGCAGATAGCCGCTGCCGTCCCATTTTTCATGGTGATTGCCGATCACCCGGGCGGCATCGTCGAGCCAGCGCGAACGGCCGACGATGTCCAGTCCGTAGCGGACATGGCGCTTCATTTCGGCAAATTCTTCATCGGTCAGGGGGCCGGGTTTGAGCAGGATCGCGTCATGGATACCGATCTTGCCGATATCGTGCAGGAAGGCGCCCTTGATCAGTTCCTGCATCTGTGTCTGTCCCAGAGCCAGTTGTTCCGCCAGGCGCATCGCGTAGAGGGTGACCCGGTAGTTATGGATGTCGGTGTCGCTGTCCCGTTTGGCGATGGCGCTGCCGAGAACCTGGATCGTCTCCAGGTTGGCGGTCATCAGGTCGCCGGACAGGTGATGAATCTGCTGCAGCAGTGACCGTACCAGCGGATGGATCAGGGCCGCGGTCAGCAGCACGATGGCAACCGAGAGCAGGCTGTTGCGCAGAATGCGGCGATGCAGAATTTCCATGGCGGCTTCGGAAACCGCGAACAGGGATGCGGCATAGAGCTGCGGCTGACCATCAGGGTCGTTGAGGGGGCGGAGGATGAACAGGTAGGGGTGGCCGGCGATTTCTCGGAAGGTGAGTCCCCGCTGTACGGCCTCGGCGATGCTGGGCATCCGGGCGGGAAGGCCGACCAGGCGCGGGGTGTCGGGATAGCGCAATGATGCGACCCGGTTGCCGCGCAGATCGTAGAGGGCGATCGCTTCGTTGCGGCCTTCCCGCAATGGAATCTGTCGTCCGCTGAAAGTCCGCAGCGCCTTCTGCAATTGTTCGGGGTCGGGGTGAGATGGATTTCGCGTCTGACGGTTCAGGAGAATCTGAAAGCGACCGAATGCCTGGCGGGCGAGACTGTCGATGGTTTCCATGTAGTCATCGTGAGTCGTGCGGTAGCTCAACGCGCCGACCAGCAGAGAAACACCGACGGCGACCAGGGCGATGCGCAGCCTCAGCGAGATGAAAAGGCGGTTCCGGTTGAAGAGCAAGGAGCTGGCCAAGGACGACCTCCCCGGGGTTTGAAGCCTTCAGGTTGACGGCGAATCCGGGATCAATCATCCGGATATTCGCAGTTGCCCGGACAGCCGGGCGGGCTATCCGGTTCGACGACGGCACTGGTTCTCCACGAAGTCGATCACCTTCTGTTCCAGATGAATATTGTCGAAGCGGTTGATGCGCGGGATACCGCCGGGGCTGACACAGTTGATCTCGACCAGTTTCCCGCCGATGATGTCAATGCCGACGAGGTAGAGGCCGTCCCGGATCAATTTCGGGCGGATGACGTCACAGATATGCCTTTCCGCTTCGGTCGGCTGATGGGCAAATTCATGTCCGCCGGCGCGGATGTTGGCACGGAAATCGGTGCCGTGGGGCATACGCCGCATGGCGCCGAGGATTTCCCCGTTCAGCAGCATGATGCGCACATCCCCTTCCGTGCGTACCGCGTCCAGGTACTCCTGCACCATCACCGGTTCACGACGGTTGTAGGGTTCGTAGATACGCACATAGAAGTTGAGCAGTGAGTTGAGATTCTCCGGGTCCCGGGCATTGACCTTGATCACCCCCTGGCCGCCGAAACTGTTGAGTGGCTTCATCACCATGGTGCCGCCGAAATCGTCGATCACCTTGCGCAACCGCGCCGGATCACGGGAGACGTGGGTTTCCGGGATGATGTCGGGGAAATTGAGGGTATAGAGCTTGCTGTTGCCGAATATCTGTCCAGCCAGACTGTTGAGAATCAGGACCCGGCTTTCCACGGAGGAGAGCAGTTCCATCACTTCATGGAGCAACGGCGGGTTCTTGCGCAGGAAGAGGGCGTCGAGTTCGGCGACCTCTTCGAAGATCAGTTGTTCGCTGTCGACACAATCGATTGCCGCCTGCCAGTATTCGCGCAGAGCGAGCCCCTCTTCGGCAACGATCTCTTTCATCCGGCCGACCACGGTATTGTCACGGATGTAGAGATCGTGCGGCTGCAGGAAAAAAACCTGATGACCACGCCGATAGCACTCGTACATCAGCAGCAGGCTGGTTTCGGTGTCGGGGTCGATATGTCCAAGGGCTCCCCTGAGAAAGGCGATGCGCATGATTTTTCCCCAGTCGAACGAAATCGGGTGAATGCCCGGTTACTATTCTATGGATTTTATAGGCCGCGAAGCACAAAAGGCGACAATGGATGACGGCTTGTCGGGAACTATATCATGAAAAGAGGAATCAGCAGCCCTGGCCTGCCGGGATCTCAGCGAAGCAAAATGTCATAATGAAATGCCATAGTTGACTTGCCGGGCAGTATCGAGCAGTGTTAAGACACATGTCTTCATCGGAGAGGCTTCGGGCAGGAACTGAGTGCGGAGGCGGAAGGGGCAGACCGGTCTATGAAAAATCTGGTTGTTCGTTGGTTCAAGGTTGATGAGGACGAATTCGCCCAGTTCTTCTGGATGACCTCGCTGCTGCTTTTTATCCGTGCCGCCAGTATCCTGCTGAACAATTATGCCGAGACGGCTTTTCTGAAGCGTTTCGGGGTGGAGTACCTGCCAATCATGACAGCCGTCAACGCGGTGGTCACCTTCATCCTGATGAGCCTGCTCGGCAGTGCCCTGGTGCGGGGGCGCGGCGATCGCCTGATCGGGCGCTGCCTGATCGCTTTCAGCCTGATGGTCGGGTTGACGCGGTTTGTGGTCCCCCTGGAACTGAGCCTGGTTTATCCGTTCCTTTATATTCTGAAGTCCCAGCTGGATGTCCTCCTGGTCTTCCTGTTCTGGAATTTGGCCAACGACCTGTTCAGTACCCGACAGTCAAAAAGGCTTTTTCCGCTGATAACCGCGGGCGGCATTGTCGGGGGGATCGCCGGCAGTTCCGTCACCCCGCTCATCGCGCAGCTGGTGTCTCTGGACAACCTGCTGCTGGTTTTTCCGTTGCTCAGCCTGGCGGCGGTTTTGAGCGCCTGGCGCCTGGGGATTGCCGCGCCGGGGAATTTGTCAGGCAAGGATCAGCAGCAGACCGGTGACAGGACGTCGCTGTTGCAGGAGTTCAAAATGGTCGGGCCGCTGATCAAGTCCTCGACCCTGGCCCAGGTGCTGCTGGTCCTGACCCTGCTGCCGAATGTGGTCATTCCGATTTTGAACTACCAGTTCAATTTTGTTGTCAACCAGACGTTCCCCAGTGAAGCGGGGATGCTCAGCTTCTACAGTTATTTCCGCGGCGCGCAAAATCTGATTTCGCTGTTGCTGATCCTTTTCGTCGGCCGGATCTATGGTCGATTCGGTCTGCCGGTGGCGCTGATGTTCCACCCCTTCAACTATCTGATTTCCTTTTTCGCCTACTTGTTTCAGTTCAATATCTTTTCAGCGGTCTATGCCGGGACTTCGGTGGGAGTCCTGCGCAGGACGATCAACGGCCCGGCCACCACGGTCCTTTATGGCCTGCTGAAACCGGAGAGCCGGGCGATACTGCGGCCCTTTTTACGAGGAACGGTGGTGCGTTGCGGCATCCTGATCGGCGCCGGAATCGTCTGGGGAGGAACCCAGATCGTCCATCCACGCTACCTTTCCGTGATCGCCATCGGTCTGGTTGCCGTCTGGTTGGCCGCCACGGTCCTGCTGAAAAGGCGGTATTCCCTGATCCTGCTCGATCTCATTCGGGGAAAACTGCCCGATTTCTACCGGATGAGCAGAAGAGACCTTCAGAACCTGTTCCGTGGCGTTGATGTCGGACCGGTTTTGCTGGAGCGGTTTCGCAAGAGCGAGGGCGACGAGGCGCTCTGGTATGCGGAAGCACTGCATACCAACAAGGTCGCCGGTCTGGATGACGCCATCCTTGAGCGGTTGCCCGAGTTGGACACGGCCACCTGCGTGCGGCTGCTTCCCTTTCTTGAACAGCCGGATCGGGATCGGATGCTGGCTGTCTTCGCCGGGCCGGCCGATCCCGGCCGATCGGAATTGCTGATAGCGCTTTCGCAGACGGTCAGGCGGATTCTGGCCGAGATGCCGGCTGTCGCGGAGCGCCGCCTGTTTGCCAGGGCGACGGACCCGGAGGTCAAGGCCTGTCTGGTCGGGTGGATGAAGAAAGAGGATCCCGACGGGTTGAAGCGACTGCTGGACAATTGGTTGGATTCGGAAAATCTTGCCGAACGACGGGCCGCGGTTGTGGCCATCAGGGATCAGCATCTTGAAGACTATGCCGATACCATTTATCGCCTGCTTGATTCTGAGGAGGATCCGTCGTTGCTGTCTCTCGGGCTTCACGCCCTGGCGGATTTCAATTTTCCCGACCGGGACGACAGGGTGCGTCCCTTCCTCAGGCACGCGGTTGCTCAAGTGCGGTCAGCCGCGCTTGAATCTCTTCCCCTGTCCTCGGAGAAGGATGTCAGGAGCCTGATCCCGCTGCTGGGAGATCTCGAGGCTCCGGTTCGGAAGGCGGCGATAAGGCGCCTGAGCGGGCTTGCCAGGCTGTTGCAGCCCGTACTGGTTGATGCGATGGGCTCATGCAGTCGCCGGGTTCTGGATGGCCTCTTTCAGGTTCTGCAGGCTCTGGAAATCGATGAGCTCGACCTGGTCAGGTTTTGTCGACGGCAGGTCACGGAGGCGTACCGGATGGTTGACCGGGTCCGCTGGCTGGAGGGTGCGCCGGCGTGTACCGCGCAGGAACTGTTGGTGCTCCACCTGGAAGAATTGCGTCGGCAGCGCGTGGAAAATGTCATTCGTGGTCTGGCTGCGCGGGATGAGAGCGGGCAGATAGACACGATTCTGCATGGTCTCGCCGGGCAGGGCCGGGAGCGTGAGGACAGCCTTGAGGCCCTGGAGTCGCTGGTTGATCAGCGTCTCTGGAAAATCCTTCTGCCGCTGCTCGAAAACTGGTCGACAACCGACAGGCTGAAGGCGGGCAATCGTTTTCTGCGCCATCTTGATCCGTCGAAAAGCCGAAAACAGGCAGTCGAAAGGTTGTTGCGGGATGAAAATGCCGCGAGCGTGATTCTGACCCTTGAAATGCTCCATTCTCTGGGGCAGGTCGCGACCTTTCGGTCCCGGATTGAAGAGGTGGTGAATTCCGATAACGAGTTTGTCGCGGCCATGGCCGTAGGGGTGTTGAGTTCCCCGAAGGAGGAGGTTGTGAACGAAGAAAATACCAGGATGGATTTGCCTGAACGCATGATGTACCTGCGCAAGGTCGACCTGTTTCAGGATCTTCCGGTTAACGAGCTGACGGCGGTTGCCATGGTGGCCGGCGAAGCGGAGTTTGTTCCGGATACCCTGATTCTCGGCGGCGATCTCGGCTGTCGCGGCAGTCATCAACCCTGCGATTGTCTGCATATCCTGGTCCGTGGAGAAGTGGCGATTGAGCAGCAGCGGAGCGATGGCGAATCGGTTGTTTTTGCCCAGTGGGGGGCCGGTCAGACCTTTGGGCTTGCCGCCCTGTTCGGTGTGCCCGAGATGTCCCTCCGGGTCAGAGCGATCACTGAAGTGCTGGTCCTGCAGATCTTCCGGCAGGATTTTACGGCGCTGTGCAAGGAGTTCCCCGAAATCCCCCTGCGGCTGTGCCAGGTTCTCGCCGTTCGCCTGGGGGGGGTTGTCGACGAGCTGAGCCGGGTGGCGCAGGATTGTAAGCAGGGGAACGGGGGAGAACCGCAAAACTGTACGGGGCATCCGTGTGGCGAGGGTGTCACCAGGGAGAAAAACGAGTGAAACACACCGAAATTGTTTATCATTATACCGCACCGGAGCAACTGTCCGTGGAGCAGTTGGATGCCGTATGCCGCCTGGTTGAAGCCGGCGGCGGGGTGGACAGCCGCTGGCTTCGCCATAATCTGGAAAGAGCCTACCTGATCGCCCGGGCTGAAGTCGCCGGAGAACTGGTCGGCGTTTCCAGCCTGAAGCGGCCGCGAGCGGAATATGTGCAGCGCATCCGGGAAAAACTGGGGCTTGATATCGAGGGGTTCCTGGAGCGCGGCTATACTTCGATCCGTCCCGAATACCGGGGCCTCGGTATCGGCACGACCCTGCTGGGAGGGTTGACGTCCCGGGCCGAGGGGTATCATATCTATTCACTGATCCGCGAAGATGATCGTGCCACCCAGACGATTGCGCTGCGCAACCGGACAGTGAAAATCGTGGTTTTTTTCAGTGAACTGACAGGCAAGGAACTTGGCCTGTGGATGCCGGCCAAAACAGCTGCGGATCTCGGTTTGAAATCGATTTCAGGAGAGGATGAATCATGAAAATCACCGATCTGCGCCGAGAGCGGATTGCCGACCGGGTTCGGGTTTCCGCCCGGGTGGAGTGGGAGGACTGTGGCCAGCCCGGGAGGGACGTTTTTCTGGAAACGACGGAGCATTGCGGGCCTTCCCTGAACGCCAACCCGGATGCCTTCCTGGTCGGCTGCCTGGTGCCGGCCATGCATCTCGGTGAACGGCGAGTCGCGATTGACGCGCCGGTCTGTCCCGAATTGCTGGAAACCCTCGAACCCGCCATGGCCCTGCTGCATAGCTGGTACGGCTCACGCTACCGGCCGCTGGTGATCGAGACGGCCGGGGTACGGATGCCTTCCTCCGGCCGTCCCGAGCGGACGGCGATTTTTCTTTCGGGCGGCATCGATTCTCTGAGCGCGCTGCGCCGGAATCTGCAGCGTTATCCGGCCGGGCATCCTTCGCGGGCCCGGGACGCCTTCCTGGTTCATGGATTCGATATCGGTGGCGTGGTTGAGCGGGGACTCAAATACCCGGTTTTCGACCGTGCCGTGCAGGCGATGACAGCTGTGGCCGAGGAGGCGGAGGTGGAGCTGATCCCGATCTACACCAATCTGCGTCATCTCTGTGACGAGCGCGAACTCTGGCTGAAAAAGTTCCATGGCGCGGTTCTGGCCGCGGTAGCCCATGGATTTACGTCCCGCATTCACCGGGTTGAACTCGCTTCGACCTGGGATCTGCAGAGTCTGGCCCCAAGTGGTTCCCATCCGCTGCTGGACCCGCTTTACGGCAGCAGCGAGCTGCGGATTTACCATCGGGATGTGGAGTTGCGGCGGATTGATAAACTGAGGATCGTTTCTGACTGGGAGGTTGCTTTTCAGCATTTCCGGGTCTGTCTGCAGAATGTTCCCGATCGGTTGAACTGCGGTTGGTGCGAGAAATGCGTCCGTACCATGACCGGACTGGTTGCTATCGGCAAGCTGGCTGAAACCCGAGCCTTTGTCGAAGATGATGTCAGTCGCGAACTGCTGGAACGGACACAGATGGCGATCAACCACCGCGATCCCTTTTATGCCGAGCTGATTGAGCCCCTGCGGCAGCAACGGCGCGATGATCTGGCGGATATCATTGTCAAAAAACTTGCGGCCGGGGCTGCACAGGCTCCGTGATAAGCCCGGCGTACTTGAAAATCCGGCGCGTAGCGATTCAGAGATGGGCGGCCTGCGGGCAGAAAGGCTGCAGGCAGCTTTCCCGGTAGGCGGTAAAGATCTCGTCAATGGTTCGGGTCAGCCCTTCCTGCAGGGCCGGGAAAATTTCCGGGTGAAGCGCCCCGCTGTGTTCGTCACAGTAGACCTTCTTGATTTCGAGGCAGAGTGTCAGGGCCTGTGGCCAGGATCGGCTGACCCAGTTGATGAAGCGGCCGCGGCCTTCGAAGACGTCGTTTTCCGCCACGTTGGTGGTAAGGCCGGGCAGACTGATGCCGGCCAGCCTGGCGAGGAAATAATCCAGCAGCCGGCGGTGAGCGGTGACGTCGACACTGCAGGTGCCGAGGTTGAAGAGCGGGGTTTCGCGGGGGATCTTCGAACCGTTGTAGGAATGCAGATCGAGGACCAGGCAGGAACCGTACCGGGCGATCAGCTGTTCGATCAGGGTTCCGGCCAGCTGGTAGAAGCGGCGGTGGCGGGCGATGGCCCGGCAGCGGTTCGGGTGGTGTCCGTTGCGCCAGACCTTGCGGCCGAAAATTTCATTGGCGGTGGCATACGGCTCCGCCCGGTTCAGGTCGTAGAAATAGCGTGATTCGAGACCGGAGAGGACCAGCGGCAGGTTTTCCAGCAGGCGTGCGGTGTGCGGGTCTTCCTCGAAACGACGTTCGGTGGCGGAAAGCAGGCACTCTTCCTCCAGGTCGGCGGGAAAGGCCGCGCCGTCATGCAGGGCGACACAGACCAGGGGCAGATAGGTGTTGATCCTGACGGCGCAGATACCGTCCACGGTTGAGGCGGAAAACGGGGTCCGGTGACGCAGATGACGCAGGGCTTCCGCCAGGCGGATCGGCGGAGCAGCAACGGTGACGCCCGGCGAAACCGGTACCAGTTCCGGACAACATCTGTATTTCAGGTCATGGGGCATGCCAAATAACTCTATCCAGCTCTCTTAATGAATTATTCCAGCATATCAGAGCCTTGCGGCGGATGCTCGGTTTTTAACCGCCGGACAGGAATTCTTCGTCTTTCAAGGCGTTTTTAGTACGCAGGCTTGAAACTCAACTTTCGCAGACAGAAAAATCTGCTAACATATTGAAATAATAAAGCAAAAG
>NZ_PPFX01000011.1 GCF_002898515.1 Geothermobacter hydrogeniphilus | reverse complement strand
ATGGCGCATAGACGCCGATTTGGGTAGCGGGGGAGACCATTTCATCAGATTCAGGTGAAATCGAAAAATACCGCCCGCCAGAAAATACCGGCGCCAGCCGAGGTAGGAAATTGAAGCAGGACCATCCAGAATCTTCCGCACCTGTCCTTCAACATGAACCAGCAAACTGTCATTTTCCAGCAAGCACCTAATTCCTAGGGGCTGATCCCAGCGTGCCCCACATTGATCCATGAACCACTTATTGATCCTCTGAAAAAAAAGGGCTTCATTGTTGGGGTCCTTCTCCACCCCCATGAACAATCCCAGTTCCTCCAGCAACCGCCCCAGCAGGCTGGTCCCCGATCGGTGCATGCCGATAAAGATAACCGGCGGTCTCACGAAATCATTCCCTTCAGATAACCCAGCGTATTGATTCCCAGTTTCCGCTTCACCATGACAAAAGACCCCAGATTCATCAGCGCCAGAGAAAGGGCCGTGCTCACCGCCGCCCCCTCCGCCCCGAGCAACGGCACCAGCAACAGGTTGCCGGCCAGGTTCAGCCCCGCGGCCAGGGCAATGAGATTGCGCATGATGCGCTCGTGCCCGGTCATCATCAGCAGGTAACCGACCGAACCGGTGGCTAGATTGACGAACTGACCGAGTACCAAAATTCGCAACAATGGACTTCCCTTCGCAAAATCCGCTCCAAAAAACTGCAAGACCCAACCGGGAGCGATCAGCAGCAGCAAAATCACCGGCAGGGCGGCCAGCAACATCCAGCCGGCGCTCTGCTGAGCCAGCCGCCGCAGTCCCCGATGATCCTCCTCAGCATAGAGAGCCGCAAAACGCGGAGCCGTGACGCTGTTGACCGTTGTCAGAATAAAAACCGTCAGCATGGCCACCCGGTTGGCAACCCCGTACATCCCGACCACTGCCGGATCACTCCAGTAGCCGAGCACCAGGATATCGGTCCAGTTCATCACCAGACTCATGCCGGTCACCCAAAGCAGCGGGAACCCGGTACGCAACAGGACCCCGGTGTCGAAACTCCCGGGCAGACGCCAGAGCCCCGGTTGGCAACGATGCCAGACCAGCGCAGCCAGCAGCAGGACCAGCCCGACTGAAACCGCCTGCAGCAGAACAACCCGCTCCACCCCGGAAACGCCGAAGAGAAAAAACAACCCGGTGCCGGCTGCCATCAGCAGGGCACCAAAGGTCTCCTGTACCAGGGTTCCCATCCCGGGGCGGCCGACCGCCTTGAAGAACTCCCCCTGAAGGAGAATCAGGGTACCGGGGAGCAGCGTCATCAGGGCCAGCGGAAGGAGCCTCTGCAATTCAGCCGATCGCTCCCCGCCCAGAGTCAGTTGAGGCAGGAGAAAAAAAATCAGTCCGCCGACGAACACCCCGGCCCCGGTAACCAACCCCATCGATTTTCGATAGAGGGCCGCCAATGTTGACCGGTCATTTCGCTCACTGGCAACCGCCGCATAACGGAGAACCACATTCTCCAGCCCCAACCTGGACACGGTCGCGCCGATCCCGATAATGGTCATGGCCAGAAAATAGAGACCAAGCCCCCCGGCCCCAAGCAGCCGGGCCAGCATGATACTGACCAGAAAGCCAACCCCTGACGCCACGACCTTGGCGGAGAAGACGGCGGCTACGCCCAGTGTGTGGCGGTTGATCAGGGCACTGTCCCGGCGCAGCAGCTGATGGAGAGATTCGATCATGAGGCGGCCAGGTAGACCCGCACGTTACGCGAACCCAGGGAACAGTAGAGCTCATAGTCGATGGTGCCGATCTTCGCCGCCAGATCACTGCCGCGCAACAGGGTGTCGCCGTCCCGGCCGAGAAACGTCACCCGGTCACCGACGGCGACCTCGGGCAGGTCGGTCACGTCGACCAGGGTCCAGTTCATGCACACGGTTCCGACCACCGGCGCCCGGCAACCCCGAATCAGCACTTCGCCGCAATTGCTGAAGCGGCGCGAATAGCCGTCGGCATAACCGACCGGAACCGCCGCCAGCCGGGTCGGGCGCCCGGCCGTGAAACGATGACCATAGGAAACCCCGGTCCCAGCGGGAACCTGTTTGAGCTGGGCGATAGAACTGCGGACATGCATCACCGGACGCAGGTCGAGATCGGCGAAACCGGGTCCGGGCAATCCGCCGTAGAGGCTGATACCGGGACGCGACAGGTTGCATTCGGGGAAATCACGACTGTAGAGCGCCGCGCTGTTACTGAGATGAACCCAACGGGGAGAAAATCCCGCCTCCCGCACCTGTCGCAGGCAGGCACGGAAACGGGCATACTGTTCCTCACTGAAGGGGTTGTCCCGTTCGTCGGCCAGGGCCAGGTGGGAGACCACGCCTTCCAGTTCAAGGTGAGACAACTGCCGCAGGCGTTCCAGCACCTCCGGCAGTTCCTCCGGGCGAAAGCCGACCCGCCCCATGCCGGTATCGATCTTCAGGTGAACCGGCTGCCGCAACCCGGCTGCCGCCGCCAGCCCATCGAGACGTTCCGCCAACCCGAGGTCGAACAACATCGGCGTCAGACGTAGTTCGAGAACCTGGTCTTCCTCTCCCGGACGCACGCCGCAGAAGAGCAGGATCGGCCGGTCGATACCGGCCTGACGCAACGGGGCCGCTTCCCCGAGATGGGCGACGCCGAAGAGCTCGGCCCCTTCCCCGACCAGGGTTTGCGCGACCCGCACCGCTCCATGTCCATAAGCATCCGCCTTGACCACGGCAAGCAGGTCACGCCCCGCGGCATACTCGCATGCCAGGCGAAAATTATGCCGCAGGGCGTCAAGATCAATTTCGATACGGGTCGCGGGCAGAGAATCCATGGCAGCACTCCATCAGGGGGCAGAACCTGAAGCAGCGAACTCAAACACTGATTCGGGGAACCGACAAAGGAAATTTTGTAGCATGCCGGTCGAGGCGTGTAAAGCTCGGCCGGCGAATGTTTCCCGCCCGAGTCAACAATTGATGATTGACAGCGGGGGAAGGCATTCGCTAGTCTGCATTGAAACCTGAATCGGTGAGTCCCTTGTCGGCGGACAGCACAAGTCATTGATCTGCCTGAGCTTCCCAAAAATCACCAGCGGACCTATGGGTGCGCTTCAGATTTTTGAAAATCTCATTCAGACCAAGTACTTGCACTCTCCATCCAACAGGAACTCACGGATTCAGGTGAAAACAGGAGGTATCTCATCATGTGTCTCGACAATGGTCCGCTCCTGCTGGTGCAGGGCGACAAGGAACGCACCCTGGACAACGTGGCATCGCTGCTGCCACTTGACGGCAAGGTAAAATTGGTTGATGTCTTCGGCAAAATCGAGGAAATCGCCGGAAAGATCGAGGAAATCGACCTGCTCAACAACCGCATTGTGCTGGCCTGACCAGCAATAACGATGACGGACACAACTGCATAGACACCGCTAGGGGAGTAGTCACTGAGAGCCCGCCCGGGCGACCCTTTGAACCTGATCCGGATTATACCGGCGTAGGGAAGCGGCCGTAACCACTCGATCCAGCATCGCGGCCGAATCTGCCCGCGGTGCTTTTTTATACCTGAATCAGTGATTCAGGTTATGGACTGACGTAAATGATCAACGGTCTCTACTACATCACCGACGCCGACCCCGAAGGCCGCTACCTGGAAACCACCCGCGCCGTGCTGCAGGGAGGCGCCCGTGTCATCCAGTACCGCAGCAAAGCCCGCTCCATAGGCGACCAGCGTGAAGATGCCCGCGGTCTGCTCGAACTCTGTCGCGAATTCGGGGCAAAACTGCTGATCAACGACAATCCGGAACTGGCGACTGACGTCGAAGCCGACGGCGTCCATCTCGGCCAGAACGATGCCCCGGTTTCCGCCGCGCGGCAGTTGCTCGGGCCGGGACGGCTGATCGGGGTGTCGACCCGCACCGTGGAGCAGGCCCTGCAGGCTGAAACGGATGGAGCCGACTACATCGCGGTCGGCAGCATTTACCCGACCACCACCAAGCAGGACGCGGTCCAGGTCGGGCTGAGGACGCTGGAGAAGGTGCGGCGGGCGGTCAAGCTGCCGCTGGTCGCCATCGGCGGCATCCGCCGCGATCTGGCGCCGGCGGTCCTGGAGGCCGGCGCCGACGGCCTGGCGGTGATCTCGGCACTCCGCGAAGACAGCGATCCACGCATCGCGGCACGCGAATTCTCACTGCTCTTCAACCGTGGACTGCAACCTCCCCGCGGACGGGTACTGACCGTGGCCGGGTCCGATTCCGGCGGCGGCGCCGGTATCCAGGCGGACCTCAAGACCATCACCCTGCTCGGCGGCTACGGCATGAGTGCCGTCACCGCCCTGACCGCCCAGAACACGCTCGGCGTAACCGGCATCCATCCCTGCCCGGCCGATTTCGTCGCCGAGCAACTGGAGACAGTCCTCAGTGACCTCGGCTGTGACATCCTCAAGACCGGGATGCTCTTCTCCGCCGATATCGTCAGCGCGGTCGCCTCCGCCATCGATCGTCACGGACTGCCGGCGGTCGTTGATCCGGTGATGATTGCCAAGGGGGGCGCGCCGCTGCTGCAGCAGCAGGCGGTCGAAGTCCTGATCACGGAACTGCTTCCATTCACCTACCTGCTCACCCCGAACCTGCCGGAAGCCGAGGCGCTTTCGGGAATCGCCATCGAAACCGAAACGGAGATGGAACGTGCCGCCCGCAAGCTGCAGACGATGGGCGCCCGCAACGTGCTGCTCAAGGGGGGGCACCTCAAGGGCGCGGCGGTCGACCTGCTGCTGGCCGGCGACAAACTGCATCGCTTTGCCTCCGAACGCATCGCCACCACCAATACCCACGGCACCGGCTGCAGCTATTCGTCGGCCATCGCCACGCTGCTCGCCCAGGGGCAACCGCTGCCGGTCGCGGTCAAGACCGCCAAACGGTTCATCAACGCCGCCATCGCCACCGCCCCCGACCTCGGCAACGGCCACGGCCCGGTCAATCACTGGCAGGGGGCAAAGGCGATTATGGCGCATACGCGAAACGAAAACCATTAATCCGGCCCGGAAACACCACGGAAAATCTTTTTAACGCAGAGGTGCAGAGACAGAGAGAAAGCATTTTGTAACCCTGAACGCATTGACTCTGCGTCTCTCCGTTACAAAGGTTTGCCTGGCGTCTTGGCATCATAAAGATCCCTCGACCCAGGCAGGACAAAAAAAGGAACCCGCCCATGACCCAGCTCGAAGCCGCCCGCAAGGGCCTGATTACCGAAGAGATGAAGGCCGTCGCGGCCGCCGAACAGATTGACGCCGAACGGCTGCGCGAACGGATCGCCGCCGGTACGGCGATCATCTGCCACAACATCAAACACACCAATGCCCCGCCGCTGGCGGTCGGCCTCGGCCTGAAGACCAAGATCAACGCCAACATCGGCACCAGCAAGGATGATGTCTCCATCGACAAGGAGCTGGAAAAGGCCAAGGTGGCGGTCGCCGCCGGCGCCGACGCGATCATGGATCTCTCCACCGGCGGGCCGATCGACGAGATCCGTGCCGCCATCATCAGCCAGACCGACGCCTGCATCGGTTCGGTGCCCCTCTACCAGGCGGCGGTCGACACCGTCACCCGCAAGAACAAGGCGATGGTCGAGATGACCGCCGACGAGATCTTCGACGGCATCGTCAAGCACCTCGACGACGGCGTCGACTTCATCACCGTCCACTGCGGGGTCACCCGCGGCACCGTTGAGCGGATGCGCAACGAGGGGCGGGTCATGGACGTCGTCTCCCGCGGCGGCTCCTTCACCGTCGAGTGGATGGCGCACAACGAAGCTGAAAACCCGCTGTTCGAGCAGTTCGACCGGCTGTTGGAGATCGTCCGCCCCTACGACGCCACCCTCTCCCTCGGCGACGGCTTCCGCCCCGGCTGCGTCGCCGACGCCACCGACCGGGCGCAGATCCACGAGCTGATCCTGTTGGGCGAACTGACCCAGCGCGCCTGGGACGCCGGCGTGCAGGTGATGATCGAGGGACCGGGGCATGTACCGCTGAACCAGATCGAGGCCAACATCCAGCTGCAGAAACGCCTCTGCCACGGTGCCCCCTTTTACGTACTCGGCCCGCTGGTGACCGACATCGCCCCCGGCTACGACCACATCACCTGCGCCATCGGCGGCACCGTCGCCGCCGCCGCCGGGGCCGACTTCCTCTGCTACGTCACCCCCAGCGAGCACCTGCGCCTGCCGACAGTCGAAGATGTCCACGAGGGGGTGATGGCGACCCGCATTGCCGCCCACGCAGCCGACCTGGTGAAACAGGTACCCGGCGCCTGGGAGCAGGACCTGGCGATGGCGAAATGCCGCAAGCAGCTCGACTGGGAGGGGCAGTTCAAGCTCGCCCTCGATCCGGACAAGGCCCGACGGCTGCGAGCCGAATCGGGGGTCGATGAAGAACACGGAGCCTGCACCATGTGCGGCGAATTCTGCGCGTATAAGGTCATGAATGAACGAACTGAAAAAGACGCTGCGCAACTCGGCTGATGCTTCAGGTAAATGAGAAGCCCCCGGAATCTGGATTCCGGGGGCTTCTTCTTTTCTTCGTGTTCTTCGTGCCTTCGCGGTTGCCTTCCGGCATCCAGAATTATTTCTTGCCGTGGTGCATCGGCTTGCTCTTCTCGAAGGTTACCCGCACCTCCATCTGCCTGCCGTCCCGTTCGATCAGCAGGGTCTTCTCGTCCCCGGGCTTGAGCTGGTTGATCACGTAGACCAGATCGAAGCTCTCTTTGACCTGCTGATCGCCGATCTTCAGAATCACGTCTCCCTGCCTGATTCCGGCCCGCTCGGCGTTGGATTCAGGTGCCACACCACCGACGGTCACCTTGCCGTCATCCTCGCCGAGCATGACGCCGAGCTTGACCTTGCCGGCATCGTTGATTTCATACCTGGTGTAGACCAGATAGTCATAGGGAGGCATCGGAAAGGCCGGGATGCTGACATTCATCAACCGGTCCCGGCGCTCCTTGGGGATAACGATTTCCTTCGAGCCGACCAGGGCGTAGGAGGTCGGCAGCCGGCGAAAAACCCGGCGCGGGATGCCGAAACCGTTGCGGACGTGATTGCCGCCGGCGATCACCAGCATGTGCAGCTGCTCGTTCCCGGGCTGCTGCAGGTAGGCGGCGACATTCTGCGCCATGGTTTCATCCCACAGGGTCTGCACCCGACGGAAGCCGTCGAGCATGGCATGACCGGCGCTGTGACCACCGTAGATCGCCTCGACCAGCTCGTTCTGGTAGGGATCCTCAAGGTCCATCTCGGGAACCTGACGACGCTGCTCAAGGGTGAGAGCGTCGAGCCCCTTGCGACCGACCGCCCTCACCAGATCCTTCTCGGCATTCAACCCGCGGATCGGTATCCTGCGCTCGCGGGCCAGTTGCAGCAGATCGCGGTAAAGGCCGAAATCCATCCGCCAGGTGCCATACCAGTTCGACTGCTTGAGAAATTCCTTTTCCGTCAACGCGCCGGCGACCCAGGCATCCAGCACCTGCTGCTGGGCGGGAGTGAACATCTCCATCCCGAGGGCAACCTGTCCCGGCCAGCGATCGGCCATGGCCTGCAGCACGTCCCGTTCCAGCCGGTGGGAGGCCGGGTTGTCGTGGGTCTCCCCGACATAGACGACACGGGCATCGGCAACAACTGAAAGCATCGCTTCGCGACTGACATAGAGGCCTGTCGGAAAGTGCAACACATCACCGACCTGCGGCGCCCGGGGGGGCGGATAGGGCATTTCAGGGTTGTCCGGGCGGCTCATGCCGACCCCTGAACATCCACCGAGAAGGGCGAGAAGCAGCAACAACCAGAGACTGTGAAGGCGAAATGACATCGGTTGACTCCCGTCTGAAAATCCATGCAGCGGGGCATATGCTCAGAAAATGTGTTTCGAATAGAAGATTTCGGTCATCTCCTGCTCAAGGATAGCACGGATTTTCTGTTGTTCCCCGTCACTGAAATCAGCCGAACTGAGGGCGAAAAGATAATTATCGAGTTTGAAATCCTTGAGCAGCATCTTGGTATGAAACAGGTTCTCCTGGTAGATATTGATATCGACACAGTGGTACTGGTGCAGAATCCGTCGCTTGATGTACTGCTGGATGGAATGGATCTTGTGATCGATGAAATGCTTCTTGCCCTTGATGTCGCGGGTGAAACCGCGAACCCGGTAGTCCATCAGCACGATATCCGACTCGAAGGAGTCGATCAGGTAATTGAGGGCCTTCAAGGGGCTGATCCGGCCGCAGGTGGAGACATCGACATCGACCCGAAAGGTCGACACCCCGCTGCGCGAATCGGTTTCCGGATAGGTATGGATACAGAGGTGGCTCTTGTCGAGATGTGCCAGCACCTGGTCGCTCTTCGGTTCGACCGGTTCCTCGGCGATCAGCACCGTGACACTGGCCCCCATCGGGTCGTAATCCTGGCTGGAGATATTGAGGACATTAGCGCCGATGATCTCGGTCACCTCGGTCAGGATCCGCACCAGCCGATCCGAGTTGTACTCCTCGTCGATATACTGCAGATATTCCTTGCGCGCCTGCGGCCGCTTGGCATAACAGACATCATAGATATTGAAGGAGAGGGTTTTGGTGAGGTTGTTGAACCCGCGCAGCTTCAGCTTGGGACGGGGCCGACGATTGCGCCCGTTACGGACAATACGTTTAGCGACCATGACAGGGGTCTCACTTTGCCGGTAAAAGTGGTGCTGGTCGGTGCCAGGACGGGCAATTAAAACACAGAATGGGAAGGGCTACCAAACGAAAAAAGTGATGCCCGGCAAAGCGAAAAACCTGCCGCCAAGACGCCAGGAGCGCCAAAAAAATCTTTTTTAACGGAGAGGCGCAGAGCCGTAGAGAACGCAGAGTAAAACTTTTTCTAGGGTTTAAAATCCAAAAAGCTTTTCTCTCTGTCTTTGCCCCTCTCCACTTCTGCGTTAAATCAGGTTTTGACCTTCTTGGCGTCCTTGGCGTCCTGGCGGCAGCATTGGATCATAGAGGGTTACACCGGAGATCCTACTCTCCCACCCCCTTGGCAACCTGCCCGGTCAGACGTTGCCGAACGCCGATCATCAGGCTGAACAGGGCCGGCACCAGCAGCAGGGTGAAAATGGTCGAAACCACCAGGCCGCCGACCACTACGCTGCCCAGCCCTCGGTAGAGTTCACTGCCGGCACCGGGGAAGAGGATCAGCGGCAGCATGCCGAAGACCGAGGTCAGCACCGACATGAAGATCGGCCGGACCCGACTGCGTACCGACTCACTCAGCGCGTGATGGTACTCCAGGCCCTCCTGGCGCATGAAATTGAGCGCCTGGTGAACAATCAGGATGGCATTGTTGACCACCGTGCCGATGAGAATGATAAAACCGAGCATGGTCAGGATATCGAGCGGCTGGTAACCGATGGTCAGGTTGACCAGGGTCAGGCCGAGGAAACCGCCGGCCATCGCCAACGGAACCGAGAACATGATGACGAAAGGATAGAAGAAACTCTCGAACAACGCCGCCATCAGCAGGTAGGTGATGAGGATGGCGAGAATGAAGTTCCATTTCAGCACGGCAAAGGTCTCATCCAGTTTACGCGCCGTACCGCTCAGCCTGACCCGCACCTCGGGCGGGATGATGCCCCCCTGGCGGAACGGCTCGATCACCTTGCCGCGAATCCGGTCCATCAACTCCTTGAGCGTCATCTCCGCCGGAGCGGTCACCTTCAGGGCAATAGTACGCTGGCGTTCACTGTGATTGATCTGCTCGGGACCAGCCAGCAACCGGACAGCGGCCACCGATTCAAGCGGCACCCGCTGTCCGCCCGGAGCGCGCAGCAGCAGCTGACCGATCTCTTCGATACGGTCAGCCTGATCTTCCCGGCCGATAACCGTCAGGTCGAGTTCGTCACCGTCAACGTTGACTTTGCTCGCCACGGCACCGTCGAGAAAGGCATCGACAGCAATACCGACATCCCGCGCCGAGAGCCCGAAATCAGCCAGCCGCACCCGGTCGGGAATGACACGGATTTCCGGATTGCCGAGATCGAGGCTCGGAACCGGTCGGACCTGCGCCCCCGGTGCCGCGCCGAGAGTGGCGCCAAAGGCCTGTCGCCCGATATTGACCAGTTGCTCCAGATTGTTGCCGGAAAATTCGATGTCGACGGTATTGCCGCCGGAAAGCCCCCGCTCAAAAAGAGACGTCTGAAAAACCAGGGCAATCATTCCAGGCACCTTGCGCAGCTCCTTCTTGGCGAAAGGAATCAGTTCACGAATCCGTTTCGGGTCGACGGTACGCATCCCCATGAAAATCCGCCGGCTGCTGGCAACGTAGAAGAAAGAGCTGATCTTCGGCAACCCGGCAGGGGCCGCGAGATCCTTTTCATAGAGGGGAGCGAAGGCCCGCTCCAGCTTTTTCCCGATCTGGGTGAATTCCTCAACATTGTAGCCGGGCGGAGGCAACAACAGACCGATGACCAGGTTGCGATTGCCGGTCGGCAGGTATTCCGGTTTCGGGGCCAGCCACCAGGCGGTCGCCAAAGCTGTTCCGGTCAGCAGCAGTACGGTCAGCAACTGCAGACGAGGGCGTCGGCCGACATGAGAGGTCCAGTCGGCCAGTCGGTCGGTCAATTTCCCCGCCAGCGGGGTCAGCCCGAACAGGCTGCCGACAGAGCCCGGCCGTCGCGATGGCCGCCCGCCGCCGATGATCCGCCCGGCGAAGGAGGGAATGACGATCACCGCCACCAGCAGCGAAAAACCGACCGCGGCACAGATGGCGATGGCGATGTCACGAAACAGCTGCCCCGATTCCTGGACGATGAAGAGAATCGGCAGGAATACCGCGATGGTAGTCAGGGTCGATGAAAGAACCGCGCCCCAGACCTCACGGGTTCCGTCAAGGGCCGCCTGCGGCCGGGACTTGCCCATTTGTCGATGACGATAGATATTCTCCAGCACCACGATGGCGTTATCGACCACCATGCCAACGGCGAAAGCCAGCCCGGCCAGAGAGATGACGTTGAGCGAGCGACCTGCCAGAAACATCACCACGAAGGTACCGATCACCGAAATCGGGATCGCGGTTCCGACAATCAGGGTCCCGGAAAAAGAACGCAGGAAGAGCAGCAGCACCAGGATGGCCAACCCGCCACCGATCACCAGATTCTGCTGGACCAGGTCGATGGCCGAAGTGATGTATTCGGTCTCGTCGTAGACCTGGGTCAGGGTCAGGCCCCGCTGCATGAGGAGGCCGGCATTGAGCTCGGCAGTGGCAGCCTTGATGCCGGCCATCACTTCGAGGACGTTGGCGCCATTTTCCCGCTGGCAGTTGATGGCGATCGACGGCCGACCGTTCTGCCGCACCGACACTGTGGCCCGCTTGAAACCGAAGCGGGTTTCAGCGACATCACCGACCAGGATTCGTCTCCCATCCTCTGTCCGCAACGCGACCTGCGCCACCTGCTCCGGGGTCACCAGCTCACCGTAGGTGCGAACGATATAGCGGCGTTTCCCCTCGTCGAAGCTACCGGCAGAACGATTGATATTCTCGGCATCGAGGCCCCGCATGAAGTCACCGAGAGTCAAGCCGAAACCGGAAAGCCGGGCGGGATCGACAATCACCTGCAGCTCCCTCTCGCGACCACCGAAAACGTTGCTGCGCGCCACCCCCGGCACCCGTTCAAAACGGGCTTTGACGAAATCCTCGGTAAAATTCTGGTAGCGATCGATGGGGGTGGTATTGCCGGAAGCGGTCTGCAGAATCAGCCAGGCAATCGGCCGATCCTCGGTGTTGACCGCCGAGATGACCGGGCGTTCCGCCTCGTTCGGCAGGTTCCGGACCCGGTTGAGAGCGTTGCTGACCTTGAGCAGAGCGGCATCCATGTCGGTGCCGGGGGCGAAGCTCAGAACCACGCGACCATTACTGTCGCTCGATTCGGACTTCATCTCGACCACACCCTGCACGCTCTTGAGCTGATCTTCCTGGCGCTGTACCAGCTCCTTTTCAACATCCTCGGGGCTGGCCCCCGGCCACAGGGTGCTGACGGTAATTTCCGGTTTGGCGACCTCGGGCGTCAACTGCACCGGGATCTGGCGCAGACCGATCAGGCCGAACAGCAAAGTCAGCAGCACGCCGACGGTAACCGTAACCTGACGGGAAATAGCGGTCCTGATCAGACTCATGCCATCAACCCTGCCGGCCGCCGGCTTCGCGGACCGCCTGTCCCGATCGCAACCGTTCATTACCGCGCACCACCACCCGGTCACCGACAGCCAGCCTGCCGCCCAGGGGGGCGACAGCGAATCGTTCTCCCTGACCGGAAAGAACGCGAACCGGCACCAGGGCAGCCTTGCCGTCGACCACCTGCACAACATACCCGGAGCCATCGGGACGGGACACCAGGGCATCCTTGGGAACCAGCAGCACCTCCCTCTCGCCCCCCGCATCCAACCGGACACGGGCCAGCATCCCGGCCAGGATGCGTCCCTCCGGGTTGGCGACGTTGACCTGTACCGGGAAGGTCCGCGCCTGGCGGTCAGCACGCGGAATGATGGCCGCGATCCTGCCGCTGAAAGTCTCTCCCGGAAGGGCGTCAAAACTGACCTGCAAGGTGGCACCGGGCTGAACTCCGGCAATCCGCTGCTCGGGAACCGGGATCATCACCTTGACGGTTGACAGGTCGACCAGGGTCAGGGCGGCCTCTCCCTCGGCGAGCCACTGTCCCAGTTCGGTCTTCTCTGCCACCACCTGCCCGGCAAAGGGAGCACGGATCACCATGCGCGACAGGCGATCCTCGATCAGGCGAATAGCGGCACGCAGTTGATCCTGCTGACGCAACAAGGCATCCCGGTCCGTCAATCTCGCCTGCAGCTCCTGGTCGGAAATGAATTTACGCTTGAACAGGTCTTCGGCCCGGCGGGCATCGGCCTCGGCCTTCCGCAACCGCGAACCGGCCTCCGCCAGGCGGGCCCGTGCTTCATCGCGCAGCAACTGCTGGCGGGTGTCACGCAGCCTGACCAGCACCGCCCCTTCAGCGACCCGGTCACCCTGACGGGCGACGATTTCTGACACCAGCCCCTGGGTTTCAGCCGCGACATCCGCCTGGCGCAGCGGTTCGCTGCTGCCGACCAGCAACTGCGGCATCTGCAGCCGCCCCGCTTCCACCACCGCGGTTGCCACCAGGGCCGGCGGCCGACCGTGGGGGGCTTTCTTGTCAGCGGCACAAACCGCGACCGGCAGCAGCAAAACGATGAAAAACAGGATCAACAGGGAACAGCCCCGGCCCGGGAGGGGTCGTGTCATGGTGAAGACCTCGGGAGGAAAATTAGCTGGGTTATGGTGAATTGTTAGAGGATACCACAGAAGAAGGGGATCCATCTGTTTTGTGGGCGGTCGCCCCGGCACCACGGCTGAAGGCGGCCGAGATTCGTGCAGATGCAAGGCACCCGAGGGCTGAAACCACAGGCGTAGCGGCAGCTACGTCGAGGATTGAAGACTGAGTGCAACGCCGCAGACGGATGCGTATCGGCCGCCCCAGCACTACGGCTGAAGGCGGCCGAGATTCGTACAGATGCAAGGCACCCGAGGGCTGAAACCACAGGCGTAGCGGCAGCTACGTCGAGGATTGAAGACTGAGTGCAACGCCGCAGACGGATGCGTATCGGCCGCCCCAGCACTACGGCTGAAGGCGGCCGAGATTCGTACAGATGCAAGGCACCCGAGGGCTGAAACCACAGGCGTAGCGGCAGCTACGTCGAGGATTGAAGACCGAGGGTAACGCAGCAGATGTGCGGATATCGGCCGCCCTCACACCCAAAGACCGCGGGGTCGCGGCCCCGCTCTCCGCCTTACTCTTGCCTGCTCGCAAGAGTAAGCAGAAAGAGCTTTCGCCTGCGGCGGGCATGGACACTACCCCTTGTCAACCATGCTGATTACGAAACCCGCAGCGCTCCCGTAGCCACGCCCGGCAGTGATGGTAGGTGACCTGGCTACGCAGGGGGCAAACAAACGGGGTACACAGGGGAACCCGAAAAAAACCGCCAATGGATAGATAGGGCCTTAAAGACACCCCCCAGCACCACCGTTGAAGGCGGTCGAGACGTGTGCAGATGCAAGGCGTCTCACGCGCCGAGGAATGAGGCGTAGCGGCAGCTACGTCGGAATGACGAGGCGCGGGAGCAACGCAGCAGATGCGTGCGTATCGGCCGCCCTCACCACACTACCCTTTGCCGGCGCTGCCGAGTACTGTTTCATTCTTATGCTTGATCAACCGGATCAGCTCGTTGCGGGCGTCGCCGAGATACTTGCGCGGATCAAACTCGGCGGGATTGTTGGCGAGATGCTCGCGGACCTTGGCGGTGACCGCCAGGCGGCCGTCAGAATCGATGTTGATCTTGCAGACCGCGCTGGCCGCGGCCTTGCGCAGCTGTTCTTCCGGAACCCCGACCGCGCCGTCCATCTTGCCGCCGTAGCGGTTGATCAGCTGGACATATTCCTGCACCACGCTGGAGGCCCCGTGCAGGACGATGGGGAAGCCGGGAATACGCTTTTCACACTCTTCGAGAATGTCGAAGCGCAGCGGCGGAACCTCCTCACCCTCCTTGAGCTTGAACTTGTAGGCACCGTGACTGGTGCCGATGGAAATCGCCAGGGAATCGACCCCGGTCCGGGCAACGAAATCCTCAACTTCCTCGGGCTTGGTGTAGGTCGAATGTTCGGCTTCAACCTCATCCTCGATGCCGGCCAGCACGCCGAGCTCACCTTCGACGCAGACATCGAACTGGTGGGCATATTCGACCACCCGGCGAGTCAGGGCGATATTCTCGTCATAGGGGAGATGGGAACCGTCGATCATCACCGAAGAAAAACCCGACTCGACGCAGGATTTGCAGAGTTCAAAGGTATCCCCGTGGTCGAGATGCAGGGCGATCGGAATCTGTGAACCCATCTCGCGCGCCATCTGCACCGCCCCCATCGCCATGTAACGCAGCATGGTCTGATTGGCGTAGTTGCGCGCCCCCTTGCTGACCTGGATGATCACCGGCGAGGAGGTCTCCGCGCAGGCGGTGACAATCGCCTGCAGCTGTTCGAGATTATTGAAATTATAGGCCGGGATGGCATAACCGCCGGACATCGCTTTGGCAAACATGTCGCGGGTGTTGCTCAGGCCCAGCTCCTGGTAGGAAACTGTATCCGCCATAAGATAATTCCTCCTTTGAAACAGACGTTGGTGATCCCGCAGGCAACCGCGGACAGAGATATGAATACCAGCCAATCCCGGACAAGTCCAGTCTCGAAATTTCTACCACCCGGCCC
This sequence comes from Geothermobacter hydrogeniphilus, assembly GCF_002898515.1. Taxonomy (GTDB): domain Bacteria; phylum Desulfobacterota; class Desulfuromonadia; order Desulfuromonadales; family Geothermobacteraceae; genus Geothermobacter_A. The sequence goes on along the minus strand of NZ_PPFX01000011.1, from coordinate 78,511 downwards.
GTTGACCCGTTGTACCATTCCCTTGCCTTGAATCCGGTTTTTGTTTAGGATGAGCCGGTTTTTCAATAGAACCACACTGACATGCACCTGAATCGGTGCAGATAAAACCTGAATCCGTGGGTCCCTTGTCGGCGGATAGCGCAAGTCATTGACCTGCCTGAGCTTCCCAAAAATCACCAGCGAACCTATGGGTGCGCTTCAGATTTTTGAAAATCTCATTCAGACCAAGCACTTGCACTCTCCATCCAACAGAAACTCACGGATTCAGGTAAAAGTCTCATTTCCTTAAGTCGCGGAAGGACAGAAAACGATGGTCACCGAAAAGCAGGAACGTTATTTTTCAGACTGGAAAAAGCGCGAAGAGATCGCCGAACTGATGCTGCCGATCATCGGCCGGCTGTATCGTGACCGGGGCGTAGTCATCACCATCTACGACCGCAAACTGGTCCATCAGTCGACCATCGACATCCTGCGGGCACATCGCTTCGCCCGGCAGATTCTTGAAAATGAACTCTCGGTCAGGGACACCATGCCGATTCTCGAAGCGGTGGCGAAGCTGGAACTGGCTCCGGCCCGCATCGACATCGGCAAACTGACGGTCCGCTTCCAGGCCCAGGCCGGCAACCTCGACATCGACGCCTTCGTTCGCCAGGAGCTCAAAGATGTCAATACCGGCAGCAAGCCCTTGCTCACAGAACCACGCGACGTGGTTCTCTACGGCTTTGGCCGCATCGGTCGCCTGCTGGCGCGTATCCTCATCGACCAGACCGGCGGCGGCGAAAAACTTCGGTTGCGCGCGGCAGTGGTCCGCAAGGGCAGCGAAGATGACCTGATGAAACGCGCCAGCCTGCTGCGCCGCGACTCGATTCACGGTCCCTACAACGGCACCATCAAGGTCGACAAGGAAGAAAACGCCATTATCGCCAACGGCAACCTGATCCACATCATCTACTCCGATGACCCGGCGACCGTCGACTATGCCAGGTACGGCATCAGCAATGCCATCCTGGTCGACAACACCGGCAAGTGGCGCGATCGCGAAGGACTCGGCAGACACCTTAAGAGTGGCGGCATCTCCCAGGTGATCCTCACGGCTCCCGGCAAGGGCGATGTGCCGAACATCGTCTACGGCGTCAACAACGAACTGCTGACCGCCGATGAACAGATCTTCTCGGCCGCCAGCTGCACCACCAACGCTATCGTACCGGTACTCAAGGTTATCAACGATCGCTTCAGCATCGTCGAAGGACATGTCGAAACCTGCCACTCCTACACCAACGACCAGAACCTGATCGACAATTACCACAAGAAATCCCGCCGTGGCCGGGGAGCCCCGCTGAACATGGTCATCACCGAAACCGGGGCCGCCAAGGCGGTTGCCAAGGCCCTGCCCGAACTGAGCGGCAAGCTGACCGGCAACGCTATCCGGGTGCCGACCCCGAATGTCTCGCTGGCGATCCTGAGCCTCAACCTGGGACAGGAAACCAGCGTCGAAGAGGTCAACCGGGTGCTGCGCGACGCCTCCCTCGAAGGCCCGCTGCACGAGCAGATCGACTACACCAATTCGCCCGACGCCGTCTCCAGCGACTTCGTCGGTTCCGGCTACGCCTGCGTGGTCGACTCCTGCGCCACCATCGTCCAGGGCAAACGCTGCAACCTCTACGTCTGGTACGACAATGAAAACGGCTACAGTTGCCAGGTGGTGAAGATGGTCGACTACCTGGCCGGGCTCAAGCTGCCGGTGTTGCCGAAATAAGGGGGACAGCAGGCACAAGGCGCTAGGCTCAAGGCGCTAGGTTAAAATCTGAAGGCAAAGGCAAGGCCGATCCGGGATACGGGTCGGCCTTGTTGCATTTATGGCATTCAGCGAGGCTGAAAACTACGTCGAAGATTGAAGGTCAAGGGTAACGCGGCAGATGTGCGGATATCGGCCGCCCCAACACAACCGGTTCGAGGCGGTCGAGACGTGCGTAGATGCAAGGCGTCTCACGCACCGAGGAATGAGGCGTAGCGGCAGCTACGTCGGAATGACGAGGCGCGGGAGCAACGCAGCAGATGCGTGCGTATCGGCCGCCCTGCGCCCAAACAGAAGAAGGCCGGTCTCGAACATGAGACCGGCCTTCTTCTGTTGGGGCAATAAAAGCGAGGATCAGCGGTTGCGCATCATCCGCATCTTCTTCCGCAGACGGCGCTGGGCCTCTTTTTCCTTGCGCTTGCGCTTGACGGACGGTTTTTCGTAAAATTTACGCTGCTTCATTTCACGAAAAAGTCCCTCCTGCTGCAGCTTGCGCTTGAGGACCCGGATCGCTTTCTCGACGTTGCCGTCGACAACTGTGATTTCCACCTGAGAATCACCTCGCTTTCTCTCAACTTCCAGGATCGTCCCGGCCATGTCGGCAGCAGGACAGGACGGCAAAATATACAACTGAACGAAAAAAAGCAAGCAAAAAGGGGGCCGGGGGATCAGTCAAACCACAACCGCACCGGAAGTCCCCCATTGCGGAAACGGAGCTTCTTCCGCCCCGACCATTGCTGCAGCAGCGCCGGATCGGGAACGATGATGCCCTTGCGCCAGTCCCGCCACTCCGTCAGGCAGAGCGCATCCAGCTGGCGGTAAAGCCGGGCCACGCTCTCCGGCTGCTCCAGCCTGCTCCCGTAGGGGGGATTGGCGACCAGCACCCCCGGCCGCGACGGCAGGCGCAGATCCATGACCTCGGCACATCGCCATTCGATCAGGTCGGCGACCCCGGCGAGGTCGGCATTGGCCCGGGCCATTGCCAGCATCCCGGCGTCCCGGTCGGCGGCCAGAATCGGACCATGCCCGTCCCTGTGCAGGCCACGGTCGGCCTCGACAAGCAGCAGTTTCCACAACCCGTGACGAAACCCCGGCCAGTGCATGAAAGCAAAATCACGCTGTCGTCCCGGGGGGATATTGGCCGCCAGCAGGGCCGCCTCTATGGCGAAAGTTCCCGATCCGCAAAAAGGATCGACCATGGGTTCCGAAGAACGCCAGGCCAGAGTTGCCAGAATGGCGGCAGCCAGATTTTCCCGCAACGGCGCAGCCCCTGGTTCAACCCGATAACCGCGCCGGTGCAGCAACGCACCGGAACTGTCGATGGAAATAAAGCAGCAATCCTTCTCCAGCCTGACCAGCACCAGCTGCTCCTCCCCACCGTCCTCCTCCTGCCTGACTCCCAACGCCTGACGGGCCGCCATCTCCAGGGTTTCGGCGATGCGCCCGCCATGCTGCAACCGCGACCCTCGGGAGCTGACCCGAAACCTCAGTCGCTGTCCGGGACGGATGAACTCCCCCCATGGCAGACGGACCGCTTTGCGGAACAGGGAAGGAAAGTCCCGGGCCTGGACCTCCGCAAAACGCACCAGAACCCGGCCGGCCGACCGCAGCCAGAGATTGGCCAGGTAGAGTTCCCGCAGCTTGCCGGTAAAACTGACGCCGCCCGCCTCCGGCACGATGTCCGCCATCCCCAGAGCGAGAAGCTCCGCAGCACAGACCTGTTCAAAACCGGGCGGCACAACCGCAAAAAGATCAACCTGGCGGTTTTTCATCACTGCATCCTTTCCATTCTCGACCGGGAGTGACAAATCGCGGGAGTGTAGCACAGTCACCCGCAGAGACCAAACACCCAGCCATATCACGGCCCGCGATCGGCAATCGGCCGTAGCCGCTGATCGTCCCGACGGGTTTTGAATCATCTCCCGAAAGGCGCCTGGATCGTCTCCCGCCCCGGCTTCGGGGCCTTCCGCGAACCCGGAACCGGTTACGATTGCAACCCGCCCTTGACAAGGCACGGATTTTGCGAAATTAATACGGTTCTCAAGATGGACTGCAACAATTTTCATGACGGGCCCGGCCCGGCCGCCACACATTGAAACCAGGAGACTTTCATGAAGCGCTTCATCCCCCTGCTGATTGCCGCCCTGCTCGTTCTTCCCGGCACCCTCTACGCCCGCTGGATCAAGGACAAGGTCGAAATTCCGGTGGCCGCGACCGGCACGGTTGAATTCAGCCACTACAACCATCTCGAAGCACTCGGAAAAAACTGCCCGACCTGTCACAACAGCGTTTTCAATATTGTCACCAGCAAAAACCCGGACTTCACCATGGCCGACATGGAGAAGGGCAAGGCCTGCGGCAAATGCCACAACGGCAAGCGGGCCTTCAGTGTCAAGGAAGACTGCAGCGCCTGCCATCCGACCCATCCCATCCAGTTCGAAAATGATTCGGCGCCGGCGCGTTTCCCTCACGATGTCCACACCGAAATGTACAGCTGCAGTGAATGTCATCCCGATCTCTTCATCCCCGACCAGAAAAAGAATCCGCATTTCACCATGAAGCAGATGCGCGACGGCGAAGCCTGCGGCGCCTGCCACGACGGCGACACCGCCTTCTCGGTCAAAGGGGATTGCGCCAACTGTCATCCGACCGCCGACGTCAAATTTGAAACCGATGCCGGTCCGGCGACTTTCCCCCACTCCGTCCACACAGAAATGTACGGCTGCGACGAATGCCATCCCGGCATCTTCATTCCCAACCGGAAGAAAAACCCGGCCTTCACCATGGACCAGATGAGTGAAGGGGAAGCCTGCGGCGCCTGCCATGATGGCGACACCGCCTTTTCGGTCGACGACAACTGCGACAACTGTCACGAAATGTAATCGGCGAGCGGGACAGCAAAGATTCGAAGGGGGCCTCTCGGCCCCCTTTTTTATGGATTCCCCGAATCAGCGGGGTTATGCTGATAATTTCCTTTTCACGCTGAGGTTCCGGCTGATGCCGTACCGGAAATATTTCAAAACCGACCAGAGACTGTTGCTGCGCCCGATCTCCGGCGAACAGAACACGGACCGGGTGGAAACCCTGACCGCGTTCATTGTTCATGCCCGCGGTGACAGTTGCGACCTGAGGCTTCCCTACGAAAACCGTCCGGGGGAAGAATTTCCCTTCACCCCGGGGATGGAGGTGGAACTGAGCGGCGAAGCCCTCGGACTCGGCGTTCGCATCACCGGCCGCTTCGAACGCTACCTCGACCCGGAGCAACTGCGCATCAGCATCGATCCCACCCTCGAAGTCTTCCAGCGCCGCAATCACCCCCGCCGGGATGTCAGAGTCGGGCTGCGCTATACCCGGGGGCATGGCACCCTGCGTACCTTTCGCCGGCAATGGGAAAAAAATGTCCGCATCCTCGCCGGCAGCACCGATCTGAAAAAACTCGGGGGTTTCCCCCGTTGTCAGGTCAATCTCAGCCAAGGGGGGCTGCGCTTCACCATCAGGCCGCCGGTACAAGTCGCCGACCTCTGCATGATTCTGCTGGAACTTGAGCCGCAGACACCACCGGTCTGCGCCCTGGCCGAGGTGGTCTGGAACTCCGATCCGGGAGAAGAGCCGAATCAGCCCGGTCTCGAAGTCGGCATGCAGTTCATCGACATTCTCAAAAGCGACCAGAAACGGATCGCTGACTTCATGAGTCACGCAGCCGGGCAGGCCCCCTCTCCGGCCGAAACTTCCGGCCATTAGCCACCTTCCAAGTCGTTGTTTTACAACTACAATCTGTGTCCATCCACAGTTTCGTGGAAAACCCTGTGGGCAATACGTGAATCGTTCAGCGGGAATGCCGCAACCTCTCTCCGTCTGGCATTTTGCACATTTTTTAAGCAGTACAGACAGGCGACTTCAGGCGGCGGCGATACGCATCGGCGCGACGGGAAAGAGACCGCGCGAGGGGTGAGTTGACGGCTGCAGACCACCCTCAACCAGCAGGTCGAGGAAATCCTGCCGGGAAATATCACAGGCCCCGAGGGAGTGCAGGTGCGATGTCGGCAATTGGCAGTCGATGGCCAGAAAGTTCTGCACCCTGAGGCTCTGCACCAGAGCGGCAAAGGCAACCTTGGAAGCATCCGGATGGCGATGGAACATCGATTCACCGAAGAAAAAACGCTCCAGGCAAACCCCGTAGAGTCCGCCGACCAGTTGGTCCCCCTGCCAGCATTCAACCGAATGGGCATACCCCTGTCGGTGGAGACGCTGGTAAGACTCCAGCATCTCCAGGGTAATCCAGGTCTCTTCCCCCTGTTCCTGGCGCACTCCGGCGCAGGCGGCAATGACCTCGCCGAAGGCCTTGTTGAACGTCACCCGATAACGGCCACGGCGCATTGTCCGACCCAGGCTGCGCGAAACATGCAACTGGTCCGGGAAAAGCACGCAACGTGGATCGGGAGACCACCAGAGCAACGGATCGTCATCATTGAACCAGGGGAATATCCCCATCGAGTAGGCCAGCAGCAGTCTGGGCGTCGACAAATCACCGCCGACCGCCAGCAGGCCGTTCGGTTCGGCAAGCGAGGGGGGAGGGAAAACCAGCTCTTCAACCAGGCGGTAGACCGGCATCGGGGTCACCTGAAGTTGAACAGCAGTTTTCGATTGCGGCAACCGATGCTCACTTGACCACCCTGACGCAGACAGCCGAAGAGGATTTCATTGGCAACCTGGTCGCCGATTTCGGACTGCAGCAGGCGCGCCAGCGGACGGGCGCCGAACTGCGGATCATACCCTTTCTCCGCCAGGTAACGGCGGGCTGCTGGTGTCAACCGCAGCTTGACTCCCTTGTCAGCCAGCGGACGCTGCAGTTCACGCAGCATCTTATCGACCACCAGCCCCATCACCTCGCTGTCAAGCGGGGCAAAATCGACGACGGCATCCAGCCGGTTGCGGAATTCGGGGGAGAAGGTCCGCTCGATCTCTCCCCTCGGGGGCCCACCGCGCGCGTCACCGAAACCGATCGGATTGGCACTCATCTCCCGGGCGCCGACATTACTGGTCATGATCAGCACAACATTGCGGAAGTCGGCCTGCTTGCCATTGTTGTCGGTCAGGGTACCGTGATCCATCACCTGCAGCAGAATGTTGAACAGGTCGGGGTGGGCCTTCTCGATTTCATCGAGCAGCAACACCGCATGGGGATGCTTGATCACCGCTTCGGTCAACAGCCCCCCCTGGTCGAAACCGACATAGCCGGGTGGCGCGCCGATCAGTCGGGCAACCGAATGTTTCTCCATGTACTCACTCATGTCGAAACGCAGAAACTCGACCGCCATACTGCCCGCCAGCTGCTTGGCCGCCTCGGTCTTGCCGACCCCGGTCGGACCGGTAAAGAGGAAGGAGCCGACCGGCTTGTCGGGATGGCCGAGTCCGGCGCGCCCGCGCCAGATCGCCCGACAAAGCAGGTTGAGGGCCTTGTCCTGGCCGAAAACGGCCTTCTTCAGATCCCGCTCCAGGTTCTGCAACCGCTGGCTCTCGTTGCGCGAAACACTGCGGGTCGGGATCCGGGCGATACCGGCCACCACTTTTTCGATATCGGCAACCTGTAGCGTCCGCTTGCGGCGCGGCTGCAGACGCGCGTAGGCTCCGGCCTCGTCAATAACGTCAATGGCCTTGTCCGGCAGGTGACGAAAATTGATATGCCGGGCCGAAAGTTCCGCCGCGGCCTGCAACGCCGCGTCGCTGTAGCGAACCCCGTGGTGCTCCTCGTAATGAACGCGCAGCCCCTGCAGAATCGCCACCGTCTCTTCGACGCTCGGCTCGGGAACGTCGATTTTCTGAAACCGCCGCGAAAGAGCGCGATCCTTGTCGAACAGGTTCTTGTATTCCTCGTAGGTGGTTGAACCGATGCAGCGGATATCGCCGCTGGCAAGGACCGGTTTGAGAATATTGGACGCGTCGAGCGATCCTCCGCTGGTCGCTCCGGCACCAACCACGGTGTGGATCTCATCGATGAACAACATCACCCGCGGTCGCTTCTGCAACTCCTTGATCACCGCCTTGAGCCGTTCCTCGAAGTCCCCCCGGAACTTGGTCCCGGCCAGCAGCGCTCCCATATCGAGACTGTAAATTTCACAATCACGCAACAGGTCGGGAACCTTGCCCTCGGCAATACGCAATGCCAGCCCTTCGGCCAGGGCGGTTTTGCCGACCCCCGGCTCACCGACGAAAATCGGGTTGTTCTTGCGCCGACGGCAGAGAACCTGAACGGTGCGCGACAGTTCGGCCTCGCGGCCGATCAGCGGATCGATCCGTCCGTCGCGGGCCCATTGCAGCAGATTGACGGTAAAGAGCGTGAGAGGATTCTTGCCGGGCTTCTCCCGAGCCGGTTTCGCTTCACGGGTCCGGTCCTCCTCCGGCAGGCTCTCCTCCCCGACCACCTTCGGTACTCCATGGGAGATATAATGAAGGACATCAAGCCGACCGACGCCCTGGGAGAGCAGAAAATGAGCGGCGTGCGACTTCTTTTCTTCGAGAATGGCCGCCAGCAGGTCGCCGACGGTCACCTCTTTTTTGCCCGCCGACTGCATGTGCATGACGGTCCGCTGGAGGATGCGCTGCAGACCGACGGTCTGTTCGGGAACAAACTCCTCGTCTCCCGGCAGGCTCTCCAGCTTTTCATTGAAAAATGTTTCCAGCTGACGGCGCAGCTCGCTCAGATCCCCTCCGCAGTTGCGAATAATCTCCTGCCCCTGCTCTTCAAACAGTACGGCATAAAGCAGATGTTCCGAGGTTAAAAACTCATGATGCCGGCGCTGAGCTTCACGAACCGCGAGCGAAAAAGCAATTTGTACTTCGGCACTGAACATAGGTATCTCGACTCTCTTCGTCAGGCTTCTTCCAGGCTGCAACGCAGCGGGTACCCGGTTTTCCGCGCCAGGCTGTGGACCCGGGCAACCTTCGTTTCGGCGATTTCGTAGGGAAAAACGCCGCACTCCCCGACGCCCTTGTGATGGATATGGAGCATGATCTGGTTGGCTTCCGTAGCCGATTTGCGAAAAACGGCCTGCAGCACCTCCACGACAAATTCCATGGTGGTGTAATCGTCATTGTGCATCAGTACGCGATAAAGTGGCGGCGCGACCGTCCGCGTCCGACTCTCTTCCTCAACCCTGATACCGCTTCCGGGAACCTCCCTGCCCACGACTGAACTCCTTTCCTGGAACGGATACAAAAACCCGCTCCCGCATCTGATAATTAAATTTAAGCTGACTGAAGCGCTTTTCGCAAGGCCGGAAAGAGAATCTCTGTAACTCCCCGAAGCCGTCAAGAGCCTCCCGCTCGCATCACTGGCAGGATTTTTGCTGAAAACAGCCCTGTTTGCCTGCACCGACGACGGGGCAATGCCCTGACAGCACAAGGCAAGTTATTTATTTTATTTTGTTTTTTATGCCAATAGCAGCCTGCCGGGCCACGCCGGCAGGCGAAAATTGTCATTTTTCGGATCGAGAGGATGACAGGATCCGGCACTGGAGTCGTATCAAGGATGGAAACAGAAACAATACCCGCGTATTGTCCCCACTGCTGCAAAACCGTCATCATCCACAGGCATCCCGGCCGACGGGGGCTGCGCAGCCTGTTCGCCTTCCGCAGCGGCGACGCCGGAAACAACATCTGGCACTGCAGCAACTGCCGCAGGCCGGTGGCCTCCCCGCCAACGACCGAAGCCGGGCCGGAAGAACAGAACAACGTCCCTTGTCTGACCGAAAGCAATCGCCGGACATGTCCCCATTGCCGGACATCGATCGGCCGCACCCTGGAATTCTGTCCAAACTGTCAGCAGCATCTCACCCCCATGCCGCCGCTCCGCGCTGCCGACTGCCACATCTGCCGAGGCCGCCTCTACTTTCAATCGCAGCACGAAGGTGCTGAAACGATTTGCGATCACTGCCGGAATCCGGTGGTGCTGCCACGAACCCGGGGCCGGCAAACAACAGCACCTGCGGTTATTCGTCTGCCGTCCGACCCGCGTCGGCCGGGCATTCGAACCATTCTCTGCGGCCAGTGCAGAACCCGCATGACCTACCCCGACCGTCTGACCGGTCGCAAGGTCAACTGCACCGCCTGCCGCCAACCCTTCGAATTGCCCTGAACAGCCGAGAAGCACAACAGCACCTGCCTGCATGACGGTTGAATCCGACGGGTGGCACATTCCCATCGGCGATCCCCGGTTTCCGCCCCCGGCATCGGAACATCAGAGAGTTGACGCGCCATCTGTCATCGCCGGGCAAATTCATTCCGCCATGAAACAAGATAAAACTCGTTAAAATATTGACACTTTTCCCCGGTGCAGGTATTAAAAGACTGATAAACCACCCAGCCAGGAGGGAATGTAATGGATAGTGGAGCAATGCAGATGCTCGGAGCGACCGGCGGCCTGATGATCATGGTTTATTACCTGCTGATGTTGGTGCTGTCGATTCTGGTTCCGTTTTTTGTCTGGCGCATCTGGAAATGGAGTTACGCCACCAGTCAGGAACTCAAACAACTCAACGAAAAATTTGACCAGCTCCTGACCCTGCAACAAGCCGGGGTTCCGGTTGAAGAAGCCACCGAGTCCGCTTCGGTAACAACCGCCTTTGCACCCGCCGCCTGGGAACCGGAGGAAGAAAAAACGGATCCCCCGCCCGCCGAACAAGACGACAATGACCCGCTGGCCGCAGCCTTCGACCTGGATGAAGCGACCGAACAGGAGCAGGAGCCCCCCGCCACCGGGCAAACCACGGAAATGGAACCGGCGGCGGTCACGGAAACAGCGGCGGATGACAGCCCCCGGGAAACAGGCTTTGAATTTGCCGTCAGCCCTGAAGAAGCCTTCGGAGAAGAAACGACCGAAGAGAGCCAGGCGCCTGCTGCAGACGCCTTCGCCTTCGAAGAAGAACAAACCGGCGGCGACGCGGACCCCTTTGCCGAGGATTCCGACAGCCGGGAGTCCCTGGAAACAGCTTTTGGCGGCGACGACAGCGCCCTCGAATTCACCGAGGATGAAGACGCCGAAGCGGCCAACCTCGATCAGCAGTTCGACAGCGCCTTCAATCATGAAGAATCGGCGGAGGAGGATTCCGCAACCGAAACGGCCGACGATCCTTTTACCGGTTTCGGAGAGCAGCCGTCCGCCGAGGAGGAACCGACCCCCGGGGCGCCCGCCGAAGAACCCGTGGCCGCCCCGGCGGAGGAAGCTGCAGTGGCAGAAACGGAACCCGCGGAGGAAAAACCTGCCATCATCGCTCTCGAACCGGACCCGCAGCGGCCGACCGTCAAGCTGGCCCGTTGCGGCCAATGTGACCACAAGCTGGCCTACAAGGAAACCCTCAGCGGCAAGAAAGCCCGCTGTCCATCCTGCCGATCGGCATTTGTGCTTCCCTGAAGAAAAGGGGCTGCCATGCAGCCCCTTTTCTTGTTCCGGGGCCGATGAAAACCGCCCGTCTGCTTCGTTGCCCTGACTCGCGTCGCTTGCGGAGCCGTTGCCGACCGGCTTGTCTCTTCCCTGTCGCTCGGGTAAAATGAACCTGAATCAGTGAGCCCCTTGTCGGCGGACAGCACAAGTCATTGGCCTGCCTGAGCTTCCCAAAAATCACCAGCGAACCTATGGGTGCGCCTCAGATTTTTGGAAACCTCATTCAGACCAAGCACTTGCACTCTCCATCCAACAGAAACTCACTGATTCAGGATGAAGCAATTTCCGACAGCAACCCGGACAAACGACAGAGATGAACCGAACCCCGCTGATCATCCTGCTGCTGGCAGCCATCTGTCTTCACCCCGCCGCTGCCGACGCCTTCTGTTTTGAACAGGCTGCCGACCGCTACCAGGTTCCTGCGGCCCTGCTCTGGGCCATCGCCAAAGTCGAATCCAACTTCGATCCCCGGGCGATCTACCACAACCCCGACGGCAGCACCGACATCGGCATGATGCAGGTCAATTCCCGCTGGCGGCAGAGCTTTTCGCCCGCCGTCTGGAACGCCCTCGACGACCCCTGCACCAACGTCAAGGCCGGGGCAAGGATTCTCTCCGACTGCCTGCAGCGCCTCGGCTACACCTGGCGGGGAATCGGCTGCTACAATGCCGTCAGCCGCGACAAGCAGGCCGATTACGCCCGACGGGTGCTGGCGGTCATGCAGACCATGCCGCGACAAAGAGAGTGAATGATTCCGGCCGATCACGGTCTTGATGTCGCCGGATGGGCCTGCTAGAGTGGGGCCATGACGCTTCGCTTTCTCCACACCGCCGATATCCATCTCGGCAAAAGCTACCGCAACAGTCCCGGCAGCGCGCAACGCTACCGGGATTTTTTCGCCACCCTCGACCAGATCGTCTCGACCGCTGTCAACGAGCGGGTTGCCGGCCTGCTGATCAGCGGCGACCTGTTCCACGTCGGCCAGATCCTGCCGCGCACCTTCGCCCGCACCATCACATCCCTCCAGCCGCTCAAGGATGCCGGCATCCCCTGCATCGCCATCGAGGGGAACCATGACTGGATTCACCGCCGCGACAGCGTCTCCTGGATGGAGGCCCTGTCGCAGATGGGCTACATCCGCCTGCTGCGCCCGACCCGGAGTGATGATGGCGGCTACCGCTTCGATCCCTTCGATGAGGAGACCGGGCTGGGGGGACGGATCAAGATCGGCGATGTCAACATCTACGGCCTCGGCTACATCGGCGCCCAGGCCGGCAACCACGTCGAGCGGATCTGCGACGCGGTGACCACCGAGAACAATCTGCTCCTTTTTCATGTCGGCATCTGGAGCTACTCACCGGTGGACATCGGCAACATGAAGCCGGAGGAGGCCCACCCCCTCGCCGGGACCTTCGGCTACGTCGCCCTCGGCCATGGCCATAAGCCCTATATTGTCGAGACTCCGGATGGACAGCCCTACGCCTTCAATCCCGGCTCTCCGGAGCGGGTCAATTTCGGTGAAGAGACGTACGACAAAGGCTGTTACCTGGTGTCGTTTGAGAACGGAACTTTCTCTGCCGAGTTCCGGACCACCGACCCCCGCCCGATGCTGGTCGCGACCATCGACCTGGCAGGTTCACAAAACGCCGAACAGGCACTTGAAAGATGCCTCACCCGGGTCGAAGAGCTCCTCCCTGCCGATGAACGCCGGCCGTTGCTGGAACTGAAACTGGTCGGCAAAGTGAGCTTCCATCCCTTCGAACTCGGGCGGGAACGGCTGCGCCTCGCCCTGGAAGAGATCGCCTCCCCCCTGCACGTGGAGATCAAGAACCACCTGTCACTGGTCAGCAGTGCTGGAGACGCGGCGGCTGAGAAAAAGAGCCTCGCCGAGATCGAACAGGATGTGCTCCGCGAACTGATCGGCTCCGGCAGTGACTACCGGGGACGCGAGGATGAGCTGGTGAAACTGTCACTGACGCTGCGCGACATGCTGCAGAAGAGCGAGGTGGATGAAGACGAACTGCTGGCCCTGCTGGGCACGGAGGAGACGTAACCACCATGCGAATCCTCTCCATCCGGCTGAAAAACATCAAGTCGCACCGCGATCTTGATCTCAGTTTCTCCCCGGGGATCAACGTCCTCGCCGGTCCCAACGGCATCGGCAAGAGCACCATCTTCGAGGCGATCGGTTACGCCCTGTTCGGAGTCGACGCGCAGAGCTTTGTCGGCAACGTCGAGCGCTTCATCTCCATCGGCGCGAAAAAAGGGGAGATCACGATCCTTTTCGAGGCCCGGGGAGAGCGCTTCCAGGTCAGCCGCACCGTCGGTACCCCGGCAAAATGGCTGCTGGCCAAAGAGGTCGGCGGAGCTTTCGAGGTCGAGGAGCACAAGGACATCAGGGAAACCGAGGCGCGCCTGAAGGAATTGCTCGGCCTCGAGAACGGCCGCTCCCTCGCCGAGCAGTTCGAACTGGTGATCGGCCCCTTCCAGCACGAGTTCCTCGGTCCCTTCGTCATCAGACAGCCGACCAGACGCCGGGACAAGTTCGATGAAATCCTCGGCATCGACACCTGGCGCAAGACCTTCACCCGGACCAACGCCCTGCTCAAGGCAATCGCGAACAAGGTCAGTGTGCTGGAAAGCGCCATCGGTCCACTGAAGGAGCAGGTGGCGGTCCTGCCGGAGAAGCGTTCCGCGCACAAGGATGCCAAGCAACACCTCGCCCGAACCGAACAGGAGTTCCACGACAAGGGTCTGGAACTCCAAAAACTTGAGGAACGGCTGGTTGAGATCGACAGACGCGAACAGAAAATCAAGGCCCTCGGCACCGAAATCGACAAGCTCAAGGAGCGGATCGACAACGGCAGGGAACGGGTCGCCGGCCAGAAAACCCTGATCGCCGAAGCGGAGAAGTCCCGCCGGGTGGTGAGCGAGAACATGGCCGGCAAACAGGCCTGCGAGCAGGCGGAAAAGAGACTGGTCGAGTTGCGCGAACAGGCCAAGGTGCAGCGCCGGCTGGAACAGGAGATGGCGCAATTCGAGAAGCAGCTCTCAGCGCTGACCGCGCGCCACGCTGCCGAAGGCAAGGCCATCGAGCGGGCGATGCTCGAACTTGCGGACGAAGAACGGAACCTCACCGAGAAACGCGGGACACTGAAGGTTGACCAAACGACGCGAAAGCTGGCTGCCCGGCTGCCGGAGGTGCGCGAAGCGATCATCGCGGTGCGTTCGCGGCTCGGACAACTCGATGGCCGCCGCACCGGGCTTGAAGAAGGAAAAGACAAGCTCGCCGAGGGTGTCTGTCCGTTCTTTCGGGAACCCTGCCTGAACATCGCCGAGAAACCGCCGGGGGATCTCTTCTCCACCAGGCTGACCGAACTTGCCACGGAACGGGAATCGATGGAAAAAGAGCTGACCCGACTGGAGCAGGCTGAAAGTGAGGCGAGCCGGGCCGCCGAACAGCTCAAGACCTTCGAGGTGCAGCTCAGAACACTCGATGAGCAGGCAGCCGGATTGGCAGAAAAACGCAAGGCCAATCAGAAGCGTGCCGCGGGGCTGGAACGATCAGGCAGAGACCGGGACGCACTCCAGCGGCAGTTGACCGAAAAGCAGGCGGCGCTCAAGGAATATGCGAACCTGGCCGCCACGATTGAACAGATGGAAGCCGAACAGAAACGGCACCGGCCGGCACGCGATCTCTACATGGCCCACCGGGAACAGGCGTCCAGGCTCGAAGGACTGCAAACCGATCTGCGAAAGTTCGAGCAGCTCCTTGCCCGCCTGCAACAGGATCTTAAAGCTGGGGAAACCAAACTCAGGACGATGAGCGGGGAGTATGATGCTGTCCGGCATCAGGCGCTGCGTCGACAGAAGGATGAGCTGGGCCGCGAAGTCGGCGCCCTGGGCCAAAAGGCCGTGGGACTCGGGAAGGACGTGAAACGACTGGCCGATGAAATCGACCGGCTCAAGCAGATTGAAACAGAGATCACCGCCCGGCAGGCGCAGGTCAGAACCTGGGAGGAAAAGGAAAAACTGGTCAGGTTTCTCCGCAACCGGGTCTTTCGCAACGTCTCAAGCTACCTCTCCGAACGCTTCCGCGAAGAGATCAGCCAGCGCGCCAACCGCATCTACCGCATCATTGCCGAAGCCGATGAAGAACTGGCCTGGGGCGAGGATTATCGCATCGTGCTGCGCGACCTGCACGAGGGGCAACTGCGCGAACGGGCCGACGACCAGTTGTCCGGCGGGCAGACCATGAGTGCCGTGGTCGCCCTGCGCCTGGCCATGCTGCAGACCATCGGCGCCCGCATCGCCTTCTTCGATGAACCGACCTCCAATCTCGACGCCGCCCGCCGCGAGAACCTTGCCCAAGCCTTCCGCGCCATCGACATCGGCCGGGAAGAGGTCACCGAGCACTGGTACGATCAGCTCTTTCTGGTCAGCCATGATATAGCCTTCTCCGAAATCACCGACCAGATTCTCGATCTCGAAGGACGCGCGGAAACAAACTGAAACCGTCGGCGTTTTGACTCTGACAGGCGAACCACCCCTCCCTGCCCCCGGAACAGATTCCGCGCACGACAAAACTTCCTTTTGTTTTTCAAAACCTTGTCCTCCCTCGCTCGGCATTCATGAGAAACTTGGCACTCCCCTTGCGATTTCAAACCATCAGGAGCCGACTTCCCGCCTGCGGGAGGGCAACACACTCCACCCGGCCTAACAGGATAACCTGTTAAATTTCAAGATGTTTTTTCAATCCGGAAAGCGAGGGCTGCCGATGTCAATGGAGACGACCGCCAGAGAAATCGAAGTCACTGAATTGACACAACTCCAGGATGAGCTGGCCGAACTGCGCCGCGACCACGAGCGGTTGCGCAGACGGCATCGCCGCCTGGAAAACGAACTGGCCACGGCACGCGGCTGGCGCTGCCAGCTGGGCCTGATGCTTGAATCACTGCCGGTCGGCATCATCGGTATCGACGGGCGGGGGCAGATTGCCCTCTGCACCGGTCGGGCCGCGAAACTGCTTGGACTCGACGCCCGCTCCATGCTCCACCAACCGCTGGCCGGCGCGCTGCGGCATCATCCCCTGACCCGTCCCCTGCAGCAGTTGCTGGCCCGCGATGCCGGTGACCGGGAGACCCTGTTGAGCTGGAAAACCGGTGATTCACGACACGACCTGCGGGTCTGGGCGGAGCAGATACGCAACAGTTCCGGAGTACTGCTCGGGGCAACCCTGGTCCTGGCCGATGCCAATGGTGAAAGGGGCCTGCAGCAGAAACGTTCCACGGCCCTGCTCTCCATCGGCCACGAATTACGCAACCCGCTGACATCGATCATCGGTTTCACTGAGCTGATGCTCGACAGCACCCGGATCAAACCCGAACAACGGCAGCAGTTTCTGCACCACATCCTGCAGAAGGGGAAACTGCTGCAGCGCATCATCGACGATTTGCAGACCATGGCACACCTGGAAGAGGGACATGGTTTCCAGCTGCAGCGGGAAGACGCGGACTTGCAGCCTCTGCTACAGAAGGTCTGCGACCAGTTCCGCTGGGAACATCCGGACTACAGCTTCGAACTGGAACTGGCGAGCGAACGACTTCCGACGCATTACGACCGGCAAAGAGTTGAACAGGTGCTGCACAACCTGCTCTCCAACGCCGTCAAGTATGCCCCTTCCGGGACCTCCATCCGACTGCAGGCCGGCATCTGGGAGGAGATGATCCAGGTCAGCGTCTGCGACCAGGGACACGGCATGAGCAGTGATGATGAACTTCGTGCCTTCGATCGTCATTTCCGCAGCGCCGGCATTGCCGGAGAGGTCGAGGGCCTTGGACTCGGGCTGACTATCTGCCGGGCCATCGTCCAGGCTCACGGCGGCACCATCAGTCTGCAGAGCCGCCCCGGGGAAGGGACCGAGGTCCGTTTCAGCCTGCCGGCCGCCAGAAACGAGATGCTGTCTTACCGGGCACCGGAACTCAGCGCCCGACACCAGCAGCCGCTGCAGGCTACCACCCATTAACAGTGTATTGAAAAAGCCGTTCCTCAGGCTGAACAAAAATGTCCAGCGACAAGGCGTCCGAAACCCCACGAAATAAGGCGTACCGGAAGGTGCGTCGTTGACGCGGAGGGAGGATAATGACGCAGAGGGGCATTTTTCATCAGCCCATTAATGCGACCTGCCCCCTTTACAAGGGGGACCCGGCTCCCTATATTGGCAGAACAACCTATCCACCTGTCACAAGGAGCTGACCATGACCCGCGCCCTGCGCCTGCTTGCTGTCCTGCTGCTGACCGTTCCGCTGCTGACCAGTTGCGGCTACAACCAGATTCAGAAAAACGAAGAAGCAGTTTTCGCCGCCTGGGCTGATGTCGAGGCGACCTATCAACGCCGCGCCGACCTGATCCCCAACCTGGTGGAAACGGTCAAGGCCTATGCCGCCCATGAGAAAGAAACCCTGCAGGCGGTGACCGAGGCCCGCGCCAGCGTCGGCAAGACCACCATCTCGACCAAGGATCTCGGCAACGTTGCCTCCTTCCAGAAGTTCCAGCAGGCCCAGGGTCAGCTTTCCAGCGCCCTCTCCCGGCTGCTGGTGGTCGCCGAGCGCTACCCGGACCTGAAAGCCAACCAGAATTTCCGCGATCTGCAGCACCAGCTGGAAGGAACGGAGAACCGCATCAACGTCGCCCGTCAGCGCTACAATAAGGCAGTGCAGATCTTCAACACTTCGATCCGCACCTTTCCCAACAACCTGACCAACAGCATGCTGCTGCATCTTGAGCGCAAGGAACCCTTCAAGGCCGCGGCGGGCGTCGAACAGGCACCGAAAGTGAAATTTTGAGCGCCATGCGTCGCCTGCTCCTTCTCCTTCTCGCCGGGTTGCTGCTGACCACGCCGGCCCTCGCCCTCGAAGTGCCAACCGCGACCGGCTTCGTCAATGACCGGGCCGGGCTACTGGCACCTGAAACCCGCACCAGGCTTGAACAGTTCCTGCGCCAGTTCGAGCAGAGCGACTCGACACAGATTTCGCTGCTGACCATCCCCACGCTGAAGGGGGAATCGCTTGAAGAATATGCTCTCAAGGTCGCCGAAAAATGGGGGTTGGGACAGAAGGGCAAGGATAATGGCGCCCTGCTGCTGGTCGCCAAGGAAGAGCGCAAGGTCCGCATCGAGGTCGGCTACGGCCTCGAAGGTCGTCTCACCGACCTGCTGGCCGGACGCATCATCGACAATGAAATTGTTCCCCATTTCCGCCTCGGGGATTTCGACGGCGGCATCATCGCCGGCATCAACGGCATGGTGCAGGCGGTACGCGGCGAATACCGGGCCGATGGGCAATCCCGGCGCAAGAAAAAGCGCAGCCCCTGGGGACTGCTGCCGTTGCTGCTCTTCTTCGGTCCCGGCATGCTGCTGCTCGGCGGCGGTCGGCGTTTCCGCGGCCGCCACTACCGCCGCGGCGGCTTCTGGATCGGCGGCGGCGGCTTCGGCGGTGGCGGCGGGGGATTCGGCGGCTTCGGCGGTGGCGGTTTTGGCGGCGGCGGATCGTCGGGCGGCTGGTAGACCACCTGCGCACCCTGTTCACTCAAAACGCCAAAAGCGCCAAGGGAAGAAAAGGCTCTCAACGCAGAGTCGGAGAGGGGCTGAGATGGAGAGGAAACTCTGGGCCGGTGAAATTTCAATCATAATTTGAGCTTATCAAGCGCTCTCTCCACCTCTCCGTTAGAAAAGGTTTCCTTGGCGTCCCTGGCGTCCTGGCGGCCCAAATCAATTCGATTGAGCAAGGACAAACCATGCCCGAACCGACAACCAAAACCATCCTCACCGCGGAAGAGAAACAACGCATCGAACAGGCGGTAGCGGAGGCTGAATCACGCACCAGCGGCGAGCTGGTACCGCTGATCGTCGATCGCAGCTATGACTACCCGCGGGCCGAACTGGTCGGAGCCGGCTGCGCCGCCCTGGCCGGCGGGCTGACCCTGAGCTGGGCCTTCGGTGATGAATCGATCTGGTTTTTCCTACCGCTCTACGCGGTGCTGTTCGTTCTTTCCTTCTTCCTGATCCGCTTCACGCCCGGACTCAAGCGGCGGCTGATCCACCCGGCCGAAATCGACGCCGAGGTGGAGGAGAAGGCGCTGGTCTCCTTCCTCGAACATGGCCTGCACGAAACCCGCGACCGGACCGGCATCCTGATCCTGATCTCCCTCTTCGAACACCGCGTCCGCATCCTCGCCGACCGCGGCATCAGCGAAAAGGTGCCCCAGCAGAAATGGGACACCATCGTTGCCGACATCGTTCAGGGCATCAGACAGCAGCGACTCTGCGATGCCCTCTGCGCGGCAATCTCCGAATGCGGCGAGCTGCTGGCCGAAAGTTTCCCGCCACGCGCTGACGACACTGACGAACTGCCCAACCTGATCACCGACTGAGCCAGCTCAGACCGTTACGGCGTCATGCAGGTAGTCGCGCTGCAGGCTGCCGAGCGGACGCCGCTTCAGCAGCAGCGCGTAAAGCTGGGTGGCGCGTTCCTCCATTTCCAGCTGTCGGCGTGCTTCCTCGTAGCAGACGGCATCCGCGCCGTAGCGGCGTTTCAGGGTGGCGTGGATGCGGCTGAAATTCTGCACCAGCGGCAGGCTGCGCCGCTGGCGCGTATGGGCCAGCCAGGACCGACCCCGTTCACTGCAGCCGAGCAGGTGCAGGTAGAGCGGACCGCTCGCCAGCGTTCTCTTCATCAGCGCCCTCTCCACATCCAGCAGCACGTAACAGAGCACCCGCTGGATGCGGGTGCGGGTCAGCTGGCGCGACTTGACCGCCGCGACCAGTTCGCCGATCTCACCACAGCCACGGGCAGCCTCCACCAGCCTCTTTTCCAGACCATGTTCGACCTGGTAGATCTCCGCAAGCCTTGCCGGGTTGCGCAGGATGACTGTCGCCAGTTGCCGGTAGAGCTGTTCAGGATCGACACACAGCCCCTCCAGCCACGCATCGGTCAGGACGGTCGCGCTTTCATGCGGCAGGTAGTCCGCAACCCCCTCCCCCTTTGCCAGCATGGCGCGAATACCGGTGGCGCTGGCGATGCGTCCGCTCGCCTGCTGGTCGTGATAGCCGGCCCCGATCCGTTCCAGCGTCAGGGGCCGGATCGGGCTGTCGAACTGCGCCAGGGCCTTGAGATACGCGATTCCAAGGATATTGTTGGGGCCGGCCAGCAGGTTCGCGGTCTCCTCATCCGCCAGCTCCGCGACCACCTGCGCCCGCGCCGCCGGATACGTCACCCCCTGTCGCAGCCGCCGCCGGGTTTCTTTCTCAATATGATCGCGCTTGCGCGACAACAGTTCGGCAGCCTTCTGCAGCGGAGCAAGAGAACCACCCTCGCTGCCGAAACAGAGCGCGTCAACCCCACCCAGCGCGTCGAGGCAGCGAACCGCCCCCGCGGCGAACACCGGGGCACTGTTGCAGGCCCAGGCGAAGGGCAACTCCACCACCACATCCACCCCGGCCGCCAGCGCCATCCGCGTCCGCCGCCACTTGTCAATCAGTGCCGGTTCCCCGCGCTGCAGAAAATGCCCGCTCATCACTGCCACCGCCACCGTGGCACCGGCAATCCGCCGGCTCTCCCGCAGATGGTGCAGGTGGCCGTTGTGGAAGGGATTGTATTCGGTTATCAGGCCGACAGTTTTCATTTTAATCTCTGTTTTCTGACACCAAGAACGTCAAGAATTTCAACGCTGAGACGGAGAGAAGGAGAGGCAGAGAGAAATCATTATGTTTTTGAACACCTCAAACCCGACTTTGAATTGACTCTGCGCACTCTCCTTCTCAGCGTCTCTCCGTTAAAAAGGCTTTTCTTGGCGGCAAACAGGTTTCACAACCTCACCGGCAACCGCACCCCGATGCGGTTTTCCGTTTCGCTGACGCAGGTCCGGTAAGCCAGTACCTCCACCCCCGTGTCGACCACGTCCCGCAGCAGGCGACCATACTCCGGATCGATCTCGTCGGCCGGCGCAAACGACTCGGCCTCCCCGCGCTGGATGAGGAAAAAGATGACCGCCCGGTAGCCTTTTTCCAGCGCCCCGGCCAGCTCCCGCAGGTGTTTCTGGCCGCGACGGGTGACGGCATCGGGAAACAGCGCGGTGCTGCCGCCGTCAGTGAGGGTGACGTTCTTCACCTCGACCAGGATGCGCTCCGCGCCGCGCTCAACCAGAAAATCGAGCCGACTGTCGCCGAAACAATATTCCCGCCGCACCTCGCCGCCGGCCAGTTCGACAATCGCCCCGCCGCACAGCCCCTCCTCGACCACCCGGTTGGTGCGCTGAGTGTGGGTATCGACCCAGCAGCCGTTCACGCGGATCAGTTCCAGGGTGTATTTCAATTTGCGGCGGGGATTGTCGCTGCCGGAAACAAGCACCGGGTAACCGGGGACGGCGCACTGCAGCATCGATCCGGTATTGGGGGTATGGGCGGTGACCAGGGTGCCGTCATCCAGCTCGATATCGGCAAAGAAGCGCTTGTAGCGCCGGACCAGTTTTCCTGGCAACAGAGGGGATGGAAGGCGCATCATAAATCCTTTGCCGTCAAGACGCCAAGAGCGCCTGTAATATCTTTTTTAACGGAGAGGCGTAGAGATGGAGAGGGCGCCGAGAAAAGCATAAGATCTTTTTTGGGGTTTTAAAATCCAAAAAGATTTTCTCCCCACCTCTGCTCCTCTCCGTCTCTGCGTTAAATTTGCCTGTGAACTTCCTGGCGTTCTTGGCGTCTTGGCGGCCTGCAAAACCTGTGAATTCAAATGCCTCCGCGCGAGCATACCGCCCGCCGGCCGGCGGGTCAATCGGTCGTGCCGATGCGCGAACAGAGGCGGTAACGACTGCCGGGATGGTAAAGATAGGCACAGCTGACCAGTTGCTGCCCCGACCAGGTCCGGCGCGTAACCAGCAGGCAGGGATCGTGACGATCCATATCCAGCAGCCGCCGGATCCGTTCTTCCGGCAGGATCGCCTCGACGATATGCTCCAGCTCCGAGAGGGGGAACAGGGTGCTGAGATACTGGTTCGGCGTCTGCCGGGAAAAATCCTGGGCACCGTAATCGGCCACGATGTCCCGACGCACATAGCGGTCTTCCAGCTGCACCGGGATCCCGTTCTCGAGGTGCACCAGCAGCGAATGCCAGACCTCCGCGCCGATGGCAACCCCGAGCCGGGCGGCAATCCGTTCATCCGCCCGGGCCGACTCCAGGCATTCCAGACGGTTGCTGTAGACGTGATGGCGGTCACGAATCTCGTCGGCGATATTGCGAATCTCCAGCAGCGGGGACTCGGCCCGGACGCTGCTGACGAAGGTGCCGACCCCCTGGCGCCGCAGCAGCAGGCCCTCGGCAACCAACTCCCGCAGGGCGCGATTGACGGTCATGCGACTGACGGCAAACATTTCGGTCAGCTGCTGTTCGGTCGGAATCCGCGCCCCCTCGGGGTAGTCTCTGCTGCGGATCTTGTCGCTGATAAATTCCTTGACCGCCCGATAGCGCGGCTGAACACCCGAACCTTTCATCGATACCTCGTCGGATAAAACAAACAAAACGCCCTTGCTATTTGTCTAGCATTGTATATACAATTATAAGACAAGTCAAAGAATAACTCGAAGGAGAGCCGATGCAAGCCCCCTGGCAGCAATGTGAACAGATCTGGATCAACGCCAACCTGGCGACCATGGACCCGCAGCGTCCCGGCCCCTACGGCATCGTTGAACAGGGCGTCCTCGGTGTCTGCCGGGGACGGATCCGGGCGCTGGCCCCCATGACGGAGCTTGACCTGAACGCCCTACCGGGCAAACCAATCGATGCCGGGGGCGCCTGGCTGACACCGGGGCTGATCGACAGCCACACCCACCTGATCTGGGGCGGTCAGCGCAGCGGCGAATTCACCCGACGGCTCGCCGGCGCCAGCTACGCCGAGATCGCCCGGGACGGCGGCGGCATCCTCGCCACCGTCAGGGCCACCCGCGCCCTCTGCGAACGTGACCTGATCGCTCAGGCGCGGCCCCGCCTGCGGGCCCTGTTCAACGAAGGGGTGACGACGGTCGAAATCAAGTCGGGCTATGGGCTGACCTGCGATGATGAGCTGAAAATGCTGCGGGCCGCCCGCGCCCTGGGCGAAGAATTCCCGGTGCGCGTCCGCACCACCCTGCTGGCCGCCCATGCCGTCCCGCCCGAATTCGCCGGGCGGGCCGATGACTATGTCGAGCTGATCTGTGAGCGGCTACTGCCCGAGGTGGCAGCCAAAGGTCTGGCCGACGCGATGGACGTCTTCTGCGAGAGCATCGCCTTCGACCCGCAGCAGACAGAACGCCTGCTGCGGACCGCGCGGCGCCATGGCCTCGGCCTCAAGCTGCATGCCGAACAGCTCGGCAACAGCGGTGCCGCGGCCCTGGGTGCGCGCCATGGCGCCTGGTCGGTCGACCATCTCGAACACCTCGACAATGAAGGGATTGCCGCTCTCAAGACATCCGGCACCGTTGCCACGCTGTTGCCGGGAGCCTTTTATTATCTCCGCGAAACCCGGCGGCCGCCGGTACAGGAACTGCGCAAGCGACAGGTTTCCATCGCCCTGGCAACCGATCTCAACCCCGGCAGTTCGCCGCTGGCCTCGCTGCGGCTGGCGATGAACATGGGCTGCGTGCTGTTCGGGCTCTCGCCGGAGGACGCCCTGGCCGGGGTCACCCGCCATGCCGCCCGCGCCCTGGGACTGGGCGATCAGCTCGGCATCCTCGCGCCCGGCTACCGGGCCGATCTGCTGCTCTGGAATATTGCTCATCCGGACCAGCTGGCCGCCGAGGTCGGAACTTTTTCGCCTCGGCAGCGTATCTTTAACGGGGAGATCGTTCATGAAGCGACCGGTTGACATGAGCCTCTGGAGCGGGCGAATCGACAGTGCCGACGGACCGGAGGCGCTGCGCTGGCACCAGCGGGTGAAACCGCTGCCGCGTGACGCTGAACCGGGCCGGGTCATCCTCGGTGTCTGCAGCGATGCCGGTGTCAGCCGCAACCAGGGCCGCTCCGGCGCCGCCGCCGGGCCCGATGCCATCCGCCGCGCCCTGGCCGGACAGGCCTGGCATCTTGACGGTCCTCTCTACGATGCCGGCAACCTGATTATTAACGGGGACAACCTCGAAGCGCTGCAGGAGGAGCAGGCCGGGATGGTCGCGGCGTTGCTGGATGCCGGTCATTTTCCCCTGCTGCTCGGCGGCGGCCATGAGATCGCCTGCGGCAGCGGTTGCGGCATGCTGCGCCACCTGCAGAGAGACAAGCAGACCGGCCGCCTCGGGGTCATCAACTGCGACGCCCATTTCGACCTGCGCAACGCCCCCCGCGCCAACTCCGGCACCCCCTTCGCCCAGATCGCCGACATGGCACGCGAGGCCGCCCGGCCTTTCAGCTACCTCTGCCTCGGCATCAGCCGCCCGGCCAACAGCGCCGCCCTCTTCCGTCGCGCCGCTGAACTGGGGACCGTCATCATCGAGGATCGCGGGCTGGTCCCCTGGAACCTGGCCCCGGTCAAGAGCAGGCTGCACGATTTCATCGCCGGCTGCGACGCCCTCTACCTGAGCATCGACCTTGATGTCCTGCCGGCCGCCGTCGCCCCCGGCGTCAGCGCCCCGGCGGCCCGCGGTCTGCCACTGGAAATCCTCGAACACCTGCTGGAACGGATCCGCCGCCAGGCGGGAAAGAAACTGCGCCTGGCTGACATCGCCGAGTACAACCCCGAGTACGACATCGACGGACGCACGGCGAAGGTGGCGGCGAGGCTCTGCCACCTGCTGCTGAGTTCGCTGGAGAAATGAAAAAGGAACAGGCGCCAAAGAAAAACAGAAAACAATTTAACGCAGAGCCGCAGAGAGGAAAAGACCGCAGAGAAAAGCAAAGGATGAGGTTTTTCGGAAAAAAAAAGATTCAAAGAATGCTCTCCGTCTCTGCTTCTCTCCACCTCTGCGTTAAAACTTGCTTTGTGCTCTTGCTGACACTCTTGCTAAACAAGGAGCAACCCATGTCCAACCGACACGACCCGAACCGGGTGATCCGCGCCCCGCGCGGCACCGAACTGAGCGCCGGCAGCTGGCTGACCGAAGCGCCGCTGCGGATGCTGATGAACAACCTCGACCCCGAAGTAGCGGAACGCCCCGAAGAGCTGGTGGTCTACGGCGGCATCGGCCGCGCCGCCCGCGACTGGGAGTGTTTCGACAAGATCGTCGAAGTGCTCAGGCGCCTGCGCGACGATGAAACCCTGCTGGTGCAGTCAGGCAAGCCGGTCGGCGTCTTTGCGACCCATCCCGACGCGCCGCGAGTGCTGATCGCCAATTCCAACCTGGTGCCGCACTGGGCCGATTGGGAGCATTTCAACCAACTCGACCGTAAAGGGCTGATGATGTACGGCCAGATGACCGCCGGTTCCTGGATCTACATCGGCTCGCAGGGCATCGTCCAGGGCACCTACGAGACCTTCGTCGCGGTGGCGAAAAAACACTTCGGCGGCGATGCCGCCGGGCGCTGGATTCTCACCGGCGGCCTCGGCGGCATGGGCGGCGCCCAGCCGCTGGCGGCGACCATGGCCGGGTTCTCGATGCTGGCGGTGGAATGCGACGAATCGCGCATCGACAAGCGCCTGCAGACCGGCTATCTAGACCGCAAGGTGACCGACCTCGACAGCGCCCTGCAACTGATCGAACAGGCCGGCAAAGAACGCAGACCGGTCTCCGTCGGGCTGCTCGGCAACTGCGCCGAGGTGCTGCCGGAACTGGTCGAAAGGGGAATAACCCCCGATGTCTGCACCGACCAGACCAGCGCCCACGATCCGCTCAACGGCTACCTGCCGGCGGGCTGGAGCCTGGAGCAGGCCGATGAGCGGCGGCAGAACGATCCGCAGGGGGTGGTCAAGGCCGCGAAGCAGTCGATGGCCCGACACGTCGAGGCGATGCTCGAACTGCAGCGGCGCGGCGCCGCCACCTTCGACTACGGCAACAACATCCGCCAAATGGCACTCGAAGAGGGGGTGAAAACCGCCTTCGACTTCCCCGGCTTCGTGCCCGCCTACATCCGGCCGCTGTTCTGCGAAGGAATCGGTCCATTCCGCTGGGCGGCACTCTCCGGCGACCCGGAGGACATCTACAAGACCGACGCCAAAGTCAAGGAGCTGATCCCGGACGATCCGCACCTGCACCACTGGCTTGAAATGGCGAAGGAACGCATCCATTTCCAGGGACTGCCGGCACGCATCTGCTGGGTCGGACTCAAGGACCGCGCCCGTCTCGGTATCGCCTTCAACCAGATGGTCAAAAGCGGTGAACTGCGGGCCCCGGTGGTGATCGGTCGCGACCATCTCGATTCCGGCTCGGTCGCCAGCCCCAACCGCGAAACCGAGGGGATGCTCGACGGCTCCGACGCGGTTTCCGACTGGCCGCTCCTGAACGCCCTGCTCTCCACCGCCGGCGGCGCCACCTGGGTCAGCCTGCACCACGGCGGCGGGGTCGGCATGGGTTTCAGCCAGCACGCCGGACTGGTGATCGTCGCCGACGGCACAGACGCGGCCGAGGAGCGCCTGCGAAGGGTCTTGTGGAATGATCCCGCCAGCGGCGTCATGCGCCATTCCGACGCTGGCTACCAGATCGCCCGAGACTGCGCGAAGGAGCAGGGGCTGGATCTGCCGATGCTGCGAAAATGAAATCTCATTCCGCCGCTAAGATACCGCCAGGAGTGCAAAAAAACTTTTTAACGGAGAGTCGCAGAGAGGGAGAGAAGGCTGAGAAAATCAAAATCAGGTTTTGATTTTAAACCCAAAAACTCTCTCTGGCTCTGCCCCTCTCCGCCTCTCCGTTAAATGAATTTTTGCCTTTCTTGGCGTTCTTGGCGACTTGGCGGCACCAAAAAACTGACACCACGGAGTCACACCATGTTCAAACTGCAACTCACCCCCGGCCAACTCGACCTCGCCACCCTGCGCAAGGTCCAGGCGCAGCCGGTTGAACTCAGTCTCAGCCCTGAAGCCGCGGAGCCGATCGACCGATCGGCCGCCACCGTTCACGACGTCATCGAGCAGGGACGGGTGGTCTACGGGGTCAATACCGGCTTCGGCCTGCTGGCCAACACCCGCATCCCCAACGACGAACTGGAAACCCTGCAGCGCTCCATCGTCCTCTCCCATGCCGCCGGGATCGGTGCGTTCATGCGCGAAGCGACCGTGCGGCTGTTGCTGGTACTGAAGATCAACAGCCTGGCGCGGGGCTACTCCGGCATCCGCCGCGAGGTGATCGAAGCACTGATCCGCCTGCTCAACGCTCAGGTTTATCCCTGCATCCCGGAAAAAGGCTCGGTCGGCGCCTCCGGCGATCTGGCGCCGCTGGCGCACATGGCGACGGTGCTGCTCGGCGAGGGGGAGGTGCTGCACCACGGCCGGCGGCTGCCGGGTCGCAAGGGGCTGGAGATCGCCGGTCTGAAACCGTTCCGGCTGGCCCCCAAGGAGGGACTGGCGCTGCTCAACGGCACCCAGGCTTCGACCGCTTTCGCCCTGCGCGGCCTGTTCGCCGCCGAGGACCTGTTCGCCGCCGCCCTGGTCGGCGGCAGTCTCAGCGTTGAGGCGGCCCTCGGCAGCCGTAAACCCTTCGACGAGCGGATTCACGCCGTCCGCGGTCATCAGAGCTGCATCGACACCGCCGCCGCCTACCGCAGTCTGCTCGACAGCAGTGAAATTGAGGATTCCCACCGCAACTGCGAGGCGGTCCAGGACCCCTACTCGCTGCGCTGCCAGCCGCAGGTGATGGGCGCCTGCCTGGAGCAGATCCGCCATGCCGCGCGGGTGCTGGTCACCGAGGCCAATGCCGTCTCCGACAACCCACTGGTCTTCAGCGCCGACTGCGACATCCTCTCCGGCGGCAACTTCCACGCCGAGCCGGTGGCGATGGCCGCCGACAACCTGGCCCTGGCGATCGCCGAAATCGGCGCCCTGGCCGAGAGGCGCATCGCCCTGCTGATCGACAGCAACCTGAGCAAGCTGCCACCGTTCCTGGTCGAAAAGGGCGGTCTCAACTCCGGGTTCATGATCGCCCAGGTCACCGCCGCGGCCCTGGCAAGCGAGAACAAAACCCTCGCCCACCCGGCCAGCGTCGACAGCCTGCCGACCTCGGCCAACCAGGAGGACCATGTCTCGATGGCTACTTTCGCCGCCCGCAGACTGCGCGACATGGCCGACAACAGCGCCGGCATTCTCGCTGTCGAGCTGCTGGCCGCCTGCCAGGGGGTCGATTTCCGCAGGCCGCTGAAAACCTCGCGTCCCCTCGAAGAGGCCAGGAGCCGCCTGCGCGCGCGGGTCCCCTTCTACGACCAGGATCGCTACTTCGCGCCGGACATTCAGCAAGCCGGGGAACTGGTCCGCAACGGGGCCTACAATGACCTGATCCCGGAGAAACTGCTGCCGAGCTTGTGAGGATGGAAGGGAACCTCCCCCTTTCCAGGGAGGGGGGATTTCCTACAGGCCTTCCCGTAGCCGCTGCTCAACCAGCGCGGCCTCCTGCGAGTGCCGTTCTGCATCCCAGCCGAGTTCCCCCGCCAGAAGCTCCAGCACCCGGGATGCCGCCCCCCGGGCCGCGTCCCGGTCAAGCAGGGCCAGCGGCAGACGTCGGGCCAGCACATCGACGGCATGCACCGCCATTTCAAAGCGGGCGGCGTAAACAACCTCGGCCTCGATAAAGGGATGGTTCTCGTCCAGCCGGGCCGTCAACCCTCCGGCGGCCAATCGGGCCACGGCCGACGCCCGGTCCCCATAGGCATGATAGAGATGCCCGCTGAGATCCGCGGACAGCCCGAATTCCTCCCGCAGCTCAGTCTCGATCTCCTGCCAGTTACCACCGGCACCGACCAGCGGCAGCTGTTCGGTGCGGCAGTCCCGCAGCGGATTGAGTCCGAAGACCCTGACGGCATGATCGACGGCATCCTGCGCCATTTTGCGGTAGGTGGTCCACTTGCCCCCGGCGATGGTCAGCAAACCGGAAGAGCTGACCTCAATAACATGGTCGCGCGCAAGTCTGGCGGTATCAGAAGCCTTCGGATCACGCACCAGCGGCCGCAACCCGCACCAGGCGCTCTTGACATCCCCGGGCGTCACCTGCAGGTTGAAATAGCGGCCGACATGGCGCAGCAGGTAGGCGATTTCCTCTTCGAGCGGCCGCGGATGTTCACGGACCTCGGCCGGCTCGTCGGTGGTGCCGATCAGCGCGTGCCCCTCCCAGGGCAGCACGAACAGCACCCGGCCATCCTCGGTCTTGGGAATCAGTAGACCGACATTGGGCAGGGCAAAACGCTGGTCGAGGACGATATGGACCCCGGAGCTCGGCTGCAGGATGGCCATCGCGGCCGGGTCATCCAACCGCCGGACCCGGTCGACAAAGGGACCGGCGGCGTTGATGACTCCGCGAGCCCGAAGCGCAAAACGGCCCCCGTCCAGCTGATCTTCCAGTTCGGCGCCAACCAGCCGCCCTTGCTCTTTCAGCAGTCCCATCGCCGCCAGGCGATTGAGGATCACCGCCCCCCGCTCCCTGGCGCTGAGCGCAAGGGTCAGGGCCATGCGCGCGTCATTGAACTGGCCGTCATAGTAGAGCACCCCGGCCCTGAGTCCGGCACGGCGCAGCAGCGGGAAGCGCCGCAGGGCCTGGCGCCGTCCCAGCAGCCGGCTGTGGCCGATCCCCAAGCCGCCGGCCAGCAGGTCGTAGAGCTTGAGGCCGATCCAGATGTAGGGAATTTCCAGCCAGCGGTAGAGCGGCGTGACCAGCGGCAGCCGGCGCGCCAGGTGGGGAGCGTTGCGCAGCAGGATGCCGCGCTCGCGCAGCGCGTCCCGAACCAGGTGGTACTGAACCGGGTCGACGTGCAGGATCGCCGCCTCCAGGTAGCGCACCCCGCCATGCACCAGCTTGGTGCTGCGACTGCTGGTGCCCTCGGCGAAGTCCTGCTTTTCGACCAGCGCCACCCGCAGCCCGCGACTGGCGGCATCAAGAGCGATGCCGCAGCCGGTGGCACCGCCGCCGATCACCAGCAGATCAAACGTCTTGCCGCCGCGCAGGGTCTGCAGCGTCTGTTCCCGGCCGATGCCCATCGGTCCTCCCCCTATGTCGTGGTTATCCACATTGAATCATTGCGTTTTTAACGTTTCACTGGTTGACATTCTATCGGAACCGGCCATGCTTGCAAGAGATGCGTGCGTATCGCCCGCCCCAGCACAAACGGTTCGAGGCGGTCGAGACGTGCGTAGCTGCAAGGCGTCTCGCAACTGAAGGAGTGAGGTGTAGCGGCAGCTACTCCGCAGCGACTGAAGGTGCGAGCAACGCAGCAGATGCGTGCGTATCGGCCGCCCTCAGGAGGACTCATGTTTCTCGCTATTGATCAAGGGACCACCAGCTCCCGGGCCATAGTCTTCGACCGCCGGGGCCGGATTGTTTCCAGCGCGCAGCAGGAGTTTCCCCAGCACTACCCGCAGAACGGCTGGGTGGAGCATGACCCGGAGGATATCTGGAACAGCACCCTCAGAGTCAGCCGTGCCGCGCTCGAAGAAGCCGAGGCCAAATGCCCTGCGGTCAAGGCCATCGGCATCACCAACCAGCGCGAGACCACCCTGCTCTGGGAGCGGGCGACCGGCAGGCCGCTCCACAACGCCATTGTCTGGCAGGATCGGCGCACCGCCGACTATTGCGCCGAACTGAAACGGCAGGGTCATGAGGAGAGCGTCAGCGCCGCCACCGGGCTGCTGCTCGATCCCTACTTTTCCGCCAGCAAGCTGCACTGGCTGCTGGAGACCATCCCCGGCGCCAGGCATCGGGCCGAAAAAGGCGAACTGGCCTTCGGCACCGTCGACAGCTACCTGCTCTGGCGACTGACCGGCGGCAAGGTCCACGCCACCGACATCACCAATGCCTCGCGCACCCTGTTGTACAACATTCACAAACGGCGGTGGGATCAGCAGTTGCTCACCCTGTTCGATATCCCCGCCGTCCTGTTGCCGGAGGTGAAAGACTGCGCCGCCGATTTCGGCACCACCGACCCGGCCATCTTCGGCTGCCGCCTGCCGATCCTCGGCATCGCCGGCGACCAGCAGGCAGCCGCCATCGGCCAGGCCTGCTTCGCGCCGGGAATGACCAAAAGTACCTACGGCACCGGCTGCTTTGTGCTGATGAACACCGGAGATTCGCCGATCCGATCCGGCAACCGGCTGCTGACCACCATCGCCTGGCGGATCGCCGGCCGCACCAGCTACGCCGTCGAAGGTTCAATCTTCATCGCCGGAGCGGCGGTGCAATGGATTCGTGACAACCTGAAACTGATAACCAACGCCGCCGAGACCGAACAACTGGCGGCCGGGCTCGGCTCCAACCACGGTGTCTACCTGGTCCCGGCCTTTACCGGGCTCGGCGCTCCGCACTGGGATCCGCAGGCACGAGGTGCCCTCTTCGGCCTGACCCGCGACACCGGCATCGCCGAAATCGCCCGCGCCACCCTCGAATCGGTCGTCTACCAGACCCGCGACCTGATGACCGCCATGGCCGCCGACGGCGCGGTGCCGCCCACCGCCCTGCGAATCGACGGCGGCATGGTGGCCAACAACTGGTTCTGCCAGTTTCTCGCCGACCTGCTCGACCTGACGGTTGAAAGACCGGAGGTCACCGAAACCACCGCCCTCGGGGCCGCCTGTCTGGCCGGGCTGCAGGCCGGCAGTTATGCATCCCTCGATGAGATCGCCGCACAGTGGCAGTGTCAGTCAGACTTCAAGCCGCAGATGACCTCGGGGCTGAGACGGGAATTGATCGCCGGCTGGGATGAGGCGATCAGCAAGGTCCGTACGGAATGAGCCATACTCTCCGCCCCGCACGGATTCTGGTCATTGACAGGACCGGCAAATTGAGGTAATTACAGGACCGCGATTGTATCGGCCGCTATAGCTCAGCTGGTAGAGCAGCTCACTCGTAATGAGCAGGTCGTCCGTTCGAATCGGATTAGCGGCTCCAGTTGAAAAGAACGCCCCCGGAAGACAGCCTCCGGGGGCGTTCCTGTTTTGGCACCGTCGGATTCCGTCCATCCTTTTTAAACTGGAATTATCTGCTTCAACCATGCTATCTTTGTATACTGTATACTATCCAGGAGGAGCGGTTCCACATGCATTTTGATCTGAATGAAGCCCTTAAGGACGCGATCCAGACTGAAAAGGACGCGATGGATTATTATTTTTTTGCCGCCGAAAAGGCGGTTGATGACAGGGTCCGAAAAACGTTCGAGATCCTCGGCCGGGAAGAGCGGCAGCATGCCCTGACCTTCTACCAGGCCTACCCCGGCAATGATCTGCCCGACTTCGACAGCATGATGGCGGCTGCTCCAGACACCGATTCGGACTGGTGGAAGGCGTTGCAGAAGGCGATGCTCAACGACTTCGACGAGCGCCTGGCCCTGGAACTGGCCATCGAGCAGGAGGAGACCCTCGAAAAACAGCTGCGGGCAATGGCGGCGAAAATCGATGACGAGGCGATCCGCAACGTCTACCTCGCCAACGCCGGCTCCACCCACCAGCACATGCTGCTGGTCGAGGAGGACTACCGGGCGATGCTCGGACAGTCGGGGTGAACAGCCTGAACAACATAACAATAGCTGAAAAAGCCGGCTTCGTAAGGAGTCGGCTTTTTTGTCAGAGAGAGAGAGAAGCCTGAGCACGTCGCAAGAAGTTAAGGCATGTTCTTTTGTATTCCCCCGTTAGCAGACACTGAACGGAGCGGAGTGTCTGCGGAAACAGAGGTAAAAACTGTCTGAGGCGTCAGCCGAGTTTTTTACCTCCCGCAGACGCACAGCGGAGTTAAGGCATCCGCCAGGATGGCTGCGTCGGGGTGCCCTTCTTTTGCTTACTTTTCTTGGGCAAGCAAGAAAAGTAAGGCGCTGGCGGGCGCCCCCCGCCGGTGTTCCATCAGGAATACACCATACGGAACGGCCCCGTCACCACCGGCCAACTGCTGAGGACCAGGAACAGCACCAGCAGCAGCAGCGCCACCAGGGTCCAGAAACGTTCCTTTCTCTGCACCAGCGGTTCCAGCGACGGCACCCGCCGCAGCCATGCGTAAAGCCCCGTGACCAGAGTACAGAACACGCCCCCGAACAGCCCCAGGTAGATCGGATAGCCGATCCAGTCATAGCCGCTCTGCAGGATGTCGAAGGGACAATGGTGACTCGGCAGCTGGTAGATGTAGACTGAAATGAAGGTCACCATCGCCGCCAGGGCAAGACCGAAAAAACCGACCCCGCAGACAGCCGCCAGGTACCGCAGCCAGCCCCCCCGGAATCGCAGTTGCGCGGCGAGTAACACCAGCAGCAGCGCGGCGCCGCCGTAGAACGTCCACATCATCGGCACCAGCGGCAGTTCAGCGAGACCGCTGGCCACCCCGCTGCCGGCGGCGCTGAAAAGTGACCCGCAGCAGGAGGTGATGATCTGCGGTTCAAGCCCGTGGAAAAACTGCAGCTGCCAGACCAGGTCGAGCAGCGTCAGCGGCCAGAGCACCAGCAGCAGGGCATACTTGAGGCGCGTCAGGGGATAGTCGGCGGACTGCCGGGTGATGCTGTTGAAAACCAGCCACAGACCGGCGGCAAAAAAGAGCAGCAGTTTCAGCTTCAGCAGCGTCCAACCGACCGGATTGGCATTGAAGGTGCCGGTGGCGCACATGGCGCCGACAAACTGCTGGTGGAGATTATCGGCGGTAAAGACGTAGAGCAGCAGTGCCAGCAGCTGAAAACCGCAGGCATAGCTGACCAGGGTCGACAGCAGGTAGGTCTGCCTCTCCAGCAGCAGTTGCCCGGCATCGCTGGAAGCGGGATCCCAGCGCCGCAGCACCCGGATGGCCAGCGGCACGGCCAGGCTCAGCAGCAGCAGGGAGAGCCCGGAACCGAACAGCAACGCCAGGATACCGGGATGGAGAATCACGCCGCGGACTCCACCAGCAGCCCATCACGCAACTCAAAACGCCGGTCCACCATCGGATGCTCGGCCGCCAGACGATCATGGGTGGCGATGATCACCGTGCGCCCCTCCACGGCGAGTTGCTGCAGAGCCGTCAGCAGCTCGCCGGAAAGACGGCTGTCGAGATGGGCGGTCGGCTCATCGGCAATAATGATGCGCGGATTATTGATCAGCGCCCGGGCGATGGCGACCCGCTGCTGTTCCCCGCCGGAAAGGGTCGCGACCCGGCGCCGCGCCTTGTCGGCAAGTCCGAACTGCTCCAGCAGCCGATCCGCCCGGCGGCGCATGGCGGCAAACCCCTCGGCGAGAGGATAGAGGGGCAGCAGCACGTTCTCCCGCACCGACAATGCCCGCACCAGGTTGAACTGCTGGAAGATAAAACCGAACGTTTCCCGCCGCACCTCGGTCAGAAACCGCTCAGGCAGGCGCGAAACCTCGCGCCCCTCGATCAGCACCCGGCCGCTGGTCGGCCGCGCCATGCAACCGATCAGCGACAGCAATGAACTCTTGCCCGATCCGCTCGGCCCCCGCAACACGCTCACCCCTTGCGCCGGTATCCGCAGCGACAGACCACGCAGCGCCTCGACCCGGTCGGGCCGGCGCGGGTTGTAGACCTTGATGACGTTTTCCAGTTGGACCATGACAGAACCTTGCAATATTCGGTGCCGCCAAGACACCCAGAAGGTCAAAACCTGTTTTCAACGCAGAGGCGGAGAGAGGCTGAGATGGAGAGAAATCTTTTTTCTGAAGTTAACTTTACGATCTCTCCGTCTCTCCTTCTCTCCCGCTCTGCGTTGAAATTGTCCTTGAACATGGCGACCCGATAACGGGTTACCCCCGCAGCACCGTGTCCGGGTCGGTTATCGCCGCTTTCCAGGAGGGAATCACCGTTGCCACCACGTAGGGCGCAACGGTCAGCAGGATCAGCGCCAGCAGCTGTTGCAGTTCGACCCGCGGCACCAGGTCAAAGGCCGGGAAGAGGACCGACCAGCCCTTGACCACCATCGCCAGCAGCGGGGCACCGAACCAGAAGACATGGATCCAAGCCGCCAACAGCCCGAGCAGCACCGCGGTCAGCGACAGCGCCAGGCCTTCCCAGAACTTCAGCAGCAGCACGTCCCCGGTATCCCAGCCGATCGCCTTGAGGACGCCGATTTCATGTTTTTCCTCGGCACTGACCCCGGTCGCCTTATCCCAGGCAAGGATAGCGAAAGCGCTCAGCGCGGCGATAAAAATCGACAGCAACATGCCGCTGCGCCAGTTGAAAACGGCATCGTAGGTACGCAGAATCTCGCTGCGGGTGATCGGCCGGGCATCCGCTTTCAGGCGCACCACCTTGCGGGCCACGGTGTTGACCTCACGCGGATTGTGGACCTGCACCGCGAGGTCGGTCGCCTCTCCTTCCGGCAGGCGGAAAAACTGCCGCAGGGCCTCATCCTCAAGCACGATCAGGTCGTTGGTCAACAGCCGCGATTCCGAGGAGAAAACCCCCACCACCTCAAGGCTGACGCCGAGATTGTCACCATCGATCAGAATCAGATCATCCCCGACCTCGACATCACGCGTCTCGGCCACCCCCTGCCCGACCGCACACTCATCCACCCCGGTCGGCAGCCGCCCGGCGAGCAGGGGCATCGGCCCCTGCTTCGAACGCACGCCGATCAGGGTGTAGTTGGCCTTGGTCAGGGCATCGTAGTAATAGCCCCAGATCCGCGGCTGAACTTTGCCGACCCCGGGGATAGCGGCGATGGCGGCGGCGTAATCCTCCGGAATCAGGGCATGCCGTCCGGCCGCCAGACGCTGCACCACCAGCTCGGGCGCATCCCGCAACAGCAGCTCGGCCTCGGTGCGCAGCGACTGCGTGAGAAACAGCACCGATGCCAGCGCCGCCACGGTCAGGACATAGACCACCAGGATGGCAGTGGTTTTCCCCTTGCGACGCCAGAGAGCGGAGAGAGCATATTCCAGCAACTTCAACTGGCGCACGGAATCAGGGCCTTTTCGCTTTGGCAACCCGCAGCCGCGTCAACGGATGCGAAACCGGCGGCGCCAGCAGGGAACCTGCGGGGAAATGCTCCAGGGCTCCGGGGAAATCCTGGAAGGGGGTGAAAAAATCGGCCTGGGAAGGATGCCGGGTGTAACGCGCCTCGGTCCAGATGGCAAAATCGGTCAACTGCAGACCGGCGACCAGCTGCCGTCGGACGGCCAGCAACGAACCATCTTCCCGCCCGCGGCGCCGGCTGCCGGTCAGCCACAAGGCTCCCAGCAGGAAGAAAAGCAACAGGCTGAGGGCGGTAAACAGCTGCCAGCGGTGGATCATTGCGCGGCCACGGGATTCAGCTGGTGACCATCGAATTGCAGGATGCGCTTGCCGCCATGGTCGCGGAGAAAGGTTTCCGCCGCCTTGCGCCCCTTGACCGGGACCAGGTCCTCTCCCATCGGGCCGAGCACGTCGCTGCCGCCGATGAAGTAGACCTCGTCGGCCGGAATCGGCTGGGTTGAATAGTACTCGGTGACCCAGACCTCGCGGACGGACTTGAGGCCGGCCTCATCGAGAGAAAAGAACTGCCGGAACAGGTCCTTCGGGCCGTCAAAATAGTCGCGGTGACCATCACTGTAAAGAATGCTCGACTGCCAGGCGGCATAGGGCGCGACAAACATACCGCAGACCGGGCAGCGCACCTTGGGCCCGGGCGCCGGTGGCGGGCCGGCCAGGGCGGGCAGGGATCCGGTGAAAAAGAACAGCAGCAATCCGGCGGAGAACAGGCTGAATCGGCTCATCAAGCGCTCCTATCGTTGCAACTCATGGAAATAACATTGGAACCTTATATCAGGTCTATGGCCGAAGGCAAGCCCCGGAGACACTCGAAGCGTCCCCCGGCCAACTTGAAGAACCGCCAGGCTGTGGTAAGCTTTCCTCTGTTTTCACCCCTGAATCCGTCCCTTTACCAAGGAGAAAATTGATGGCCAAACAACTCGAAGTCTACAAATGCGAACTCTGCGGCAACATCGTTGAAGTCCTGCACAGCGGGGCCGCGCCGCTGGTCTGCTGCAACCAGAAAATGACCCTGATGACGGAGAATACCGTTGACGCGGCACTGGAAAAGCATGTCCCGGTGATCGAAATCGGCACCGACAGCATCACCGTCAAGATCGGCAGTGTCGCTCACCCGATGCAGGACGATCACTACATCGAGTGGATCGAACTGCTGGCCGACGGCAAAGTCTACCGCCAGTTTCTCAACCCCGGCGACGCTCCCGAAGCAACCTTCCCGATCACCGCCACGGCCGTGACCGCCCGCGAGTACTGCAACCTCCACGGACACTGGTCTACCAAGGGGTAGGCGGCTGAAAAGGTCACATCTGCTTCGTTGCCCCTGGCCTCGTCGCTGCGACGTAACTGCCGCTACGACTCGCTCCTCGGCCGGCGGGCGCCTCGCATCTGCAACCTTTTGAGCCGCCTTGCAATATTCTACCTTTCTACCTGGAGAGAAAGCTGGGTCCTGTTCAGGGCTCGGCTTTACTTTTCTTTCCTCCTCCCACAGACGCTCCTTCAACCTCTCGCGCAGACATCAATATATTCGTAGATGATGAAATTCATGAGCAACTTTCTCATTCAACAATCAACCAACGTCCCGCAAGCATAACAAGGCTCTTTCTCCAGGCAATGTCCTCTAGGGGGTCCTGGTTGTCCAGATGAAGATCAGCGGAATGAAGACCAGGGTCAGAAATGTTCCAACCAACAAGCCGCCGATCGCCACGGCGCCGAGCGGGGCCAGCCGTTCCAGGCCGATGGCCGAGCCGAGGGCCACCGGCAGCATTCCGGCCGCGACGGCGAACGCGGTCATCAGGACCGGCCGGGTACGGATGCGGATACTTTCGATCATCGCCGTCCTTTTATCCAGCCCTTCGGCGATTTTTTCCTGGGCGAAGTGGATCAGCAAAATCGCGTTGTTCACGATGATGCCGGAAAGCAGGATGAAACCCATCATTGCCGGCATCGAAACATGGTAGCCGAGCAGCAGCAGGACCCATGCCGCCCCGATGATGGTCAGCGGAATCGAGAGGATGATCATCAGTGGCACTCGGATCGAATTGAAAAGGGGGATCAGGGTGAAGAAGATCAGAAGGACCGCAAAGCCGATCGCGCCGGCCATGCGCCCGGCTGAATTGTTGAATTCGCGGATGTCGCCAACCTGCTCCATCCTGACCGAAGGCGGCAGTTCCGTTCCGGCGAATATCCGTTCAAACTCCGCCATGATGTGCGAGATGGCGGACTTTTCACGGTACCCGTAGACGTTGAGCGTGTAAGCGAGCCCTTCCCGGGAGATAAGCCCAGGTTCCAGGTCGCGTCGAATGCGGGCAATCGCCGCGAGCGGGATTTTCCCTACGGGAGCGTCGAGCAGGAGCGTGGAGAACAGTTCGAGCCGGTCGCGCTGGGTGGACGGCAGCCAGACCCTCACCCCGAAGTCGAGGCTGTTGCCGGCGGGAAAGCTGCTCACCAGGGCACCGCGCAGCAGGGCCTGGAGCTGGCTGGTGATGGCGGCATTGTCCAGGCCGTAGTGCGCGGCCCGGGCCCGGTCGATTTCAAGATTGTAGACCCTTTTGTCGAGATGCCAGGTCCGGCCGACCGAAACGATGCCGCGGACCCGGTAGAGAGCCTGTTCCACCAGGTCGCCGGCCCGCACCAGGGCTTCGAGGTCGGGGCCAGACAGCATGATGTCGATATTGGCGCGGATGCTGGAGAGGGCGGTGGCTCCGTAGTCGACCACTTCCAGCTGTTTGATGTTTTCGACCCGGGCCAGGCGCTCGCGAAGCCGCTGCTCGATCGCCCAGACCGATTCCTTGCGCTTGTAGCGGTTGACGTAGGTGGCGGTCACGGCGATGTGGTCGATGCCGGACCCGCTGCCGATGCTCAGGACCCCGGGCTCGCTGCCGATGGTCGTGGAAAGATAGTCCAGCGGGCCGGCGTCGGTGACGATCCGGTTGACTTGACGAGCGATTTTCCGACTGGCGGCAATCGGCAGATTGGGGGCAGTGGTGATGTGAATGCGCACGCCCCCGGTATCCATGGGCGGCATCAACTCCCTGCCAACCGTCGGCATCACGATTCTTACGCTGATGACAAACAGCAGCAACAGGGCGGCCGAATAGATGACGGCAACCGCTTTGCGATCCAGTGCCGCTTCGACCGCACGCCGAAAAAAATTCTGCACCGTCTCGTTAGCCCGGTTGCTGAGACGGTAAAAAAAGGCCTCGGCGGCAAGCAGCAGCGGGTGGTTGAGGGGCAGGATTTTCAGTGACAGCAGGGGGACCGCCGTGATTGAAATGACATAGGAGGCCGCCAGCGCCAGTAGCAGGGTCGAGGCCAGGGGGCGGAACACGGTCTGCGGGTAGCCGCCGACAAAGAGGATCGGGGCCAGGGCGATCATGGTCGTGACCGTGCCGGAAAGATCGGCGAACATGATCTCCCGAGTGCCTTCCAGGACCGCCTTGCGGATTCCCTTCCCCAGTTCCCGGTAATGGCGTTCGATATTTTCCATGACCACCACGGCATCGTCGAGCAGCAGCCCCAGCGCCAGGATGATCCCGGTCAGGGTCACGACATTGAACTCGATGCCGACCAGCCACATCAGGGCGACGGTCGAAGCATACACCAGGGGGATGGTGACCAGCACCACCAGCACCTGCCGGAAACTGGCCAGGAAGAGAAAGACCACAAAGATCGACATGAGAATCGCGTCCCGCAGGGACTCGAACATGTTGTCGGTCGACTGGACGATGGTGTCTTTCTGGGTATCGGTAATCTCGAAATCGAGCTGCGGGTATTCGGAACGGATGGCGTCCAGTTCCGCTTCGACACCTTCGATGGTGCGGATCACGTCACTGTCGAGGCCGCGCTGGACAGCCAGGGCAATGGCCGCCTTGCCGTTGCCATAGTAGGCGGCGCTGTTCTCGTAGTGGCCGAAGTAGACGTCCGCCACATCGGCCAGAGTGATCTCGGTGTTCAGGTGCAATGCCCTGAGCTCTTCGACGCTCTCCGCGCGCGCCGGGGACCTGAGCAGGTAGCGGCTGCGGTCGCTGGTGATGAAGCCGAGCGCGTAATCGCGGTTGTTGGCCCGCACCGCCGCCAGCAGGTCGCCGATTCCCAGCCCGTAGCGGTCGAGTTTTCCCTTGTCAACAATGATCTGGAGTTCCTTCTTGTAGCCACCGAAAACTTCGACATTGGCGACTCCGGGCAGTTTGATCAGCCGTTGTTTCAGGCGCTGTTCGGCCAGCATCCGGATATCCTCGAGCGGCACAGCGGCCTGGCGGGGATTGACAGCGATCACCAGCACCGGGGCGGTGGCGGCGGATATCTTGTGTACCTGGGGCTCGAGAATATCGTCCGGAAGCGACGAGCGGATCTTGCCGAGCGAATTGCTGACATCGCTGGCCGCCATTTCCAGATCCTTGCCGTAATCGAATTCGGCCCGGATCACCGCGACCTCGTCGATGGTGGTCGAGTAGACCCGGCGGATCTTGTCCAGAGTGTAGAGTTCTTCCTCGACCGGAACACTGATGTTGGCGGCGATGGTTCCGGCCGAGCCGCCCGGCTGGACAATCACTACCGCAATTTCGGGGTAGTTGGAGTCCGGGAACAGCTTGCGGTCGAGTCTTTCGTACCCGAAGAGGCCGAGCAGCAGGAACATGCCCAGAAAAGAATAGATGAAATAGGGACGCCCCAGCAGGCGTTCGATCCAGTCGCCGGTCATTCCTTCGGCTCCGAAAGAATCCTGACCGGACCGTAGCCGGGCAACAGGCTCAACCGGGTTTCCGGGGCCAGGGCCACGGGCAGAGTCGGGCAGGGTGACACCAAGGCGTACCTGGAATCCTGCATCCGGACGCTGACCGGCAGTTCGGTGAACCGGCCATCCTGGTAGAGCATGACGCTGACGCCCTGCGTCCGGTGCAGGATAGCCTCGACCGGCAGCGAACAGCCGGTTGCAGTACCAAGCACCACGTCGAGCATCAGGAAACTGCCGACCGGCAGGTCGATGTCCCGGTCCGGCACAACTTCGGCCACCGCCAGCCCATCGCTGGCGTCATTGTAAAGCCGGGCGACGCGACCGAACTTTCCGCCCTTGTGCAGAACCTCCTGCCCCGTTTCGATCCTGACGGTTTCGGGAACGAAACGGAAGGTCAATTTCCGGGGCAGGGAATTGAGTCTAAGAATGGCCCTGCCGGGTACCGCCAGATCCCCTTCCCGCAGCAGGATAGTGCCGACAATCCCGTCGAACGGGGCCCGGATGTTCAGATAGTCGAGCTGACTTTCCAGGCTGTTGATTTTCTGTTGCAGATCGTCCACCTCGGCGTCCGTGAAGGATCTGGTGACTTCGGATGCTTCGAGTTTTTCCCGGGAGATGCCGCCGGCCCGGAACAGCTCCAGGTTCCGTTCATGTTCGGCCCGGGCGTAATCCCGCTGCCTGTTGGCTGCCACCAGCCGCGACTGCAGCGCCCTGATGCCGGCGACGAGTTCCCGGTCGTCGATCCGCACCAGGATCTCGCCTTGGCGGACCTGCTGGCTCTCGTGTACCGGCAGCCGGACGATCCGTCCGGAAATCTTCGCGGAGATCTCGGCGCTTTTGGCTGCTTTCAGCTCGGCCAGAAAGCTGCCGGTCCGGGAAACCGTCCGGGTTTCTGGCAGCGTTATTCTGACGGAATGAACCGGCAGCGTCGCGACCGGGGCTTCGGCAATTTCCTGCCAGCGTTTTTTCAGCAGGATCCCACCTGCGGCAACCAGGCCGGCAAGCAGGACAACGAGGAGGGTCTTCTTCATTTTTGGTCTCCGGTTTCGAGCAGATACTCGAGGTGGAAGTTCGCGACCTCATAGGTATAGCCGGCGGCGATGAAGCGGCTTTCGGCCAGCAGATGCCTTGCCCTGGCGTAAAGCAGGTCGTTGAGCGTCGCGGCTCCTCGGTCATAACGGACCTGTTCAATCTGCGCGGTCTGGCGGGTCAGTTCGAGTTCGGTCCGCGCGCTCAGATAATCGCTGACGGCGGCATTGATCTTGGTCACCGCTTCGCTGACGGCGCGTTTCAGCTCGAGCAGGGTTTCCGTTTCCTGGTAACGGCTCTGCTGCTCGACAATCCTGGCTTTTGCCAGCCTGTTTCGAGTGTTGCCGAAATCGAAGATGTTCCATTTGAGATTCAGGCCAACCTGCCAGACCTCATGGTTGTTCCAGTCGCCGGAATCGGGATGGCTGCTGTCGTTGGGGCCGAAGTTCTGCCCATAGCCGGCATTCAGGACGATCTGGGGATACAGGGCGGAGGTCTCCTTGTCGGCAAGCCTGGCGTTTCTGAGCCTGGCCAGCCGGGCGATCCGCAGGCGACTCGTGTCCTTCAGCCGGGCGACAAGCTGCTCCTGGGCGGCCGTGACCGACTCCGGGGACAGCTTGATCTCCTCCAGCGGCGGAAGCCGGTCGAGATTAAGCAGGCTTTCCAGGGCAGCTTTCGTGGCCGCGATATTGGCTCCGGTTCCCGCCAGTTCTGCCTTGGCGGCTTCCAGTTCGGCGGCGGCTTTCAGTTGATCGACGCGCGCCTTTTTGCCCAGCCGGAATTCCCGCGAGATCTGCTCGTGGAGTCGCTGCAGAGACTCGACATAGGTTCGCTGGGCTTTTTCCCGGGCCTGGAACGAGAGGATATTCACGTAAAGGGTCTTCACGTTGTAGACCAGCTGTTCCCGGCTCAGTCTCAGGGTGGCGTCGGCCAGTTCTTTCTGCAGTGCGGCGGCCTCGATGGATCGGGTCTGGGCGAACCCGGTAAAGAGCTGGATCTCGTAGATAATTCCGACTGTAAACAGATCCTCGGTGGTGGCAACACCCGCCGGGTTGGCGAAGATGGCCCCCGGAGTCAGTGGAACCAGGGTCCGCGGCAGGTTGTAGTGGGTGTAGGAAGAAACGGCATCCAGCCTGCCGAACCGCAGTCCCTTCCGGGCGGAGAGGTCGGTCTGAGCGAGATCTGGCCCCATTCGTTGTTTCTGCAGCCCTGGGTTGTTCCGCAAGGCCAGCTCCACGCAATCGTCAAGCGTGAAGGCCCGTCCCGGTGCAGCGGGAAGGAACAGGGCGAGCAGACAGAACAGGCTCAGAATCCCGGGGCCGCGGGACCGGTTCATCGTCAATTCCTCCTCAACTGGGGGAGAACGCCTGCCGCCGGCCGGGTGCTGCCCGGGGTTTCCGGCTTCCCGCCGACCTTTTGCCGGCGCCGTAAAATATGCGAACAGCTTCTCATTGGCCGCACCTTTCCGAACCGTTCAGGCCCGGGGAGGAATTTCTGATGCCGCGCCGGTAGATGGCGAAAACTTTCGGAGCTTCCTGCCGCATGCGATTGACGTCCCCTGCCAGCAGTGATTGCATCACCAGCCCCTGGATTGTGCCGATAAACAGGCTCGCCGCGGCTTCCGTGTCGAGGCGTGGATCCAGGTCGCCGTTAGCCTTGCCGGCTTCGATCAGTCTCTGCAGCTGTTCTCCGTAGCGCTGGATCAGAGACTGGACCACACGCTTGGGCGGGCTGTCTTCGGCTCTCTGCAGCTCGGCGAACAGAATGCGCGGGACTCCCGGCCATTCAATCACGAAGTCGACGTGTGTCATGAAAACCGCCTCCAGAGCCGCCAGGGGGGGCGCCGCCTGTGCTGCCTTTTCCACGCGCGGCAACAGGCGCTCGGCCACCCATTCCATTACCGCCTGCAGGATCTCCTCCTTGCTTGCGAAGTGCCGGAACAGAGCCCCCTGAGTCAGTCCCATGTGCCCGGCAATGGCAGCGGTTGTGATCCCGGTCGGATTCTGAAAGGCGGCCAGTTCGACCACGGACTCGACGATTGTCACACGCCGTTTCTTCGAGGGGAGATGTCTTTTTT
This sequence comes from Geothermobacter hydrogeniphilus, assembly GCF_002898515.1. GTDB lineage: Bacteria > Desulfobacterota > Desulfuromonadia > Desulfuromonadales > Geothermobacteraceae > Geothermobacter_A. The sequence goes on along the minus strand of NZ_PPFX01000011.1, from coordinate 34,367 downwards.
GAGCCGTCATGGTGCCTCCGCTGCAAAGTAAGTAATCAATTACTTACTTAAAGCTACAGAAGCCTCGCGGGTCTTGTCAAGGGCATTTATCGGAAAAGGATGACGCGCATTGTGGGGCCGGGCACAGCTCTCTGACTGGCTTCTGAAGATCGTCCAAGGACAGTTCGGTGAAGCCTGTCAGACAATACGATTCGATGATCGACAAGGGGAAGAGAATAACCGATAATCCGAGACCTGCCCTCGCATCTCAAACAAAAAACCCCGCAGTACAGCGGGGCGTATGAGGACAGCATCAAAAAAGGGATTCAATCCGAGGTCGCCCGTCCAAGCAACTCCATCAGGTGCAGTACCTCCTGCCGCATCCCGGCCTGCTGCAATCCTCAGGATACACATGGAGACATCTATATTGTCCCCACCATGGACACTGGTCTTCTAAGCGATAAACCGATGAAAAATGCCCACCGGTGTCATTGCCCCTGGCCTCGTCGCTGCGGCGTAGCTACCGCTGCGACTCTCGCTCCTCGACCTGCGAGCGCCTGGCATCTGGCAACCGTGAGGCAAAAAAACGGGCAACACCCTAACAGGAGTTGCCCGTTTTTTTTGTTTTATCCGGCAACGGAACTCAATTGACTTCCAGCAGTTCAACCTCGAACACCAGCACCGAGTTCGGTCCGATCTGTGGACCTGCGCCGCGGTCGCCGTAGGCCAGCTCCGGCGGAATGACAAACTGGTACTTGCTGCCGACCTTCATCAACTGCAGCCCCTCGACCCAGCCCTTGATGACCCGGCCGACCTGGAAGGTGGCCGGCTGGCCGCGCTTGTAGCTGCTGTCAAACTCGGTGCCGTCGATCAGCGTTCCCTTGTAGTTGACCTTGACATTGCTCTCCGCGGTCGGGGTCGCTCCGCTGCCTTCCTTGAGAACCTTGTACTGCAGACCGCTGGCGGTCACCTTGACCCCTTCCTTTTTCTTGTTGGCCTCCAAAAAGGCCTTGCCCTCGGCAAGGTTCTTGTCACCAATCTTCTTCTGCAGCACCGACTGCAGTTCCATAATCGTCCGCTGAACTTCCTCGGGGGTCATCAGGGTCTTGTCGCCGGCGAGGACATCCTTGAGACCCTGGGCGAGCAGCTCGGGATTGACGGCAAAATCCTTGTTTTTGAAGTCCTTGCCGATATTCATCCCGATACCGTAACTGACCCGGTCTTCGAGAGAGGTCGGTTTCTTCGTTTCAGCTGCCGCCTGCAGTACCCCGACACAGCAGAAGCCGGCCAAGGCCAGCAGTGTGACAATGCGTTTCATTGATCTTCCTTTCAGTAGGGCCGGAATCGGTGAATTCATCACTGGGGGACAGCTGAAGATCACTGACTCGGGCGGGAAAAAGATAAAAACTTTTCAAGTTTTACCCTCAGAAACGGCGGCTGTCAACTTTTCAGGAACGGTCCGGGTCCGCGGCCAGTTCCGGCAATCCCCTGGTCTGCGCGCCACGACAGGAAAAAACCAGCCCCAGGCCGAGCGCGGCAACGGCGGCAAGCCCGTAAACCACCCCCTCCCAACCAAAACGACTGTAAACCGGGCCGGGCAGCGATGAGCCAACCACGCCGCCACCGTAATAGAAGGCGATGTAGAGCCCGTTGACCACCCCCTTGTGGCTGCCGGCCGAACGGTTGAGCCATCCGGAAGCAGTGGCATGCACCAGGAACATCGTCCCGCAGAAAAGGAACATGTCGGCGAACAGCCCGGCGACACTGCTGCCGAGCAGACCGCCGATGGCCACCAGGTAGCCGCTGAAGCCGATCAGCATGGCGAAAATCGCCCCGCCGCAGCGGTTGATAATCCGCACCGCGGTCAGGGCCGTGACCACCCCCATCAGGTAGCCGGAATACATCAACCCGATCCGCAGCTCGCTCGCCTCGCTGCTGATTTCCGTCAGCCGGAAGGGGAGATAGTTCATCACCGCGGCGAACACCAGGAACAGGCAGAAGACAGCGAGATAGGTGCGCAGAAACCAGCCCTGGCGCAGCACCTGCCAGAGCAGGCGCGGGTGGGGTTTTGCCAGCTGAACCTCGCTGACATCCCGCAACCGCCCAAGCAGCCAGGCGCAGAGCAGCAGGCTGATGCCGAGGACGATGAAACTGCTGCGCCAGCCGAACAGGGTCGCCAATCCACCGGAACAGAGGCGACCGAGAAAGCCGCCAAGAATGGTCGCGGCGATATAGACGGCCATGGAACGCTGCACGGTACCCGCCGTCGATCGCTGGGAGACATAGGTCATCAGGGCGGTGAGTATCGCCGGCACCAGCAGCCCCTGCAGCAGGCGCAGGCCGAGCAGCAGCGGAAAAACATCGGCAGCGGCGAAAAAAAACTCCGACAGTCCCAGCAGCAACAGACTGCAGCGCAGCATCCGCCGCGCGGAGACCGACTGCAGCAGGTAACCGTACAGCAGTGGAGCGACACTCAACGGGATAAAGGCGATTGTGGTCAGCAGGGCGACGGCGTCACGACTGACGCCGAATTCACGCGCCAGCACCGGCAGCAGCGGCTGGGGAGCATAGAGCGCCGACAGGGTCAGCAGAGTGGTGAGGATGATCAGTTTCATGGTCCCTCGTCCGCCTCCATCAGGGCGGCAACACGCTCCACCACCGGGGGATGGGAGAAATAGATCGCCGCGTAAAGGGGATGGGGATGCAGGTTGCTGAGATTCTCGCGTGCCATCCGCCGGAGGGCCGCGGCCAGGTCCCGGGGCTGACCCGTTGCCTGCACGGCGTAGCGGTCGGCCTGTCGCTCATCGCGCCGGGACAGCCAGCTGGAAACGGGCGTCCAGCAGAATCCGAGCAGGCCGCCGAGCAGGGACAGCACCACCAGGCGACCGCAGAAACCCAGATCGGCGGCACCGACCAGCCGCGGCAGCCAGTCCTGCTGCAACAGCCACCAGGCGGCCAGGCAGGACGCCAGGCTGACCAGCTGGCCGACGACCAGGCGTCGGCGCAGGTGACCATGCTTCCAGTGTCCCAACTCGTGGGCCAGGACGGCAAGCACCTGCCCGTCCGTCAACTGCTCCAGCAGGGTGTCGAACAGCACGATCCGCTTGACCCGGCCGATGCCGGTAAAATAGGCGTTGGAATGGCCGCTGCGGCGCGAGGCGTCAACCTGCTGCACCCGCGACACCCTGATCCCCGCCCCCTCCGCCAGCTCCCGCACACGGTTTTCGAGCCCGGGACGCCGCAGCGGGGAAAATTTGAAAAAGAGCGGTTCGATCAGGTAGGGGGAGATATAGAGCAGCAACAGACTGAGCAGCGCCATGAAGCCCCAGACCGGCAGCCACCAGCCTTGCGGGCTCCAGAGGACCAGGGCCAGCGCCCCCGACACCAGCGCCGCGAAGAGGGGGACCGAGACCAGGGCACCCTTCAGCAGATCCTGCAGCCAGAGCCGCCAGCCGGTCCGGTTGAAACCGAAACGTGCTTCGATGACGAAGATCCGCCAGACGCTGAACGGCAGTCCGAGCAGCGCCTGGGCAAGTCCCAGCAGACCGAAAAAAAGCAGCCCCTGGAGTACCAGATGACTGCTCTTCGCCTGCACCCAGGCATCGTAATGGGGCAGCAGCTGAAAAGCGAACAACAGCCCCAGGGCCTGGCTGAACAGCGATTCGAGCAACCCCAGCCGACTGCCGGCGAGGGTATAGCGGTTCGCCTTTCGCAACCGGTCCCGGCCGATATCCGCTTCCCAGCCGTCGGGGATATCATCACCGTGACGGGCGAGAAATCTCAGATTGAGGGCACGCAGCAGCAGTTTGCCAGCATAGACCGCCAGCAGCAGAAAAAGAAAACTAGCCGACATGTCCGCGAGAATACAGCAGGAACCGGAGGCAGGCAAGCGCGAGCCCTGGAAAAGTAAGCTGCCGGCTGTCAGCGGCAGCTTACAGCTTATTCCTCCAACGCCAACTCCGCGAGGAAATCCCGCAGTACGGCGCTGAACATCTGCGGCTGTTCGAGGTTTGCCAGGTGACCGGCACCGGGGATGATTTCAAATCGGGCGGCGGGCAGTTGCTCGGCGAGCAACTGCGAATGGCCGAGGGCGATGGCAACATCCTGCTCGGCCCCGACCACCAGCGCCGGCAGGTCGAAATCGCGCAACTGTTCGAGATAATCACGTCGGTCACGCATCGCCAGCAGTCCCCCGGCGACCCCGCGCGACGGGGTCGCGAGCATCCATGAACGCACCTGCATAACCAGTTCGGGCCGCTGCTGCGCGATCCCCGGGGCGAACAGGATCGCTTCGAAGGCCTCGACGATCGGCGCCAGGTTGCCGGCGGCGGCCTCGGCCGCCAGGGCGGTCCGCTTCGCTTTCCCCGCCTCGTCATCGGCCGCGGCACGGGTCATCAGGAACATCGCCGCTGACAACCGTCGCGGGTAGCGGTCCAGCAGGTTGCAGAGGACGTATCCCCCCATCGACATCCCGCCGACAACCGCCTGATCAAGTTCCAGCTTATCGAGCAGTTCGACCAGGGCATCGGCGTAACCATCCATGCTCGCCTCACCCGACAGCGGCGACTGTCCGAATCCCGGCAGATCAGGGGTGATCACCCGGTAACCGGCGGCGACCAGCTCCTCGACCTGCGGCTGCCACATTTTGCGGCAGAGGGGGAATCCATGAACAAGCACCACCGCCGGGCCACGGCCGACATCGTCAAAACTGAGCATGACAGGCCTCCTTTGCGTTCACCTGAATCAGTGACTTAAGTGTTCAAGGAGGATACCACCTGGAGGAACAATCGCCAATGGGGCGGTTCAGGAACCCGTTACGGCGTTCCCGGCACCGGCGCGAGCAGGAATTGGGGGGCGGCGGCACGGCCGAGGGCGTGATCGAAGCGCTGGTCAAAAAACCGCTTCTGAATCGCCTGCCGGTCAGTGCTTCCCCACCAGTTGCGGGGAAAGGCGACGTCCCGACGCTGCTGCAGGCCGAACTTGACCTGGTACTCACGATTGTTGACGATGTTGTTCTGTTCGACCAGCACCCGGCCGCTGGAACGGGTGACCACGAACAGGCCGACGTCATTGTCACGGATGGTGTTGTGGTGGACGCGGCCGGTGCTGCGACGCTCCTCGTAACGCAATCCGTTGCGATTGTGGTGAATCAGGTTGCGGGCCAGTTCCAGATTGACGGTCGAGAAACGAACCCCGTCGATATTGTACCGGAACTCGGAATCGGTCAGTTGCGCCTTGCTGAAATGGATCTGGATGCCGCTGTAGGCGTACTCTGAGATCAGGTGAGAGATTTCCGCGGGACGGGCGAAATCAAGATAAAGATATTTCCAGTCAGCCGGGGCCGGTTCCTGTTCGGCACTGCTGAACAGAATCGGCTGATCACTGCGGCCGCGCGCCACCAGCCGACCTTCGACCAGCAACTCGGCATCACCGATACCGTCACCGTCGCGGTCAACCTTCGCGAACAGCACCCGGGTGCCGGGCAGGATGGTCAGCGAACCGGATTTCTTGACCGTCACCACGCCGCGGATCCGCACCTCGCCGCTCCAGGTCTCCGCCCCGGCGATGACATGGTCGCCGAACGTCAGAACGGCCGGTTGCGGCCTGGCGCAGGCCCCCGGCAGCAACAACAGCAGGATCAGCAATCTCCGGCACAGACGCATCAGCTACTCCAGGCGGATCGGTTCGACAACAATCCGCAGCTTGTCGACCCTCTCTCCGGTCGCGACCGTCAGGCCGTGATCGGCGGTCTCCTGATAGAGACCGAAGCGTTCCCCGGGTGCCGGGGAGTCACCGTAGAATTCCCGGGCGCCGAGATAGTAGGTGCCGCCGGTCGGCAGAAAAACCTGGAACCGGCCGTCAGCGCCGGTCGGACTCGACAATGCGGCCGGTCGCTGGTGACCGATGACCCGGTTGGTATAGGCAAAGACATGCACCCCCGCGGCCGGCTGCCCGGCGGCATCGACCACCCGACCGCTGATGCGGGTGGTGCCGGTAGCCAGCAGGGTCTCACTGGCCGCGGCGCTGTGTTGCTTCTCCACCGTCGCCAGTTCTATCTTCATCACTTTTCCGGCCCGCAGCACAACCGGGTTGCCCGGGTAAAACCCGATCCGGTCTCCGGCCAGCACCGGTCCCACCTGCTGACCGTTCTGCCGCTGCCGGGCAAGAACGAAGTAACTGCTTTCCGGCAGATTGTCAAAAAAGAAGCTGCCGTCCGCCCCGGTCGGCGGCGACATCCGGTACCCCTGCCCTTTCAGGCCCTCGGCGGTATCGAGGTAGAGGTAGACGAATGCTCCGGCCAGCGGCTTGCCGGCAAAGAGAACCCGGCCTTCGAGGGCGGCGCTGTACTCGTCATCATAATCGCTGACCACGGCGGCACTCACGGGTACCGCCTGCAGTCCCAGCCAGAGGTCATCCTTGCCGACAATGACCGGATTGCGGCCGCTGAAGGCGAACAGCCGGTGGTCCCGGTCGGCGGCGAAAAAAGCGTAGCGTCCCGCCGGCAGATCGAAATGGTAGAGCCCTTCGGCGTTGCTGCGGGTACTCGCCAGCGGTTCGCTGCCCGGCAGCAGGTCCCGGTAGGCACCGACCCGCAGACCGGCCAGCGGTCGGTCGTCGGCCACCACCCGGCCGGAAACCCGCCCGGCAACAGCCGCCTGCGGCAGCAGCGCGAGAATCAGCACCAGCAGCAGAGTCTTCATCTTTGCGGTCCCGCGGCGGCGACCGGGGCATCGAGGACCGGCTGAAACACCACCCGATCGAGCTGATAGGCCTCCGGTCCAAAGCCCTCGTAGACCACGGTCGGCTGATCATGGCGATCCCAGAAAAGATCGTCATTGGTCTGTTCGTCGGCGGCGGCCAGGCGCTGGTTGTCTGCGCCCCACCAGTTCTTCGACACGTCGATCCGATCCTCGAAGTCGGTCGGCGCCTGGGCCAGCATACTGTTCTTGCTGCCCCGTTCGCGTGATTTCTGCATCACCAGAGCCTTCGATCCGGACCGTTTTTCCCAGTCGGCGCTCTGGTAGATGCCGAGCTTGACCGCCTGACGGTTACCGAGAAAATTGTTCTCCCGCACCAGCGGATAGGAAGAGTAGTCGCAGAACAGGGCCAGATCATTGTCGGCAATGACGTTGTTGCGGATACGCGGATTCGATTTGCGATAGTTGTAGATGGCGGTTTCATTCTTCTCGAATCGGTTGTTCTCAACGAAGGGCGAGCCGTACTGGTCGTTGCGGATGGCGATGCCGTTACCGACAAAAACGTTGCCGCGTACCCGTGGATAGGCGAAGGCGTAATTGATCAGCGCGGTGCGGTTGTTCTCGAAACGGTTGTTGAGAATCTGCGGAGTGTCCTTGGTCTGGTTGCAGAACATGGCGATCTCGTTGTCGCGGAACAGGTTGTCGACCACCTTGTCCGGGTAGGGTTGCTGCAGACCGACCCCCTGCTGATTGCCGATAAAACGATTGTTGCTGATCATTCCCCGGCTGTTGTGGGAAGCGAGGATCGCCATCTGTTTGAATCCCCGGAACAGGTTGTCGCGGATGGTCGGGCTGGAGCGCATCTCGTTGTCGATGGCGATCTTGCCGCCGATGAAGCGGTTGCCGGCAATCAGCGGATCCGACTCGCGCAGCAGCCGGACACCGAACCGGCAGTTGGAAAACTCGCTGTCGGTGACTTCGAAGTGGCTGCCGTAACTGCTCAGGGCCGCCTCGCTGTCGGAAAAACGGGCCTGGCGGATGATGCTCTTGCCGCCCGACTCCATGAATTCAATCCCCTGCCAACCCGGCGGCGTCTGGAACACCACCGGTTCACTTTCGCTCCCCTGGACCAGCAGGGTGCCGCGAACCGTGAGCTTGGCGGCGGGGTTCGCCGCCGTCACCCGACAGCCGGCGGCGATGGTCAGGGTGGTTTCGAGCGGTACCTCGACCGGTCCGGTCAAGCGCACCTCTCCCTGCCAGAGGCTGTGCCCGAGCAGCCGCCCGGAATAATCGGCGCCGCAATATCCGTTGCCCGCCGGCAATACGAACAGCAACAGGGCGGGCAGCAGGCTAACGCGCAGAAATCGGTTGAACATGGATTTCGACCTCCCGCACCGGGTTCGCTTCGGTCAACTCGACCCGGTGCTCGCTGTTCCGGGAATATTTCCCGTACAGTTCACCTTCAGCGGCCGGCCCGCCGAAGGATTGCCGCGCCAGCAGGTAGTATCGGCCGGACGGCGGCAGACGCAACGCGAAACGGCCCTCGGCATCGGTGGCGGCGGAGAAGAAATCGGGTGTCCCGGTCATTTTCGGATGGCGATAGGCGAAGACGTAGAGCCCGGCAACCGGGGCGCCGTCGGCACCCAAAACCCGCCCGCGGACCCCCTGGAAGGGCAGTTCATCCTCACCCTGTTCCAGGTTGGACAAGCGGGTGATGGTCTCCAGGTGAATCGAACGGATGGTGCCTTTCTCCAGATGCACCGGATTACCGTAATAGAAGTTGAAGTAATCGCCGATCGCCACCGGCCCGTAACGCCCGCCGGCAAGTCGTTTGCGGGCCAGCAGGTAATAGTCTCCGGGCGGCAGCCGCAGGCGGAATTTTCCCTTCTCGACGGGAACGATATTGTACGCTGGTCCCTTGAAGCCGCTTTTGGTATCACGATAGACATAGAGGTAGACCTTTTCCAGCAGTTCCCCCTGGTAACTGATCTCCCCCTGCAGGCCGCTGCGCTGTGCCTTACGGGGTGCCGGCTCAACGGGCACCCGGATCAGGTTGAAGCCGACATTGGTGTAATGTCCGGCCTGCACCTGAATCGGTGAACCGCTGTAGTAACAGAAATAATCGCCCGGTTTCGGTTCGCCGCTGAAGCTGCGCGCCACCAGCACGTAGCTGCCGGGCGGCAGTTCCAGCTGGTAGGTGCCGTCAAGGGCGGTCGGCTCGGAGACTGCCAGCACCTTGCCAAGGGGGATATCGTCGATCTGCCGGTAGGCCGAAACCCGCAGGCCGGGAACCAGTTCCCCGCGCCAGGCGGCGCGGCCCTTGACACCGCTGCCGGCCCAGGCCGGCAGGGCAACACACAACAGTACAAGCAGAAAAAGATATCTCGCGGGAAATTGTCGCATCCGCTCTCCTTTTACCTGACCGCTTCATGCAGCCAGGGCGCGAACCGCACCCTGTCCAGCGGCCAGTTTCGTCCCCCCTCCTCGAAGTTCGGCCGGTCACGACCGTCATCGATGAAGGAGGGATTGCCGTCATCACCGATCCGTCCCAGTTCGGCGGTCGCCGCATCTCCCCACCAGTTGCCGCGGGCGTCGATGGTGCCGTCGAGCTTGCGCGGCCGCCGCTCGGCCTCCCCCACCTCCTGACGCGGCCGGCCGCCGAAGGCGCTGCGGGAGACCTCCTGCTCGCGCGCCGCGGCACCCTTCTCCCGCTCCCACTGCGCCGACTGATATTCAAGAAACAGCGCCGTGCCGTTACCGGAAAGATCGTTACCCCGCAGTCGCGGATAGCTCGAATAGGCGATGCTCACCCCGGTCCGGTTGCCGCTGATGCGGTTTTTCTCCAGCAGCGGATCGGAACGCCGGTAACAGCGCACCCCGATCTCGTTGTCACGGATGTCGTTGCGCCGCAGCACCGGCCTGGCCGCCCGGTCAACCAGCACCGCGGTGCCGTTGCCGGTCAGGCTGTTCTCGACCAGCCGCGGGTTCGAGCCGTAATGACTGACCATCAGGCCGGTCGGGTTGCCGGTAAAAACATTGCCGGTGAATCGCCGTGGCTGCGCCTTGTAGAGATAGGCGCCGAACCGGCCGTTTTTTTCAAACCGGTTGTTGACCACCGCCGCGGTGGTACCATCCTTGACGAACAGGCCGACCCGGCTGTTGTCGCGCAGCAGGCAGCCGGTGACGGTGGCGGCGCTCTTCCGGCGCAACTCGATACCGATACGGTTTCCCTCCAGGGTCAGGCCTTCGAGCCGCGGCTCACCGCTTTCGACCAGTACGCCGGTGGCCGCGCCGCTGATCCGGCAGTCGGCCAGCAGGGTGTCGGCGCCGACGCCCTTGAGAACGATGCCACTCCAGTTTTTGCCGCTCAACTCGCACTGCCTGGCGATCAATCGGCCGCTCACCGTCAATCCGCCACCGGCAAAGGTGATCCGGGCCCCGGGTTCGATGCGCAACGTCGCCCCGGACGCGACCCGGACCGGCTCACGAATGGTCATCGCGCCCTGCCAGCGGGTTTCGCCGTCCAGGGTCATGGCCGACAGCAGGGTCGGCCACAACAAACCGATCAGCAACAGGATTCTCACCACACCTCCCGCACCTGCAACGGAGGGAGTTCAACCACCCGACCAGTGTCGACATCGATCCGGTGTTCCGGCTGTTCATCGTAGGTTCCGACCCATTCCCCCGGCTCCAGCGGTCCGCCGTAGGCACTGCGGGCGCCGATATAATAGGCCCCGCCGCGGCCGAGATTGAGCCGATAGGAACCGTCGGCCGCGCTCGGCGCCGAGATGTAGGTCGGTTTGCCGACCATCCGGCTGTCGAGATAGGCGAAGACATAAATCCCCGGCACCGGCGCACCATCTTCGTCGACCACCTTGCCGGTCAGCGCCGTGTCGCTGAGCGCGAACCGTCCCTGCCGCTGACGTTGCCGGTAGCGCGCGGCATCGACCGGGCGGACCCTGATTTCACCGAGGTCGAGATTCTGCCCGGCGGCGAGGTGAACCGGATTCTGCTCCAGGCTGCCGGTCAGGTCGCCCGGTTTCGGTTCGCCCAGTCGTGAGCCGTCGAGATGCTTGCGGGCCGCCAACCAGAACTCACCGGCCGGCAGGGCGACCCGGAAGCGCCCGTCGGCATCGGTTTCAACCGCGGCGCCGTAGGAAGGCCCCATCAGGTCGACTCCGGCTTCGGTATAGACATAAACGAATGCGCCGGCAACCCCGACCCCATCGCGCGTCACCCGTCCCGCCAGCGAGGTGTCGGCGTCGGCCACCAGCCTTCCGTCCCGGCCCATTTCCCGCAGGCTGAAGGTCGGCACCTCCAGCATCCCCGTGGTCACCTCCAGGGGATTGGCCGGGCACTCCGCCATCAGCATCTGCGGCCGCCCGTCAGCGGCGGTGCGACGCTGCTTGCCGATGACAAAATAGCGACCGGGCGGCAGCTCCAACCGGTAGCGGCCGTCGCCGTCGGTGGTGGTGACCGCGAACGGCTGCACCGAGCGGTCCTTGTCCGCCTTGAGGTAGATCTCGACACTGGCCCCGGCCAGCGGTTTGTCGTCGAACTGCAACTCTCCGCTCAGCCCCGAGGGGCCGGAGCGTTGGCAACCGGTCAGCAGCAGACAGGTCAGAAACAGCAGAAAAATACGTCGCATAGGACCTTATCCGAAAGCGGCCGAGCGCCGCGAAAGAACCGCCAGCAGCGCCAGCAGGTAAACCAGACCGCCGGCCAGCAGGGTCAGGGTATAACCCCAGTTCATCGCCACCACCACCGCTAACAGTGAACCCAGCACCCCGGTGGCGCCGTTCACTCCCCAACTCCAGGCAACATCCCGGTTATCGGGATGCAGCAGCCGCATCCCGAGCGGCAGGGGAAAACCGAGCAGCACACCGAGCGGAGCCAACAACAGTCCGGCCAGCAGACAGCGGGCCGCCAGCGGCAGAGTCAGCAGGGCATCGAGTAGCGGCGGAAGACCGTAACCATAGCCTTGAGATAGCAAAACCAGTACCAACAACAACGGCAGCAGCAGACGTCGTTCGCCGCCGCGCGGCACACGGCCGGCGAGCAGCGCCCCCAGGCCGGAAAAAACCAGCAGGGCGAAAAGGATCACCGCCAGGGCGTAAATCGGCTGGCCGAGAAAGAGGATGAAACGCCGCATCAGGCCGATTTCAAGCAACATGAAACCAAGGCCTAGACAGGCGAAGTAGAGCAGCCGCCGGCCGCTGCTGGGTCGGCGCAGGGCCTTTCGCTGCCAGATCAGCAGCGGCAGGATGATGCACACCAGGGTCAGCACCGCAACCACCACCAGCAGGTTGCGCAGAATCAGCACCGCGCGATCCTCGAAGCGGCTCTTGTCCGGGAAGGTGAACAGGGTCAGGAAATCGGCCGGCTTGTACATGTAGTAGAAAAACGGACGATCGTCAGTGGTCGGGGAGATGTCGAACGGAAATTCGTCATGAAAGGCCGCGTCCCCACCACTGCGGACCAGGCGGTGAAAGGGATCGTCACCATCACGACGATCGGGAAGCAGCACCTCCTGAAACGCGAGCGCCGCCGAGATCGCCCTCAGCCGGGCGATCTCGGCGGCGCTGAAGGGTTTTTTCTTGAGCATGAAGTTGGCCAACCCGCGCTCCTTGATGACGGCGATATGCGCGGCGGGATCGGCCACCCCCTGCTGCTGCAGGAACGCCAGGCCGAGTGAGACCAGGCGCAGGGTTTCACGCTCGAAGATAAAGCGGGAGATGGACAGCACGCCGTTGTCGGACAGGTGGTTCCAGTAGTCGGCGAAGGATTCGAGGGTGTAGAGATTGTTCTCAGACAAGGTGAAGGCCCCGGCCGAAGGCGCCATGCGGCCGAACACCGCCGAGGCCTGGATCACGTCCCAGGTGCGCTGCTGGCGGCGAATCCAGCTGCGTCCCTCGTCGACCACCAGCTCGACATCAGGGCGCCGGTAGAGTCCGCCGGTAAAGGCGACGAAGCGGTCATCGACCGCCCGGGCGATCAGCGGATTGAGTTCCAGCGCCGTCACCCGATCGGCGCCGCTGGCCAGGGCGGCGAGGACATCCTTGCCGCCGCCGGGACCGATCACCAGGCCGCTGCCGCCACCTCTGAGCTGGTACGGCAGGGCGATGACATTGCTGCGGAAATAATCAAGAGTTTCTTCTCCCCGCCAGCGATACATGGTGGTATAGCCGGTGTCGTCAACCACCATGCCAAGCTGTTCGGGAATCGGGCCGCGATAGGTGCGGGAGAGCCCCCAGGCCTGTTGCAGCTCCTCTCCGCGCGACGGATAAACCGCCACCCGCGAAAAGGAATTCCAGGCGCTCCAGAGCAGGTTCGGTTCATAGCGGCCGCGCACGAAACGCACCCCGGCGAAATCGGTCGCCAGGTTGCCGACCGTCAGGCCGACCAGCACCAGCGACGCCCCGGCCAGCAGCAGCCTGACGCCTCGCGAACCGGGCCGCGGCAGAAACAGGAACGCGGCCAGCAGCCCGAACAGGGCGATCAGCGGCAGGCCGCTGATGCCGCCGACCAGCAGCAACACGCCGATGATCAGCAGGCAGCCGGCACCGGCGCCGAACAGGTCCCAGCTGTAAAGGCGGCCGATCTGGCGCAGATAACGACGCAGCAGCAGGGTCACCGCCAGGCCGCTGAAGAAAAAGGGCAGCGCGGTCACCAGGTACAGCAGGGCCAGCACCGGCAACAGGCCGAAGGGAACCCCCTTGTTGTAGAACCCCTGCTGGAACGGCTGGTAAAACGGCTGGTGAAAGAAGGAAAGGACCTTGAAGGCGAATTGCGGCTGCAGTCGAAACAGGACAAACAGGCCGAACATCATCCCGAGGGCCAGGGCAAAACCGAAACTGCAGAGAGAACAGTCACGCGCGGTCCGTTCCACCGGGAACCAGCCGGGACGCAACTGCACCAGCAACGCGGCGACTGAAAAACCGAACAGCGCCAGGCTGATGGCCATGGAGGCGAAATGGTACCACATCAGCACCGAGAAGATCCGGGTCAGGATCAACTCGTACATCAGGCCGGCCAGAGAGATGGTGAACATCCCCCAGCAGGTTCGGCGATCGAGGTCGATGGACGTCATAGCGGAACTGAAATAGCAAGCCCTGTGCCGAGCCTTCCTCACGCCGCGGGTGCCTCTCAAGGCGTTTATCGCGACACAAAAAGTCCAGTCATGTCATTTATTTGCCTGCCCCCAACGCAACCGGGCGGAAAAATGCCATGCGCCCGTCCCGATTCCACGGCAAACGGCCCGTCAAGCGGCCGCGGGACAAGCCTCAAGCTGGTATATGATTTGCAAAATCTCTTCGACTGTGAAAGAGACTTCCGAACAAGACCTCCGCAGGTTCCCGCGCTTCCTCATTCCGCTGACCCTGCTCGGCATCGCCGTTTTGATGCTTATCGTCGTCGGCTGCCGCGATCCCGAGGGCAACCGGCTCTACGCCCTGCACCTGGCGAAGGCGCCGACCGCCGCCGACTGGGAACGCGCTCTGCCGCACCCGATTATCGTGCGCGGCGGCCGGGTCCACAAGATCGATGTCTTTCCCGATATCGACAAGGACACGGTGCATACCTCGACCCCGTCCTGCCACCACGGCGGTGCCATTCCCCGGCCCCTGACCGTCGATGTCCGGGCCTTTTACACCGACAGCGACCTCTATCTGCGACTGAGATGGCGCGATCTGACCCGTGACGATGCCATGCAGCAATGGCGCTTTGACGGCAGCCGCTGGACCAGCAACGGCCTGAAGGAGGACGGGTTCGGGCTGATGTGGCAGCCTCCCACCGACCAGCGCCCCTTCTCCTGCACCCTGGCCTGCCATATCGAAGATTTCGGAGTTGCCGGCGCGACCTTCCATGCCACCAACAAGATGAAACTTGAGAAAGCGGGACCCTGGCTCGACCTCTGGAACTGGAAGGCCGACCGTACCGGGCGGCTCGGCTTTGCCGACGATCGCTGGCTCGACCAGAAAGGCATGCATGGCGACCTGCCGGGCGACCTGATGCGCCCGAACTCACGGCTGGCTTCCGGGCAGACCGAGACAGTCGGCCTCTTCGGCGACAAGGACGCGCCGGTTTATGACGGCCAGGGGCGCATCATCGGCAAGGAGTTCCGACCGGCCGGCAGCCTCGCACCGGGATGGATGGTCGAACGCCCGATCGGCCACCGGGCCGATGTCCGTGCCACAGCCTTCTGGAAAAACGACCACTGGACGGTCATCCTCCGCCGCCCCCTTGTGACCGGCGACCCGCATGACGTAGAATTCAGTCCGGCCCTGACCGACGGCATCGCCTTCGGCCTGTCGGTGATGGACAATACCCTCGACGAACATTACGCCTCGCGCGGCAGCGAGTGGTTGATCCTGCTTCCGCCCTCCGCCGCCGAGGCCGGCAATCCGGAGTGAATCGATGAAACCTCTGAAATGGCTGTTACTGATTGTGATGGTCCTGTTGACACTCGGTTGTCAGCAGGACCAGGGACAGGACCAACCTGGAAAAATGACCAAAATCAGCGGCAAGGTGATGGTTCCCCTGGAGGGCGCCTATCTCTACATCTACCAGAAGGGAATGGACCTCTACGGGCCGGCCATGACCGTCTCCCGGCCGACCGGACCCGACGGCAGCTTCGAACTGAGCCTGCCGCCCGGCGACTATATTGCCGTGGCGCGCAAGCGTAAAAACGGCGAAGCCGCCGGGCCGGTGCGGGCCGGTGACTACAAAAGCGGGTTCATCAATCTCACCGCCGCCGGTAACCCCATCGAGCTGACCGTTGCCGCTCCGGTGAAGATCGGCGACGAACGCCGCCTCACCAGCGCCCTGCCGGAATCCGGCACCGGGATCTCCGGAATGATCCGCGATGCGGACGGCAAACCGGTCGAAGGGGCCCGCATTCACGTCTACGACCACGTGCAGATGTCCGAACGCCCCAAATACGTTTCCGAAAAAACCGGTCCCGACGGCCACTACCTGATCTACCTGCCGTCCGGCGGCACCTACTACCTGGCCGCCCGGGACAAATTCGGCGGACCGCCGCAGATTGGCGACCTCTACGGACGCTATGATCAGGGCACCATCGAACCCTCGGCGGTGGTGGTTCGTGACGGCGAAATCCTCAAGAACATCGACATCACGGTCACCAAGGTATGGTAAGGTCGGACCTGAAAAATCGAGCCGGTTGCCGACGGCTGCTGATCTCGCTGCTAATCTCGCTGCTGCTGGTCTGCGGCTGCAGCAGCGAACCGGCTCTCGACCTGACCGCCCTTGACAACGCCGCCCGGGCCGGTGACGCTAAGGCGGTCAGCCAGCTTGTTTCCCTGCTCGGCCGTACCGACAACGGTCTCAACGACAAGGTCTACCCTCTGGTCACCCAGCTCGGCAAAGCCGCCATCCCGGCCCTTATCGACCAGGCCGACAGCGATGACCGAGTGTTGCGCGAATACGTCATTGCCTCGCTCGGCACCCTGCAGGCCAAAGAAGCGGTGCCGGTCATTGTCAAATCCCTGCGCGACAAGAGTTTCAGTCGCCGCTACATCGCCGCATGGGCCCTCGGTCAGATCGGCGACGTCAACAGCATCCCGGAACTGCTGCAGGCTCTCGACGACGATGACAGCGGCGTGCGCCGCTACGCCACCCGCTCCCTGATCCGCTTCAACACCAGGGCGGTGGCTCCCCTGCTCGGCTACCTGCCGCAGGCCCCGCCGCGCGGCCAGGCCGGAGCGATCCGGGCACTGGGGGATATCGGCGACCCGCGCGCCCTCGAATTACTGCTGAAGGCAGTCGACGGCCCCAACCGGGGCGAAGTCTTCATGGCCCTCGGTAAACTCAAGGACCCACGCGCCGAAAATGCCCTGATCCGGGGTCTGCGGGATGCCGACTGGCGCAACCGAATGAATGCCGCCATGGCTCTTGGTCCGCTCGGCGGTCCGGCCGCGGCCGCGGCCCTGCGACCGGTCCTGGAAGACCCGGTGATGGTGGTCCGCGAATGGGCCGCCCGCTCCCTGGAAATGGTCAGCGGTGAACATGTCCGCTACCGCGACGCCAAGGGCAAGCTGGTGATGCCCTACAAGATTTATCACTGAAATCCATAAAGGGCACCAAAACAAAAAAATCATTCAACGGAGAGGCGGAGAGGAGCAGAGAAGAAGAGAAAATCTTTCGGATTTTAAAACCTCAAAAAAGGTTTTATGTCTTTCTCCGCGTTCTCTCCATCTCAGCGTCTCTCCGTTAAAAATGGTTTTCTTGGTGTCCTCGGCCCAAATTACCTTTTTTGCTCACACCGGAGACAGCTGACACATGTTTTCCAACCTCTTCGACATCCCGCTGCTCGGCCCCCTGCTCCGCTCGCGCTGGACCTGGCGGCTGCTGCGCCTCGGCGCCCTGGTACTGCTGCTGGCGATGATCGCCTGGGGCTGGAAAGAACATGGCATCCCCGGCATCAAGGCCGGTGACGCGCTGATGTACACCAACCTGACCAATCATCTGTTCTGGGTCTGGTGGATCATGGGCGTGGTGATCGTCGCGCTCTTTTTCGGCCGCAGCTGGTGCGCCGTCTGTCCGCTGGGATGGCTCAACGGCCTGGCTGCACGCATCGGCCTGCGGCGGGAGCTGCCGGGCTGGCTGAAAGGCTACATCCCGGTAACCCTGGCGCTGGTGGCCCTGCAGGTGGTGGTCTACCTGTTCGCCATTCACCGCTACCCCGATCTGACCGCCCGCCTGCTGGCGCTGCTGGTGGCGCTGGCGGTCGGCTGCGGGCTGCTGTTCCGGCAGCGCGCCTTCTGCATGCTGCTCTGCCCGGCCGGTGCCGTGTTCGGGCTCTATGCCCGGCTCGCCCCCTTCGAACTGCGGGTCAAGCAGAACGGTGGCTGCGCCACCTGCAGCGACCAGTCCTGTGTCGCCGGCGGCAGCGAGTGGCGGCGTTTTTCCCTCGGCCGCGGGGTCTTCTTCTGGCACAGCCGCCGCGACGACTGTCCCGTCGACCTGGTCCCCGAACAGATCCGGGACAGCCGCGACTGCACCCTCTGCCTGAACTGCGTCCACAACTGCCGCAACAACAGCATCCGGGTCGGCTTCCGCCGCTGGATGGCCGACCTCGGGCAGTCACCGCTGCCGGCGGGGGAGGCACTGTTTCTCGTCGTCCTGCTCGGCCTGCTGACCGCCAACTTCAGCAAGGTCTACATCGACCTGCGCGAGGCGCTGCTCTGGCCGCCGCAACAGGCCGCCCTGCTGCTCGGCTGGGGTGGAGACGGCTTCAACCTGCTGGCCGCCTTCTGGGTCGCCCTGCTGCTGCCAGTCTTGATGCTGCTGCCGGCCTGGGCCGCCTGGCGACTGGCCGACCTGCAGGTCGCCGCGCTGCCGGCAACAGCCGCGCCTACCGCACCGACGGCTCCCCCCCGGACCGAACACGGCTTCTGGCACCGTATCGGCTACCTGACGCTGCCGGTCATCCCGCTGCTGCTGGCGGTTCACCTGGTCCTTGCCGTGGTCAAGATCAACGCCAAGGCCGGCTACCTGCCCTTCGCCCTGCGTGACCCGTCGGGAGTCAAGAGTTTCCTCGCCATCAACGTCATGCACACCCTGCCAGGACCGGGCATCCTGATCCCGCTTGACATCCTCAAGTGGATTGTCCTCGGCCTGCTCGCCGGCGGCATCCTGGTGGCCCTGTTCGCCGCCAGACGCTGCGCCGACCAATTACCGACCGATACGTCCCGACGCGGCTACCTGTTCGGCGCCCTGCTGGCCATCGCCCTGCCGTCCGCCATGTACGTCGCCACCCTCATCCGCTGGTTGTTCATCCGATGAAAAAGACAATCCCGATCCTGCTCTTCGTCCTGCTGATGACCGGCGGCTGCGACCAATCACAACAAACCTCATCGGCGAGTCCCGAAGACGGCCCGAAGACTGAACAGTCCGCGGCAACGACAGCCGATGCGGTTTCCGAGCCGGCAGAGACCGCCGAACAGACCCCGGTGCCCCCCTCCCCGCCGCTGTTCGAGAATTTTCAGGGGCAGCCGCAGATCTCCCTCTTCCCCCGCGTCGGGCCGGCGCGGCCGGAAAAAGATGACAAGCTCTACCCCTTCTGGGCCACCTATCTCGACCATCTGCGGCGCATCAGCGGCGTGACCGACCGTCCCGTCGAAAGCAACCGGGCCTTTTCCATGCGCAGCATCAACGGCGTCGACACGCTCGGCTGGTTCGCCCCGATCGCCGTCACCCCCGATACCCGCTATCGCGTCAGCGCCACCTTCAAGGCTAATCTTCCCGAAGGAGCCGTCTGCGGCATCGGCGTCATCGAATTCGATCGTTTCCTCTGGATCGGCGACCAGTTCACCCGCAAACAACTGGATGAACACCAGCGGGCCGCCTCCGTACTCATCAACCTGTCCGGAAAAATCGACTGGCAGCCGCAGAGCGCGTCCTTCACCACCGGTCCCGAGACCCGGATGATCCACCTGCTCTTCTTCCGAGACGGACCCGGCGGCAAGGAGCCGGTGCTGTTTGATGATGTAAGAATTGAGAAGGAAAACGGGGAAAGGTGACCGGGACGCTAAAAACCATGCAACAGAAAATCAATCGCGGCCAGGATTTCGCCGCGGGAACCCTCCAGTGACGCCACTTTGTTGCGCAATTCACCGGCGGGATAACCTGCCATTTCAGGCGTCGACATCATCACATCCCTCCCTCCCACAGTAAATCGCGGGCACAGCTTTGCGACGACCTCAGATGCCGAACAGACCAGGACCAGAGGGACCACCGCACGCGTCACAAGGGTGTTATGCAGGTCATGCTGAACATCAAGAAGGAAAGGGATGACCTCTTTGGAGTCCGGCTCCTCGTTCTCATAGACATCAAACTGAGCCATCAGAACCTCCTCTTGCGGGCCCCGAACACACCCTGCTTCTCGATACGGGCATTGTAGGAGGCAATCGCCTGCTTGTTCTCCTCACGCCACTGCTCCTCCAGAGCCTTGCGCACCTTGACCAGAACAGCCTCTTCAAAGGTCCGGGACAGGTTGATCCCGACCTGTTTCGCAACCCGCAGAAGATCCTCATTGACGGTAAGATTGACCGGCCTTTTAGGAGCTTCGGGACGATACACATTCTGCGCCTTCATTGCGTCCCCCTTGCAAAGATAGTTTGTGCGCATAGCATACCCTCACACAATAACAGAAACAACCCTGAATCAGTGAGTTCCTGTTGGATGGAGAGCACAAGTGCTTGGTCTGAATGATATTTTCAAAAATCTGAAGCGCACCCACAGGTTCGCTGGTGATTTTTGGGAAGCTCAGGCAGAGCAATGACTTGGGCTATCCGCCGACAAGGGGCTCACTGATTCAGGACAACTTAATTGCCGGGTTGAGCATTCCAGACGAGACCTCAGAATTCCCTGATTCAGGAATTCGACAGGGCCGGGCCGGAGCCCCGATACAGGAAGCTTAAAAAGGAAACGGGCCGGAGATTTGTTCTCCGGCCCGTTTCCTTTTCATGTGGTGCGTGTCCTCAGCAGGGATGAACGTTCCCGCTGCCGACAACACGCGGCTTCAGATATTTTTTCATCGTCGCCTCCTTGTTGGTTTCAGGTTAATGGAACTTGCTTGGTTCTTCTATCCAAGTTTGCTGCTGCTTACTTGTCGATACTTGCCAGCTGCTTCTGCTCGACCACCGAGGGCTCAATCAGTTCAACGGTCTGGCCGGTTTTCAGGTTGTCGAGACGCGCCTGAATACCGCTGGGGAAGGTCGCGACGACATCGTAACGCTTGCTCGCGTCCAGACCGAAATGGGCGACTTTCGGGCTCTGGGCACAGAACCCGGTAGCGGAACGGATTTCCTGCATGCCCTCCAGCCTGGTCTTGCCGGTTTCGAAAACCGTAACCTTGGTGCCGTAGGCATCCTTGCTGGAAATGGTGCCGGTCACCTTGACCTTGATCCAGTTGTTGTCGTTCTGGTTGTTCAGGTAGAGCCTGTTCTCGGCGCCCCAGTTGATGACATAGAGATCAAGGTCGCCGTCATTGTCGATATCGGCAAACGCGGTTCCCTTGGTGCGCACGGTTTCACATTTGAGAACCGGCTGCTGATCAGCAACATTGTGGAAATTGCCCTTGCCATCGTTGAGATAGAGCTGGTTGGCCAGTTTGCAGTCACCTTCGTAGAGGTCGAGGTCACCATCGTGGTCAACGTCACCGAAGGTCGGTCCCTTGCCCCACCCCTCGTGGGTGGAAGCAATTTTTTCGCTGGCCATGGTGAAATGACCTTTGCCGTCATTCAGATAAAGGTTGTTGGGACCGACGTAATTGGAGACAAACAGATCCTGGTCACCATCCTTGTCGATGTCGGCAAAGGCGGCCCCGAGCCCCCAGTTGGGATCGGCGACACCGGCGGACTTGGCAACTTCCCTGAAGGTTCCGTCGCCATTGTTCATGTAGAGCCGATTCGGCTCACCGACCGGGTACTGGCCGTTGACCACGTAGAGATCGACGAAGTTGTCGTTGTTGACATCGGCCCAGACCGCCATCCAGCTCCAGGAACGGTCACCGACTCCGGCAACATCGGTCACGTCGCTGAAGGTACCGTCACCGTTATTGTGATAGAGGATGTTCTTGGCGCCGACACCGTAGTTGGCGCAGTAGATGTCGAGATTGCCGTCATTATCATAATCGACGAAAGAGGCGGCGTAGGTGAAGGCCTTGAGGCCGACGCCCGCCTCATTGGTCACATCGGTGAAGGTACCGTCACCGTTGTTTTTGAACAGGCGGTTGGCCTCAATTTCATAGCGGCCGCCGGTGGCAAGATAGAGATCCTCGAAGCCGTCGTTGTTGTAGTCGCCGAAAACGCTGCCCATGGCGAAACCGGGATAGTCAAGACCATCGCCCGCCCTGGCGGTGATGTCCTCGAACTTGCCGTTGCCCTTGTTCAGGTAGAGCTTATTGGCGCCTCCCTTGTTGGACACATAGAGGTCCACCAGGCCATCATTGTTGATGTCGGCAAAAGCAACCCCCTTGCCGAAACCGGCGTCGGCAACCCCCGCTGTTGCGGAGATGTCCGAAAACTCCTGGGCCATGCTCAGCCCGGCGCCGAACAGCACCATGACCGAAGCCAGCAGCATACACAACGTCTTTTTACACATGCTTCCTCTCCTTTTCACCGACAGGTCCGTCTTCATGAAGAACCCTGAAAGGGATTACGCGACCATTTCCGTATGGGAGGCATCCGCACAGATACCAGGCAACCATTCAAAATCAAAAAGAAAAACGTCTAAGAAGCAGGACAACAGACACATAACAGATAAGTACTCCAGCCATTGTCCAGTCCCTGTTCAATTCAGAGTAACTGCAAAATCCACGCCTGTCAAACCAGCGGAGGGGACCGATATCAACTTCCACTGGTATCGACCGTCAGGCTCATTTACAATAGGCAGAAGCGAGTCAGCCGGGACAGCTTTTCATCCTCGCGTACTCCATCAAGGCAGAAACTCGACAGGCCATTGACGCCCCCGGAAAGGATCATTCATGTCAACCCTCCTCAGCCTGCTGCTGCCCATCCTGCTGCTGCTTTCATCAACCGCAGGTGCGGCACCAGCAACCGGCGACCCCGCAAAACCATCCATTCTGCTGAACACCCCGGTCGCCACCACCCTGGTCGAGACCGACACGGAAGCCCTGCTCGCCTGGCGCAAACAGGCAGATGACAATCCGACCCTGCTGCTGTTTTCCAACGACCCCTTCCTGCTGCCGATTCCCGAGACGGTGAAAAAGGATGCCCTGAACCTGGTTCTCAATGCCGACGCCGGGAACTTTCGTCGTCGGGCGGTCCTGCCGACCAGCGACCCGCTGCTGCTGCCCGGTATGGGAGTCTCCGCCGCCCTGGAGGCAGGAATGTTTTCCCGCCTGATATGGGTTCTCCCTCTGGACGAAAAGGCCCCGCTGCCGACGGTGGAAAAAATTCGCGAACAGTTGCTCAGCCATGGTGTCCTCGACAAAACCGAAGCGAACCGGCTGAAAAAAGTCGCCGGGCATTTTACCGGCAGCGTGCGCGGGATCCCGTTGGACATTTATGGTTCAAACAACCTCCCGGACCTGACAGGGCTGCTGGCGGTTCACATCGACCTGAGTTTTTTCTCTGTCCGCTATCGTAACGAGATCAGGACCCCGGTCTACAGCCTGCTCGGAGAGGATCTAAAACGCTGGAAGCAACAGCAATGGGCGGTCAACACTGTCAGTATCTCGTTCGGCAACCTCTCCGGCCATGTGCCGCTCGGCATCCGTTTTCTCGGGCGGGACCTGAAACAGATCCTTGAACATCCGGCAATGCTGGATGACCCCCTGCCCCGCACCTGGGATCTGCGCGCCCGGGCACTCTACCTGGAGAATTTTTTCAAAAAAGAAGAGATGCTGAAGATCTTCAATGAGATGGATCGTCTCGAACCGGACAACCCCGATGTTCTCTACGGCCTCTACCAGGTCCAGCGACGCTTTAAAAACGGCAACGCAGCCCTGCAACGGCTCGCCGAAGCAGTTCGCCTCGACCCCGGCTACGGCCTGGAATATTTCACCCTGGCCGACACCGCGATGGAAAAGAAACGACCCGACGCCGCGCTGCGGATGCTTTCACTGGCGGCGGCGACCCATCCGGAAAGCCCCGCTCCGCTGTTGCGGCAGATGGAGATCCTTGAACAGATCAATCGCCGGCAGCCAATGACTGGTCTGCTGCAACGATTAAAGTCAATGCCCTGGTCAAAGATCTATTACGCAAAGACTCTTGAACAGATTCAAAACCGCCAACCGCCCCGTGACCATCCGGCAACCGATAAAAACAGATGATGGACTTCGGTAAAGGGCCATCAGTGGTCACTTTGTCCTCCCACACAATTCCACATTACCTGATCCACCAACAAAGATAAAATAAAGGTCCCATATGCGCTCAAAACTATCCATTTTTGGCATCGCAAGTTTGCTTTTAGCCCTGAGCTCCGCCTGTTATGGAACCCCCGGGGGCGGGAAACCACAAGGTGCAGCAGTCAACCTGTTTGAGTTGTCGACCGACGCCCTGGTGAAGTGGCGAACACTTCCGGAACCGGCCACCATGGTGGTTCTGAGCAATGTACCTTTCCTGCAACCCATCCCGAAGCAATTAAGAGAGAAAGTCCAGTCCCTCGTCA
This sequence comes from Geothermobacter hydrogeniphilus, assembly GCF_002898515.1. GTDB lineage: Bacteria > Desulfobacterota > Desulfuromonadia > Desulfuromonadales > Geothermobacteraceae > Geothermobacter_A. Next base: position 10,533 of record NZ_PPFX01000011.1, on the reverse strand, counting down.
AAAACGGGCGCGCGGAAGATTTCGAGAAAAAAGCCAGGTACTTCCGACCCGGTCCCATACTGTTGCCCTCGCAGGCAATCAGCGCCGCACTGCAGTGTGGACTGGTCTCCGACGTCCTCTGGGTCATTCCAAGCCGAATCCCCATTGCGGACTTCGATCTGAACCGACTGGGCGATCGACTGGTCGAAAGCGGAATCCTGACTGCGGAAGAAAGGGAACTGCTGACAAAACGGAAGCACATGATTCTATCCCCTCTCCGGGGGCATCAACTCATGATGACAACAATCATGGACCTTTCCCTAACAGAAAAATTCCATGAAAACCTGATCGTTCATTTTGACCTGAGCTATTTCCAGGCCCTCTATAAAAACGAGGTCAAAACTCCCATTTACGACCTGCTGGAATCGACGTTGAAACAACTGGTCAAGGCTCTTCCGAAACCGTCCATGACCACTCTTTCCTACTCAACGGAAGAGGAAGGCATGGTTGAGATGAACCTGAGATTCCTCGGCAAGGACATCCAGGCATCATTCAACGCAGAAGGCCTGTCCGCGGCAAGGCGACGGCTACGGGAAACACGAAAAAAAGCTCTTTACCTGGCAACCTTCATGATCAATGACAAGGCCCTCGACCTGCTGAAAAAGACCGTACTCGATTTTCCCGACGACCCTGCCCTGCTCTACGATCTGTACCGCTTTGAACGAAGCGCCAAAGAGGGCGATACCGCACTGAAAACACTCGCCATGGCGGTTGAACTTGACCCCGGCTTCGGCTATGAATATCTTTCCCTGGCCCGCGATGCCGAAACTGCGAGGCGGCCGGACAAGGCGATTGAGATGCTGCAGAAGGCCAAACTGATTTTCCCCGACAACCACTACATTGATCTTGAAACAGCCGCCGCGTGGAAGAGGGCCGGACACGCGGCAGGTGCACTTGCAATCTACCGCGATCTGCAGACGAAAACCTGGTCTGAAGTCTATTATCCGGATATGCCGACCCGCCTGAAAAACCTGATCTCGCAAGTCAGTGAAACACCCCGGAAGCCCCCTGGAGAGAGAAATCCCCCCACCAAGGGCCTGTCAAAATAACGCGTAGATGAAGGGTGTCAGTACGGGAATTTCGGCAAGAAGAATCAGGGCAGTCATCAGCACCAGCGCCAGCACCAACGGAGCAAGGACGAATTTTTTCCGTTCCAGCAAAAACCGGGACAATTCTCTTAAAGTCTCGAACCCGCGCATCATCCTAACCCCTTGCCGACAGAGAGGGTCACAACCTGTCACGCTCTCTTTGCTCTGGACCTGAAATCACCAGCGAACCTATGGGTGCGCTTCAGATTTTTGAAAATCTCGTTCAGACCAAGCGCTTGCACTTTCCATCCAACAGGAACTCACGGATTCAGGCTGGAGACTAAAAAAGGGCATAGATAAAGGGCGCCAGAGCAGACCCTTCCGTCAGCACCAGCAGCCCCCCCAGGGCAACCAGGAGAACCAAAATTGTCCCCAGCCACCATTTCTTGTTGCTGAAGATAAACTGGATGATTTCCCGAATAATCTCATTTTTCATTAGATCCTGATCCCCTGCGCTGTTCCATGGAAGTCACCGCTTCCTGCCATGATAACGTTTCAGGCAACCGGCGCGCAAGTTCATCTGCATAGAGGCGATGTGCAAGGATATTCGGATGAGAATCCTCCGCGCTGACCCAGAACTCCCGTCCCCCCGATTGCGGCAAAGCCGGGCGCAGATCTATGAATTCAACACCCGCAGCATCAATCAGCCGCCGCAACCGCAGACGGATGTCCGCAAATTCATCTCTGGCCAGATCATGAAGTTCCGGAAGCATGACAAAAACAATTGGAATACCCCTGCGGCGGCAAAGGCTGACCATCTCCCGCAATGCCGACTGCATCTCTTTGAAACCGGACGAATCCGCCTGGAAGAGATCTTCATAATAGTGATCAAAATCCTTCCGGAAACCCAGCCTGCGCTGCAGGGCATCAAGCCGTCCCCACAACCAGACGGCAAAAGCCGACTGCTTTAACAGCGGGTGGAATTCCAGAGCCCTGGAAGGTTCGGCGTCATTGAGGAAAATACCCACCAGCACCATATCCGGACGGTAGTTCAGGGCATGATTCTTCAACATGGCCAGTTCATCGACCGAGTTGTAATTGCCGACCCCGAAATTCAGTGTTTCAATCTGAAGTCCGGGCTTAACCCCGGCAAGAGTTTTCTCCAGCAGCGCAGGATAGGCATCCCGCTGCGGAACTCCCCAGCCGAAGGTGATGGAATCTCCCAGGATCGCTATCCGCAAGTGAGCTGAATCCGGTTCAAAAGAATGCTCCCGGTCTCTCAGCCCATCACTGTTGGTACAGACCTCGACCCCCATGAGGATTTCGCAGACTCCGGGACGATGCTCGAATCTCATCCCCGGATGATTACTGACGACCTTGACCCGCTCGGCATATTTCCACATTTCAACATCATATTGCGGCCGCCAGATCGTCAGCAGACGGATGCCAACCTCCCCTGCCCCCCAGAAAACCAGGATACCGAACAAAATTGCCGGAATAATGACGCGCAAGGGCTGACGGTCAACGGACATGACTGCAATCCTTTTCCTCCGCGACCGCCTCATTCCGCAACTCGGCGGGTACATTGTGCGCTCCGCGCGGCTCCCGACAAAGATAACGGCCGAACTGCCGAACTGCCTCTGCCCGCTTTCCGAGCCCGCGGTAATAGACCACACCCAGGTTCAGATAATGGGTCGGCCAGGGATTGCGACCGGCCAGGGCTGCGACAAACGTCTTTTCAGCCTGTTTCCATTGTCCTTGTCGCATCTGGACCAGCCCCAGGTTTTCCCGGGCGGGTTGGCAGCCCGGGGCCTCACTCAAGAGCCCCTGATAGAGATCGGCGGCCTTCTGCAATTGCCCCGCACCTTCCAGGGCACGCCCCCGCAGGGATGCCAGATCACAATCGGCAGGAAAATTCCGAAGCGCTTCGTCTGCCACTCGCAGGACTTCGTCAAACTTCTTCAACCGCAACAGAAGATCTACCAGAGATGCATAGATATCTTTTCGCGGCGGTCCATTGTCAAGCGCACGACGATACCATTGGACAGCCTGTTCATTCTTGCCCGCATGCTCCAGCAGCAGGGCCATAAACGGATCTGCTTCATGGTAATCCGGATATTTCCCGAACACCCGTTGCAGGAGTTTCAGGGCCTCGGCCTCACGACCCTGACGATAGCGCACTTTGGCAAGTTCGGCCGCCGCATAAGGCCCCGGATAACCTTTTTTCAGCGCGAGTTGCAACATCTCAGAGGCACGGCTCAAAGCCCCCTGCCGCAGATAGATCTTTCCCCAGGTAAACGCCAGGTGGGCATCCATCTCTACGGCTCCTTCATCCAGACCATCAAGCACCTTTCGCCACCTTAAGATCCGCCGCTGATCCGCTTCCGGCCATTCCGGAAAAGATGCCGCAAGCGTCTTCCAGACCGTCCAGGCAATCGCCGCATGTCCCCGCTGGGTCGGATGGGCATAATCGAGAATCATCCGGTTGCCGGCCAGGCCCAGGGAAGATCTGCGGTTCAGCTCTCCTTCGAGGTCCGCCAACGGCAAGCCGTTGGCTTTCGCCAGATCCCTGATTTCATTGTTCGTTCGTGATGTCGCCCGCACCGGGACAGGATCAAGATCCGCCGCCCGGCGCAGATAGAACCGGGCCTGGTCAAGACGGCCGAAACGCCGAAGCACCTGACCGAAATCGAAACAGAACCGGGCATCATCCCGCATCTCCGGTTCCAGACGAGAGAGGATATTCAATGCCTCGTCCGGCCGACCATCCCGCATGGCCATCCGGGCATCCGCAAGCAGGGCATTCGGCTGTTTTCCATTTTCAGCCGGCGGCCAGTCAGCGAGGTTGGCCGGCAGGGTACAGAACATGAGTCGAATTCCTGCCTGCCGGGCGAAGATAATCATCTGCACAAGATTCTTGTTGAAACGGGCAACAACTTCCCGTCGGGTTGCCGCATCGGGGCTGTAAACCGTGCCGTCGATAACCGGGGAGAAAACCACCCCTCCAAGATTGTCGACAACATCGATGGTCTCTCTGCTTGACGACTTGGACTTGGGCAACAGATGCCTCATCAATTGCGCCAATCGCAGGCTGCGCAGCAGTTTCCATCCCCGACGGCTGTTTTTGATCGAGGTTCGGTAGGAATCCTCGACAAATTCCGCATCCCCGACACAGACAATGACCAGATCGGGAGCATAATCCGGCAAAGACCGCAGGATACCCAGAGCCCGTGAACTCCCGTAGGCGGTGCCGCCAAGGTTAATCACTTCGAATTTTCGACGGGGATAAAGTTCCTTCAACCCTTCGGCAAGCCTCGACGGCCAGGCGGCTTCAGCAGGATACGGGTAGCCGAAGGTCGTTGAACCACCGATACAGAAGATCCGAAAGGTTCCCGTTTCCTTATGCCGCGGGAACCGCTGCAGACGCAGAGCCCCCAGAAACTCCCGACGAGTTTCAACGACATCACCGGCAACAATAAAGGGATCAATACGGGTCCAGGCAAGGTCATCCGTCCCGGTTCCCGAGGGAGTCCAGACCAGGCGCAACACCCCCTCCCCCGCCGCCAGCAGCATCACCCCGAAAAGAACCAGCAGCAATTTTCCATACCATCGTTGCTTCATCGCACCATACTGGAGAGCTCCGGCAACCCGCCAGAATCAGAATTGCCTTTCCCAATTTTTTCCAACCGGAGCGTTTGTATCCCTAAGTTGCCAATAACTGACAGCATCCGGATCCGGGCCTTTTTCAAGAAAACATTTTCCGGACAAACGGGCGATCAGGCCGGTGGGGAAAACAACCAGCACGAAAACCACGACCAGCACCAGCCTGGTCATGACTCCACCAACGACAGCAGCCAGCTTCATCCACGGTCCGTAGATCAACATGAGCCGTGAAGGGGCCAGCCAGGCACACAGTAAACCCGCTGCCGCGGCCAGGCAGAGGACGTTTCCGAGCCAGGTGAAATATCCCGGACCGACCCCGGCCGCAAAGAGCAACAGGCCCCCAAGACCGAGACCGAACCAGCGCAGTTGACTGTCTGCCATGCTCTTCTTCTCCATCCCGGCTCCCGTCAATCGAGTTCCTTCGCGCCACTGGGACCTTGCCATTCCGGCTGCAGCCTCTTATCCAGCAGAAACGGGCCGACAACCAGATAGTCCATGCCGGTCCCCATGAAACAGCGATAAGCGTCCTCGGGGGTACAGACGATCGGTTCGCCCCGAACATTAAAGGAGGTATTGATCAAGACCGGGCAGCCGGTCAAACGTTCAAATTCCAGCAACAGATTATGAAACAGGGGGTTCATGACGGCCGAAACCGTCTGCAGGCGGGCGGAATTGTCCACATGGGTCACCGCCGGAATCTCGGATCTCGCCACTCTGAGCCGGGCGAGTCCCGACAACTGCGATTCTTCTTCGGTCAATCGACGCAGTTTCTCCGCTTTGACTTGTGCAGTCAACAGCATATAAGGACTTTCGGCGTCGTGGTCGAAATAGTCCCTCACCCGTTCTTCACGAATGGCCGGCGCAAAGGGCCGGAACCCTTCCCGGAACTTAATCTTGAGATTGACCCGGGTCTGCATTTCCGGAGATCTGGCATCGGCCAGAATCGATCGATTCCCAAGCGCGCGAGGGCCGAACTCCATCCGTCCCTGAAACCAGCCGACCACCTGTCCTGAGGCAAGCAGTTCGGCAGTCCGCTTCAACAGCGACGCTTCCTCAAGGCGCTGACGCGGTGCCTGATACTTGTCGAGAATCGTACCAATGGCCTCCTCCGAATAATCCGGCCCGAGATAACTGCCGGCCATGGAGTCCAGACCTCCCTGCACTTTCCGTTCTTTGTCATGGGCCACATACCAACCGAACAGTGCCGCCCCGACCGCCGCTCCGGCATCACCTGATGCAGGTTGAACCCATATCTTTTCAAACGGACCCTCACGCAACAATCGGCCATTGGCGACACAATTCAAGGCAACTCCACCGGCCATGCACAAATGAGGCGAACCGGTTTCTTGATGAACATGGTGTCCCATCCGCAAGACCGCCTCCTCGGTCACCACCTGGATGGAACGGGCCAGGTCCATGTCCCGCATGGTCAATTCTGATTCAGGTTTGCGCGGCGGGCCTTCAAACAGCTTGTGAAAACGCTCGTTGGTCATGGTCAATCCGGTGGCAAAGTTGAAATAATCCATATTAAGCCGGAAAGAACCATCCTCTTTCAGGTCAATGATTTCATCACGAATTCGTTGAACGTAGCGCGGTTCGCCATAAGGAGCCAACCCCATGACTTTGTATTCTCCCGAGTTGACCTTGAATCCCAGATAATAGGTAAAAGCGGAATAGAGCAGCCCCAGGGAATGGGGAAAACGAATCTCTCCCAGCAGGTCAAGCCGGTTCCCGCAACCGCGACCGAAACTGACGGTGCTCCACTCACCCACTCCGTCCAGGGTCAAAACAGCTGATTCTTCAAAGGGGGATGGGAAAAATGCCGAGGCGGCATGTGACTGGTGATGCTCGGGGAAATAGATCGGCCCCTGGTAATCGAGATGCTTACGGATAGCTTCCTTGATCCAGATTTTTTCCTTCATCCAGACCGGCAGAGCGGTCAGGAACTGCTTCAGGCCACGCGGAGCAAACGCCAGGTAGGTTTCAAGCAACCTTTCAAACCGCAAAAACGGCTTTTCGTAAAAGACAACCGCATCCAGATCGTCACTGGAAAGACATGCCTGTTCCAGACACCAGGTCAACGACTGCAGCGGAAAACCCGCATCGTGCTTTTTTCGGCTGAACCGCTCTTCCTGGGCGGCAGCAACGATCTTTCCATCCCTGACCAGGCAGGCGGCGCTGTCGTGGTAATAGGCTGAAAGTCCCAGGATATTCATGGGTTGCCATTCTTTTTCAACTGATGAGCACCAACATCGTTCCACCACTGCTCAAGTTCTGCATCCGGCGCCGGATGATGTTCAAGGCGTAAAGCCTTGAGATAATGCATCCTTGCCTCCTGTTTCCGACCGGCCAGCACATAGAGATCGGCAAGTTCCTTCTCCAAAGCCGGAACGTCCGTCTCGACCTGTTGGAGCTTGTTCAGCAACGCTTTTGCCGCCCGATCCTGTCCGGCTTGAAAAAGGGCCCTGCAGCGGGCAACATCCAGACGCATTTTCATGCCGTCCGGCCAAGTTGTTTCATCCAGAAGATCCAGGGCTTTCCGCCCACTCTCCTGCATCAGCAACGCCTGAACCCTGCCGAACCTGATCCAGGGGTCGCCGGGATCGAGTTGTTCCGCCTGAACAAAATATTGCATGGCCTCGAAACCCGCTCCCCGCCAGAGAGCAAGGCTGCCGAGCTGCTTGGGAATTTCCGCTTCATCCCGTACCGTTTTCCATGCCAGTTTCAACGCCCTTTCCGCTTCTGGATATTTCCCGGCCCAGTAATAAAGCCGCCCCACCCCCCAAAGCCCACGAGCCCGATAGCGTTCTGGAATCTTTGCCAGTTCAGAAGAAAGATAAGCTCTCGCGTCAACCATGCTCCCCTGCCATTGTTCAGCGGAAAGCGGTACCAGACCGGCATCTGTCGCAGCATTAAGAACAACCCAGGCCAAAATCTGCTGGCCCTCAAGGGTTGGATGCACATGATCCGCAAAGAGATTGTTCCCCGGGATTCCGCCAGGGGAAATCCTGCGGAAAAACGTCTCGATATCAGCCAGAGGAATCTTTCGGTCCCCGGCTATCTGTCGAATAATGACATTGAATTCATCCAGGGCACGCAAGGGCACAATATCATTCTGACGCGCCCGGTCGAACTCCTCATACGCCTTCTGAAACCGCTTCCGGCGTAGATAGATCTTGCCGATACGGTATGACAACTCGGCAAACTGGTCATCAATACGCTCAGCTTGCCGGTAGCTGTTCAAAGCACCGGTCAAATCTCCCGCAAGGGACTTTTGCTCTCCGTCCTCAAAAGCAGCCTGCCACTGTTGCCATTCCTCTTTTCTCAGACCGGCGCGATGTTCGGATTTGAAGGGTGAAACCCCGGAGAGATTAACCGGCAGCGTGCAGAGAATAAGCGGCACCTTCCGCCGACTGATCATCCGGGCCATGTCTCCGAGAGTAAAGCGGTACTGACGAATGACCCCTTCCCTGAACCGGGAATCCCGGTGGTAAAGTTCCGGACCGCCGACCTGTTCAAGAACCGCCTCCACATCTTCTCCGAGAACTGTTCGTCCAGCCCCCCCCTTGTGATGGCGCAGTTTCGTAATGGTTCGGTAAAGTTCTGAATAAAGTCGTGAGTGGTGAAGAATACCGCGCAGGCGCCTTCTCCCCTCCGGCTCCCGGATCAGGGGATCAAAGGTTCGCTTTTCAAGAAATTCGTTATGACCGGCGTAAATGACGACCAGATCGGGATCGTAATTCAGCAATTCCGGAAGCAGGCGCTTTAACCGATAACTGGCATAGGAGATACCCCCGGCATTGATAACTTCGACGTCAAGCCCCGGCACGTAACGCTCAAGCAATTTTTCCAACCAGGCACCAAACGCGGTCTTTCCGAGATAGGGACGACCATAGGTTGTCGATCCTCCCATAACCAGTATTCGAAAAGCTCCTTTCTTTTTGGGCATTTCAAACTGCTGCTGGTTGAAATAAGCCGCCTTGTCAGGGTTGAGATGAAAGAGGTTTTCGACATTATCATCACGCACGAACAGGGGGCTTTTACCGGCAAAACCTACAAACGGATCCTCCTGGCTGAGGGATGGCACTCCCAGCAGAGCAAGCAGTGACTCCAGCAATACCAGGAGGACAATCCCCACCAGCAGCGCTGCAATATTTTTCATCCAAGCCCTGAACAAGCCAGCCCTCCAAGAACGCATCTGCGCGTTACGATAACACAATCTCGCCGGGCTGAAAAAATGAAAAGGCCGGGACAAACGCCCCGGCCTTTTCACTCGATTACCGCTCAGCAGAGATGAACGTTACCGTTCCCCACTACCCTCGGATGACTATAGACCTTCATACATAGGAATCTCTCCTCCACTACCAGGGAGTGACCTTGTTCCAACCGTTGCCGACCCCGGCCGAATCACGAGTGTCACTGGGATCGTTGCCGCCGAGACGATGGCAGTTCTGGGCACTGGTCCAGTTGGAAATGGATCGGCCGTTGTTGTTGCTGCCGCCGCTGCCGTTGACCTGGAAACCATTATCCCAGGTGTTATGCTTGGTATCCAGGCAGTTGGTCTGCATCAGCTTCGGTAGACGGCTGGCGTGCGGGTTGTGACACTTGGAACAACTGAACTTGTGATACTGCGTCTGGGTCGTCCCTCCACTCTCATCAACCCCCCACTCATCACTGTTGTATTTGCGCGGCCGGGTATTGGCGCCGTCAGTCAACAATGGACTGTATCGCCAACCTTTACTGTTCGGGGTCCGGAAACCATATTTTCCGTTGTCGGCCGGGTCGGAGAAACCGTTGAAATGCTGATAAGGGTTATTGGTCCTGCCGCCCGTACCGCCACGGGCATCGTAGATATTGGCTTTGGCGGAGCCGCTGCCGCCGATAACAGCGTTGCTGTGGCCGTTGGTGCCGACCCAGAGCCCTTCACCGGTCTTCTTATCCATACTGTCAACATTGGTGCCGTGACAGAGGGTACACAGGCCGGCCGAAGAGGAAAGCGTCCAGCCGGCGGTCGGGTTGCCGCTGTTCTGGTCGATCCAGTAACCGCCCATGATGGTCGTGGTGGTCGAGGCACGCGGCACCCGCCCCCAGTTGTTGTTGTTCGGATAATTGGTTCCGGACTGTGGGGCGCCGTCCTCGTTGTAAGGATTACCCATCCAGGTGCCGCGCAGGTAGGGCTTGCCGGTGACGGTGTCGTTGGTCGCCTGGTTGCGGTTATGCACGTCGTGGCAGTAGCTGCAGCGGATATTCGCCACCGCGTCCGGGCTCTCGGTGTAGTTGTAGGCCGTCCCGGTCACTGCGCTGGTCCCGGCACTGTTGACCGAGTGGGTCGACTCGATGGCGCCGGTCTTGTAGCTGAAGTTGGCGCTGGTCCAGGTCGCCGTGGTCCAGTTGCTGGTGCTTAAGGACCCGTAGTTGTAGGTGCTGTTGCCGGTGTTGGCGTTGGTGTTGGTCCCCCACTCGCTGACGCCGTTGGCGTCGTGGCAACTCCAGCAGATCTCCGCCTCGGTGGTCTTGCCGCCGGTGGCCGTGCCGCCCAGCCAGATGCCGCCATGGGTGGTGTAGTTGATGCCGACGGTGGTGTTGTTCGGCACCTGCACATCACCGCTGTGGAAACCGTGGCACTTCTGGCACTGCAGCGACCAGTCGGTGGTACCGCTCAGGGTGTCACCAGTCGAGGCCTTGAGATGTGAGCCGTAGGATTCACCGCTAAAACCGGAGTTGCCGGTCGGATAGACCACGGTCGGACCGCTGCCGCCGGGAGCGTGGCAGAGATCGCAGCTGCCGCCGCCGAAGTCGCCGA
>NZ_PPFX01000010.1 GCF_002898515.1 Geothermobacter hydrogeniphilus | reverse complement strand
CTAAGGGCCAAAGGCGAAAGGGAGTCCCTTGGCCGCTTGTGCCTTTACCTTTAGCTCTTGGCCGATTTTGGAATTTAAGGGGTAGATTTATGATTGACCAGTTATTCCATGACATGGAACAGCAGTGCGACGCGACGAAGGTGGCAAAGGAGACCAGCTACTATTTTTCCGTCGACGAGGCCAGAAAAACGGTTTTTCTGTCGGCCGACGGTTGCCGGGTTGTGGATGGCAAGGCGACGGAGACGGCGGATTGCGTCTGCAAGACCAGTTACGCATTTCTGGCCAGGATCTGGCATGAAAGTTATGTGCCGGGGGTGAAGGATTTTCTCTCAGGCTCGATCAGGTCGAACAATCCGGCGGCCCTGCAGGATTTGTTGAAAGCCTGCGGGAAGATCTGAACCCTGCGACAGTGAACCCTTTGCCGTGGGCTGTTCGGAGCGTCTCAGGTTATTGAAAAGAGCATTCGCGCCAGGCGCTTGCGCCCGGTGCCCGGTATAAACTCATTGTTTCAGGTGCGGGCTCGGTGCAAGACCGAAAATATCATTGTCAGCGGGGGTGTTTCCAGGAGGGGAACACCCCCTGGTGTATTTATGCAAGACCCTGGAACGTAACGACAATTTACATTTCTTGGTTTGGTCGGATGGAATAAGTATTCATTTGACAGCTGCCGGTCCGCTGTTTTATAAGGTCTGGTCTGGCCATTTTTCAGGAGTGTGCATAGTTATGGTTGAACTGATCCTCATTCTGATCAGCGCGATCTTCGTCAACAACTTTGTTCTGGCGCGGTTTCTCGGTATTTGTCCCTTCCTCGGGGTGTCGAAGAAGGTTGAGACGGCGCTTGGCATGGGCATGGCGGTGACCTTCGTCATGACCGTTGCGGCCGTGGTGACCTGGCTGATTCAGTACTTCATTCTGATTCCCTTCAATATCGAGTATCTGCAGACCATCGCCTTTATACTCGTGATTGCCTCCCTGGTGCAGCTGGTGGAGATGGTCATTCAGAAGGTCAGCCCGGTTCTCTACCAGTCTCTCGGCATTTTTTTGCCCCTGATTACAACAAATTGCGCCGTTCTCGGTTTGGCAGTACTCAATATCCAGAAGGGTTACAGTTTTCTGGAAAGTGTTGTCTTTGCGATCGGTGCGGCCCTCGGTTTTACCCTCGCCATGGTTCTCTTTGCCGGTTTGCGTGAGAGGATCGACCTTTGCCCGGTGCCGAAAAGTTTTCGTGGTACGGCAATCGCTTTGGTAACGGCGGGACTGCTCTCACTGGCGTTCATGGGTTTTGCCGGTCTGGTCAAGGGATAAGGGACGAGACAACATGATTGCAGCAGTTATTAGTCTGGGTGGCATCGGCCTGGCGGCAGCAGTCGCCCTGGGGGTGGCGGCGAAAAAGTTTGCCGTCGAGGTTGACCCGCGCGAAGCGGCGATTCTCGAGGTTCTCTCCGGAGCCAATTGCGGGGCCTGTGGTCTGCCCGGCTGTAGTGCTTATGCCAAGGCCGTTGTTGAAGAGGGGGTTCCCGCCAATCTCTGCAGTCCCGGTGGTCAGGCGACCATTGAAGCGATTGCTGCGATCATGGGGGTTGCCGCCGAGGCGATGGTGCCGCAGGTGGCGGTGGTGCGCTGCCAGGGGGACAACCGCAAGGCCAAAAACAAGTTTCATTATCTCGGTCTGCAGGATTGCAATGCCGCCCAGCGTATTGCAGACGGCCCGAAGACCTGTCCGGGCGGATGCCTCGGCCTCGGCAGCTGTGAGCGGGTCTGCCCCTTCGGTGCGATTGAAATGACCGCTGACGGCATCGCCGTGATCAGCCGCGACAAGTGTACCGGCTGTAAGAAGTGTGTTGCCGCCTGCCCGCGCAACGTCATCGCCATGACCCCCCGTCCTGCGACGGTTCATGTCCTCTGCAACAGCCATGACAAGGGTGCCGTGGTGCGCAAGTATTGCGAGGTCGGCTGCATCGGCTGCCAGATCTGCAAGAAGACGGCACCGGGAGCCTATCTCATCGAGGATTTTCTCGCCCGGGTGGTCTATGAACAGGAGCAGGATGCGGCCCCGGGCATTGAGAAGTGCCCCACCAAGTGCATCCGTGATTTTGCGCTCGGCTATCCGGAGGGGAGCAGTTTCAAGGCAGCGGAATCCAGGCCCGAACCGGAACATGCGGCCTGAGTCCATGATTCAGGATGATCCCAGGTAGACACATGCAACTGAAGACATTTCCCGGCGGGCTGCATCCGCCAGACAACAAGCAGTGGTCGGCACACAAGCCGATCGAGGATTGTCCGCTGCCCGAGGAACTGGTCGTCCCTCTCGGCCAGCATATCGGCGCCCCGGCCGTTCCCTGTGTCGCGGTCGGCGATCTGGTCAAAAGGGGGCAGGTCATCGGTGAGGCGAAAGGTTTTGTCTCGGTTCCGGTTCATGCTCCGACCTCCGGAGAAGTGATCGCCGTCGAGGATCGTCCTCACCCGATGGGCAGGGACCTGCCGGCCGTGGTGATCAGGGCTGACGGCGAGGACGCCTGGGGAGACCTGCTGGCACCCCTCGATATTGCCATCGCGGGGATTGACGAGTTGCGTCAGCGGATTCTTTCCTGCGGCATTGTCGGCATGGGTGGCGCGACCTTCCCGGCCCATGTCAAGCTATCTCCTCCGGATGAAAAGCCGATCGACACCCTGATTCTCAACGGCGTCGAGTGCGAACCGTTTCTGACCGCCGACCATCGACTGATGCTCGAAGAGAGCGACCGTATTCTCTCCGGGATCGCAGTGCTGCAGAAGATTCTCGGTGTCAGGCAGACCTTTATCGGTATCGAGGCCAACAAGCCGGATGCCATCGAACGGCTGTCCCGGGCCTGCGCCGACCTGCCTGTCGAAGTGATCCCGTTGGAAGTGAAATATCCGCAAGGAGCGGAGAAACAGCTGATCCTGGCCTGTGTCGGTCGTGAAGTTCCTTCCGGCGGATTGCCGATGGATGTCGGTGTGGTGGTACAGAATGTCGGCACCTGCGCCGCGATTGCCGACGCGGTGCTGCGTGGCATCCCCCTGATTGAACGCATCGCCACCATTTCCGGCCCGGCCCTGGTTGAGGCGAAAAATCTGCGGGTGCGGATCGGTACCCCGCTGCGGAAACTGGTGGAGGTCTGCGGCGGCACCAGGGTCGAGCCGGCCAAGATCATCATGGGGGGACCGATGATGGGTATGACCCAGCTCTCCCTGGAGGTTCCGGCAATTCGCGGCACATCCGGCCTGCTGCTGTTCACCGCCGACCAGGTTTCGACGCGTCCCGAAGGGCCCTGTATCCGTTGTGGCCGCTGCGTCCGAGCCTGTCCGGCGCATATCCTGCCGACCACCATTGCCGCCTATGCCCGCCTCGACCTCTTCGAAGAGGCGGAAGCTTACAATGCCCTCGACTGCATCGAGTGCGGATGCTGTACCTATTCCTGCCCGGCGGCGCTGCCGCTGGTGCAGTCGATCCGTTATGCCAAAAACGCCATCCTGGCCAAGCGAAGGAAGGTGTAACCGTGGCCAACCAGCTCTATCTGTCAAGCTCCCCGCACTTCAGTTCCGGTGAGAGCACCGACCGCCTCATGCGTCAGGTCATCTATGCCCTGTTGCCCGCTGCCGCGGTCTCGGTCTACATGTTCGGTCTGCCGGCCCTGGTGACTCTGCTGATTTGCACTCTGGCCAGTATCGGCTTCGAGGCCGTTTGTCAGAAACTGATGGGCCGCCCCCGGACTCTCGGCGACGGCAGCGCTGCTTTAACCGGCATTCTGCTGGCGCTCAACCTGCCGGCTTCAAGCCCCTGGTGGATGAGCCTGATCGGCGCCTTCGTGGCGATCGTCATCGCCAAGCAGATCTATGGGGGGTTGGGGTGCAATCCCTTCAACCCCGCCCTGGTGGCACGGGTGGTGCTGCTGATCTCCTTCCCGGTGCAGATGACCCGCTGGACCGCGCCGGCGCCGCTTTCGCTCAGTTTCGACTCCGTGACCAGCGCCACGCCGCTGGGGCAGGCCAAGGAGGCGGTGATGCTGCACGGCGCCCTGCCGGCAGATCTGGCGGCAGGCTTCGGTGATTTCTTTCTCGGTCGGATGGGCGGCAGTCTCGGCGAGGTTTCCGCCCTGGCGTTGCTGCTCGGCGGTCTCTACCTGATCTGGAAGAAGGTCATCACCTGGCATACTCCGGTCAGTTACCTGGCCACGGTGGTTGTCTTTTCCGGCATTTTCTGGCTGGTAGACGGGACCCGCTATCCCGACCCCCTCTTTCATCTGCTGACCGGCGGTCTGCTGCTCGGTGCTTTTTTCATGGCGACCGACATGGTCACCACCCCGGTGACCCCGCGCGGGATGCTGGTTTTCGGCGTTGGTTGTGGTCTGCTGACGGTGCTGATCCGGCTTTTCGGCGGTTACCCCGAGGGGGTTTCCTTTGCCATTTTGCTGATGAACGCGGCCACGCCGCTGATCGATCGCTATACTCAGCCGAAGAAGTTCGGCTTTGTCCTTGAGAAGGCCTGACGAATGAATACGACCCTGCGTCTTGCCATTGTTCTGACCCTGATTACCGCTCTGGCCGGCTTGATCCTCTCTGTGGTCGAGTCGGTTACCCGGGCGCCGATTGCCGAGCAGCGCCGCCTCGAAACGGTTCGGGCTCTGAAGGCGGTCCTCCCTGATCTGGATAATGCTCCCGATGCCGATACGGTGGTTCTGCCGGTCGGTACCGACAAGAAGGGCAGGCCGGTCGAGCGTACCTTCTACCGCGGCCGCAAGGGGGGCAGGTTGACGGGTATCGCCTTCAAGGTCATCGCCCCCGAGGGCTACAGCGGCAATATCGAGATCATGGTCGGGGTGACACCGGAGAGGCTGGTGAGCGGCATCGCCATTCTCAGCCATGCGGAGACTCCGGGCCTGGGAGCGAAGATCATCGAACCGCAGTTCCGCGATCAGTTCAAGGGCAAGGGACTGGACAATGCCGATTGGCGGGTGAAGAAGGATGGCGGCCAGTTCGACCAGATCACCGGGGCGACCATCTCGCCGCGTGCGGTGGTCAAAGCGGTCAGGCAGGGGCTGGAATTCCTGCGTGATCATGAGTCGCAGGTCGTGGCCGACCGGGAGGTGAAACAATGAATCTCGGCAAGGAATTCCTCAAGGGGTTGTGGCAGGAAAATCCGGTTTTCAAACTGGTCCTCGGCATGTGCCCGACCCTGGCGGTGACCACCTCGGCTGAAAATGGGTTGGGGATGGGTCTGGCGACCACCTTCGTGCTGGTCTGTGCCAATATCACCATCGCCCTGTTGCGCAAATTGATTCCGGGCGGGGTGCGCATCCCGGCCTTCATCGTCGTTATCGCCTCCTTCGTCACCGTGGTGCAGATGCTGATGGAAGCTTATGCCTATGACCTGTTCAAGGCCCTCGGCATTTTCATTCCATTGATTGTCGTCAACTGCCTGATCCTCGGCCGCGCCGAGGCCTTTGCCTCGAAAAACGGTATCTTTGCCTCTCTGATCGACGGCTTGGGGATGGGGCTCGGCTTTGCCCTGAGTCTGACGGTGATCGGTGCGGTGCGGGAACTGTTCGGCTCCGGCGCGGTTTTCGGTATGCCGCTGTTGTCACTGTTTCCCGCCTACAAGCCGGTGATCCTGATGATCCTTCCGCCCGGCGCGTTTATTACCCTCGGTTTTCTGCTGGCCGGGATCAATCGGCTTGAGGCCCGCACGGGGGCGTCCGGTGAAAATAAAGGCGGCCATTGCTGTTGAGTCCGGCCGCTGATTCCGCTACCGGAGTGTTTATTTCTCCAGGTCCGCTGCCGTTTGGGACAGGTTGTCCGGGGGAGATTCGAGAGCAGGATTGACCGACTCGTCGCTGATCGGATCGAGAAAGGTAACCCGGTTGCGGCCGTCTTTTTTTGATCTGTAGAGTCCGCGGTCGGCCCTTTCAACAAGGTTTTCACCGCTGTCCTTGAGGGTAATCGCCGCGACACCGGAACTGGCGGTCAGGGGGGCGCCGGTTTCCGGGCACGGAGTCGCAGCAATGCGTCGGCTGAGTTTTTCCGCGGTGACGCACGCTTCGCGACATGGTGTTGCCGGCAGCAGGATCAGAAACTCTTCCCCCCCCCACCGCCGGAGTTGCAACAGTAACCGAGAATTTGATCGGCCTTGAAGCCGGTCAGTCGTTCGGCGGCCGGATTCCAGTAGAGGATCCGGCGTTGCTGGTCGACGAAGTAGACCCCCTCGGCCAGATGGTCGACCATCATTTTGTAGAAATCGATCTGCAGCGGCATGGGGTTTCCTCCAGTTTGTTCATTAAAACATCGATCCCGCTGTCTGTACAACCTCGACCCGTGGGCTCATTGGCTCAGGCGTAAGCTCCCTTCACTCAGAACCTCCTGGACCTTACCGACCAGTCCCAGTTCGGTAAAGGGTTTGGCGAGAAAGGCTCCTGTTTGTCCGCTGAGAAAATCAGAGCTGAAAGTGACCTGTCCATAACCGGACAGGAACAGGACCTGCAGGTCGGGTTGCAAGCGTCTCAGGTTGCGCGCCAGCAGCGGTCCGCTCAGTGTTGGCATGACCATGTCAGTCACCAGCAGAGAGATTTCGCTGTGATGATGGTCAAACAGTTCCTGGGCAAGTTCGACGTCTCCTGCCGGGATGACCTGGAACCCGTTTTCCAGCAAAGCCTTGGTGGCGAACTTGAGAACTTCCGGGTCATCCTCCACCAGCAGTAATTTACCCATGCGGCAGAGGTTGGGGGTGGCCGTTGCCGGCAGGTCAACCTCGGGGCCGTCGTCAGTTCGGGGCAGATAGATGGTGAAGCAGCTGCCCTGGTTCGGGGCGCTCTCCACAGTGATATAGCCGCCGCTCTGCTTGACAATGCCATAGACCGTGGCCAGTCCGAGTCCGGTTCCCTTGCCCTTTTCCTTGGTCGTGAAAAAAGGCTGAAAAATTTTCTTCTGGTCTTCGGGACTGATACCGTTGCCGGTGTCCCGGATGCTGAACCAGACATAATGTCCTTTTTTCGAGCCGGGATGAAGGAGGGTGAACGGTCGGTCGAATTCCCGGCAGCCGCTGCGGATGATAATGCGGCCACCGGTGGGCATGGCGTCACGGGCATTGATCACCAGGTTCATCAGTATCTGTTCAAGCTGGCCGGGGTCAGCCTTGATGTAGGGCAGGGAGTCCGCGAGTTCGACCTCGAAGGTGATATCTTCTCTGATCAGGCGTCGCAACATTTTCTGCAGGTTGTCAATACGCGAATTGAGATCGAGAACCTGCGGCTGCAGCATCTGTCGACGGCTGAAAGCGAGTAATTGTCGTGACAGTTCTGCCGCCTTCTGGCCGGCATCCAGAACGATGCCGAGATCCTGATGGGCGGAGGTTTTTTCGGGAAGATTTTTTCTGACCAGCGAGGTGTAGCCATTGATGACTGTCAGCATATTGTTGAAGTCGTGAGCGACCCCGGCGGCAAGCTGCCCGAGAGCTTCCATCTTCTGCGCCTGGCGCAATTCGTTTTCGGCCTGTTGCCGGGCCAGGCGGTCGCGGGCGGCGGCGATGCCGAGAGCGATGGTGTGTCCTATGGCCTCTATCTCCCCGCATATCTCAGCATTGAACCCCTGTCGGCGATTAAAGAGAAACAAGGCGCCGATAGCACTGCCATCGGTTTGCAGGGGCAGGGCCAGCATCGACTGGATAGAAGTCGGAAAGGCCCGCCGCAGCTGTTGGAAGTCCCCCCGGTCCGGGCTGAGTAACAGGGATTCACCACGGTCGACCGGCAGTCGCCAGCATTGCTGCGGGAAACCTTCGGTCCAACTGTCCGGCACGAGCGGCGAGGGAGCCAGGTCGCAATGCCAGACGTTCCCACAGGCGGCGAGCAACCTTGGTTCCTTGTTGTCTGTCAGGTCGTAGATCAGTCCGCCATCAGTTTCAAGCAGGTCTGTCGCGGCATTAAGCAGGCTGACGGCCATATTGGGAAGATCGCCATGCTGCAGGAATGCCAGACTGGCAGCATTCAGCATCGCGGCGAAGGAGGTTGAGGCAGGACGTGGGAATGGTTCAGGTCCGTTGGCAACAGCGGTCTGTGGCTGGTACAGCATCTGCAGATCCCTGGGAGAGGTTTCTCATCTTATCGGTTAGAGGGTGAAAAATGATAAGGGTTTCGGGCTTCTGCCTGAAAGAACAGGTATTGGATGGAGATGGCGGACATTGAAAACTGTTTTCGAGAGCAATTCTTGGCCCTTCCCGGCCCGGAAATAAAAGAAAGTTCATCCTTTTTCAGGTCTGCTTTCAACCCGATCTCGCAGACGCATTGAGAGACATGTAACACATTGAAAAACAAATACTTTTTATAAAAAACTCTGCATACAGTATACTGTATTTTTTGCTTGACAATGGGCAGGTTTTGTCCTACCTTGCACACGCTTAAAAGCCGTAAACGGCATCTTTGCGCCTTCTTGCCTAAATTTCAGCTAGCCGCGTGCTGTTGGGAGGAGCTTCTTCTATGTTGGACAGTTATTTACCGATTATTGTTCTTATTGTCATTGCTCTGGCTTTTGCTGTCGGGACGATCGTTATGTCGCATCTGATCGGCCACAGGAAGCCGAGCGCTGTCAAGCTTGCGCCGTACGAGTGCGGCATGCCTCTGGTGGGTAGCGCTCGGGAGCGCCTCTCGATCAAGTTCTACATCATTGCGATGCTTTTTATCGTTTTTGATATCGAGGCGGTTTTCCTCTATCCCTGGGCGGTGGTTTTCAAGAGACTCGGGATGTTTGGATTTGCTGAGATGGGTGTTTTTATTTTCATCCTGCTGGTCGGCTACGTCTATGTCTGGAAAAAAGGAGCTTTGGAATGGGAGTAGAGCAGACTCTCGGCAATAACGTTATCACCACCTCGCTGGATAAGTTGGTCAACTGGTCGCGCGCCAAGTCGCTGTGGCCGATGACCTTCGGTCTGGCCTGTTGTGCGATCGAGATGATGGCGGCCGGCGCGGCCCGTTTTGACCTTGACCGTTTCGGAGTTCTGTTTCGGGCTTCGCCTCGGCAGTCCGACTGTATCATTATCGCCGGTACGGTGACTCAGAAGATGTTGCCGGTTATCAAGACGGTCTATGAGCAGATGCCTGAGCCGAAATATGTTATCGCCATGGGTGCCTGTGCCTGTTCCGGGGGTATTTTTGATACCTACAGCACGGTGCAGGGAATCGATACCGCTCTGCCGGTTGACGTCTATGTGCCCGGATGCCCCCCGCGTCCTGAGGGACTGTTGTACGGCATCATGAAGCTCCAGGACAAGATTATGAAGGAGCGCAATTCCTTCGGCGAAGCTATCGGTGTCGGTGAGCGGATCAGCCAGGCCTGAAGGCCTGCTGCGTGTTGCCACCTTTGAATTTAGAGGATGAATGAAATCATGAGTGAACATCCTGCAGTAGCCCAGCTGAAGGGTCAGTTCGGGGACAAGGTTCTCAAGGTCGAGGAGTTCCGGGGGCAAACCTCGGTGACGGTACCGAAGGAAGAGATTGTGGCGGTCTGCACCTTTCTGCGTGACAGTTGCGGATACAATTTCCTGACCGATCTGTGCGGTGTCGACTATCTCGGTCGGACGCCCCGATTTACCGTTGTCTATCAACTTTACAACATCGGTACCCATACCCGCCTGCGTCTGAAGGCTGAGGTCGAGGAGGCCGACTGTCGTATTGATACCGTGACCGGTGTCTGGTCCACTGCCAACTGGTTTGAGCGTGAGTGTTGGGATCTTATGGGAATCGCTTTCGTCGATCATCCCGACCTGCGTCGCATTCTGCTCCCCGAGGATTGGAGCGGTCATCCGCTGCGCAAGGATTACCCGGTTCAGGGGCCGGATCGTGAGCCCTACCAGGGCCGTCTTTCCTGAGAGTCAAGTCTTCCGGTATTCACTTAAGCGTAGATCAATATAGACGAGGCAAACATGGCGAAAACCGAAACAATGACCATCAATATGGGCCCTCAGCATCCGTCGACTCACGGCGTGTTGCAGCTGGTGCTTGAGTTGGATGGCGAAATTGTCCGCAAGATAACTCCGCATATCGGCTTTCTGCATCGCGGGGTCGAAAAACTGGCGGAACATCGTACCTATCATCAGGTGCTGCCCCTTACTGACCGGCTTGATTATCTGGCTCCGATGCACAACAACCTCGGTTATGTCCTGGCGGTTGAGAAGCTGCTCGGCATCGATGAGCAGATTCCTGAGCGGGCCAATGCGGTACGGGTGATGATGGCCGAGTTGACGCGGATCAAGAGCCATCTCGTCTGGCTCGCGACTCACGCCCTCGATATCGGCGCCATGACCGTGTTTCTCTACTGCTTCCGTGAGCGGGAGCGGATCATGGATTTTTACGAGAAGATCTCCGGTGCCCGGATGACATCGAACTATTTCCGTGTCGGCGGTCTCTCCAGGGATCTTCCGGACGGAATCGAGAGGGAGATAAGGGCCTTCATCGATGAGATGCCGGGTCATGTCGATACCTATGAAGGGCTGCTTTCCGGCAACAAAATCTGGCAGAAACGTGTCATGGGCATCGGTGTGATCGGAGCCAAGGATGCCATCGATATCGGCTTGACCGGTCCGGCGCTGCGTGCCTCGGGTGTCGACTGGGATCTGCGTCGTGATCAGAGCTACTGTGATTATGACAAGTATGATTTTCAGGTTATCACCGGTAAGGACGGGGACACCTGGACCCGGTACAAGTGTCGGCTCGATGAGATCCGTGAATCATGCAAAATTGTTCGCCAGGTTCTCGACGGTCTCAAGCCGGGGCCGATACTCGCCGACTGTCCTAAGGTCTGCCTGCCGCCGAAGAAGGATGTCGTCAATACCATCGAAGGCCTGATTCACCACTTCAAGATCATCACTGAAGGTTTCAAGCCGGAGCCGGGTGAAGTCTATGTCGGGGTGGAGAACCCCAAGGGTGAGGTCGGCTATTACCTGATTTCGGATGGTTCCCCGCATCCCTATCGGATGAAGATCCGGCCCGCCTCCTTTGTCAATCTGCAGGCCCTGCCACAGATGGCTGAGGGCGCGATGATCGCGGATGTTATCGCCATCATCGGTACTCTTGACGTCGTTCTCGGCGAAATCGACCGTTAACGAGAATCAACGAGGATTCAATCAATGAGCGAGACTGCTGAAAAGGCTGCCGAGCAGGAAGTCGACCTGACGGCCTGCAACGAGATCCTGGATCAGTACCAGGACATGCAGGGCGCGCTGATGCCGGTGCTGCAGGCGATTCAGGATCACTACGGCTATATTCCGGAAGAAACGGTTCACCTGACGGCTGACCGTCTCAACATCTATGCCAGCCAGATTTACGGCGTGCTGACCTTTTACGCCCAGTTCCACCTGGAACCGCGTGGCAAGTATATCGTCAGGGTCTGCATGGGCACGGCCTGTCACGTCAAGGGCGCGGGGCGCCTGGGCGATCGTGTCAAGGAGTTGCTCGGTATTACCCATGCCGAGACCACCGAGGATGTCAAGTTCACCTGCGAATATGTCGCCTGTATCGGGGCCTGCGGCATGGCACCGGTCATCATGGTCAATGATGCGACCTACGGTTCCATGTCGGTGCAGAAGCTGAACGAGGTCATCGAGAAATACCAGAAGATGGACTGAAACAGGTCCGCGCTTTTTTAGGGGTATCCCATGGCTGAAAACGCTCAGAATATCGAAGTTCTCATCTGTACCGGCACCGGCGGCCTCGCTTCCGGGTCGCTCAAGGTTGCCGAGGCGTTTGAAGAAGAATTCAAGAAACACGGCATTGAGGCGAAGGTCGGCAAGCGGTGTGAGGTGAAGAAAACCGGTTGCCGCGGGCTCTGTGCCAATGACGTGCTGGTCGATGTCATGGTTCCGGGCAAGGAAGGCGTGACATACGATTTTGTCACCCCGGAACTGGTGCCGCAGATAGTTGAGGAACATATCATCGGCGGCGAGCCGGTGCCGAAGAAGACCGCCGGAGCTTATTACTCCAAGTTCCTGGAGAAACAGCACCGCACGATTTTCTCTCGTTGCGGGCATATCGATGCCGAAAGCATCGATGATTATATCGCCAACCACGGTTTCAAGGGCATCAAGCGGGCTGTCACCATGAAGCCGGAAGAGGTGATCGAGGAAGTCAAGAAGTCGGGATTGCGCGGCCGTGGCGGCGGCGGGTTCCCGACCGGTGTCAAGTGGTCCTTCGCCAAGGGGTCTCCCGGCGAGTTGAAATACCTGATCTGCAACGCTGACGAGGGGGATCCCGGGGCCTTCATGGACCGTTCCCTGCTCGAAGGTGACCCCTACTGCATCATCGAGGGGATGATGGTGGCGGCCTATGCCATCGGCTGTACCTACGGCTATGTCTATGTCCGTGCCGAGTATCCGCTGGCCATCAAGCGGTTGCAGCTGGCCATCGATACCTGTGTCGAACGGGGGATTCTCGGCGACAACTGCATGGGGCTCGGCTTCAAGTTCAACCTGCGGATCAAGGCCGGTGCCGGCGCCTTCGTCTGTGGCGAGGAAACCGCCCTGATGGCTTCCATCGAGGGTCATCGCGGCATGTCCCGGCCCCGACCGCCCTTCCCGGCGGTCCGCGGTCTGTGGGGCAAACCGACCAATATCAACAACGTTGAAACCTACGCCAACGTCACCTATATCCTCGAGCGCGGAGCTGACTGGTATGCCTCCATCGGCACCGAGGGCACCAAGGGAACCAAGATCTTCGCCGTCACCGGCAAGGTCAAGCACACCGGCCTGGTCGAGGTTCCGGCCGGGGTCACCATGCGCGAGGTTCTCTACGATGTCTGCGGCGGCATCCTCAACAATCGCAAGTTCAAGGCGGTCCAGGCCGGTGGCCCGTCCGGCGGTTGTCTGCCGGTCGAGGCGATCGACGCAGAGGTCGATTACGATTCGCTGATCAAGGCCGGGGCAATGATGGGCTCCGGCGGACTGGTGGTCATGGACGAGACCACCTGCATGGTCGATATCGCCCGCTTCTTCCTCACGTTCACCCGACGCGAGTCCTGCGGAAAGTGTATCCCCTGCCGCATCGGTCTGAAGATCATGCTGGAGATTCTCGAGCGGATCTGTGCCGGTGAGGGTCGTGAAGGGGATATCGAACTGCTGGAGGACATGGCCTACGATATCAAGAAATCATCTCTCTGCGGTCTTGGTCAGACGGCACCGAACCCGGTGTTGTCGACCATCCGCTACTTCCGCCATGAGTACGAAGCCCACATCAAGGAAAAAGAGTGTCCGGCTCATGCCTGCAAATCACTGCTGCATTTCAAGGTCATCGACGAGGCCTGCAAGAAGTGCGGCATGTGTAAACGGGTCTGCCCGGTGGATGCCATCATCTGGGAAAAGGGCGATGTCGCGGTCATCGATCAGGACAAGTGTACACAGTGCACCTCCTGTTACGACGCCTGCCGCTTCATGGCAATTGATTAAATCACTGCAGCATCAGTGCTGAAACGGATACGAGGAAACGATGGTTAATCTGACAATCGACGGTACGCAGGTCACGGTTCCGAAGAGCTTCACCATCTACCAGGCCGCCGAACAGATCGGGATCAAGATCCCGGTGCTTTGCTACGCCAAGAAATTACTCCCCTTCGGGGCCTGCCGGGTCTGTCTGGTTGAGGTGGAGCAGATGAAGGGACGCCTTATTCCCTCCTGCACGACCCCGGTTACCGAGGGGATGGTGGTGACGACCAGTTCGGACGAAATCCTCAAGGTCCGCAAGACGGTGCTTGAATTCCTGCTGGTCAACCATGTGATTGAATGCCCGGTTTGCGACAAGGGCGGTGAGTGTGAACTGCAGGATCTGACCTACGAACTCGAAGTGGTCACCAATCGCTTTGTCGGTGAAAAATTCGATCACCCGACTGATGAAAGCAACCCCTTCATTGAACGTAATATGAACCGCTGTGTCCTCTGCGGGCGTTGCGTGCGGGTTTGCGACGAGATCGTTTCCTACGGATCCTACTCCTTTGTCGAGCGTGGGTTCGAAACCAAAATCGCTACCGCTTTTGATCGCGGACTGGATTGCGAATTCTGTGGCCAGTGCGTTTCAATGTGTCCGGTCGGTGCGCTGTTGCCGCGACCTTTCAAGTTCAAGGCGCGTCCCTGGCAGCTCAAGCACGTCGACTCGGTCTGCGGTTATTGCGGCAACGGTTGTACTGTCACCTTCGGCGTCAAGGATAATCAGGTCCAGACCATCCGCTTCAATGACAAGAATGGTGTCAATGACGGTAACCTCTGTATTCGCGGACGCTTCGGTTATTCCTATGTCAACAGCGATCAACGCCTGACCAGGCCTCTGGTGCGCAAAAATGGCGAACTGGTTGAAGCTGACTGGGAAGAAGCTCTGACGGCGGTTGCCGAGGGCATGAATCGTGGCAAGGGGACGGGGATTATTTCCGGTGCGCGTCTCAGTAACGAGGAGTTTCTGCTGCTGAAAGAGGTTGCCGCGGCCGCCGGCACCACCAACCTCGACCATTCCGGAGGTGAATGCTACAAGGGATTGACCGAGGGTGTGCAGCAGGTTCTTGGTCTCAGTGCTTCGACCGGTACCTTCCCGCAGGTCGAAGATGCCGATGTCATTCTCAGTATCCGTTCCGACTTCTATGAAACCCACCCGGTGTTCGGCATGGTTGTCAATCAGGCCGTCAAGCGCGCTGGTGCCAAGTTGCTGGTGGTGAGCGACAAGAAGGGCAAGTTCACCAAGCTGCCGAATGCTGAAACCCTGCTTGGCAAGCCGGGTACTGAGGTCAATATCCTCAATGCCATCTGCGCGGTGCTGCTGGAGTCGGGCAAGGCGGTCACTGAAGGTGTTGCCGGGCTGGATGAGTTGAAGCAGTCGCTGACCGACTATGCTCCGGCCAGAGTCGCCGAGCAGACCGGGGTTTCGGTCGAGGCGATCGAGGCTGCTGCCGAGCAGCTGGCCGCGGCTGAAAAGGGCGCCATCCTGCTTGGTTACGGCCTGTCCTACACGGCCAACAGCAGGGAGCTCGGAATTGCCGCTGCCAACCTGGCGCTTCTCTCCGGACTCGCCGACCAGGATGAGGCGGGTCTCTACGTCTGCGGCGAGAAGGCCAACAGCCAGGGGGCCATCGACCTCGGTATCCTGCCCGGGGAGAGTGGTCTCGGTGTCCAGGCGATGCTGGACGCCGCCGCAAGGGGAAGCCTCGGTGCCCTGTATATCGTCGGCGAGGATCCGCTGACCAGTTTCCCGGATGGTGCCAAGGTTGAAGCCGCGCTCAAGGGCGCTGAGTTCGTGGTTGTTCAGGACCTGTTCCTGTCACCGACCGCGCAGGCTGCCGACGTCGTGCTGCCGGCTGCCTCCTTCGCAGAAAAGGACGGGACCTTCACCAACGCCGAACGGCGGATTCAGCGCCTGCGGGCCGGTATCAAGAGTCCCGGTGAGGCGCTAACGGATTTTGCCATATTCGCGTCCCTGCTGGAAAAACTGGGTGCGGCAGCTTCCGCTGCAACCCCCGGCGAAACTTTTGCTGGCCTGGGGAGGCTCAATGACGCCTATGCCGGTATCGACCTGAATGCCATCGGTCCACAGGGGGTTGTCTGGGGTGGAGAGCATTTGCAGCCGAAGGTGCGCAACCTTGTGCCGGTCAGCGGGCGTGAACCGCTCACGACACGTTACCAGCTGATCACCGGTAGTGCTCTTTATCATTCGGGCACCACGACGACCCACGCCAAGGGTCCTCTCGAAGCGGTTCCAGAACCGTACGTCGAACTGAGTCGTGAGGATGCCGCTGAATTGCAGCTGGCAGAGGGTGACCAGCTGAGAATCAAGGGGAACGGGGCCGAGATCAGGCTCAAGGCCAAGATCGGCGCCCGGCTGCCCAAGGGGGTTCTCTTTGCCCCCAATCATTTCCCCGGTACCGGGCTGAACCGCCTGTACAAGGGAGAAGCCGCGGTAGTTGTTGAACTGAACAAGTAGGCAGGACAACGACGGGAGAGGGCATGCAGTGTCCCGAGTGCAGTGCTCCATTGAGCCGTCAGGCCAGATTCTGTGATCAGTGTGGAATGCGGCTGGCTGAGCATCCCGGGTTTCTGCATCAGAAGGCGCTTGACTGTTACCATCGCGGCCTGGGTGAAGAGGCCCTGCGGAACTGGGACCGGGCCCTGCAGGTGGCTCCTGATTTCAGCAAGGGGCATTATTACCGGGGTCTTGTGCTCTACGATCGCGGTGAACTGCTGCAGTCGGTCAGGGCCTTTCGACGGGCGCTTGCTGAGCAGGCTGACAGTTTCAGGGTACATTTCAAGCTCGGCATGGCCCTTTACGGCCTGGGTGATCTGGACGGCAGCCTGAAAAGCTTTACCCGTGCCCTGGAACTGAATCCGGAGAGCGCCGAAACCTGCTACCGAATTGGACTGTCGCAGTTGCGTAGCGGCCGGTTTGATGAGGCCCGTGCGGCGTTGCAGCAGGCGGTCAGGTTGAATCCCGATTTCGTGCGGGCTCTCTACATGATCGGCATGACGGCGGTGCAGCAGGGGGACCTGGATGCCGCTGCCGAGAGTTTCCGTCGTGTTGTCGAGATCAATCCCGACTATACCGGGGCTCGTTTTGAACTCGGCATGGCCCTGTTCAAGAATGGGGCCATCAAAGAAGCTGCCGAAGAGTTTGACCGGGCCGTTGCCCAGAACAGAAATTTCGCACCGGGATACTTCATGCTCGGTGAATGCCGACGTCGGGTCGGACAATTGAATGAGGCCGTTGCGGCCTATGGCGAGGTGCTTCGCATCAATCCCAAGGATGCGGAAACTCTCTTTAAACAAGCGGAATGCTACAACGAGCTCAAGCGATGTCAGGAGGCCCGGACGGTTCTTCTGGAGTTGCTGCGGATGGTTCCGGGACATCAGGGAGCCGCCCGACTGCTTGAGGAAACCGGTCGCCGGAACGATATTGCGCCCGACAAGAAAAAAGACTGAATTTCAGGAACCGACGGTAACCCGAGCCATATAGCATAAAAGAGGAAGACACATGGAACTGTTGAGCCTATCGAACGCACCGCTGCTGTTTATTGCCGCCATGATGATCAAAATCCTGGTGGTCTTCGGGGTGACCATGGGTATTGTGGCCTACGCGACCTGGGTTGAGCGTAAGGTCATCGGCCACATGCAGACCCGGCTTGGGCCGACCCTGACCGGCCCGATGGGGTTGCTGCAGCCGATTGCAGACGGCATCAAGCTGTTTTTCAAGGAGGATATCATCCCTACCGAGGCCAGCAAGATCCCCTTCGTACTGGCTCCGATGATGATCCTGATCCCTTCACTGATTACGATGGCGGTCATTCCGTTCGGCAGTGACATGCAGTTTACCGCCGGCGGCAAGACCTACATCATCCCGCTGCAGATCACCGATTTGAATATCGGCATCCTTTATATTCTTGCCATGGCCGGACTCGGTGTTTACGGCATTACGCTTGCCGGCTGGTCGTCCAACAGCAAGTACTCTCTGATCGGCGGGATCCGTGCTTCGGCGCAGATGATTTCCTATGAACTGGCCGCCGGTCTTTCCATCATTGCCGTCTTCATGCTCTCTGAAACCCTGAGCATGCGCGAGATCGTTGCTCAGCAGAGCGGCTCGATTCTTGACTGGTATGTCTGGAAGCAGCCGCTGGCGTTCCTGCTGTTCATGATTACCGGTACGGCCGAGATCAACCGAACCCCGTTCGATATGCCGGAGGCCGAATCGGAGCTGGTATCCGGTTTCTGTACCGAATATTCGTCGATGAAGTACGCCCTGTTCTTCATGGCGGAATACGCCAACATGGTGGTCATTGCCGGCATCATCGCCACTCTGTTTCTCGGCGGCTGGTCAGGGCCGACACCCTGGGGCCCGGTCAACCTGCTCGGCAAGATATTCGGTTTCATGTTCTTCCTGATGTGGATTCGTGCCACCTTCCCGCGTGTGCGTTACGACCAGTTGATGAAGTTGGGCTGGAAGGTACTGCTGCCGCTGGCTCTGGCCAATATCGTTGTGACCGGCCTGGTCGTTGTCCTGGCGCAGTAAGCAACCCTTTTGTTTAAGAGGTTAAACCGATGATCAAAGAGTTTATTCAAGGCCTCAGCATTACCTTCAAACATCTTTTGCCCGGCCATTCGACCACCGTGCAGTACCCGAAGGTAAAACTCCAGCCTTCTGACCGTTTCCGCGGCCTGCACCGCCTGGTGCCGAGCCACGACCGCGCCAAGTGCGTGGCCTGCTATCTCTGCCCGACCGTTTGCCCGGCCAAATGCATCACCGTCGAGTCCGCGGAAAACGAGAAGGGTGAGAAATATCCGCGTGTCTACCAGATCGATCTGCTGCGCTGCATCTTCTGCGGTTACTGTGTCGAGGCCTGCCCGGTCGAGGCGATAGAGATGACCGGGAACTACGAACTCGCCAATTACCACCGCGACGACTTCGTGTTCGACAAGCAGCGCCTGCTCAATACGAAATAGGAGCGTTGACCCATGCAAGTACTTTTCTTTTATCTCGTGGCCCTGGTTACCGTTATTTCCGGTGTGATTGTCGTCGCCGCCAAGAGTCCGGTGAACAGCGCTCTCGCTCTGGTCAACACCTTTTTCTGCCTGGCGGTTTTCTACGTCATGCTCAGTGCGCCCTTCATGGCCGCGATACAGATCATGGTCTATGCAGGTGCCATCATGGTCTTGATCCTGTTTGTCATCATGCTGCTGAATATGGGGGTCGAACCGTTCAAGAAATTCACCCACGTGACCTGGGGTGTGGTGGCCGGGTCGCTGGTGCTGATGTTGACCCTGTTTTTCATTTCTCGGGGACAGCCGACCAAGGTTGTCGGCGCCATTACCCGTGATGTCATTCTCAAGGAGGGGCATACCGAACTGATCGGCAAGAGTTTGTTCGTCAATTTCCTGCTCCCCTTCGAGATTACCTCGATCCTGCTGCTGGTGGCCATTATCGGCGCGGTGATCCTGGCTAAAAAAGAAGTTTAAGTGCGTAGCAGACACGGGAGATAGATCATGATTACCGTAAATCATTACCTGGTATTGAGCGCGATTCTGTTTGCCCTGGGCACTTTCGGGGTGCTTACCCGGCGCAACGCCATCGTCATTTTCATGTGCATCGAGCTGATGCTCAACGCGGTCAACCTCTCTTTCATTGCCCTGTCGCACCACCTGGGCAACCTTGACGGTCAGATCTTCGTCTTCTTCGTCATGACCGTGGCAGCTGCCGAGGCGGCCGTCGGCCTGGCCCTGATGATCACCTTCTTCCGCAATCGGGAGAGTATCGAGGTCGACGACATCAGCATGCTCAAGTGGTAGGGATTATCCGCTTTTCAAAGCTTATTGATCCGAGAGGAGATAGAGGTCAATGCACGATTATAGTTTGATTTGGCTCATTCCGTTTTTCCCCCTGGTCGGTTTTATTGTCAACGGCCTGCTGGGGAAGAAAATCGGCAATGAGAAGGTGATTGGAGCCATCGGCACGCTGGCGATCGCGGCTTCGTTCGTGGTTTCCTGCAAGATGTTCTTCCAGTTGCTCGGGGATGTCGAAAAGACCCATGAGGTGATCCTGTTCTCTTGGATGAGTGTCGGGCAGCTGCAGATCGACTGGGGCTTCCTGCTCGACCCGCTGTCGGCGCTGATGATCATGGTTGTCACCGGGGTCGGTTCCCTGATTCACCTCTACTCCAACGGCTACATGCATGGGGAAGAAGGGTTCTACCGCTACTTTGCCTATCTGAACCTGTTCTGTTTCTCGATGCTGATGCTGGTTCTCGGCAACAACGCGCTGGTGATGTTTGTCGGCTGGGAGGGCGTCGGCCTCTGCTCCTACCTGTTGATCGGCTACTACTTCGAGAAGAAGAGCGCCGGGGATGCCGCCAAGAAAGCCTTTGTCGTCAATCGCGTCGGCGACTTCGGGTTCCTGATCGGGCTGTTCACCCTTTTCTGGGCCCTCGGCGAGCACGGTGTCTGGACCTTCCAGTTCACCAAGATCGCCGAGAACGCTCACCTGCTGCCTGCCGGTGGCGTGGTGGTGACCGTTGCGACCCTCTGCTTCTTTCTCGGCGCCACCGGCAAGTCGGCGCAGATTCCGCTCTACACCTGGCTGCCTGACGCCATGGAGGGCCCGACTCCGGTTTCCGCCCTGATCCACGCGGCGACCATGGTCACCGCCGGTGTCTATATGATCGGGCGGATGAACGGCCTCTTCTCCATGGCTCCCGATACCATGATGGTTATCGCCATCGTCGGCGCGGCGACCGCCATCTTTGCCGCTTCCATCGGCCTGGCGCAGAATGATATCAAGCGGGTTCTTGCCTATTCGACGGTTTCCCAGCTCGGCTACATGTTCCTCGCCATGGGTGTCGGCGCCTTCTCCGCCGGGATTTTTCATCTGATGACCCACGCCTTCTTCAAGGCCTGCCTGTTCCTCGGATCCGGTTCGGTCATCCACGCCATGCACCATGCCTATCACAAGGCGCATCTGCATGATGATCCGCAGGATATGCGCAACATGGGTGGCCTGGCCAAAAAGATGCCGATCACCTTTATCACCTTCTTTATTTCGACCCTGGCGATTTCCGGGATTCCGGGGTTGTCCGGTTTCTTTTCCAAGGATGAAATTCTCTGGTGGGCCTTCTCCTCGACCCGCGGTGGATGGATTCTCTGGCTGATCGGCTTCATTGCCGCCGGCATGACCGCCTTCTACATGTTCCGCCTGGTTTTCATGACCTTTTTCGGCAAGCAGAAAACGGATGCCCGCGCCAAGGATCATGTCCACGAGTCGCCGCTGGTGATCACCATTCCACTGATGGTTCTCGGTCTTCTGGCTCTGGTCGGCGGCTGGGTCGGAATTCCCGCGGCCTTGGGTGGCGCCAATCGATTCGAGCATTTTCTGGCTCCGGTTTTCGAGCATGCCCAGGAGACCTATGGGATTCATTCCCAGCATTCCCTGCATGCCTTCGAGTTTCCGCTGATGGGCTGTTCCATCGGCATCGCCCTGGTCGGCATTTTCCTGGCCTGGATCATGTACGTCAAAAACCCGGAGCTTCCCGGCAGGCTGGTGGCCCGGTTCCGCTGGCTGCACACCGCCATATTCAACAAATGGTTTGTCGATGAGCTCTACGACGGCCTGTTTGTCAACGCCACCAAGCGGCTCGGACGTTATTTCTGGAAAGGTTTCGACGTTCCGGTGATCGACGGAATCGTCAACGGGGTCGGTTGGCTGGTGCAGGGTTCCAGCCGGGTTCTGCGGTTCATTCAGAACGGACAGATTCACAGTTATGCCATGACCATGGTTCTGGGCATGGTGGTTATTGTCGCGGTTTACGTTTTCAAATAACTGTCGCCTGGCGAATATTCGAATAGCGCAACGCAAGGAGCGAGTTACATGTCCGAGCATCTTCTCAGCCTGATGACGTTCTTCCCCCTGCTGGGGATGATCGTTATCCTCTTCATTCCGCGTGAGAATGACGGTGTACTCAAGGGCCTGACCTTCGTCATCACCCTGATCACCTTCTTTATCAGCCTGCCGCTGGCCTTTGACGATGTCTTCAAGACATCCGGCGGGATGCATTACACCGAATTTGTGAAATGGATCAGCATCGGTGACTACTTCCAGATGAACTACAATCTGGGAGTGGACGGCATCAGCCTGTGGCTGGTGCTGCTGACCACGTTCATCATGCCGATTGCCGTGCTGTCGACCTGGCAGGCGGTTGAGAAAAACACCAAAGGTTTCATGACGCTGCTGCTGCTGCTTGAAACCGCCATGCTCGGTGCGTTCCTTGCGCTTGACCTGTTCCTGTTCTATGTCTTCTGGGAGCTGATGTTGATTCCGATGTACTTCCTGATCGGCATCTGGGGCGGTAAGCGCCGCATCTACTCGGCGATCAAGTTCTTTATCTACACCGCGGTCGGCTCGCTGCTGATGCTGGTTGCCATTATCTTTGTCTACTACTATGCCCTGAAGAGCGGCCAGCCCTTCGAGCAGGGCTTCAGTATCAGCCATTTCTACCAGTTGAACATTCCGGCCGCCTACCAGACCTGGCTGTTCCTGGCGTTCGCCTTCAGCTTCGCCATCAAGGTGCCGATGTTCCCGGTTCATACCTGGCTGCCGGATGCCCATACCGATGCTCCTACGGCCGGTTCGGTTATCCTGGCTGCCATCATGCTGAAGATGGGGACCTACGGCTACGTGCGTTTCGCCATGCCGCTGTTTCCTGATGCTCTTCATCAATTCACCCCCTTCCTGGCCACTCTGGCGGTGATCGGCATTATCTACGGAGCTCTGGTGGCGATGGTCCAGGAGGATGTCAAGCGTCTGGTTGCCTATTCATCGGTCAGCCACCTCGGTTTCGTCATGCTCGGGGTTTTCGCCCTCAATATCCAGGGCATGTCGGGCGGTATGATCCAGATGATCAACCATGGTATCTCGACCGGTGCGCTGTTCCTTATCGTCGGCTTTATTTACGAGCGGCGACATACCCGCCTGATCACCGATTTCGGCGGTCTGGCCAAGCAGATGCCGGTCTTCACCACCATTTTCATGATCGCCATGCTCTCCTCCATCGGGCTGCCCGGGACCAATGGCTTCGTCGGTGAGTTCCTGATCATGGTCGGCGCTTTTGAAGGTGAGTTGCGCTGGTTCACCATAGTCGCCGCATCCGGTGTCATCTTTGCTGCCGTCTACATGTTGTGGATGTTCCAGCGGGTGATGTTCGGGGAGTTGAAGAACCCTGCCAACCAGAAGCTCAAGGATCTGTCGGTTCGGGAGGTGGTACTGATGTTGCCGCTGTTGTTGTTCATCTTCTGGATCGGCGTCTACCCGAATACCTTTTTCGAGAAGATGAATCCAGCTCTTGACCAACTGATCAATCAGATCAAGGGCAAGCAGCAGGTGGCCGTGGTTGAGACCATCAATCCGGTACAGCACAAGATCGATTAAGCACGGTATTGCCGTTAAACAAGCTTCCGAAGGAGCCTTTCGATGGAAAATCTGGTGCAACTTGCCATGCAGAACGTCAATTTCGCGGCCATCATGCCGTCGTTGGTGTTGTGCTGTTTCGGCATGGCGATTCTGCTGATCAATGTCTTCATGCCGCGGGGCAAAACAACATCCGCATCGCTGATCAGCATCATTGCCCTGCTGGTAACCGCCGTTGTTTCGCTGCAGGGATGGAACAATCCCCAGTTCGGCTTTGCCGGTCACGTGGCCCTGGATAATTTCGCCACCTTCTTCAATATGACCTTTCTGCTGGCGGCCGGTCTGACGATTCTGATGTCCGATGACTACCTGCGACGGGAGGGGTATCCGATCGGTGAATATTATCCGTTGATTCTTTTTTCGACCGCGGGCGCCATGTGGATGGCCTCGGGGACCGACCTGATGACCATTTTCCTTGGTCTGGAAGTGCTGTCGATCTCCCTCTACATCCTCGCCGGCATGTTCCGTCATCAGTTGCAGTCGAACGAGGCGGGACTCAAATACTTCCTGCTCGGCGCTTTTTCGACCGGGTTTCTGCTCTACGGTATTGCCCTGCTATACGGTGTCGCCGGAACGACCAATGTTGCCGATATCGGCCTCTACCTCTCCGCCCATCCGGCGATGATCGGCAACCCGATGACCGTGGCCGGGATGCTGCTGATGTCCATCGGCTTCCTGTTCAAGATCGCTGCTGCGCCGTTCCACATGTGGACCCCGGATGTCTATCAGGGGGCGCCGACCCCGGTGACCGCCTTCATGAGTGCCGGTCCCAAGGCTGCCGCCTTCGCCGCACTGATGCGGATCTTCATTCTCGGTCTGGCCGGTCTGCAGAGTGAGTGGACCAGCCTGCTTTGGGGCCTGGCCATCCTGACCATGATCATCGGCAACGTGACCGCCATCTACCAGACCAATCTCAAGCGGATGCTGGCCTATTCCTCCATTGCCCACGCCGGTTATGCCCTGGTCGGCCTGGTGGCGGCCAACGCGGTCGGTGTTTCCGGCATCCTGTTCTACATGCTGGCATACACCTTCATGAACCTCGGGGCCTTTGCGGTGCTGGTTCTGGCCGGGAAGAAGGGCGAGGAGAACCTGACTCTGGAAGGTTTCTCCGGTTTCGGTTTCAAACGTCCGTTCCTCGGCGTGGCGATGACCATCTTCCTGTTGTCGCTGATGGGGATCCCGCCGACAGCCGGTTTTGCCGGCAAATTCTATATCTTTGCCGGAGCCATCAAGTCCGGTTACATCTGGCTGGCGATCATCGGCGTACTGAACTCGGCGGTTTCCCTCTATTACTACCTGCGGGTGATTGTCTACATGTACTTCAAGGATCCGCAGGAAGATTATAGCTGGGTGTCGATGCACACCGGCGCGGTGGTTTCCATTGTGATCGCTATCGTCGGAGTTCTGTATCTCGGTATCATCCCCGGCAAGATCATGGAAATGGCCAAACTGGCTATTTTCTGACCTGGAATAGAAATAGTGTGAACCAGCACAGGCCTCCCGGCATAACCGGGGGGCCTGTGCTGGTTTATAGAAGAAGATCAGGGATGCGGACCAACTCGGAAGGAACTGCTGATGGTAGCCGTCCTGGTGTCGGAACGGATTCGTCGTCCCTTCCTCCCGTTCTTCGTCCGTCGCTTATTGCAACGTATTGCCGCGGGTTTCGGCATCAAAAATGGTCATAATCGATTCATCAGTATAGGGCAGTTCGACCGCATTGTTTTTATCGCCTCCGGTATGCCAGACAATGACCGCGCCCCGGCCACGATTTTCGCGACAGGCGCAGTTTGGACAGGCGTTCATCAGGGCCTGCCACATCTGTTCTGTGTCGAGCAGTTCAAAACCGGCGAAGTCTTCGCCGCTGCCGAGCCGATCAAGAAAGCTGTTGAGCAGTTCAAAATCGACGAAATCATTCTCCTTGCGCCACCAGCGGATAAATCGGGTAGCTTCCGTGCGTCGTTGATCGATTGCCGAGCGGATTTCGATGTTGTCCATGGGACCTCCTTTCTGCTCCTGGCATTCAGCAGGGACTCTCTACTAGTATAGTTCGTTTTTGGTTTCCCCGTTTGCCTTCCCGTCGGAGCGAAAGCTGTAGAACGCTTGTCGCCGGAAAGGTCTGGGTGTAAACTGCCGAGCTGGAGCCACTTTTCACCAGAGGATTTGTATGTCGTTTGCCGCCATCGCCGAAAAGACCAGCACCCTGCTGGAGATGATCAAGTTCTCCCACACCGTGTTTGCCTTCCCGTTTGCCCTGATGGGGGTGGTGCTGGCAAGTCTCGACAGCAAGGCTCTGCCCGGAGTCGGCCAGGTTTTGTGGATCTGCCTGGCGATGGTTGGGGCGCGCAGTGGAGCGATGGGTCTGAACCGCCTGATTGACGCCGGGATAGACGCCGACAATCCGCGAACCGCCGATCGTCACATTCCGTCCGGACGGGTTTCGGTGACTGAGGCCTGGTTGTTTATTGCTGTCTCGCTGGCAATTTTTCTCTTCGCCGCCTGGATGCTCAACCCACTCTGTTTCCGGCTGGCCCCGGTGGCCATCAGTTTTTTCGTTCTCTACGCCTACTGCAAGCGCTTCAGCCACTACGCCCACATTGTCCTCGGTATCTGCCTCGCAGCGGCACCGATCGGCGCCTATATCGCCCTGCGCGGCACCCTGGATTGGCCGGTAACGGCGCTGGCGCTGGCTGTCCTTTTCTGGGTCGCCGGGTTCGATATTTTCTATGCTCTGCAGGATTATGAATTCGATGTCGAGCACGGCCTGCATTCGATTCCATCCCGGCTCGGCATTGACAGGTCCTTCCTGCTGGTGCGCGTTTTCCATGGGCTGATGCTGCTCTTCCTGCTGCTGGTGCTGCCGGGCAGCGGCCTGGGGTGGATCTATGTCGTCGGGGTATTCGTCGTGGCCGGGCTGCTGCTCTACGAACACAGCCTGGTCAAGCCGGACGACCTGTCACGACTGGATGCGGCATTCTTCAACATGAACGGCTATATCAGCGTGACGATTTTTGTTTTCACGCTGGTTGATGCAGTCGTTTAAAAAGGCGTAAACCACAGAGCCACGGAGGGCACAGAGAGAGGAAAAGCTTGTTTATCCGCGGAGTTCGCAGATGGACGCAGAATAGGGTCAAAACCATAAAGAAAATCTGTTGATTTTAATCTGTGAAAATCTGCGTAATCTGCGGATCAAAACGATTTTGATTTTGGTCGGAGAATGGGGAATTTGCGGAAAATAGTCGTCGGCATCACCGGGGCCTCCGGTTCCATCTACGGTCTGCGCCTGATCGAGGAGTTGCTGTGTGCGCAGATCAAGGTCAGCCTGCTGCTGAGTGATGCCGGCCGCCAGGTGCTCGGCTTCGAGACGGGGCTGCAGCTTGACGATGATTCGGCGGCCTGCGAAACACAGCTGCGCGGGCATTTCTCGGCCGGTAAGTCGCTGCTGGTTTACGGCATGAGTGACTTTTTCGCCCCGATCGCCAGTGGTTCCAGCGCACCGGATGCGGTGGTTATCTGTCCCTGCTCGATGGGCACCCTTGGTCGCATCGCTGCCGGACTCTCCGACACCCTGCTTGAACGGGTCGCGGATGTGGCCTTGAAGGAAGGTCGCAAGCTGTTGCTGGTGCCACGCGAGACCCCCTTCAACCAGATCCACCTCGAAAATATGCTGCGCATCTCGCGGGCGGGCGGCCAGATCCTGCCGGCGATGCCGGGGTTCTACCAGCAGCCGGAATCGATTGATGATCTGGTCGACTTCGTGGTCGGCAAGATCCTTGATCAACTCGGCGTTGAACATCAGTTGTTCAAGCGCTGGGGGGAATAAATGATGATCTCGCGCAGAGACGCTGAGGTACAGAGAAGTTCAAAAGCAAAGGTGTCTCGTGCAAAGTTTGGCGGACAGGCAGAATAAATAAAGACTATTTGACGGGGTTTTCTCGGCGCTTCTGCGCCACTGCGCGAGTCCGGTTTAAAGGTTTGAATACAAATGAACGGTCTGTTTGCATCGATAAAGGAAAAAGTCGCCTCGAACACGCGCATATCGGATGACGAGGCGATGGCTCTGTTCGAATCGAACGACCTGCTCGCCATCGGTGAACTGGCGGCGGAAGCCAACAGGCGCCAGAATGGTGACCGGGTTTACTTCAACGTCAACCGCCACATCAACTACACCAACCGCTGCGTCAACCGCTGCCGGTTCTGCGCTTTCTCGAAAGAGGAGAGCGAGGCGGGAGAGTACACCCTGGCGCTGGAGCAGATCGCCGAGAAGGCCCGGGAGGCGGCTGCCGCCGGGGCGACCGAGATCCATACCGTCGGCGGCCTGCATCCCGATCTGCCCTTCGAATTCTACCTGGAGATGCTGCAGACCATCAAAAAGGTTGAACCGAAGCTGCATATCAAGGCTTTTACGGCTGTCGAGATCGATTACTTCAGCCAAATTTCAGGCTTGACCGTTGAGGAGGTCATCGCCGCGCTCGGAGAGGCGGGGCTCGGGTCCCTGCCCGGAGGCGGTGCGGAAATCCTTGGGCAGGAGGTTCGTGATCGGATCTGCCCGGAAAAGATCAGTGGCGACCGCTGGCTGGAGGTGACCGAAAAGGTCCACCGTGCCGGGTTCAAGTCCAACGCCACCATGCTTTTCGGCCATCTCGAAACCTATCCGGACCGGGTTGAGCACCTGCGCCTGCTGCGCGAGTTGCAGGATCGGACCGGCGGCTTTCAGGCGTTCATCCCCCTCGCCTTCCAGCCCGACAACACCCGGGTGCCGGGGGCCAAAGGGGTCGGTGGCGTGGATGCTCTCAAGACCCTGGCGATCAGCCGCCTCTACCTGGACAACTTTAAGCACATCAAGGCCTACTGGGTGATGTTAGGCGTGAAGATCGCCCAGACCGCTCTCTGCTTCGGGGTCAACGATCTTGACGGCACCGTCGTCGAGGAAAAGATCGGTCACGACGCCGGTGCCGATTCGCCGCAGGCCATGAGCAGGGGTGATATCCAGAAACTGATTCGCCAGGCCGGACGGGTGCCGGTCGAGCGTGACACGCTGTATAACGAATTGTGAAAACCGGATAGCCATCAAGATACGAAGGACGCCGGGAGAAGCGCAAGGCATTTTAACGGAGAGGCGCAGAGCAGGAGAGGTGGAGAGAATGATCAAAAGAGCTTGTGATGAGAGCCTCAACCCTGCTTCTGGCTTTTCTCCCCTTCTCTGCGCCTCTCCGTTAAATTAGGACTTAGGCCTTCTTGGTACTCTTGGTGTCTTGGTGACAGATTGAATTTCATGCTTGAGAACATCCAAAAGAAAATAGCGCAGGGGAGTAGTCTTGACCGCGACGAGGCGCTCTGGCTACTCACCGAGGCCGAGCTGCTGCAGCTCGGCAGGCTGGGCGATGGGGTGCGGCGGCGCAAACACCCGGAGAACCGTGTGACCTTCGTGGTCGACCGCAACGTCAATTACAGCAACGTCTGCGAGTCGAAATGCAAGTTCTGCGCGTTCTACTGTGATGCCGATTCTGATCAGGCCTACCTGCTCGACTACGAGACGATCTTCGCCAAGGTCCAGGAACTGGTCGATCACGGCGGCACCCAGCTGCTGATGCAGGGCGGGCTGCACCCGGAGCTGGAAATCGAATGGTTCGAGGAACTGTTTCGTCAGCTCTCGCAGCGTTTTCCGCAGGTGCAGATCCATTCCCTGTCGGCGGCCGAGGTTGTCCATATCGCCCGGCTCTCGAACCTGAGTGTCGCGGACTGCCTGCGGCGGCTGCAGGCGGCGGGGCTGAAATCTCTGCCCGGTGCCGGTGCCGAGGTGCTGGTCGACGCGGTGCGGCAACGGATCTCGCCCAACAAGATTGGTTGGCAACAGTGGGGCGAGGTGATGGAACTTGCTCACGGATTGGGGATGCGCACCACCGCGACGATGATGTTCGGCAGCTGCGAAGAACCGGAAGATATTGTCGAGCACCTGTTGCGTATCCGTGAAATCCAGGCACGGACCGGCGGTTTTACGGCATTTATCCCCTGGACTTTTCAACCGCGCAACACTGAACTTGGCGGGGAAACGGCGACCGGGGTTGACTACCTGAAGGTGCTGGCGCTGTCGCGCATTGTCCTTGACAATATCGACAATATCCAGGCCAGCTGGGTAACCCAGGGAGCCCGCATGGCTCAGGTTGCACTCTTCTTCGGAGCCAACGACCTCGGCGGCACCATGCTTGAAGAGAATGTGGTCGCCGCCGCCGGTGTCACCTTCCGTATGTCGAAGGAGGAGATCATCGACCTGGCGCGCGGGGCCGGCTTTATCCCGGTGCGGCGCACGACGGAGTATGAGATTCTGGAGGAGTACTGAGCCTCAGGAAAACACCTCGCGCAGAGAAAAACCTGGGCAGGGGGATTCGCTCAGCGTCTCAGCGTCTTGAGTGAGCATAAGCGAACGGGCGTGAGATTTCTTTTTCCCGGCTTCATTTGCCCGGCGGTACATTCACCAGGAAGTTGTCAAACATGTCATATTTACGCAAAAACATCGCCGAAATGGCCGGCTACGTGCCCGGCTTCCAGCCTGAAAACGAGGCGGAGTGGATCAAGCTCAACACCAACGAAAATCCCTACCCTCCCTCGCCCAGGGTGCGTGAAGCGATTCTGGCCGAACTCGGCAGTGATGGCGGCAACCTGCGCAAGTACCCGGATGCGGCCAGCCGGGAGTTCCGACGGGTGGCGGCGGAACTGTACGGTTTTGATCCCGACTGGGTGATCAGCGCCAACGGTTCGGATGAGTTGCTCAACAATCTGATCCGCGCCTGCGCCGGGGAGGGGGAAGAGATCGCCTATGTCCACCCGTCCTATTCCTACTACGCGACCCTGGCCGCAATCCAGGGCGCGAAGGTGAAGACCTTCGGGTTGACGGAAGCGGGCCGGATTGCCGACTTCCCGGCACGATATTCAGGTAAAATCTTTTTTCTCACCAGCCCCAACGCCCCGCTGGGGATTGCTTTTGACAAAGCCTACATCAGGGAACTCGCCGGTCGCTGTGCCGGGATCCTGGTGGTTGATGAGGCCTATGTTGATTTTGCCGAAGAAAACGCCCTGGGGCTGGTCAGGGAATGCAGGAATGTCGTTGTGACCCGCACCCTGTCGAAGAGCTATTCCCTGGCCGGAATGCGACTCGGGCTGGCGGTGGCGCGTCCCGAGATGATTGCCGCCCTCGACAAGATTCGTGACCATTACCACCTCGATCGCCTGGCGCTGGTCGCGGCGAGTGCCGCGTTGCGTGACCAGGACTATCTCAAGGAGATGGTCGCGAAGATCTGCAGCACCCGATGTCGTTTTGCCGCCGCATTGAAAAGTCTCGGTTACCAGGTGCTCGATTCCTGCGCCAACTACGTGTTCGCTGCGTCGCCGGACCGGGACGGCAAGCGGGTTTACGAGGCGCTTTTCCAGCGCCGGATTCTGGTTCGCCACTTCTCCGACCCGCTGCTCGCCCATGGGCTGCGAATTTCGATCGGCACCGACGAGGAGATGGATCTGGCCCTTGCGGCATTACGGGAAATCGGCTGACGGGCTGATGAAAAACGGCCATCTGCTGCGTTGTCCTCCCCCCGCGTCAACGATGTCCCTTGCGGAGTTATGGACGCCTTGCCGCTGGACATTTTTTGCTCAGCCTGGGTCTTCCCTCCGCGCCTCTGCGCGAGATTGCTTGAATGAATTCTCCGTATCTTCGTGGTGAGATTTGATTTTCATGCCCGACGCCTATCCCTTCAACCCTGCCGAGGTCGCCGAGCGCCTGCTGGCCTGGTACGCCGATGAGGGGCGCGACCTGCCCTGGCGGCACACCCGTGACCCCTACCGTATCTGGCTCTCCGAGATCATGCTGCAGCAGACCACCGTGGTCACGGTGGTTCCCTACTACGAAAAATTTCTGGCGGCCTTTCCCGATATCGAAGCGTTGGCGGCGGCTCCGGTGGAGGCGGTCATCGAGCTCTGGGCGGGGCTCGGTTACTACCGCCGCGCCCGTCATCTGCACGCCGCGGCGGTGAAGGTGGTGGAAGACTTCGGCGGCAGCTTTCCCGCGAGCCCGGAGGAGATCCTCTCCCTGCCCGGTGTCGGTCGTTCGACCGCCGGGGCGATTCTCTCCATCGCCTTTGACCAACCGGCACCGATTCTCGACGGCAACGTGCGGCGGGTCCTCTGCCGGCTTTTCGCCCTGCAACTGCCGCCCCGTTCAGGGCGGGCGGAGAACCTGCTCTGGGGCTGGGCGGAGGTACTGACCCCGGCTGACCGGCCACACGATTACGCGCAGGCGATCATGGATCTCGGGGCGATGGTCTGTCTTCCGAAGCAGCCCGTTTGTCCCTCCTGTCCGCTGACAGACCTCTGTCAGGCGCGTCGCCGGGGGTTGGAACGGGAGCTGCCGCCGAAGTCTGCAACGAAGACGGTGCCGACTGTCCGGCAGGTGGCGCTGTTGTTGTGGCGCGACGGCCGGCTGCTGGTACGCCGCCGCCCCTTTGACGGCATGCTGCAGGGTCTCTGGGAATTCCCGGCGACCGATCTGCTCGTCCATGAAGGAGGCGGAGACTCTGCCCGCCGGTTGCTGGCGGAGCAGGGAGGGGTGGGTGAACCGCGGCGGGTCGGCGAAATCCACCACGCCTATTCCCACTTCCGGCTCGAACTGGAGGTCTGGTCCGCGCCGTTTCCGGAGCGCTGCAGGGTAGCGGAACAGGGGGAGTGGCGCTGGGTCGACCCGGCCGCGCTGGCCCGGACACCATTGCACGGTGCCCACCTGAAGGCGGCGAAGTTGCTGGACTCGCCAGCCTGAATCTGTCACCATGGCGAACTTATGAACAAGACTCCGATTATTGAAGATGCCTCCGAACTGGCGGAGTTCGCCCGCTTTCTGGCGGATCAGCCGGTGATCGCCGTTGATCTCGAAGCCGACAGCATGCACCATTTCACCGAGCAGGTCTGCCTGCTGCAGTTCACCGCCGCCGGGCGGACCATGCTGCTCGATCCGCTGGCGCTGCCCGACCTTGAGCCGCTGCGGGCGATTTTTGCCAATCCGCGGCAGCGAAAACTGTTCCATGCCGCCGATTACGACCTGCGCTGCCTGCGGCGCGATTTCGACCTGCGGATCGACGGCTTGTTTGACAGCATGGTCGCCGCCCAGTTCTGTGGTGAGAAGAAGATCGGCCTGGCTGATCTGCTCGGCAAATATTTTGACCTGCGGATCGACAAGAAATACCAGCGTGCCGACTGGACGATTCGTCCCCTGCCGGGCGAGATGATCGCCTACGCGGCCGGGGATACCGCTGACTTGGAGCGGTTGGCCGGGGTGCTTGAGC
This sequence comes from Geothermobacter hydrogeniphilus, assembly GCF_002898515.1. Lineage (GTDB taxonomy): Bacteria > Desulfobacterota > Desulfuromonadia > Desulfuromonadales > Geothermobacteraceae > Geothermobacter_A. The sequence goes on along the minus strand of NZ_PPFX01000010.1, from coordinate 63,197 downwards.
AGCGGCTGGAAGAGCTCGGACGAACCGGGTGGCACGCCGAAGAATGCGCCCTGCTGCAGGAGGTGGCCTTCGAAGAGAACGGCGGTCCGCTGTTTCTGCGTTTCAAGGGGGCCGGGCGTCTCGACCGTCGCCAGCTGGCCATTCTTGAACAGCTGCTGCAGTGGCGCATCCGCCGTGCCCGCAAACGGGACGTGCCGCCGTTCAAGATCATCGGCAACAAGCCGCTGCTGGCCGTCGCCACCGCCGCGCCGCAGACCGCCAGGGCTCTCGGTCGGCTGGAGGGGATGTTTCCGCGCCTGGTCGAAAGGTTCGGCCGTGAACTGCTGGAGTGCGTGAGTGCAGGGTTGGCGATTCCGGAAAAGGAGTTGCCGGGTTTCCCGCGCGGCGCGCGGCGTCTGCGTGACCCTGAAGCGGACAAGCGTTTCGAGCGCCTGAAGCAGTGGCGCCGGCAGCAGGCGGAGCGGCTGCAGCTCGATCCCGGGGTGATGATCAACAATGCCCTGCTCGAAGCGATCGCCTACCAGCCTCCGGGGAGTCTCGATGACTTCGCCCGGTTTGAAGGCATGCGCAACTGGCAGCGGCAGGAGTTCGGAGCGCAGATCCTGCAGGTGCTTGATCACGGATGACGTTGATCAGGGCGGCGGATATTCCATTCTGAAGCAAACGCGCGGGTAGCAACCCGCGCGTTTGCTTTTGGGTTTACCTTCCCGTTTGCGGCAGTGGGTCCAGCAGCCGGTTCAGCTCCTCTTGCGGAAGGACCTTTTCCCGCAGGCAGAGGGCGCGGATCGTTGTCCCTTCCCGGAAGGCCTGTTTGGCCAGCTCCGAAGCACGGTCATAGCCGATGCGCGGCGCCAGGGCGGTGACCATGGCCAGACTCTGTTCGACCAGTTCGGCACAGCGTTCGGCGTTGGCCTGCAGCCCGGTCACACACTTCTCAGCGAACAGCCGCGCGGCGTTGGCTGCCAGCTCAATGCTCTCCAGCAGGTTGCGGGCCAGCAGCGGCAGCATCACATTGAGTTCGAAATTGCCCGCCAGTCCGCCGAGAGTGATGGTGGCGTCATTGCCGATCACCTGGGCGCAGACCTGGATCAGGCACTCCGCCATCACCGGATTGACCTTGCCCGGCATGATGGAACTGCCCGGCTGCACGGCCGGCAGACTCAGTTCGCCATAGCCGCCGCGTGGCCCGCTGGCGAGAAGGCGGATATCATTGGCGATTTTGAAGAGGGCCACGGCGCAGCTTTTCAGGGCTCCGCTCAGGTTGACGACCGCATCCCTGGCCGCCTGGGCCTCGAAGTGGTTGCGTGCCTCGCTGAATTTCAGCCCGGTTTCCTTTGTCAGTCCCGAGCAGACGCGGGCGGCAAACTCCGGGTGGGTATTCAGCCCGGTGCCGACGGCGGTGCCTCCCAGGGGCAGCTCCAGCAGCCCCGCGGCGCTCTGCTGGAGCCGTTGCCGGGCCAGTTCGAGCTGGCGGGTATAGCCGGAAAAGACCTGGCCGAGACGGATCGGCACCGCGTCCTGCAGGTGGGTGCGCCCCAGCTTGACAATCGGATCGAACTCCTCAGCCTTGTCCTGCAGGCTCTTCTGCAGCTGCTCCAGGGCCGGCAGCAGATGTCGGTGCAGTTCTTCGGCGGCAGCCAGGTGGATGGCGCTGGGAAAGACGTCATTGCTTGACTGGCCGAGGTTGACATGATCGTTGGGATGGACCGCCTTGTCGCCGAGGTTGTGGCCGAGGACGGCGGCGGCACGGTTGGCGATCACCTCGTTGGCGTTCATGTTGCTGCTGGTTCCGGAACCGGTCTGGAAGATGTCGATCGGGAAATGCTCATCGAGATCTCCGTTTGCCACCTCGGCGGCGGCCTGCGCTATCGCTTCGGCCAGGTCTGCCGGCAGCAGTCCCAGTTCGGCATTGACCTGGGCCGCGTGCTGCTTGATCAGGCCCAGGGCGCGGATCATCGCCCGCGGCAGGGGCCGGCCGGAGACCGGGAAGTTGTTGACCGCACGCGCGGTCTGGGCGCCGTAGAGGGCAGCGGCGGGGACCTGCATGCTGCCCATCGAATCGGTTTCGGTGCGTTGTTTCTCTCGGTTCATCGGCATTCTCCTTTTGCAGCCAGCTTATCAATCCCGTCATGGCTGTCAATGGCCTGAATCAGGACGAATTTTACTCTGGCTAAAAATACTGCTTCGCCGCTGTCGCGCCTTCATGTAGAATGTCCCGGTGAATTCCCTCGCTTTTGTTCTCATTCTGTTCTCGGCGCTGATGCACGCCCTGTGGAACCTGCTGGTCAAGCAGAGCGGGGACAAGACCGCCTATATCTGGTGGATGTTCCTGCAGTCCGGGATCCTCTTCAGCCTGATCATGTTGCTGGCGGCCGGGCCCTTTCCGCCGCTGTCGCCCCGCCTGCTGCTGCTTACCGCCGGCGGGGCTGTCTGTTTCGTCCTCTACCACCTCTTCACTGGACGCGCCTACCGTGAAGGGGATCTGTCGATGACCTACCCGTTGGCGCAGACGGCGATGCTCTATGTTCCCCTTTGGGGGGTGCTGCTGCTCAAGGAACATCTGTCTCCGCTTGGGGGGGCCGGCATCCTGTTGATTGCCATTGGGGCCTATGCCGTGCAGCTGCGCACCCTGAGGATGTCCGAAGTGCTGCGCCCGTTTCACAACCTGGGAAGTTCTTCGGTACGCTTCGCGCTTGCAGCGGGGCTGGTCTATTCCTTCGGCGCGGTGATCGACAAGAGCGGGGTGACCCGTTATGATCCGTTGCATTTCACTTACCTGCTGGTTGTCTGGATGCTGTTGCTGATGTCGCTCAACCTGTTGCGGTCGGGCAACAGGGGGCGGATCCCGGCCGAATGGCGCCGTCATCCGCGACTGGTCCTCTGCGCCGGTCCGGTGATGCTCTGTTCCTTTCTCAGCTTTCGTTACGGACTGCAGCTGGCGCCGATGAGCTACGCGGTGCCGGTGCGCCAGGCTTCGTTGTTGATCGCCGTTTTGATCGGGGTGGTTTTTCTCGGTGAACGGGCCGGTCGCATCCGGTTTGGTGCCACTCTGCTGATTCTCGCCGGAGTCTGCCTGGTCCGTTTCGGTTGAACCCAAATCCGCCGGCAATTTCGGGATTCGGGTGTCGTTACGGCTGAATCTGCTTCGTTGCCTTCACCGCATCGGTGCTCAACGTAGCTCGGCTACGTTTGCGCCCGAAGCGGAACGGCGCCTCGCATCTCCACCCGTCCCGCCACCCTCGGTCCGCAAAACTGCCGGTGGATTTGGGTTGAAGCTGGGCCGGGTGTCCCAGGCTGTGCTATAAACAGGCGGTACAGAATTTCCGTTTCCCGAGGGCTCTCTGATGAAAAACCTGGCCAATTTTCTGTTCGAGGTGGGGATGCTCAAACGCACCCCGCGCAGCGGCTTCCAGTTTCTCGGCTCCGGCGCCGAGTCGGTGGCCGAACATTCCTTTCGCACCGCCATGATCGGTTACACCCTGGCCCATCTGGATGGCCGGGCCGACGTCGGTCGGGTAGTGCAGATCTGTCTCTTTCATGACCTGCCCGAGGCGCGGACCGGCGATCAGAACTATGTCAACAAAAAGTACGTTCGTTCGGACGAAAAAAAAGCGGTCGAGGATCTGGCCCGCAACCTGCCGTTCGGCGACGACTATCGTCACCTGTGGCAAGAATTTGATGCCTGCGAGAGCCGTGAGGCGCAGCTGGCGCATGATGCCGACCAGTTGGAAATGATCCTGGCATTGAAGGAATACAAGGATCTCGGCAACCGTTACGCCGACGAGTGGTATCCTTATTCTGTTGAGCGGTTGCGGACCGATGCGGCGCGGCAACTGGCGGCGACCATCTGGGAGACCGATTCGAGCAAGTGGTGGTTCGATGATGATCACCAGTGGTGGGTGAAGGGAGAGCGGGGCCCTGCTTGACGCTGCCGGGCTTTAGTGTTACAAGTGTCCGCTTGAAAATTGTTACCTGAATCAGTGAGTTCCTGTGGGATGGAGAGGGCAATGACTTATGTTTATCCGCCGACAAGGAGTTTACTGATTCAGGTGTTACAGAACGGGGATTTCAGTTATGCTGGACAGCCGCTACCTGCGGGACAATCTGAAAGAAGCCGAACGCCGTCTGGTAACGCGCGGCGATGATGTTGATCTGTCCGCTTTTTGTGGGCTGGACGAGAAACGGCGCAGCCTGCTCGGCGAGGCCGAGGGTCTCAAGGCCGAGCGCAACCAGGTTTCGGCGCTGATCGGCAAGACCCGGGACAAGAGCCAGGTGCAGGGTGAGATCGCCCGCATGAAGGAGGTCTCGGCACGGATCAAGCAACTTGACGAGGCGCTGCGCCAGGTCGAAGGGGAATTGCAGGCGCTGCTGCTGACCATCCCCAATCTGCCGCATCCGGCTACGCCGGTCGGCGCCGCCGAGGAGGAGAACGTCGAGATCCGACGCTGGGGGACCCCGCGGCAGTTCGATTTCGAAATCCGCGATCATGTCGATCTTGGCGAAGGGCTCGGCATCCTTGATTTCGAGCGGGCCGGAAAGCTCTCCGGGGCGCGCTTTTCTCTGGCCCGGGGGGGCGGAGCCCGGCTTGAACGCGCACTGATCAACTTCATGCTCGACCTGCACACCGGCGAGCACAATTATATTGAAATATTGCCGCCCTTTATGGTAAACAGGGCGACGATGACGGGGACCGGACAGCTCCCCAAATTCGAAGATGATCTTTTTCATACCGAGGGCGTTGACCTCTTTCTGATCCCGACGGCCGAGGTGCCGGTGACCAATATTCACCGGGACGAGATTCTCGCCGGCGACCAACTGCCGCTCTGCTATACCGCCTATACCCCCTGCTTTCGCAAGGAGGCCGGGTCACATGGGCGGGATACCCGCGGTCTGATCCGCCAGCACCAGTTCAACAAAGTTGAGCTGGTGAAATTCGTTCGGCCGGAGGATTCGGATGCGGAGCTGGAAAAACTTCTCGGCAACGCCGAAAAGGTTCTGCAGCTGCTGGAACTTCCCTACCGGGTGATGGACCTGTGTACCGGCGATCTCGGTTTTTCCGCGGCCCGCACCTTTGATATCGAGGTCTGGCTGCCGGGGCAGGATTGTTACCGGGAGATTTCCTCCTGTTCGACCTTCACCGATTTCCAGGCCCGTCGGGCCGGTATCCGTTTCCGGCGCGAGGCCGGCGCCAAGCCGGAACTGGTTCATACCCTTAACGGTTCAGCGCTGGCGGTCGGACGGACATTGGTGGCGATCCTCGAGAATTACCAGCAGGCCGATGGCTCGGTGGTTATCCCCGCCGCCCTGCGGCCCTATATGGGTGGTCTGGAGGTTCTTGACGCCCGATAAAGAGTCTGCTGCGGAGGAGTGGCCGAGCGGTCGAAGGCGGCGGTCTTGAAAACCGTTGAGCGAAAGCTCCGTGGGTTCGAATCCTACCTCCTCCGCCATCCAAATCAAGCTCGGACGGTCGCGGTAGGATTCGAAGCACAGCGAGCGCGTCCGGTGGACGAAAAGCGGGCAGGATGCCCGCGGCAGCGAGCGTTGAACAACTGAATACGGAGAGGTGGCCGAGCGGCTGAAGGCGGCACCCTGCTAAGGTGTTGTACGGGCAACTGTACCGAGGGTTCGAATCCCTCCCTCTCCGCCAGTTTCACAACAGCAACGGCGTTCCCTGGAGGGATTCGAAGCGCAGTGAGCGCGTCCAGTGGACGAAAAGCGGGCAGGATGCCCGCGGCAGCGAGCGGAGGTGAGGTTACGCAGGAGCCGCCGGGATGGCGGTGACGCAGTGACCGAATCCCTCCCTCTCCGCCAGTTTCACAACAGGTTGGTTGATACGTGGAACCGGTTTTCCCGTGTCGATTGCTTGTTCCCCAGGCGGTCAGTCCGTCGTCATCAGTGAGGTCCTGTGATCGTGAAGACTTTGTTCAGGTCCACTCTTCTGTTGTCCCTTCTTCTGCTGCTTGTTGTCGGTTGCAGCAAGCAGGAGGAAGAACCGGCCAAGAAGCCATCCCCCCACGGGAATATCACCAAGCAGGAAGCCAAGATCGTCGTCCCCGAGTCGGTGGCCGGTCACTGGAAGGCCGTCAAGATTGCTGTTCAGGACAAGGAAAAGAGCAGCGAGGATATTTACACGGTCGATATCGGCTATTCATTCAAACTCGGCGATTCTGATCTCCGTCTGAAGGTGACCAACTTTCTGCCGCATTTCGTCATGGACGGCATGACCCTGACGTCCCTGAGCAACGACCCCAAGAATCCGGCCGCGCAGATCGTCATCACCGAAAAGGGCAAGCAGGTTTTCAAGGGCTGGCTGTTCAGTCTCTATCCCAATACCCATGCTTTTCAGCATCCGCGCTACGGCTTCAGCCTGGTCGGTTATGTGCCGGCGAACGGGGAAAAGGGAAAAAAGGGTTGACAAGAACGAGAATTTGAGAGATAACGCACTTCCCTGCGCCGCTAGCTCAGCTGGATAGAGCGTCTGACTACGGATCAGAAGGTCGGGAGTTCGAATCTTCCGCGGCGCGCCAATAATAACAAAGGGTTACAGGATTTCGTTCCTGTAGCCCTTTCGTTTTTTCGGGTTTTGCTAATAATTTTGCTAATAATGAAACCGGTTTCCCGCCCCCTTTGATTTCAATACCTGGCAGTGCTACTCTTGCTGAGAAGGGTTCGTATGTGGCTAGGGGGGCACCCTGTCACGAGGCTGCATCCGGGCCGGGGTGTGAGCCGTCCCGGCCATCGTCCCTTCTTGTTGCATCCCCCCCGTCTCTGCTGAAGCCGCATTACCTTATTGCAGTTTTTGCAGTGGGCTGTTGAGCCCTCATTTTCACTCCAGAAACCCCTCCCGCTACGACTGCAATAACTGCAAAAAGTTTTACCAGGTCGCTTCGCGTTCATCTGGCTGGGGTGGCTTCTATTCAAAATTCCAAGTACAGTTTTTCCAGCAAAATTTATCAGTGATTTGTCTGGGATTTGTCAGCGATTCCAGAAATCAAAAACCCAAAATCCCAGATACTAAAAACGCCATTTTCTCCAGACACCAGAACTGCTTTTATTAAGTCCAGCGATTCCAGATTCAAAAAAACAGCGATTCCAGAAACTGAAGTGCTTTTCTGCAGGATGGGATTGCCACTCCATGCGGGGATGAAAATCTGTACTTTATGGTCCCGTCATCGAAGGTGTTTCTGTCTGAATCGCCACCAGCATCCGAAGTTATCCTTCAGCGATCTGCCAGAAATTTCCTCATTCAGGTTCCCCCTGTACTCATTTCTTTAATAGCAGTGAAAGCTCATGCGTGTCCTCAGTCCGACATGCAACAGACAGTCATGATGGCTGCTCGTCTGGATAGAAGAAGAAAGGAGAATACAACGATGAAAGAGTCAGAAATCAAACCCATCTTTGTGCGCCGCAACCGGATCAAGGAACTGACCGGTCTCTCCCCCTCGACGGTCTGGCGCCTGGAGCAGCAGGGCCGGTTTCCCAAACGCCGGAAAATCGGACCGGGTTGCACCGGCTGGTTGTATGAAGAGGTTCTCGAATTCCTGCGGGGCAGTGAAAAGGTCTCTTGATCCTTGCCGGCCCTTCCTGGATCCGTGCTGGAGGAAAACGTCACCATGAAAACAGACCTGGCTGCAGGGTTTGACCGGTTGGAACCAGGAGGATGGGTTCCGCGTCCTCTTCCCGAAGAACTCCCGCCGGTGAAGAGATTAGAGTTTGCCATGCTGCCTGATGCCCTGGCTCCCTGGGTCATGGATGTCTGGGAGCGGATGCAATGTCCTCCCGATTACCCGGCGGTATCGGCCATGGTCACCCTTTCCGGAGTGGTGGGGCGCAGGGTGGCTGTCGGTCCACAGGCCGAAACCGACTGGATGGTGGTGCCCAACCTGTGGGGCCTTCTGGTCGGCCGGCCGGGTCTGTTGAAGTCTCCGGCCATGGAGGCGATGCTCGCTCCCCTCAAGACATTGGCGAGTGAAGAGCTGGAAGCTTACCAGCAGGCCATGGCTGACCATGAACTGGAGGAACTCGCCTTTCGCCTGCGGCGTGAGGCGGCAGAAAAGATTGCCAGAAAAAGGTTGGCCCATGATCCGACAGCCGACATTGCCGGGGACCTCCTCGGTTCTCCGCCGGAGCCTCCCGTGCTCAGGCGCTACCTGAGCAATGACAGCAGCGTGGAGGCGCTCGGCGAACTGCTGCGGCAAAGCCCGGACGGAATTCTCGTGCATCGGGATGAGATGATGTCGTTGCTGAAACAGTTGGACCGGGAAGATAATGTCGCGGCACGGGGCTTCTATCTGACGGCCTGGAACGGTGACAGCGGTTACACCTTTGACCGGATCGGTCGCGGTTTGAATCTGCATATCCCGGCCCTGTGTCTGTCGCTGCTGGGGTCCACACAGCCGGGGCGCCTGGTGATGAGATGGTCTCCCCCCGCTACCTAAATCGGCGTCTATGCGCCATGATGGAGAATAGTAACTTTCCATCAACGAGGAGCGAGAGGAGACCAATATGAATATTATCACTGTCGGCTTGGATTTGGCTAAAAGTGTCTTTCATGTTGTCTGTTTCAACGATCACTTCAAAGAGGTCAAAAAACGGATGCTTCGACGCAATCAGGTTCTTCAGTTTTTCGCTCAGTTACCGCCCTCCCGGGTCGGTATGGAGGCTTGCGCAAGCTCCCATTACTGGGGGCGTGAATTGCGCGCCCTGGGTCATGAAGTGAAACTGGTTCCGCCTCAGTACGTGAAACCCTATCTGCGCGGCAACAAGAATGACTACAATGATGCGCGTGCCATTGCCGAAGCTGCGACCCGCCCATCCATGCCATTTGTCGCAATCAAGACGGTAGCCGAGCAGGATATGCAAGCTATTCACCGAATGCGCGCCCAGTGTATTAGAGATCGGACGGCTCTAAGCAACTCAACACGAGGCTTGCTGGGCGAATTCGGCATTGTTCTACCCAAAGGGCTGACAACCTTACGCAAAAGCATCCCTGGGTTGCTGGAGGATGCGGAAAATGGCTTGAGCGATCGATTCCGAAACCTGTTGGTACGACGTTACGAGCAGCTGGTAGAACTTGACGAACATATCGCTTTCTACACGAATGAACTGGTGGTTTTGAGTCAGCAGGATGATGCCTGCCAGCGCCTGCAGACAGTTCCAGGTTTTGGTCCTATCGTATCGAGTGCTTTTCGTAGTGCTATCGGTGATGGTCGTGCCTATGGCCACGGTCGGGCTGCCTCAGCGTCACTGGGCCTAGTTCCTCGTCAGCACAGCAGTGGTGGGAAAGACAACCTGCTCGGCATCAGCAAACGGGGGGATCGCTATCTGCGTAGTCTGCTCGTCCATGGAGCCCGAGCTGTCGTCGTCCAGGCCGCCAGAAAAGATGACCCACTGAGTCGCTGGATCAATCGAATCCGCAAAGAACGCGGTTGGAACAAAGCCGTTGTGGCGATGGCGAATAAGTTGGCACGCATCGGTTGGGCCATTTTGAGATACAACACCATTTATCAGCCCGTTTCAGCGGCATCGAGGCATTAACCCGATTCGCTGGGAATAGGAAGGGAACTCTCCCACCAGAGATTGCGAAGGCTCTGTGACGAGCAATGACGAAACAGGTCAGACCAGCGTATCGAAAACCTGAATAGTCCGACGGTTAGCAGAAACCGTCCTGTCGATAAGGACGATACGCGCGAAAATCATTGAGGCCCGAGGATATAAATTTCCTCAAAAAGAGGCCGGATATACGGCAGCAATCCTGTCCCTGTCATGCCCATACAAAGCCCTTGCAAAAAGGGGGGGAGACCATATACGGGCTATGTCCGGTCGGTTCTCGATGGCGGCTCGGGGGATGACGGCCTGCTGCAGCGCTTTGGATTGCTGGTATGGCCGGATCTTCCGGATCGGTGGCAGGACGTCGATCGTCGGCCGGACGAAGATGCCAGGCGGCGGGTGCTGAATGTTTTTCGCAGGCTGTCCCGGGTGTCCACAGCGGACATTGGCGCCGAACAGCGTGGCGATGGACCGCCGGTATTGCGGTTCGATCCGGAAGCGCTTGAGCTGTTTCGTTCCTGGCGCGCGGTTCTGGAGGAGCGGCTGCGTTCGGACGAAATGCACCCCACCATTGAAAGTCACCTGGCAAAGTACCGCAAGCTGGTTCCCACCCTGGCACTGTTGTGCCACCTGGTTGATGTTGGACAGGGCCCGGTCGGTGCCAGGTCCGTCAGGCGTGCCCTGGCCTGGGCGGATTACCTGGAAAGTCATGTCCAGCGAACCTATGCGGCGGTGACCCTGCCTGAAGTGGCGGCCGCAAGGGCGATCCTGAGACGTATCCGCGCTGGGGATCTGCAACCGGCTTTTCGAGGGTGGCAGATCTGGCGCAAAGGGTGGGCCGGCCTCAAGGATCGTTCCCTGGTGCAAGAGGCCCTTGAGCTGCTCTGTGATTACGGCTGGCTGCAGAGGGAACACCGCACCAGCAAGGCGACTGGAGGCCGGCCGGCGGTCATCTACCATCCCCATCCATCCATTGTCGAAGATGGACCTTGTTCCTGAGCTTTCAGAGAAGCTGCAATAACTGCAAAAAGTCCAGGTTGTACATCGAGGCTGATTTTTTCGTGCTGCCAGTCGAGCCTGGACTTTGGGGATTAACCTGAATCGGTGAGCCCCTTGTCGGCGGATAGCACAAGTGCTTGACCTGCCTGAACTTCCCCAAAATCACCAGCGAACCTATGGGGGCGCTTCAGATTTTTGGAAATCTCATTCAGGCCAAGCACTTGCACTCTGCATCCAACAGGAACTCACTGATTCAGGTTTAAGCTTTCATAGAGATTGCTTGGCAATCTGGCCTGCCGCCGGTGCGTGGCGCTGGGAGGGGGGGCGCTCATGCGCGAGTGATCAGGTTGTGGGCGGCTTGGCCGTCCGCGACCGGCCCGGTTCCCCCGAGGAACAGGATTGATCCAGTGTGCGGGATAGGGAGTTTGTATCAAATCAAGCTGCCACCTTGTATACGTGTGGTTGCGGTAGAAAATATCTTGTATCTCGATGTTGGGGACCTTGCGCACAGGGGCTTTTCACTCTTTTACTTCTCGACTTGTCTAGTCAGGGTGGGGCATTGTCTCGTTTTGGCTTGAGCATAAAACTATTGTGGGCCGTCATCAGGACTTGTCCGTTGTTGGCAGTTTTGTTATAAAATGTATTCAATTTTTTGAGATATCTGTTTGGGGAGGGGTTGATATATGTTGTCTTATCCGGTTCGTTGCGGGAGACTCTCCATTATTTTTTTTGCTGCCATGCTGATGCTGGCGACTGTCGGCCGGGCAGAAGAGTTGCGTTACACGAGGTTCAATATACATGCTCAAGTAAAATCCGAGACTGTAGCCAAGGCGAGTTATGCGAATTATACCAACCCCAGCCACGGACATATTATCATCCCTGCGGGGACCAAGGTAGTTGTCAAGGATAAGTCCAGAAAAAAAATAGTTTTCGGCTACGCTGGTGACACCAAGACTATACTTTTTGATTATCATGCCCCGCGTATGCAGATGAGCGTTGATGAGTATCTGGAAAAGATTACCTCATCGACTCCCGTTTTTTGGGACCATTTTTCTACACTTGACAAGGAGGGCATTGCCAAGGGCAAGGTCTTGCCTGGGATGACCCGTGAGGGGGTTATGACTGCACTCGGTTATCCCGCCACCCACCGAACCCCATCTTTGGAGGCGGCTACCTGGATTTACTGGACCAACCGCTTCGGTACCATTGGTCGATTTCGATTCGGATGGAAAGGTAGCAGCCGTTCGCGACTGAGATAGCGGTTTCTTCCCAGAAAGGTAAATTCTTTGAGCGAAGTAGGGAAACTCGCTCTCGTTACTGGCGGGAGCAAAGGTATTGGTGCAGCTATTGTCCGGGAACTGGCTGTCGATGGTTTTGACATCTGGCTGAACTACTGCAGCGACCATGAGGCCGCTGCTCGGGTCGCCGATGACCTTGTGGTTCTCGGAAGGCGCTGTGAGCTCATTTCGTTTGACGTTGCTGATGCCCAGGCCACGGGAAAAGCACTTGAGGAACGTCTGCAGTTGCAGGTTCCGGATGTTCTGGTCAATAATGCTGGGTTTGCACGCGATGGCATTATGGCCATGATGAGCGCCCAGGACTGGCAGTCGGTTGTGGATGTGCATCTCGGCGGATTTTTCAATGTCACTCGTCTCGTAGTGGCCCGTATGTTGAGACGCCGCCAGGGGCGTATCATCAATATTGTCTCTACGTCCGGTGAAACCGGGGTTGCTGGACAGACGAATTATTCCGCAGCCAAGTCCGGCTTGATTGGTGCGACCCGTTCTCTGGCTGCCGAAGTTGCCAAGCGTAATATTCTTGTCAATGCGGTTTCGCCCGGATTTATCGCTACTGAGATGACGGCAGACCTCCCGTTGGAGCAGATTCGGGCCCAGGTCCCCTTGGGGCGCATGGGCACTCCCGAAGAGGTTGCCGGCGTCGTTGCCTTTCTTGCTTCAGACCGTGCCAGTTACATCACTGGACAGGTGTTTGCCGTCAATGGTGGCGTGCATACCTGAGACAAGGGAGAGGGAGATGCAGCGCGTTGCCATAACCGGTATTGGAATTGTCTCCTGTCTGGGGAGCGATTTGAGCACGGTTGAAAAGGCCCTTCAGGAAGGACGTTCTGGCATTGTTGTGGACCCGCGGCGGATTGAGCTCGGTTTCCGGAGCCCGCTGACCGGAACGATTTCCGATTGCGACTTATCCCTCCTGTCACGTAAGCAGCGTAAGAGTATGCCGGATTTTGCTCAATGGGCCTATGTCGCGGCAACTGATGCCCTGAAGATGGCAGGCCTGTCAGCTGAAGAGATCCGGAACCCCCGTTGTGGGCTGATTTTTGGTTGTGATTCGAGTTGTCTGGCGGCGGTTGAGCAGGTGGACCAACTGCGTCGGGCCGAAGAAACCCACGGCATCGGTAGTGGTCTCATCTTCCGTTCCATGACCTCGACCATAACGATGAATCTCAATACGCTGTTGCAGACTCAAGGGGCCTGCTGGAGTCTCTCCTCTGCCTGTTCTAGTGGTGGGCATGCTGTGGGACAGGCTGCCGAGCTGATTGCCGGTGGTCGGCAGGATGTGGTCATTTGCGGTGGGGCACAGGAGATCAACCCGGAGTCGATGTGCAGTTTTGATGCCTTGGGAGCCTTCTCGGCCCGGATTACGGATCCTGAGGCCGCCTGCCGCCCATTCGACCGGGGCCGCGATGGCTTGGTTCCAAGCGGAGGGGCGGCCGGGATAGTGCTGGAGAACTTTGACCGGGCGCGGCGGCGCGGTGCCCCTATCTTGGGAGAAGTGCTCGGGTATGGATTCTCCTCCGACGGGGAAGCTCTCTCTGTCCCGAGCAGAACTGGCCTGAGTCGGGCCATGCAGATGGCCTTGGCGCAGGCTGGCATTAGCGCGCCGCAGGTCGACTATGTCTGTGCGCATGCGACCTCGACTCCGGCAGGTGATTTCGCTGAGGCAGTCAATCTCCACCGGGTCTTCAGCGATGATGGCCCTTGGGTTTCCTCTCTGAAGGGGATGGTGGGGCACGAGTTATGGATGGCTGGGGCGGCCCAGATTGTCTATGCCAGTCTGATGGCACGTAGCGGGTTTATCGCTCCGAACCGCAATTATGCCGAACCTGATCCCGAAATGCCGCCGTTGCGTATTGCCCGAACAGCCATTGATCGGGGACCTCGAACTGTTCTTTGCAACTCCGCCGGGTTTGGTGGCACCAACGCGGCCCTGGTGGTTCGGTTCAGGGTATGAAACAGACCGGTTTGGTGATAGGAGGGGGGCTTTCTGGCCTGTTCTGTGCGGGCTTTCTTGCTCTTTTGGGTTACCGCGTCGAACTGTTCGAGGCAGCTCCGCGACTGGCCCCGGTCGTGCGTGGATTTTGGCGTGACGGGTGGTATTTTGACACTGGGTTTCACTACACTAGTGGTTTGGGTGAGGGTGGAATCCTCGCGCGAGTCTTTCGTTTTCTGGGGATCGCCGATGCCTTGCAGGTGGTACGCCTCAATCCCCAAGGATTTGATGGGGTGCGCTTCAAGGACGGAGAGGAGTTTCTCTTTCCTGCCGAGGTGTCGGAATTGAGGCGGGGGTTGGCGGAGCGGTTTCCTGCTGACGCCGAGGGGATTGGTGCTTTTTTCAATCAGATTGACCGGGTCTGCAACGGGCTACCGATGTTGAAGCTCAAGCCTCGCAGCGTGCCGGATGCAGAGGTCGAGAACGCGTGGCGGTGCAGCCTGCAGACGGTCATTAACAAGCATATCCGGGATCCGCGGCTCGGCCGACTCCTCTCGCTGCATTGTTTGCTCCATGGGGTGGCCCCTGAGCATGTCCCTTTCGCCGTGCATGCCGGGGTGGCTGGTCTTTACTACCGGGGAGCACATACCCTGCGTGGTGGCGGCGAGCGTTTAGTCGAGGTACTTAGAGCGACCCTGCTGTCTCTTGGGGTGAATGTCCACTGTAATGCGCAGGTTACGGCCATAAAGCTCCGGGCGGATCGAAGTATAGACGGCGTGTGTCTGCAGGACGGACGGGAATTTGTGGGTAGGCACTGTATTGCAACCCTGCATCCCCATGCCCTGCCAGGCCTGTTGCCCGACAAGGCCCTGCGTCCGATCTATATCCGGCGGCTCAGGAGTCTTCAGTCTAGTGGTTCTGCCTGCTGCCTGTTCGGTTATCCGAAGCGGGCGATCCCACAGCTGGAAGGAAGGAATCTCTACCTCGAGTTTGACTCTGCCAATGGTCAGGCCCCGATCTACCTGACGCGCGGTAGTGGGGAGGCTCATTCGGGGGTGATTGCCATCTGTCCTGAGGTAGAGACGGATTGGAACATACCTGACTACCGGGAGCGAAAACGCCAACGCCTGGTTGAGATTCAACAGGCAATCGAGTGCCATTCGCCCAATCTGGCCAGAGATATCTGCTGGGTTGATGGTGGCACACCTAAAACTTTCCAGAGATATGCCAATGCGCCGGTTGCAGGGCTTTACGGAGCGGCGCACTGTCTTGATCAGGTCAACCCACAACCGCGCACAAGAGTTGAGGGATTGTTTCTTGCGGGGCAGGCTGTGGTCGCGCCCGGTCTGCTCGGCACTGCATTGTCGGCCTTTTGGGCCTGCCAGGAGATGTGTGGAGACCAGCGTCTCAGAGAAGGACTGATGACATGTCAATGAATCGGGTTGTCGTTACCGGCTATGGCGCAATTTCGCCTTTTGGGGTGGGGGGGGAATGCCTTTTCGACAATCTGTGGCAGATGCAGAGTGCTGTTAGGCATGTTTGTGAGACCAAGCGGGTTGCCGGAATCAGGACCGACTTGGCGGCTATCGTCCCGGAGGTGAACGAGAAGAGCATCCCGCGTAAATTCCGGCGTTCGATGTCGGCAATGTCTATCTACGCAACTCTGGCGGCCAAAGAAGCGCTATCGATGGGTGGTCTGGACGGCAGCGACTTAGCGGAGGTGGGGTTGGTTGCCGGTTCTACCATCGGTAGCACGCTGACCACGGAAAAATTCTTCCGCGACTTTTTGCGTGATGAGAGTCTGGAGAGAATGCGCTCAACGGTCTTCTTCCAGATCATGAACCACAGTGTGGCAGCCAACTTGGTTCAGGTTCTTGGGCTGGGCGGTCGGGTTCTGGCTCCAGGCGCCGCCTGCGCCACCGGCTGTCAGGCCGTCGGTCTGGCCTACGAGTTGATTGCTGCAGGACGCCAGACACAGATGCTTTGTGGGGGTGCGGATGAATTTCATCCCTTAACCGTGGCAACCTTCGACATTATGAACGCTGCGGCGTCAGGGGCTGAGGATCCACAAGCTGCTTCATGTCCGTTCGATGAAAAACGCCAGGGTTTGGTCTGTGGTGAAGGGGCAGGCTTTCTGTTGCTCGAAAGCTTGCCAAGTGCCCTACGGCGTAAGGCGACCATTCTTGGTGAGGTGGTGGGTTTTGCCTCGCTGGCCGACTCGGGCAATATTGCCAATCCCGACTCGAACGCCATGGAACGTTGCATGCGCCAGGCTATTGAGGATGCCGGTCTGGGGGTCGAGGAGCTTGATTACATCAATGCTCATGCGACCGCTACCCCGCAGGGGGATGTGGCCGAGGCGACCGCAATAGCCCGACTGGTCGGTACGCAGGTTCCGGTTAGTAGTCTCAAAGGCCATCTTGGTCACACCATGGCCGCCAGTGGGGCGCTTGAGTTGATCGCAACGCTGCAGATGTTGCAGTCCGGAATGCTGATTCCAACCCGAAATCTGGAGCGGCCTGACCCGCTCTGTGGTGGAATCAGTTTGCTGACGGAGCCGACCAGGACAGCGGCACGGGTCGCCCTGAAGAACAGTTTTGCCCTAGGGGGCATTGATTCATCACTTGTTGTAAGGAGTTATCAAGTATGACCGATCAAGAAGTCATTGCCCTGATCAATCGGACCCTGTGTGAGGAGTTCGAACTCGACCCCGAGACGATGCACCCGGGAGTGACCCTCTACGATGAGTTGGAACTCGACAGCCTCGATGCAGTGGACATGGTTGTTGCTCTAGAGCAGGCATTCCAGATCAGGATCCGGGAAGAGGAGCGGATGCGGCAGATCCGTACCTTGGGTGAGATTCATGCCTATGTGCTGGAAAAATACCATGCGCTGGCCTCTTGAACTCTCATGGAGCAGGTATCGCAACAAACTGAAACCAGAGGCAAGGGTTATTGGTGGACGATCGTCTTGATGAATCTATGGGTCTATCCCCTGTTGTTGGTCTGGACTCTTATCGGCATTCTGCTGTCGCCCCTGTTGTATGTCCTTTGGAGATGTTTGACTCCATGGCCTCCCGCTGTTGTTATCCGACATTTTATCTGGCTGTATGGGCGTGGTTGGCTGTTGATTAACAGGCCTTTTGTTCGTTTCAGCATTGAGGGTGCGGAGCAGTTGTGTGCCCTTGGCCCAGCGGTTCTGGTGGTTAACCACCTTTCCTTTTTTGATACCTACTGCATGGCTCTGTTACCGATTTCCAACATCGTCTTTGCGGTACGTTCCTGGCCTTTCCGGATGTGGTGGTATAGACGCTTCATGCTGCTGGCGCGCTATCTTAATGTTGAGGCTGGAGACTGGGAGATTCTTCTGAAGAAGGGACGGCAGGAATTGGCCAAAGGGGGAACGCTGTTGTTCTTTCCGGAAGGACATCGGAGTAAAGATGGCAAACTCCAGAGGTTCTATGCTGGGGCTTTTCAGATTGCTGCAATTGCAGGGGTTCCGGTTGTCCCTCTTTGCCTAACCGGAACCGACTTATTGTTGTCGCCGGGCCGCCGACTGCTGAGGCCTTGCACGGTGAAACTAAGGGTGTTGGAGCCGATTATTGCCCAGGAAGTACCGGTGGAGGAGCAGTCGCGCTATCTGCGCCAACAGTCTCGGCGGGCTATCGGCGAGTCATTGGGGAGAGGCTGAATAGCATGGTTGGAGAGAGTTCATGATGCCGTCCTGTTTCCCTTTGGTCGCCGAGCCTTTCATCCCCCATCGCCCACCGATGCGCTTAGTTGAGAGCCTGCTCAGCTGCGGTGCTGAACAGGCTGAGGTTGAGGCATGCGTCGAGACCGGGCATCTGCTTCTCGGCGTTGACGGTAGGCTAGAATCGCTGACCGCAGTGGAGATGTTGGCTCAGGCTCAGGCCGTGGCCCAGGGCTATCGTGATCGACAGGCTGGCAAGTCGGTCAGGATGGGCTACCTTGTCGGTATCAGAAACTTCGAGGAGTTCGACCAGGCACGGCTAGGTGAGCGATTGCGGATTCGGGTCGTGACCAAAGTTGAATTGGGAGACTTTGCCCTGGTCGAAGGGGAGATCCGTGTCGGCAGTCGGCTTTTGGCCCGGGGAGAACTGAAACTCTGGATTGACTCTGGAGAGGGGGAAAATGGTTAGGGCGTTGATTCTCCTGCTGATGTTGTGCGGCTTCACGTTGCCAGCAGTTGCGATCGAAGACCTGCCGGCGGTACTGGCGCGTATCCGTCAGGCGGCAACCGGGGTTCAGAGTCTCGAAAGTGACTTTATACAGGAAAAGGATCTGGCAATGTTCGCCACTACCATCCGTTCCCGCGGCCATCTCGCGTTTATGCGTGAGCGTCGGTTGCGCTGGGAGTTGCTGGAACCCTCCGCCAGCGGTTTTGTTCTCGATGGTGAGCACGGCCGGCGTTGGCACAACCTGCAGGGCAAGGATGAGCGCTTCGACATTAACGACGATCCGCTGATGGCAGCGATCTCTGGTCAGCTCCTTGCCTGGTTTCGGGCAGATTTTACCTGGTTGCAGCAACAGTTTCGTATTGAGTTGCTCGATACCGATCCAGTGCGATTGGTGCTGCATCCGCTGGGCGACAAGGGGCCGCTGCAGCAGATCGAGATCACCTTTGCGGCTGACGATCGCAGCATCACCCGAGTCGAGTTGACCGAGCCGGATGGCGATAGTACCCGACTGGTATTCGAACATACTCGAATTAATCCGACGCTCGATTCGGCCCAGTTCCGTTGATGTCGCTGGAGAACTGGATAACCACCAGTTACGGCTGGTCTAGTGTTCATAGGAGACCGGTGCTGCTACTGGTGTTGGTCCTGATTGTCGCTGGAGGCTTCAGCCTGCTGCACCTGCAGTTGAGTGAGAATGCCGAGGCCTTGATTCCGGATCGCGACCCACAGCTACTACGCCAGTTTCAGTTGTTGCAGCAATCGCCGATGACCCATAAGTTGCTGGTGGTGATTGAGGCGGAAGAGAGTCGGGATAGAGCACGATTGACGGAGGCTGCCGCTGTTTTCGCTACCCGTTTCAACCGTGCTGGAGTCGGTAGGTTACAGACCCGGTTACAGATCGATCTGCCGGGGTTGTTGCAGCAACTGGTTGTTGAGATGCCGCAGCGTTTTCCGGCGGCGAAACTGCCACAGCTGGCTGATGAACTGAGCGAAGAGGAGATAGGTCTCCGGCTGCAAGAAGCACGGGACGAGCTCCTCTCCCCGGTCGGATTGGGGAGCAAGGTATTGATTCGGACCGATCCTCTGAGGCTGCGTCAGCGACTGTTTGACGGGCTAGCTTACACCAATCTGCTCGGCCGTGGCCAGTTCAGGGGTGGATACCTATGGAGTGAAGATGGCAAAGGGCTGCTGCTGGTTGGCAAGACCGATATTCAACTGACCGATGTCCGGGGTGCCGCCGCTCTCGAACAGGCGGCCCGTGCGGCCGCAGCGGAGTTGCCACCGGGAATTAAGGCTGACCTTCTCTGTGGCCAGCGTTACACCTTAGCCAACGCCATGGCAATCAAACACGACTTGCGCCGTATCGGCCTGCTGGTCAGTGCTGGGTTGCTGCTGGTGTTCGGCCTTTTCCTGCGCGACTGGCGTGCCCTGCCGGTGCTGCTTCTGCCGTTGGCCGGGGTTGTCCTCGCTTTGGGTTTGGTACTCCTTAGTGGGGTCGAGCTGTCGGGGATTACTCTCGGCTTCGGTGCCGTGGTCCTCGGTGTGGCCCTGGACTACGGCCTGCATGTCTTCTTCGCCCTGCGTCACCGGCAGCGTGAGCCAGAACAGGTGCTGGCGGAACTGAGCCGGCCGCTGCTCTGCGGTGCCCTGACCAGCATCGGTGCCTTCGTCGTGCTTCTCAGCTCGGCCCTGCCGGTGCAGCGCCAGCTCGGCTGGTTCGCCGCCCTCGGTTTGCTCCTCGCCCTATTGCTGGCACTGTTGGTGCTGCCGTTGCTGCTGGTGGCCCCACCACAACCGCTGGAGCATCCTGACTTCCCCACCAAGGGACCAGGACGCCGCAATCTATTGCTGGCCGGATGGGGCCTGCTGCTGCTTGTCGCTCTAGCCGGGGCAATCAGGGTCAGGATTAACGGCGACCTGCGCCAGATCAGCCTGGTGCCGCCGCAACTGGCGGCCACAGAACAGCGGCTGCGTCAGGGGTGGGGCGACCTACGCGGGCGGGCGATGCTGCTCCTTGAGGGCGAGGAAGAAGAGGTGCGACAGCAGAACGAGGTGCTTTTCTCCCGCTTGCGCGACAAGCTGTCGCCGGGAGATCTGGTCAGCCTGGCACCGCTGTTGCCAAGCCGGGCGACCCGCACCGCCAACCGCGCGGCCTGGAGCAGCTTCTGGCACGGTGCCGCAGGGGGGCGGATCGCCGACGAGCTGCGACGGCAGGCGGGGGAACACGGTTTCGCTCCGACGGCCTTTGCCCCTTTTTTTGCCAGTTTCGAGGCGCAAGCGCCAGTTGAACGGCCCCTGCCTGCCTGCTTCGAACCGCTGCTCGGCAACCTGGAACAGCGAAACGGAGAGAAGTTGCAGATCCTGACCTTAGCCGCTGACCGGCCTGAATTGGCCACCCTGCTTCAGGATGGGCAGTTGGACATGACCCTCCTGTCTCCGCGCCTGTTTCGCGCCGAGCTGAGCGGGGCGGTTAAGGACGATTTCTTTCGCCTGGCACCCTGCGCCGGGGTGATGGTGCTGCTCCTGACCGCCCTGCTGCTGCGCCGGGCCCGACTGGTTATTGCGGCCCTGGCCCCGGTGATCTCCGGGGTGGTGGCGATGTTCGGGATCATGGGCTGGGCGGGGATCGCCTTCAACCTCTTTAACGCCGT
Source organism: Geothermobacter hydrogeniphilus (assembly GCF_002898515.1). GTDB lineage: Bacteria > Desulfobacterota > Desulfuromonadia > Desulfuromonadales > Geothermobacteraceae > Geothermobacter_A. The sequence goes on along the minus strand of NZ_PPFX01000010.1, from coordinate 42,569 downwards.
CGCCACGGTGCTGGTCATCGGCTTGACCATCGACTACGGCATCTTCATGGTCTGGCGCCGGCAGCACGGCGGTGATCGGGTTACCGATCGTGCAGTCCTGGTCTCGGGGCTGACCACCCTGGCAGGCTTCGGCTCCCTGGCCCTCGCCAGTCATCCGGCCCTGTTCGCCATCGGGATCAGCGTGCTGATCGGTATCGGCGCCGCAGTGCCGACGGCGCTCTGGCTGGTGCCCGCACTGGTACCGGAACGGGTGTTACGGGAGGAGAAATGAGACGGGTTTTCGGACTGTTGGCGATGCTTCTGGTCCTCGGCGGCTGCGGCATGGCGCCCATCCCTTTCGCTCCCAACCCGAAGGTGGCGGTGGAGCGGGGCATGAGGCGCGAGCGGCTGCTGGTCGGCGACTGGCGTCAGGCACTGCCGGCCGGGCGTTGGCGCCAGAGCGCCCTGTTCGAGTGGCACGGGCGCAAGCTCCCCATGGTCGGCCTGCTTCAGCTCGATCAGCGCCGCCAGAGCTTGAAGCTTCTCGCCCTCGACGATCTGGGGACGAAACTCTTTCTGCTGCAGCTCGGACCCGCAGGGGAGGAGCTGCAAGTCTACCAGCCAGCGCTGCAGGGATTCGCCGGTTTCGAGGATCTGCTGGTCAGCGCCCTGCGACGCCTTTACCCGGGCGGGACGATCGCGGCGAACACCAGAATGGAGCTGGGGGAGGATGCCTGGCTGCTGCGTGCTCCCGAAGGTGCGGTAACCGCCTGGTTCCGTTTCAGCGGCCCGCAGCCGCTTCTGACCTCTTGGGGGGGGGAGGGTTGGCAGGTCGACTGCTACCAGCTGCGCCGTCACCGGGGGCAGATCTGGCCCGAGGGGATGGTGCTGAACGACCGGAAACGCGGCTATCGCTTGCTGCTGCGTAACGAGGAGTTTACTGCTGATGAGCGCTGAAATGATCCGCCAGATTGGCCTGGCCCTGAACGGGGTCGAAGTGCAGGGGGATGGCACCCTGGTCGCGCAGTGCTGTTTTCCATCTGAATTTTGTGGCTTTGCGGGGCACTTCCCCGGCGCGCCGATTTTGCCGGCGCTGGTGCAGCTGCTCCTTGCCCGGGAGGTTATTCACAGGGGTGCCGGCAATCTCTCCATTGGCGGGGTGTCGGCGGCCAAGTTCAAACGCCCCCTGAAACCATTGGAGGAGATCGAAATCCTCTGTCATCCGCAGCCGCAGGGGGAGGCCTACATGGTCGAGCTGCGTGTCGCTGGGACTAGGGCCTCAAGTTTCAACCTCAATCTGAGAGCATGAAGAGACGGATGCGAAAAAGCTACTTCAAAACCGACCCCGGGGCACCCGCTCCCCTCTCCATTATCGTCGAACGCCAGGTGCGTTTCGAGGAGGTCGATCCGCTGCAGATCGTCTGGCACGGGCGCTACCCGAGCTACTTTGAGGATGCTCGCCTGGCCCTCGGCAACCGCTATGGTTTCGGCTATCAGGATTTCTACCGTGCCGAGGTGCCGACACCGATCCGCCAATTGCAGATCGACTACCTCGGCCCCTTACGTTTCGAGGAGCGTTTCACCATCGAGGCGCGTCTGCACTGGTGCGAGGCGGCCCGCATTAACCTTGACTACCGCATCCGCAACCAGAAAGGGGAACTGGTCACCAGCGGCTGCAGCGTACAGATGATGCTCGATCGCGACTTCGAGGTGCTGCTCAATCCGCCCCCCTTCTACCAGGACCTGCTGCGCCACTGGCAGGCGGGGGAGTTGTCATGAACCGGGTTGCCATCGTCCATGCCGAACTCAGGAGCCCCTTCGGTGACCGCGAACAGACCTGGCGACGCCTCTGCAACGGCGAAACCGCCATGGCAGAGGTTTCCCGCTTTTCGGTCGAACCCTACCCGACCAGAAGGGCGGCGACCATTGCCGGTCTGGATCCGGCTGCGAGCGGTTCACGCCTTGACAGTTTGTTGCAACTGCTTCTCGACGGGTTGCCGAGCCTGCCGTTCGGCACGGAGTTGCTCCTCGCCTCGATCAAGGGGCGCATAGACCTGATCCGGCCCGGCATGGCCGGGGATTCCACGGCCATGCAGCGCCTGGAACCCCAGTCCCTGCTCGAGGATCTTAGGGACCGATTGCAGCTGGCGCAGGGGGAGAATGTTCACGCTGCCTGTGCCTCCTCGACCATCGCCATTGGTCAGGCGGGAGCACGCATCCGCAGTGGTCAGAGTGCCGCGGTGCTGGTACTGGCCGCCGATCTGGTCAGTGAGTTGGTTTTCTCTGGTTTCTCCGCCCTCAAGGGGTTATCGACCCGTGCTTGTCGCCCGTTTGACCAGCGCCGTGACGGACTGCTCCTCGGCGAGGGAGCTGCCGCGCTGTTGCTGATGACCCCACAACGAGCCGCAGCCGCCGGTTTGCCGGTTCTGGCCGAACTGGTCGGTTGGGGGAGTGCCGGTGACGCCCATCATATTACCGCTCCGGCGCGCGACGGCGCCGGTCTGCTCGCTGCTATGGAGCAGGCTCTGCGGCTGGCCGGGGCGCAGTCTGAGGAGATCTGTGCCATCAACGCCCACGGCACGGGCACCCTCTACAATGACGCTATGGAACTGACCGCATTCGGCCGCCTGTTCGGTGACCGCTCCCTGCCGCTCAATTCCCTCAAGGGGGCACTGGGCCACAGCCTTGGCGCGGCTGGCGCCATAGAGGCGGTGCTTGGCGTTGCGGCTCTACAGCACGGCTGTTTGTCACCGACCTGGGGGTGTGAGCAGCCCGAGGAGACGGCGCTGCAGCTCTCGACTGCAGCTCAGGAGTTTGGCCCCGGGTTGCTGTTGTCAACCAATTCCGGCTTTGGCGGCATCAATGCCGCCCTGCTCTTACAGGGAGGTGAGCAATGAGTGCTCGGGTCAGGGGATTCGGTTGGGTCTCGGCCACTGGTGCCGGGCGTGGCAGGGACGGTCAGCTGAGTCTGCCGGAGGGGACGGCGTTGCTGCCGCCGGGGCGGCGGGTCGCCTTCTCCAAACCCTACCTGCGTTACGGTCGTCTCGATGATTTCTCCAAGCTCGGGCTGTCGACCATCGCTCTGGCACTGCAGGATGCCGGAGTGGCAGAGTTCGATCAGAAACGCCCCGTCGGTCTCTACGCTGCCAGCCGTTATGGCTGTTCAGTTACCGACCGCGCCTACTTCCAGACCCTGCTCGATGACGGTGGCTCCCTGGCGAGCCCCAATCTGTTTGCCTATACCCTGGCCAACTGCTTTCTCGGCGAAGCGGCGATTCGCTTTGGCCTCAGCGGGCCTGCCCAGGTCCTTAATGAAGCGGGAAGCCGGTCGTTGGCGGCGTTGCGCTGGGCCCTGGCCGACCTGGCGAGCGGTAGCTGTCCCATGGCTCTGGCCGGCTACTGTGATCTGCCCCCCGAAGAGCCGCAGCAAGGTTTCAGTCTGTTTCTGCTCCTCGCGCCCAGCGGTGACGGGCCGCTTCTTGAAATGCACGACGATGGTCCGGCCCTTGCTGGCCGGAGACTGACCAGCTGGCTGGCTCTGCTTGAGCTGTTGCCGCAGCTAAAGGACTCTTAAGCAATGAAGCTGAAACTGATTTATCCGCGCTGGCCCAAATTGCAGTACCAGACCGAATTCCATCTGCCCCCCCACGGGCCGATGGTCTTCGCTGCCACACTGCCGGAGGAGGTCCAACTGAGCTTCGTCGATGAGAACGTCGAGCCGCTGCGCACTGACGATAGCCCCGACCTGGTCGCCTTGTCGACCATGCTCACCTGCCAGTTGCCGCGCGCCTTCGAGATCGCCCGCGAATACCGTGAGCGTGGCATCCCGGTGCTGTTCGGCGGCATCGCCACCATGCTCCATTCTGAAGAGGTGCGCCAGCATGCCGATGCCGTCTTCCTCGGCGAGACCGAGGGGCGCATGGGACAGCTGCTGGACGATTTTGAGGCCGGCAAGCTCAAATCGGTCTACAACCTCATGGGCCAGCCGCCGGCCATCGAGAGCGTCGGTCCGGCTCGGCGCGAAATTCTCAATCGAGAACTCTACAATTACCGTGGTGTGCAGATGCTTGACCTGGTTCATGCCTCGCGGGGTTGCAAGTTCGACTGCTTTCCGTGTTGTACAGGTTTTCTCGGCGGCAAGCAGTTTCGGCCTCGGCCGGTGGAGAAGTTCATCGAGGAACTGGAAACAATTCCCAACAATCGCCTGTTCATTGTCGATAATTCCCTGGCCCAGGATCGCGAATGGCTCAAGGAGCTGTTTACCGCCATGATCCCCTTGAAACGTAAGTGGGTTTCCCATCCGATCCTCGACGATGATGAGATTCTTGATCTCGCCGCCGAGGCGGGCTGCTGGTATGTCTATCAGGCGGTTTTCGACACTTCGGAGGTCATTCGTCGGCGTATCGCTCGTTTGCGGGAACGGGGCATCGGTGTTGAGGGAACCATCATTCTCGGTACCGACGATCAGGGTGAGGATGACATCAAACGGCTGGTCGATTTTCTCATGGAGGTTGGACTCGACGTTGCTGAATTCACCATATTGACTCCCTTTATGCAGTCGCCGATTCGGGCTCAGTTGGAACGTGAAGGCCGGATTCTGAGCAACGACTGGTTGCGTTATACCGCCGACCAGGTGGTTTTTCAGCCGAAACAGATGAGCCCCGGACGGTTACAGGAGCTCTATAGCTATGCCTGGGAGACTTTCTATGCCGGCAGTGGTCACCAGTTGAAGATGGGAGAACTGTTCAAGCAGGTTATCCAGAAGGAGATGGCCGATGGCACCTACCGTCGCTACGATCCCCGCCAGCCGCGATCCTTCAAACGCCGGGGGACTTGACCGTGGCCAAGGTGCTGCTCTATTCGACCAACAGAACCTGCGAACCCTATCCGGTCTATCCACTGGGCATGGCCATGGTCGCCGGGGCCCTGCAGCGGGCCGGGCACCAGGTTGAACAGTTTGATCTGCTGGCCTCGGGGGAGGACTGGTCGCTACTGCAGAGTTTGTTGGAGGAGTTCGTTCCTGAAGTGATTTGCTATTCGCTGCGCAATATTGACAACGTCGATTCCCTGGCTGGTGAGCAGGGTTGGTATCTCGACCAGGCGCGTGAAGCGATTGCTTTTGCGCGGCGTTACAGTGTCGCGCCGGTAGTCATCGGTGGCCCGGCCCTGACCATCATGCCCGAGGAGATCTTCGCCTATGTCGGCGCGGATCATGCGGTGATCGGCGAGGGGGAACGGCTGGTCCCGGAACTGGTGGCACGCCTGGTGGCCGGAGAAAAGGTCCCGGCTCTCAACTACGCCGCCGAAACGCCCCTGGCCGGCGAGTCCCTGCAGGAGCCGCTGCGACGCTCTGACTGGGTCCGCTTCTATGTCGGGGAGAGTGACACCATCAACCTGCAGAGTAAGCGGGGCTGTCCGTTTCGGTGCAGTTACTGCACCTATCCGGGGCTGGAGGGATCGCAGTTTCGCTTCCGGCCGGTTGCTGCCGTAGTCGAGGAGATGACCCGGGCGCAGGCCGAATATGGAACTCATGCATTTTTCTTTACCGATTCCATTTTCAACGATCCTGAGGATCGTTATCTGCAGATTGCCGAGGAACTATTGCGCCGGGATCTGAAGGTTCGCTGGAGCGGTTATTTCCGGCCCCAAGGACTCGATCGGGCAAAGGTGGCGCTGTTGAAACGTTCTGGCCTGATGGCCGTGGAGTTCGGTACCGATGCCACAACGGATGTCACTTTAGCCGAACTGGAAAAAGGGTTCCAATTTGCCGACGTTCTCGATGCGAATCAGGCCTGTGTCGCTGAGGGGATTCCGGCGGCGCATTTCGTTATTTTCGGCGGCCCCGGGGAGTCCCGGGCGAGTCTCGCTGAGGGTCTGACCAATCTCGATAAGCTGGAAAGCTGTGTGGTCTTTGCCTTCTCCGGCATTCGGATCCTTCCCGGGACCGGCATTGAGCGACGGGCCCTTGCCGAAGGGCTGCTCGAAGCCGGCGCGCCCCTGCTACGACCGCGCTATTACCAGTCGCCGCTGATTGACGCCGCGAGCATGAATGCCGCCATCACCGCCAGTTTTGCTGGCAGCCGGACCCGTATCTTCCCCCCTTCGGAGGGCCAGGCCCGCCTGGCGGTGATGCGGAATTTTGGCTTCAAGGGCCTGCTCTGGGATCACCTGCTGGCAGTCGATCGGCAGCAGCAACGCGGGTAGGAGATGGCGATGCGCAATGACAGGCTGATTCTGCTGGTCCATCCGCTCGGCTACCATGCTGCCCGGGCCGATGCCGATATCGCCCGGAAAGCGAATGTCATGCCGCCCCTGGGGCTGGCGGCCCTGGCGGCCTATCTGCTGCGCGCCGGGTTTGACTGCCGGATCATCGACATCAATGCCGATCCCGCCGGTGAAAGGCGCCTGCTGGAGTTGCTGCGGAGCGAACGGCCCGCCTGGCTTGGCTTCAGCTGTACCACCGCCAGTTTTCTTGACGGTGTCCGGCTGGCACGCCTGGCCCGGCGGGAGCTGCCCGCGGTACGTACGGTCTTTGGTGGGGCCCATGTCTCGGCGTTGCAGGAGCAGGTGCTGCGCGACTACCCCGAGGTTGATTTCGTCGTGGTCGGGGAGGGGGAGGCGACCTTGCTGGAACTGCTCGAGGTCGGGGCGGACCAGGCCGAACAGGTTCCCGGTCTGATTGGCCGGCGTGGGAAAGAGATCTTCCGCACCGCCAGTCGCAGCCTGCTGGAACTCGATGACCTGCCGTTTCCGGCTTATGAGCGGCTGGCGGGCTATCCACAGCGCTATCAGCTGCCGATTTTCAACTATCCGACCACCCCGAACAGCAGTTGTATCTCCAGTCGCGGCTGCCCCTACGCCTGCAGCTACTGCGACCGCTCGGTTTTCGGGCGCAGCTTCCGATTCAACTCGGCCGAGTATCTCTACCAGCACCTCGCCTACCTGCGCGAGCGTTTCGGCCTGCGCCACGTCAACTTCTATGACGACCAGTTCACCTTCCAGCGCCAGCGGGTGGTCGACTTGTGCCAAAAGCTCCTCGACAAGCCGTTGGGGATGACCTTCAACTGTGCGGTGCGCGCCGAGCATATCGACCCCGAGCTACTGCGGCTGATGAAGGCGGCCGGCTGCTGGATGACCTCTCTCGGCATCGAGACCGGCGACCCCGAGCTGCTGGCGCAGCACCGCCAGAATCCCGACCTCGACATGATGGCGAGCAAGCTGCACCAGATCAAGGCAGCCGGAATCCGCACCAAAGGGCTGCTGATGATGGGGCTCCCCGGCGAGAGCGAGACGAGTATCCGCCGCAGTATGGAGTATGTCTTCTCGCTCCCCATCGACGATTTCAACCTCGCCAAATTTACCCCCTTCCCCGGCACGCCGCTTTACGAGCAGGTTGGCGAGCATGGGGAGTTCGACGAGGACTGGGAGAAGATGGACTGCATGCACTTTCAGTTCGTCCCCAAGGGGTTCACCCGTGTGCGTCTCGAGGAGCTCTTTACACTCTTCTACAAGAGCCACTTTCAGCGCCCCAAAGTCTGGTTCGGCTACCTGACGATGCTGTGGCGGTCGCCCGACTCCTGGCGCCGTTTTGTCGCCAATCTCGGCAGTTTTCTGCGTTTCGCCCGCTCCGGCGGTCGGCGCGGCATCGAAGGGGGCGCCGATGTCTGAGACGCTGCTCTTCAGCCGCGATGGGGTGCTGGTGCTGATCCCCCTCTACAACCACGGCGCCACGGTGCGGAGGGTCGCCCAAGGGGTGCTGGCGCTGGGACTGCCGCTGGTGGTGGTTGACGACGGCAGCAGCGACGGCGGTGCCGATGCCCTCACCGGCCTCGACCTGACCCTGCTGCGCCACAAGGAGAACCGCGGCAAGGGGGCGGCGATTCTTACCGGACTTGCCCATGCCGCAGCGCAGGGGATGAGCCATCTGCTGACCATCGACGCCGACGGTCAGCACGACCCGGCCGATATCGAGGCGTTGCTGGCGGTACAGGTGCAGGATCCGGGCTCCATTGTCGTTGGCAAGCGCGATTTCACTGCCGCCGCTGTTCCCGGTGGTAGCCGTTTCGGGCGCCAGTTTTCCAACTTCTGGCTGCAGCTGCAGACCGGCATCCGCCTCGGCGATGTGCAGAGTGGTTTTCGCTGCTACCCGGTGGCGGTGCTCGAGCGGCTCAAGCTGCGCCAGAGCCGCTACGCCTTCGAGGTCGAGGTGCTGGTCAAGGCCGCCTGGGGCGGGGTGGCGCTGCGCGATGCGCCAATCTCGGTCTACTATCCCCCCGGTGATGAACGGATCTCGCACTTCGATCTCTGGCGCGACAACCTGCGCCTGACCCTTCTCAACAGCCACCTGACCCTGCGCTCGCTTCTTCCCTGGCCGCACCGACCGTTGTTTAAGGCGGAAGCGGAGCAACCCGGAGTCAGCATTCTGCGCCCCTTGCGCTCTTTGCGCCTGCTGCTGGCCGAGCACAGCACGCCGCTGCAGTTGGCTCTGGCCGCCGCGCTCGGGGTGCTACTCGGTGCTCTTCCGTTGATCGCCTGTCATACCATCGCCATCCTCGCGGCCTGCAGCTTTCTGCGCCTCAACAGGGTGGCGGCGGTGGCGGCGAGCCAGCTCTGCATGCCGCCCATCGTTCCGGCGCTCTGCATCGAGGTCGGCTATTTCCTGCGCCACGGCGAGTTCCTCACCGAGATCTCCCTGCGCACCCTCGGCTACCAGTTTCTGGAGCGCCTTTGGGAGTATCTGCTCGGTTCGCTACTGCTGGCGCCGTTGCTGGCCCTGGTCGTCGGCGGGCTGGTCTTCCTTCTCGCCGGCGCCCTGCGCCGTACCGCGGAGGAGAGCCTTGGCTGAGCAGGTGAGTCAACCGCGCAACTGGAGCAGCCGCAGTATCGGCGCCGCTTGGCAGCACCAGTTCTTTTATCTGCTGCTGCGCCTCGGCGGACGTCGCGCCGCCTACCTGTTTCTATACCTGGTGGTTGGCTATTATATGGTTCTGCGTCCCGACCAGCGTGCCAAGTGCGCACCCTACGTTCGCCATCGCTTCCCTGCTGCCGGGGCGTGGATGCGCTTTATCCACAGCTATTGCATGTCCCTAGGCCTCGGTCGGGCGCTCCTCGACCGTGCCCTGGTCGGGATTCTCGGACCCGAGCGACTGCGGATTGATGTCGACCAGCGCGAAGAGCTGCTCGGGCTGGTCGCCGAGGGGCGCGGCCTGGTGCTGATGACTGCCCACCTGGGCAGTTGGCAGGCGGCCTTGGCGCGGGTCGATTTTCTCCGGCGTCCGGTTTACATGCTGATGCACCGGGAGGCCGGTGATATCGACCGCCACTATTATGAGCACCAGGGGGAGGAGAGTCCCTTTCGGATGATCGACCCGACGGGGTTTCTCGGTGGGGCGGTGGAGATGCTCACCGCTCTCAAGCAGGGCGATATCGTCTCAGTTATGGGAGACCGGATGCTGGGAGCAGACCGCAACAGTATCGCCGTGGAGTTTCTCGGCGGAGAGGTCCATTTCCCCTACAGTGCCTACAAGCTGGCTTCGGCCAGTGGAGCTCCGATTGCGGTCCTGTTCAATCACAAGACCGGCCCCGACAGCTACCGGATCGAGTTGGTTCGGGTAATCCGCGTACCGCGCGAAAAGGGGCGGCAGGGGGAGGAATTCCGCCCCTATGTCGCAGAGTTCGTCCGGGCGCTGGAAGAGTATGTGCAAGCCCACCCCTATCAATTTTTCAATTTTTTTGACCTCTGGAATAAAGAGGGATGAAAGGACCTTTGAGCATGAGTGCAGAATTGAAACAAAAACTGAAACAGGTTCTCATCGCTGAACTGAACCTGGAGGATATCACCCCCGAAGAGATTGCCGATGATGCGCCCCTGTTTGGCGACGGTCTGGGACTCGACTCCCTCGACGCCGTGGAGTTGGTTGTGCTGATCCAGAAACACTTCGGCGTCGAAATTAAGGACATGGAAGAGGGACGCCCGGCCCTGCAGTCGATCAACTCCCTGGCTGCCTTCATCGAGGCGAAACACAGTCAATGATTCAACACCTGCCGATAACAGGCCTTGGCTGTATCTGTGCCGCCGGTCCTGACGTCCAGAGCAGTCTGACCAGCATGCTGCGCGGGGAACGCCACCCGGCCCCGGCGCTTCGGTTTGCCACGGACCATCGGCCGCAGCTACCGGTCTTCGAAGTCCCGCAGAACTACCTCACCGATGATCTGCCTCCGGAAGCGGACTGTCTGCGCACCAGCCAGTTAGCGATGGTAGCCGCTGCCGAGGCGCTTCGTGGTTGCGGACGGACTATGGTCGAACTTCAGACCCTGCGGGTCGGTGTCTGCATCGGCACGACGGTCGGCAGCGCCATGAACAACGAAGAATTCTATCGGCAGTTCCGGCAGGGGGAGGAGCCGGAGATGGGCCCGATCAACCGCTACTTGCGGAGCAACCCGGCTGCCACGGTGGCAGCCCATTTCCAACTCAAGGGTCCGGTGGCGACCTTGGTCAATGCCTGCAGTTCCGGGACCGACGCCATCGGTCTGGCTGCCTCCTGGTTGCGTGCCGGACTCTGCGACCTGGCCCTGGCCGGTGGTGCTGACGAACTCTGCCGGACGACCTTTAACGGTTTCGCTTCCCTGCAGATCGCCGCGGCAGAACCGGTGCGTCCATTTGCCGCCGAACGCAAGGGGCTCAACCTCGGTGAAGGGGCCGGGATGCTGCTGCTGGGGCACCCGGATATCGTCAGGGAAGGCGAACGCGTGCAGGGTTGGTTGCGTGGATACGGTTCGGCTACCGATGCCTACCACCTGACTGCACCCCATCCCGAGGGGGCAGGTTTGCGTCGCGCCATCGCCGAGGCGCTCGAACAGGCTGCCTGCAGGCCTGAGGACATCGCCTTTATTAATGCTCATGGCACTGGCACGCCCGATAACGACAGGGTCGAATCCCGGGTACTCGCCGAGCTGTTTGCTGGGATTCCCTTCGTCTCCAGCAAGGGTTACACGGGGCACACCCTCGGCGCGGCTGGGGGAATCGAGGCGGTGATAACTCTGGCCAGCCTTAACGCCGGCGAGGTGCCCGCCTCGATCGGTTGCGAACCGCCCGATGCCGAGTTGCCGGCCCTGCCGGAACGGCGGACTTTTCCGGTGACCGGGGGACTGGCGATTTCGGAGTCCCTGGCCTTCGGGGGTAACAACAGCCTGGTAATCTTGGAAGGGGGAGGTGCCTCATGATCGCGCCGCTGATAACCGGCTTAGGCCCGGTGGGCGGATTTGGCGCCGGGGTTGGCGCTCTGCGCAACGCCCTGGCAGGGGAGAGCCGCCCCGAGGCCTATCGGGTCGACCTGACGCCCCTGGAGCGCTACCTGAACCGGCGGGCCACCCGACGGATCGACCGTTTTTCGCAGATCGGGCTGCTCGGCGCCTGTCTTGCCCTCGAAGATGCCGGTCTGTCCGGGGGCGATCTGTCACGGGTCGGGCTGATCTTGAGCAGTGGTTACGGTCCCCTGCGGACCACGTTCAGCTTTCTCGACAGCGTGTTGGACGATGGCGACTGCCTCGCCTCGCCAACCCATTTTTCCAACTCGGTGCACAATGCCGCCGCGGCCCACATCGGGATTCAACTCGGATTGACCGCGCCGTGTATGAGTCTCAGCCAGTTTGAACTGTCGGTGGCATCAGGACTGCAACTGGCGCGGTGCTGGCTGGCCGAACGGCGGGTCGATGCTGTTCTGTTTGGTGCCATCGACGAGAGTTGCCCGGTGGTCGACTATTGTTACCGGCGATATTTCGGCCCTGCCGGAGAGCGGCTCGAACCCTGGGTTCTGCAGCGGCAGACCGCCGTACCCGGTGAAGGCGGCTGTTTCATGGTGCTGCAGGTGGATCCTTCTGCTGGCCGCAGTTATGCTCGGCTGGACAGGGCCGAGGTCTGTGGCATTTCGCCCGGGCCAAAGAGCACCGGGTCCGAGGATGCTCCCTGGGTGCTTGGCTGTGACGGCCATGCAGGGATCGGTCCGCGCTATGCAGCGCTACTGCCGGCCGGCAGCCAGGTTGCCGCCTATGCCGGGCTCTACGGGGCCTTGCCGGTCGGGCAGGCGTTCGATGTCACCATTGCCGCCCTCGGCCTGGAAGGGGGCGCCCTCTACCCCTGCGACCCTCTGCCCGAGGGGCTTGCCTGGCAGCCGGCGGGCCACCTGGGGAGTACCCGGGTAAACTGCCTCAAACTGGCTGCTACCGGCTGGGGGCTGGTCGGACTGGAGTCGGTCTGATGCGTATCCTGTGGTCATTGCTCCTGGCGCTGATGGTTGGTCTGCTCTGGGCCTCTGTGGTTCAGGCCGGGGAGGAACCCCCGGCGACACCCCGCTATGCGGCTGGGGTGCTGGCGGGGAGCAGCTATGATCCTCACCGCAAGATCCAGTTCGCCCAGCTCAACCTGGCTGCGTTGTTCGACGATGACCCGGTCTTTCCGCACCAGGCCCCGGAATACCTGCGCTTCAAGGTGGAAGCCAATCTCGGGCTGGTCGACTGGCCGCAGTTGCGGGCAATGGTTTCCGGGAATATCTTCGCTCAGGCCTACTTGGGTAATCGCAGTGCCGCCGGCTATCGGCCCTATGTCGAAGGGGGGATCGGACTGATCTTCACTGACTTCCAGGTCGATGGCCAGGGGTTGCGCATCAACTTCAATCCTCAGTTCGGTTGCGGGATCGATCGGCTGGGGGCCGACGGTGGCTGGTTTGCCGGCCTGCGGCTGCATCATATATCCAATGGCCACCTTTATCATGACAACCGGGGGATCAATTCCTGGGCACTGGTGACCGGGAGATATTTCTGAAGCATGAAGATTAAAGAAGTACCTCAGGACGCGGCCCTTCTCGACCAACATCGGGAAGTGACCTACGCCGTCGATGAACAGGGACGGTATGTGCTGGCGCCGAGCGCCGGCTGGGATCCTGCTAACCTGGCCAACCTGCAAGCCTGGCAGTTGATTGCCGCGCAGATGCGGGAGGCGTTGAAGCAGGTGCAGTCCGGCCAGGCGAGTCCGCTGCTGTTTCACATGCAGCACCACCAGATGGACGTGGCACTGTTGGCGAGTTACGTAGGGCTTTATCGCTGGCAGGTGCGGCGCCATCTGCGTCCCGGTCCCTGGAAAAGACTCCCGGAAGCGTTGCGCGGGCGCTACGCTCAACTGTTCGGGCTGGCACCGGAGGCTCTTGACGACCTACCGAAGGAAATTCTGTTGCCGGTCGCGCTGGCGGATGAGGAAGGCAGAACATGAGTATCGATTTTCCCCATCGCCAGTCGGCGCACTGCGAGAGTGGCGTGACCGCAAACCTGCTTAGCTATCATGGCCAGCGGATCTCGGAAGCTCTCGCCTTCGGTATCGGTGGTGGGCTCTTTTTCGGCTATTTCCCCTTTGTGCGGATCAACCGGTTGCCGCTGATCACCTTCCGCAGCGCCCCCGGGGCCATCTTTAAAAAGTGCGTCCGCCGGCTTGGTGCACGGGTCCGGTCACAGACCTTTGCCTCGCCGCGAGAGGCTTCAGCGGCCCTCGACAGGGCTCTGGCCGCAGGGATCCCTCAGGGGCTGCAGACCGGGGTTTACTGGCTCCCCTATTTCCCCCCGGCATTGCGGTTTCATTTCAATGCCCACAACCTGGTCGCCTACGGGCGCGACGGGGAGGATTACCTGCTCAGCGATCCGGTCTTCGAAGAACCGGTGCGCTGTCCGAGGGGCGATCTGGAACGGGCCCGTTTTGCCAAGGGGGCACTGGCCCCCAAGGGGCGGATGTATGCCATCGAAAGCTTTGCCCCTGATGGCGACCTGGCCAAGGCGGTTCGCCAGGGGATTCGTGAAGTTTGCAACCGGATGGTGCGGGCACCCATTCCCTTGATCGGCGTGCGCGGCGTGCGGCTGCTCGCTTCACGGCTGGAACGTTGGCCGGAACGGCTGGGGCGTGAGCAGGCCGTGCTACACCTCGGCCACCTGATTCGCATGCAGGAGGAGATCGGCACCGGAGGTGGCGGTTTTCGCTTTATCTATGCCGCCTTTCTGCAGGAGGCGGCCGCTATCCTCGGCAACCCGGACCTCTCCGGGCTGGCCGAAGAACTGACTGAAACCGGCGACCTCTGGCGCCAGTTTGCTCTGCTTGCGGCCCGCAACTGCAAGGGGCGCGAAGGGGCAAATTCGACCTTTTCGGCTCTGGCCGAACAGTTGCGAGATTGCGCCCGCCGCGAGGAGCAGATCTTCCGCGCGCTTCTGAAGGTTGTCTGATGGAACCGTTTCTCAGGGTCGAGAGCCTGCTGCATCGCTACCCGGGCATGTCCGGGCCGGCCGTCGACGGTCTTTCCTTCGGCATCGCCCCGGGAGAAATCTACGGCCTGCTGGGACCCAACGGGGCCGGAAAGAGCACCACGATTTCGATCCTCTGTACCCTGCTGCAGGCCACTGCCGGTACGGTGCGGATCGGGGGCCTGGACCCGCTCCGCCAGGCGACACAGGTCAGGCGCCTGATAGGCCTGGTGCCCCAGGAGATTGCCCTCTATCCGCAATTGAGCGCCCGGGAAAATCTGCTTTATTTCGGTCGTCTCCATGGCCTGCATGGGCGCAGATTGCTCCAGCGGGCTGAGAGTTGCCTGGCGCTGGTCGGGCTGCTGGAGGCTGCCGACCGCCGGGTCGCCGACTATTCGGGTGGCATGGCGCGGCGGGCCAATCTGGCGGCCGGGATTGTCCATGAGCCGCAGCTGCTGTTTCTCGATGAACCGACGGTCGGTATCGATGCCCAGTCCCGGCGGATGATTCTGGAAAACCTGCTGCAGCTCAACCGGGAGGGGATGACCATGCTTTACACCACCCATTACATGGAGGAGGCGCAGCTGCTCTGCAACCGGGTCGCGATCATGGACCGGGGCAGGGTGGTGGTCGAGGGCGCACCCACCGGCCTGTTGGAGCAGCACGCGGATTGCGGAACCCTGGAAGAGCTTTTCTTGCAGCTCACCGGACGACAGTTGAGGGATTGACATGCGGGCGCTCTGGGCAAGTTTCTGCAAAGACCTGTTGCTGCTGTGGCGGGACCGGGCCGGCCTGGCCCTGCTGTTTGTCATGCCGATGGCCCTGGTGCTGGTCGTCTCCCTGGTCCAGAACAATGTGCTTGAATCGACCGGGCAAAAGGCCTTCAAGGTTCTCTTTGTGGATCAGGACCGGGGGGAAGCCGGCCGCCAGTTGCGCCGGCGTTTGGAGCAGAATGGTGGCATGGTGCTGGTCTCCTCCCTGGGTGGACGGCCCCTGACGGCACCCGAAGCCCGGGAGTTGGTTGCCGCCGGAGTTTTCCAGTTTGCCATCCTGTTGCCCGGCGGCCTGGAGAGTGATCTGCAGCAGGCAGTCGAAAAGATCGGGCAGCAGATTCTTGCCGGCGCTGAAGCCGCGCCTGAGGCGCCGGCCAAAGTGGAGGTCTGTTTCGATCCGACGGTGCAGGGGGTTTTTCGGACCGCGGTACTCGCGTCGTTGCGACATGCCCTGCTCGGTATCGAGACGCAGAGACGGGGTCGGGAGCTGGCCACGGCCATGGCCGGCCAGTCCGGCCGGGCTGTCAATCCCTTTGCCGGGAGCCCGCTGCTGCAAGTCGCCGAATCACCGGCGGGGCAGGCGCTGCTGCACCCCAATGCCGTTCAGCAGAATGTTCCCGCCTGGTCGCTGTTCGGCATGTTCTTCATTGTCGTCCCGCTGGGCGGAGCCTTGTTGCGGGAACGGCAACAGGGGACGCTGCAGCGTCTGCTGTGCCTGCCGGTCTCCGGCTGGCCCCTGCTCTCTGGAAAGCTGTTGGCCTATGCCAGTATCTGCCTGGTTCAGTTTGGACTGATGTTGCTGGTCGGTCGCTTTTTCCTACCTCTGCTGGGGACTCCGGTGCTGCAGATTGGCGCGCACCCCGGTGTCGTGCTGTTGTTGAGTTTTGTCTCGGCCCTGGCCGCGACCGGCTACGGTCTTCTGGTGGGTGTCCTGGCGCGCAGCTATGAGCAGGCCTCGATGCTGGGCGCGATATCGGTCGTGATTGCCGCGGCCATCGGTGGCGTGATGGTGCCGGTCTATGTGATGCCGTCGGGCATGCAGCGTCTCAGCCAGTTGTCGCCTTTGGGCTGGGGGCTGGAGGGATTTCTGAAACTCTTCGTGCGGGGTGGAGACCTGGCCAGTGTCTGGCCGCAGGTCGCGGCCATGCTGGCCTTCTTTTCGGTCACGCTGGCGTTGTCCCTGCTGATATTCAACGGCCGGCACAAAAAGGGCGGCTGAAAGATAGCGCAAGGAGCAACAGATGTCGGAAACGAGCGAGTTTACAAAGCGCCTCAAGCAGCTGATTGTCGAAACCTGCAATATTCCCGATGCCCCGGAGGATGTCCCCGAGGACGCCCCGCTCATCGGTCCCGATTCACCCTTGGACCTCGACTCTCTTGATGCGGTTGAAGTGGTTGTCGCGGTGCAGAAGGCTTTCGGAGTGCGCATCGGGGGGGAGGAAGGGGCCCGTGAGGTTTTGCAGTCGCTGCGGACCCTGGCTGAATTCATTTTGCGGGAACAGAACAAGAGGTAATCGAACAATGAGTTTGTTTTGGCCCTGTGGGAGGGCCATTTCTTACATTTGAGAGGAGGAAGTGACAATGAAAAAAGGTTTGTGTCTGGTGTTTGTTTTGGCGATGGTGGCCCTGTTTTCGAGCTGCGCTTCGACCCCGCAGAAAATCAATAAGGCGTCTGTTTCTTCCGTGGCGATTGTATCCTTGGGGATCAACAATTACGGTTCCTTCGGAACCAGGGGTGTTATTGACCCGGTGTTAATCAATTCGGCCACCGGAAAATTGCTCAGCAACACCGAAGCGGTCCTGGCGAGAAAATTGACGGTCAAGCCAGCGGCGAGTTTTGTGAAGGATGAGGGGTTCCGTGCCCTGTCGATTGGGAAGGTGAAGCAGGGGCTCTATGCTCCGGTCATCGACGGAGCAGATTTGCCGAGTTTCAGCGACGTTCGCAGGGAGGTCGTCAAGGGGATCCTCAAGCCGGAGACGGCCAAGGCTCTCTGTGAGACGCTCGGCGTCGATGCGGTGGTCCTGGTCTATTCCGAATGGATGATTGACTCGGGCAAGTTTATTCCGACCATCAAGGCTCTGACCAAGAACTGTTTTGCCATGTATGGCAAAGATGGCCATAAGTTTTTCTATGACCGCAAGGATCTGCGCGGTGACAAGATCATCGGTGGCGCCTTTGCCGGTGTCCGGATCAACGAGGATACCATCGACCAGTGGATCGATGCCTATTCGCGCGCCGCTGAAGAGGTTTTGTTGCGACATATTTAAAGCTGGTGATCAGAAGAGGAGGGATGTTAAATGAGGAAATTTTCGATTTTTGTTTCAATTTTTCTTCTGGTGGGATGTACCGCAAGTTATCAACAACTGGACCTAGCCATTCCCCAACAAAGACTCGAAAAAAGTAAATCGGTACTGATTGCAACACCAAAAAATGGATTTTATGGTTCTACGGAATATAATTTTTCTGGTCAAATGACAGCTATAGCAATAAACGCAGCTTTTTCCAAATTTTCACCAAACGTAAGAGTTGATTCTCGCTGTAGCGAACTAAGTTGCCTCAAGAAGACATCCGGAGATAAATTTGATTATTTAGTCATCCCTGAAATACTTCACTGGGAGGAGAGAGCAACTGAGTGGTCGGGAAAACCAGACCGCATCGAGGTCAAATTGACAATTTACGACTCAATAACTGATGCAGTGCTTGCCGCAACAACGATTAAAGGAAAAAGCAAGTGGGCAACATTTGGAGGTGATCATCCTCAAGACCTTCTTCCCGATCCATTGAATAAATATGTTTCTTCCCTCTATTGAAAATCCAAAAAAAAGGCCGGGAGATATTCCCGGCCTTTTTTTATTATAAATCATTACTTTTCTGTTGAGCACACGAAATAGCTTTTTCCTCTATGTCAAAGCATATTTTCTTGCTTCTATGACGATTCTTCCAGTATGTCCAAATATTCCCCTGCAAACTTGGTGTGCGATGCTCTGCAGGGTATCCATACGAGAGAATCACATCCTCTTTGCTCATCCCAGGAATAACTGCCGAACGTCGAATCGCATCAATGATCTCGGGTGACTTCCCAGTCGTCAACTGATCAAAATTTTTGTCTGTAAACATCTTGTCGGCATATGCGTATACATTGGTTCCTGGATGGTAACGTGATGTGAACTCTATATTATAAAGATGATTGTCGGTTAGTGTCTTGAACCGGATGCCCTCAACACGATCATCGTCATATCCCGAACCACCGAAGTCACTTTCTTCTTCATAAATTTCAACCTCGACGGGTGTTCCTACGGGAATAATAGTTCCAACACGGAAATTGATTGCCCTCACTTTGTGACCATCTGTAAACAGATTGTAAGCTGTGTATAGTGGTTTTCTTTCGGTTTTTATTACTCCAGTTATTTTTGCCTCTAGCTTATCCCGTGCAGAAAGGGCCAAGCTTGGGCTCGCAATGCTTAGTGCAAACAAGATGAAAAAGAAAACAAGAAACATTCTCGGGGTCATTGAAAACCTCCTTTAGCAAAAGGTGAGCAGCATGTAACACATGGAAAAACGGCCGCTTTCGGGGATGAAACAGAGTAGTTTTTCCCCTTTTTTTATCCGTCCTGAATGAAATATTTCATCCAAAATTATGTAGATTGAGGCAGCACCGGTATTCCCCTTCTGATGGAGATTGGTGAACCAGCGCTCCTCGTCGATGGAAAAACCAACCTTGTCCATCCGTTCCTTGAGATGGGGGCGAAAAAATTCTGACGAATAATGAGGTAAGAACCAATCGACATCCGTGGCCCGGAGCCGGTGTTTGGCAGCAAGTTGCAGCAGGGCCTTTTCGACAGCGACGGTGATAATCTGCGCATTGAGAAGCTTGACATCTTGTTTTACCAGCAGAGTGTCGGAAGTCCCTAGTTTGGCAAGGTTCGGATGTTCACGCCAACCGCGCAAGCTGCCATCCTCCAGTTTGTCAGCCCCGGCATACATGCAGGGTTCAAACTCGTGGGCATAAGAGAGCTGGTCTATCCATTCGATGCGCAGTGAAGGGCGGCTGGGGTTGGGTTGGGAGCTGAGTAGGGCAGCACCAGCGCCGTCGGAGAGCATCCAGCGAAGAAAATCTGCCTCGAAAGAGAGGGCGGGGTGCTGGTGTAGCTGTTCGGTTTTGCTCGGGTCGATGCCGCCGCAAAGCCTGGCGCGCATATAGGAAGAGGCCAGTTCGGAGCCGGTTGCCACGGCATTTCGGGTCTGTCCGTTGGCTACGCTCAGCCAGGCATATTTCATGGCGCCCATGCCAGCGCCGCAAATCCCCGAGGCACTGAGGATTTCGCATGGTGCTCCGCCCAGCTCTCCGTGGACCATTGAGGCATGGCCAGGCATCAGCTGGTCGGGAGTCGAGGTGCCGCAGCAGAGGCATTCGATTTGGTCGGGAGTCAGTTCTATCTCCGGAGCTAGCTGGCGGATGGCTTCCGCCGTCATCTGGGCATTGCTGTGGGTGGTTTCCCCGGTTTGTCGATCGATAGCGTAATAGCGCTGCCGAATCCTGTTGTTGCGTAAAATGATGCGCCGGGTACGTGAAGGAAGCTTCTGAACCATGCCCAGCAGGCGTTCCATTTCGTCGTTGTTGACCGGCTGGTTGGGGAGAAAACTTGCCAAGGCGTTAATATAGACGGTGTGGTTCAACTTTAGATCCTTGCATTATGGTGCCCCTCCTGCAGAAGGGTTGCGTATCGTTGATAAAAGAGCTCCTCCGGGAGCCGGGTCGGCAGGACCGCATTGGTCAGCGTGTAATAATCGAGGTCGGTGAGAGTGATCCGGTCTGCCATCTCGCAGTGCAGACGGGTTCCTGGCAAGGGGGTCAAGACTGTGTACATGGGCAGTTCTATCCCTTGTTTCTTGACAAAGGAACTGAGCTGTTCGAACTGGCTTTCGTCATAGTCGGGGGAGATGATGAAGTCTCCAACGATGGCCAGCCCCAGTTGATGCAGGATGGTGATGGCTTCGCGATTGGTGGCTGCTGAGTTTTCCTTGTTCATCTTCGACAGGGCCTTGTCGGTGATTTCTTCGAAGCCGATGACCACTGCACGCAGGCCGACCTCCTTCCAGCGCTTGAGAAGCTCAGGGTGCCTGACAACAGTGTCGGCGCGCACGTCGGCGAGGTATTGTTTGTATATCCCTGCAGTGGCTATCGCCTCGGCCAGGGATAGAGCCTGGGCTGGATTGCCGAAGCTGTTCGCATCGACCAGGCGCACCACCGGGGCCTGGTCGAGGCAATTCAGGTCGCGAATCACCGTCTGGGTGTCTGCGCCTAGGTACCTGCCGCCTGTGACCGGAGATATGCAGCAGAAGTGACAATCATAGGGACAGCCAGCGGCAGTTGCCACCATGCCAAGCTGGATCTCGAGGCTTTCGAGTCGGTATTCTTTGCGATAGGGGGCTACCAGGTCGTAGCGGGGTGAGACCTGCTGGGCAAGATCGCGGATGTCATAGGTCCGTGGTTGCCATCGCAAGGGATGGCCGGGGGATGTCGGGGCAATGCCGGGGATGTCCTTCTGTAGCCCCTTTTCAAGGTTGTCAACAAGTTCTCGAAGGCTCTGCTTGCCGAGGCCGATGACGACCCAGTCGATCTCCTCACGATTGAAAAATTCAGGATCATTGGAGGCGTGGATGCCGCCGACAACGATTTGTACTGTCTTCCATCGACGGACCTGCCGAGCCAGTTTCAGCACGGTTTGCGCTTCACAGGTCATGGCGGTAAAGGCCACGATATCGGGGGCGAAGCTCTGCAGTCGTTTAGAGAGGGCTGAGGGCTCGACTTTCAGGTCAACCAGGTCGATTTGGTGATCTGCCAGGTTGCCTGCCAGGGTCTCGAGCGCCAGGGGCTCGCCTCGAAAAATCTGCTTGATTGAATCTATGCCGTAGCGTTCCTCGGGAATGCTACGACCACAATTGGGCGGATTGACAAAGAGAATGCGCATGATGAATGGCTGACTCTGAAAAGCAATAATTTTAAATTATAAAATAGATCGCTTCGGCTGGGGAGAGATTTTTGTCCTGCTGAGGAGTTTTTTGCTCAGTGTGGGGGGCAGGGCCAGGGGGAGAGCATTGTCTTGGTGTCGGACGGGGCAGACTGCGAGTTCGTGGAACAGCATTGCCAAGATTCTGTGTAGATTCTGCGATGGCACCTTCCTAGGGTGGGTAGATTACGACGGCGTCCCGGTGTGGAACGCTTGACGCCGAGGGGCAGTTGCTGTTGTCCTCTCCAACTGCACACAGTTGAGGGCAATTCCGGTCCTTACAGCGGAGCCTGAACTTGCAGGTAGGATTATCTGCGTAGTAGGGGATTGAGCCGGTCCAAGTAGGCTTTCCACAGTTGTTTCATGGTGCCGTTGTTATGACTCCCATTGATGACCATGACCTGGCTGGGGGGAAGGTATTTGGCCAACTCTGCTTGTTCCTCCCTGAAAAAATCACTGTCTCCATAACCCAGATAAATTGGTGGATAGTCTTTTTGGTTTTCGAGGTATTTTTTGATAAAGGCCCAAAGGTAGCGCTCCCAGTCCTTGACAGTATGTTCTCCAGGTTGCCAGGCATGAATGTCTCCTTCCTCTTGTATCTCCTCGACGATCCCTCCCCAGCCCAGAAATGGGCTGAACATGATGATGCCATCAATGTCTTCGGGGTATTCCATCAGAAAGAACCAGGAGCCGAGTCCTCCCATGGAAACTCCTGCGATCCAAATCTCCCTATATCCCTTGGCTCTGGCGGGGAGAATGATATCCTCGTGCAGTCTGATGGGCAGGGTTTCGGAGCGAAAGTAGCCGAAATGGGAATCGGGGGCGACCATGTCAAAGGGCAGTTTGCGGTCGAGCACCTCTTGGATCATCCCCTCCCGTTCGAAAATATCGTTACCTCCCCAGATGCCACGAAGTAATATTAAAAGTTTAGGATTGTTCCGGGCGGCAGGGTTTCGGTACTCAAGAGTCGGGATCGGAGTCGTTGGTGCAGGAAAACAGCCAGCGAGGGGCATTATAAAGCAGAGCCATAGGAAGAATACAAGGCGCATGGAGGAGTGGTCCTTTTATTGCTTTTAAGGGAATTCAGGTGGTTCTAATAGAATAACTTTTGACCGGGGTTGTGCAAACTGTTCCTGGTCGGAAGACCTCAGGGACGTCGGAATGAAACCAGAATAGCAGCACAACAAATCTCAACTGAGATTAAAAATCGTTTGGCGTTTTCAGCTTGTGAGGCGGCGCCGGTTTTCTTGGACACTGATTTGGGGTAATGTCCCCGTTGTCCAAGGAGATTGAAAATGACTGCAAAGAACAAGAGCAAAACCCTCACCGGGCCGTTGGCTGAGGGTCAGCGTTGGAGCGCTGCCCGCAAACGCGAAGTTGTCCTGCGCATGTTGCGAGGCGAACCCGTTGATGCTCTGTCCCGCGAACTGAACGTCGAAATCTACCGCCTGGAGCAGTGGCGGGAGAAAGCCTTGACCGGAATCGATGAGTCACTGAAAAAGCGACAGAATGATCCGGTACAGGCCGAACTCGACCAGGCCATGCGCCGAATCGGCGAACTGACCATGGAAAACGAGCTGCTCTGGAAGCGGGTGAGGAAACCCGGCCCTTTAGCCAAACGGAGATCGTCGAAATGAGCCAAACGGTTTCCCCGGGCACTGACAAGCCCTATGGCATCCAGCGGGTCTGCCGCATCTGGGAGCAGGCTCGCTCCACGTTTTACAGTGCCACCCGGCAGGTTTCCGATGTGCCGCCGAAGCGTCGTGGCCCGCACCCGTCGATCAGTGACGCAGACCTGCTGGAACTGATTCGTCAGGATCTGGCATCCTCGCCCTTTACCGGTGAGGGGCATCGCAAGGTTTGGGCACGGCTCCGGATTCGTGATGGCGTGCGGGTTTCACGCAAACGCGTGCTGCGCTTAATGCGCGAAAACCACCTGCTCTCGCCCCATCGCGGTCGCCCCAAAGCCCCCAAGGTGCATGACGGCAAGATTATCACCCTGGCGCCGAATCTGATGTGGGGCACCGATGGAACCCGAGTCTTCACCGTGGACGATGGCTGGGTCTGGATCTTCACCGCCGTGGAGCACTGGAACGCCGAATGCGTCGGCTGGCATGTCTGCAAGAAAGGCGACCGTTATGCTGCCCTGCAGCCGCTGTCCATGGCGCTGAATGATCTCTACGGGGGCGTCCAGGCCGATGTGGCTCGAGGACTGGCCCTGCGCATGGATCATGGCACCCAGTACCTGTCCGATCACTTTCTGAACCAGCTGAAGTTCTGGGGGATCACTCCCAGCTTCGCCTTCGTGGCGGAGCCCCAAACCAACGGAGTCGCCGAGCGGTTCAATCGAACTTTGAAAGAGCAAGCCATCTACGGTCGGGTTTTCCGTACCGTAGAGGATGTCCGCGAAGCCATAAAGAACTTCGTGGAACTTTACAACAGCGAGTGGCGCGTTGAGAAAAACGCCTTCAAAGCGCCCTCGGAAATCCGCCAGGATTGGCAAGAAAATCGTCAGGCTGCATAAGCCAAACTTGTGTCCAGGGGACCGGATCCGCTACAGCGTTTTCAGCTTGTCCGGTCGCCCAATCATAAACAGTTGAGAGTTTGTGTATGGAGTATCTCAATCGACATCCTTGATTTTGTCAATAATGGTGAACTCGATTGGCATGGCATAGTTTTGCTGGAATTGCGCAGTGTCCGGTCAGGGGAACATAATTGGATTTGAATCGGGCGAAACGGTCATAAGGCCAAGGAGGATATTTCGTAGAGATGTTTGTCTTTTTTTGGTTGCGGGCTGGCCCAATCAGTGCCCTTTTGTCAGGCGGGGTGACAGCAGGAAATTTTCGGGGCGATATCTGCGGCGTCACCAAGGGATGCCTTGGGACGATATGGTGGGGAGTAGCCGGCCACCCACTCCGCCTGTTTTCATTCCGGTCTGCTATAATTCCTGTGGGCACTGTGTGACACGGTGATATTCTCCCGGCCGTACCACCCGTTCCCAACGGGGAGGGCTATGCGGGGTTGCCGCGCGAGCGGATTGGGAGGCCCTGCCACAGTGCCTTTTTCTGTATCTGGGGTTGTTGGTAGGGCCGTTTCGCCAGAGTGTTTTTTCTCCCCGCCATTTTGTAGTTGTCAACGCCCCGCCAAATAGTCTTCGAAAACATAGGGATTCAGAAACTGCCTGCTCCGCAGCAGGTTGCGATCCACCGGGCTCAGTTCGGCCTCGTCGCAGACCTCCTCCCATTTCTGTTTGATCGTCTCGATTTGCCCTTCGATAATTTTCTGAGCTTCCTCCTTTTTTAGCAGGAGGTTGGGGGCCGCTTTCAGGCAGGTGGTCAGCCTGCTTGAGCGATCGTTGCCGTCAATCAGCATGGCCTGTGACGCCTCATTGCCGCCCCGGTCCTGGGGGCAGATGTCGTAGGCCGGGGTCAGGAACAGGGTCTTGCCGTCCCAGAAGGCCGCATGGTTGCGCGCGTGGTCATCGGTATTGCCGCACAGGATGTTGAAGACCAGCCGGGAGAAAAGCTCTCTGAGCGTTTCGCGGGGCTGGTCGAAGTCGCGGCGGATCAGTTCGGCGAAGGTCTCATAGCTGGCATAGCGGGCCATCATCTCGTCGAGCCCGAACAAAGTCAGCGCCGAGATCATCAGCTTCCGGGTCCATCCCGTTGCTGTTTTGCTGCGATCGAAGCGTTCGATCAGCAGCACATCCCGGTGGGCGGCCTTGACGAGTTTGACCGGGGCGACATTCATCCCGGCCAGCTGAGCGAGGCGCATGGCGACAAACTCAGCCTTGACGACATTGCGGGTGTCTGTGGTCGATGAGAACTTGGCGATGTATTTCCGCTTACCGTCTTCGATCAACGCCTTGGGTCTGGCCCCACCGATGGAACTGCCATGGAGCAGCGCGCTGTCCAGCCCCGGTGTCAGGGGAATTCCCTTTTCCACCCGCTCCGCCGCTTCCAGCAGCTCGGCCATCGAAGCGTTTCGGGCCAGCCGAGGGGTGTATTCTATCGGTGACTGTTGAAAGTCGAGGGCTCCGATCCGGTCTGACCCCGACATGAGCAGGAAGGTCAGCTCACTGGTCTCCCCGGTATCGATCTTCACGGCATCTTTGCCATAGATCCTGTTGAGAATGACCCTGCGGCCCCAGGCATCGGGAGCTGCATCTCTGATGCAGCCGGGAATGGACAGTCCGTCGAGGAGGGGCAAGTGTCCCGCCCGCAGGGGCAGTTCCGGTGGAAAAAGGGAGATGGCCTCGGCCCGTTCCAGGAAGCTGCGCCCGTAATTGAACAGCAGCGAGCCGTGACTTTCTTCCAGTCTGCCGGCGACCACCGGTTCCGTTTTTCCCGGCAGCCAGACCCAGACAAAGGCCTCTTTGGGTGCCTTAGAAGTCATCGGAGACCTCCCGGGGTTTGCTGCGGATCCGTTTGGGCAGCAGAGACAGGGTTTGCCTGGTCTGGCTTGTCCGGGCGGCAAGGCTTTCCGTGTCGGCTTCGAACAGGGAGATTCCTACCAGTACAGCGACCTCGAAGACCAGTCCTACGGAGCAGCCGGGATCACCCGCCTCGATCTTCTGCAGGGTCGCTCGGGAAATGCCGGCCCGTTCCGCGAGCTCTCGCTCGGACCAGCCTCGTTGCTTGCGAAACGATTTGATCTGCACCGCCAGGTAGTCGATCGCCTCTCTGGTATGCCTGGAAAAGGCTCTGGCTTTTGACATTGTCGCCCCTTTGACCATTATGATAATCGTTATCTGGATTAGTGACTTATATACTAGTCACAATTGGTTGCAGTTGTCAAAAGCCAACGCTCTATTTGGGAGATGCCCAAGGTGGCGCAGCCCCGGTTCGGCTGGGTTAAGCCTGTTTCAGAGGCGCTGCATGTTGATCGGCAGGATGTTGTCCGTTTGTTGCGGATGAATGATCTGGTTCAGCTTCCGCCCCCAGCCTTCAAGGGCGATCTGCTTTTCCCGGTCGCAGGCATAACGGTCATAGATGGACGTTACGTCGTGCTCGGCGTGATTGAGGAGTTTGACGATTGTCCGGCGCGAGGTGCCGAGGCTGGCCATGTGGGTGGCGGTGGTGCGGCGCAGGTCGTGGGGTGTGAAGTCGAAGTTCAGGCCCGACTTCAGTTCGGGGTTGTTTCGGATGCGCTCTTTTTTCTGGCGGAGAGCTCTGGCAAGCGCGTTCGGGTTGATGGCTTGCCCCTCTACGCGAGAGGGGAAGACGAAGCCACGTTTCCGGACGGGACCCAGCAGGGATTTTGCAGTGTCGTTCAGAAAGACTCGGTGCATGTTCCCGTTCTTGGCCTTCTCGGCCGGAATAGTCCACCAGTCGCCGCTGATTTCCTCCCAGCGCATGGCGGTCACCTCGCCCGGGCGCTGAGCTGTTGCCAGGATCATCAGCAGGGCGCGGCGGGTGATGTCGGTAAAATCGGTTGCCCACAGGGCCTTGATTTCTTCAACGCTCAGGACTCGGTCCTTGCGGACCTCCTTCCCGGGCGCTTCGATATTCTGACAGGGTGACAGCTCAAGCACGCCCCGCTTGACGGCAAAGTTGAACATTTTGCGAACCACGGCCAGGGTGCGGTTGGCGATGATGGGTCCGCGCGTGGCAACTTCATCTAGCAGGGTGATGATCTCAGGACGGGTGATGGCAGCCAGCTTGCGCTTGCCCCATTTGGGCATGACATCCTTCTCGAGAATGCGTCGGTCTTCCCTGGCACTCTTCTTTTTCGGTTCGGCCCACTTTTTCAGATAGACTTCGGCGAACTCCTGAACGGTTGGGGCCTTGATGCGTTGGGCCTTTTCTTCCAGTTTGACCTGTTGCGGGTCTTTGCCGTCGGCTACCTGCCGCTGGATCTCCTCCAGTTTTCTACGGGCGGTGGCCAGGGACATGGCCGGGAATCGACCGATGGTGTGCCAGCGCTGCCTGCCGTCGAAGGTGTACAGGGTGACGAAGGACTTGCCCCCGGAGGGGGAAACTCGCAGGTAGAGTCCGGGTTCGAACTGTTTCAGGTAGGTCTGCTCCTGCGGAGCGAACCTTTTGCCCTTCAGGGTGGCATCTGTGACTTTTCGTTGGGCCATGGGTGTGTCGATCTATTAGCAGAATCATTCTGCTAATAGATTTGCTAATAACTTTTCCGGTTAGACATGAAAAATGATGAACGGCATTGACTTTTGATTTTGATTATAACATACTGTTATAACAATTAAAATTCAGTTTTTCTGAATGGTTATGGGGTGGGATAAAATTGGTGGTGATACTGACTACGGATCAGAAGGTCGGGAGTTCGAATCTTCCGCGGCGCGCCAGTTAAGACAAGGCCCCAGCACTTTTTCGGTGCCGGGGCCTTGTTGTTTTGAGGCCGCCGGATTTTTCATCAACTCCGCGTTGCAGGCCCGCTTCGCTTGTGCGACGTAGCTGCTGCTACGCCTCCGCGCTCATTGGGTTGCGCCTTGATTTGATAAAAAATCCGGCGTCTTGAAGCTGTGGTGTGGAATTGGCCTGATTGGGGGATGTTGAACCGATTGCGGTCCGGTCGTGTGATCAGCTTGAGCAGCGTCAGAAGCGCCCGGGACGATCAAGAGCGGCGGTCTGCGGCGCGGATTCCGCATCGATTAACATGGGCGGATCGAGTGTGATCCGGATCCGGGCTTCCCGTTGCAGGTCATCGGCCGTCAAGGTGGCCAAGGCGGCCAGGTAAAGTCCCAGGGCCAACAGGGTGAAAATTCCCAGAAAAGTTGTCCCCGGATGGCGTTTCCGCAGGGTCAGTTGTGCGCTGTTCGATTTTTGCATGGTTTAAGCCCGTGGTTTGAGGTTGTCCTTTTTTATCGGCGGTCCGGCGGGATCCCTTAGTTTTTTCTGTGGCCTTGTCAGCGTTTCAAGTTCGTGATACAAGTATCCACCGTTCGGTGGGGCCAGGTGGTTGACCATGCAGGAGACACAACAGGGCGAGGACCATGGCTACATGCTGGAGGCTCTTGCCGAGGCCCGGCGGGCAGAGTCTCTTGCTGAAGTCCCGATCGGCGCGGTGATCGTCCACCAAGGCGAGATCATCGCCCGGGCCCATAACCGGCGGGAAGTCGACCAGGATCCGACGGCCCATGCCGAGTTGCTGGCGATCCGGCGGGCTGCCAAGGTGCTCGGCTCCTGGCGGTTGCTTGACTGCAGCCTTTACGTCACTCTCGAACCCTGTGTGATGTGCATGGGAGCAATTATTCTCAGCCGGATACCACGGCTGATCTACGCCTGTCGCGATCCGCGGGCCGGTGCGGTCGGGTCGATTTACGAACTGCACCGGGACGAACGTTTCAATCACCGGGTTGAGGTGGTCGAAGGGGTGCTGAGAGAGGAATGCAGCGACGTGCTGAGAGAGTTTTTCCGGCAGTTGCGTGAACGGAAAAAAGTTTCAAGATCATCATAATCCAGAATCTGGAGGGGTGTCCGAGCGGCCGAAGGTGACAGACTCGAAATCTGTTGTGGCGCAAGCCACCGGGGGTTCGAATCCCCCCCCCTCCGCCAAATAAAAACAAGGGCTTAGCCGTTTTCGGCTAGGCCCTTGTTTTTTTCTTCCTGGCTCGAATGAAGGATTGGTGGAAAGATTAGTGGAAAGATATTGTTTGTGGGGGATTCGAAACGGAGCGGGTGTTCTCCGATTTCCTCTCTTTTTTTCGCTAGTTCCCCAAATTTTCAGGGTAAAGACAGGCTCCTGCATCGCCGATATGAAGAAAAGCCGCAACAGGACGGAATCGGATTGGTCGGTTCGCTGCTGCTGGCACAAGTCTGGCGAAGGTAGCTGTTGTGGGAGAGCGCAGTTTCATCATCAATGCGACATCCGGTGGCAACGGTTGGAGATGCGCAGACCGTTTCGTCCAGCGGGTGCTGTGGCCGCTGATGCTGCTGGCGTCGGTGGGCGTCCTGCTGGTCTGGGATGAACAGGTGTGGCTGCTTGCCCTGGTGGCAGGTGGGTTGCTTCTTTTTTCGGCGGTGACATCCTCTTCTCGCGTCGGGGAAAAAGACAGCGAAACGCATGATGCCGCCGATGATCTGCAGCGTTACCGGCTGGTGGTCGAATCGGCGATCGATGTTTTTTTTCAGACCGATGAAAAGGCGCGCTGGACCTACCTGAATCCGGCCTGGGAACACGTGACCGGCCGTCGACGGGATGAGACGCTCGGTGAGGAGTTGCTTGATTCGGTTTACGCTGGTGACCGGGACAGGGCTCGGGCATTGATCGCCCCCTTGCTGGCGGGGGAAGAGCCCTTTGCCCAATGTGAGCTGCGGCTGAAGACGTTGGCTGAGAGCTACCGCTGGGTAGAACTGGTGGTCCGGCCCTTCGGGCGTGTCGACCAGGGGATTTCCGGGTTGACAGGGACGATCCGCAACATTACCGCCAAGCGGCTGGCCGAAGAAGCCCTGCGGGAAAATGAAGAGCGCTACCGGAGGATCTTTCTGAATATCCAGGATGTCTATTTCGAGGCCAGCATGGGAGGCATCCTGATCGAAATCAGTCCCTCGGTTGAGCATCTGCTCGGTTACCGTAGAGACCAATTGGTCGGAAGGCTTTTTTCCACCATTTCGGCGGAACGGGGGAGGATGGCTGAAATTCGCGAGAAGCTGCTTGAGTCGCCGCAGTTGAAGGATTTCGAACTGCAGCTGCGTCGCTGCAGCGGAGAAACCATTGCCTGCTCGATCAATATCAGCCTGATCTGCGACGCGGGAGGAAAACCCCTCAAGCTGGTCGGTTCGATCCGCGATATTACCGAACGCAAACGGGCCGAAGAGGAAATACGCAAGCTGGCCTATCATGATATTCTTACCGGACTTCCGAATCGCAGCCTGTTTTATGACCGCCTTGACCAGGCTCTGGCGCAGGCCAGTCGGCATGACCATCCCCTTTCGCTGCTGTTTCTTGATCTTGATCGTTTCAAGGATGTGAACGACACTCTCGGTCATGATGCCGGTGATCGTCTGCTGCAGGCGGTCGCCGAGCGGTTACGGGCCTGCGTGCGGCAGAGCGATACGGTCGCCAGGCTCGGCGGGGACGAGTTTGTCGTGTTGTTGACCTCGGTGAAAACTGAACGGGACGGGGTTATTGTCGCCGAAAAGATTCTCGAACTGCTGGCCGAGCCGGTGAGCCTTGACGGCAAGACGGTTTTTACGTCGACCAGCATCGGCGTGGTGATGTATCCGCATGATGGTCGCAATGCCGAGACGTTGCTTAAGCATGCCGACATGGCGATGTATGCCGCCAAGGAAAAGGGACGCAACAACTTCCAGTTTTTCTCGGAGGAGATGAATCGCAATGCCTATGACCGCCACATGCTGGAGCACAGGCTGCGCGAAGCCATCGAACAGGAACATTTCCAGGTCTATTACCAGCCGCAATGGGATATGCAGACCCGTTCTCTGATCGGCCTGGAGGCCCTGGTGCGCTGGATCGATCCGGAGGAGGGGATGATTTCTCCGGCACGTTTCATCCCGGTCGCCGAAGAGACCGGTCTGATCCGGCCGCTTGGCGAATGGGTGTTGCGCAGCGCCTGCGCCCGGGTTCAGGCCTGGCATGAGGAGGGTTATCCCCAGGTTCGGGTCGGGGTCAATATCTCCGGTCGGCAGTTCCGCCAGCCCGACCTGGTGGCGATGATTGACCGGATCCTTGCCGAAACGGGGCTGCCGGCAGAATTTCTTGAACTGGAATTGACCGAGAGCTACCTGATGGAAGATGCCGAGGCGACCAATCGGATTCTGGCCTTTCTCAAGGTGCGTGGTATCGATCTGGCGATTGATGATTTCGGCACCGGTTATTCTTCTCTCAATTATCTCAAAAACTTTCCCATCGACCGTATCAAGATCGATCAGTCTTTCATTCGCGACGTGACCGGAAGCCGGGATGATGCCGCTATTGTCGAAGCGATTATCGGTATGGCGCAGAGTCTCGAGCTCGATGTCATTGCCGAGGGTGTGGAGACCGCCGAGCAATTGAAATTTCTGCAATCCCGCGGCTGCCAGGAGATGCAGGGGTATTTTTTCGCTCGGCCGATGCCGGTGGATGAAGTTTCCCGTTACCTGGCCGAAAATCGTGATCGTCTGCGCCTGCCCCGACGGGGGGACGATCGTGATTATACCGCCCTGCTCGGTGACTTCGACCATCTCTCCGGAGCCCTTCACTAGGGGCTTCACGACCGTTTTCTCCCTCCCTTTTCACTGCGCCAAAAAACCTTTACAGCCCATTCCCCTTCGTGTATTCTACGCACCCTGCGGAGAGGTGACCGAGCGGCCGAAGGTGCACGATTGGAAATCGTGTGTAGTGAAAGCTACCGAGGGTTCGAATCCCTCCCTCTCCGCCAGTTTCAAGCTCGCGGACAGTTCCCGGAGGGATTCGAAGCGGAGCGAGCGCGTCCAGTGGACGAAGAGCGGGCAGGATGCCCGCGGCAGCGAGCGCAGGGGAGCCGACGCAGGAAGCGCCGTGAAGGCGCTGACGTAGTGGGCGAATCCCTCCCTCTCCGCCAGTTTCAAAAAAGCAACGGCGTTTTCTGGAGGGATGCGCAGCGCAGTGAGTGCGTCCAGGGGACGAGGAGCCGGCCCGCGAACATTTTCTCTGCCGGCATTCTTTTCTGTTTTTTTCCGCGGCTGATTGCCGCCAGAAGTGACAGCCGGGTCCCGCGCAACGGGCGGTTGCCAACTCCGTCAGGCCCGGAAGGGAGCAGCGGTAACAACCTCTCCCGTGTGCCGCGGGGGTGCCTGGCTGTCACTTGTGGCGGCAATCTCTTCTCATTGTCTATTCCTTGGAGCCTGATGACGCGATGTCCTACCTGGTACTGGCGCGTAAGTGGCGCCCTCAGACCTTCGCCGATCTGATCGGGCAGGAACATGTCAGCCAGACTCTCGGCAACGCCATTCGTACCGGTCGTGTCCATCACGCCTTTCTTTTCACCGGTGCCCGCGGGGTCGGCAAGACGTCCGCAGCCCGGATCTTCGCCAAGGCCCTCAACTGTGAGCAGGGGATAACGGCGGAACCCTGCAATCAATGCCCGTCCTGTCTGGAAATCAGTGAAGGGAACGGCACCGATGTCCTCGAGATTGACGGTGCCTCGAACACCGGCGTCGACGATGTACGGGAGCTGCGTGAAAATATCCGCTACCTGCCTTCACGTTCACGATTCAAAATCTTTATCATCGACGAAGTCCACATGCTCTCCATCAATGCCTTCAACGCCCTGTTGAAAACGTTGGAAGAGCCGCCGGATCATGCCAAGTTTATTTTTGCGACCACCGAGCCGCACAAGATTCCCATCACCATCCTGTCGCGTTGCCAGCGCTTCGATTTTCGCAAGATTCCTCTGCCGAGTGTCGTCTCGCGGTTGAAAGAAATCGTCGAGGTCGAGAAAGTGGAGATCAGCGAACGCGCATTGACCATGGTCGCGAGACGCGGCGAGGGGAGCATGCGCGACGCGCTCTCCACCCTTGATCAGGTCATCGCCTTTTGCGGCGACAGGGCCGCGGATGAGGATGTTCAGGGCCTGCTGGGGTTGGTCGACCGGCGATTGCTGCTCGATACTGTCGAGGCCCTGCTGCAGCGCGACAGCCGTCGGCTGCTGGAGATGGTCAGGCGGGTCGATCATCTCGGCTATTCCTATCGACAGTATGGTCGGGATCTCGTCGAGACGTTTCGCTCACTGGTTCTTTGCCGGGTTCTGGATGAGCCGCAGGAGTTGCTCGATGTCACCGCCGATGAACTGGCTGAATTGCAGGCGCTGGCGGCGCAGGCCGGCCTGGAGGATCTGCAGCGCATTCAGGGAGTGCTGCTCAAGCTGGAATCTGAACTGGCGGTGTCGCCGATGCCGCACCTGACCCTGGAAATGGTTCTGCTGCGCCTGGCGCAGTTGCCGCCTACGGAAGATGTCGGGCAATTACTTAAGCGCCTGGCTGAACTTGAAAAACGCCTTTCCCGGGGGGGGGGCGTGTCGTCCGCGCCAGTACCGCGTTCCGCTCCGTCTTCGACCGCTGCCGCAGAATCGTCCCCGCCGCCGGAGCCGACGCCAAAAAAGGTTGAGGCCCCGGCTGCCCCGAACTCCGGAAAGGGGGACTGGCCGGGGCTGGTCGAATTTGTCAAGGCCCGCCGTCGGCCGCTGATTGCTTCCATTCTCGAGCAGGCCAGCCCCCTGCAGCTCGCTCCCCCGATTCTTGAAATTGGTTTGCCGCGGGGCTCCTTCGCCCTGGGGCAACTGGATGATCCGGAGCTTGTCGAGGCACTGACGGCACTTGCCGGAGACTATTTCGGGGCCGCTGTCAAGTTGCGTGTCACGCCGCTTGCGGTCGACGTCGCCAATGTCCGGCCATCCCTGGAGCAGGCGCGTCGTCAGCAGGAAAGCGACCGCCAGCGGCGTTTGCGGGCAGATGCCCTGGATCATCCCCTGATCAAGTCGGCGCAGGATATTTTCGGCGCCAGTGTCAAGGATGTGCGGCCTATTGACAAAGGGTTTGTCTGATCCGGCGAGCAGCCGATTTTCGATCACGTATGAAGGGTCGGAACCCTGTATCGTTTCCCCAACCAAAACAGAAAGACCGCCGGCGGCGGTGACAACGGAGGAAGGACATGGCAAAAGGATTGGGTAATATCATGAAGCAGGCGCAGTTGATGCAGCAGAAAATGGCGCGCCTTCAGGAAGAGTTGGCCGGACGTGAAGTCGAGGCCTCCGCCGGTGGCGGAATGGTGTCGGCGGTGGTCAACGGCAAACAGCAACTGCTGTCGATCAGTATTGATCCGGGGGTGGTTGACAGCGACGATGTGGAAATGCTTCAGGACCTGGTGGTCGCCGCGGTCAATGAGGCCATCAAGAAAAGCCAGGAGATGATGCAACAGGAAATGGGCAAGATTACCGGTGGCATGAATATCCCGGGACTGTTCTGAACGGCGGGTTTGATCGCCGTGAATCCCGTTTCGGGCACAGCAAAAAAGAGCTAAAGTCTTGATTTTTTGGACAAAGCCGTGGTATTACAACGCTTGTGGCCTGACCATTTGACCGGGAAATTTTAAAGACATTGTAAAGAAATTTTGACCGGCCTTAAAAAATAAAACAGCGTTCCAAAGAGTTGGATTTTTGGAAAATCTCATGCTAGACTCCATCCCGTCATTTGCCCGTCTGGTCGCCGAATTGGCCAAGTTTCCGGGTATTGGAAAGAAGACCGCAACCCGGTTAGCTTTCTTCCTGTTGCGGCAGCCGCGGGCGGAGGCGGAAGCCCTGGCAGGAGCCATCCTGGAACTGAAGGAAAAAATAGGGTTCTGCTCCCGTTGCTTCCATATCACCGAGTCCGATCCCTGTCCGATTTGTACCGACCCAGGCCGTGATGAGGGTCTGCTTTGTGTTGTTGAGCAGCCGCAGGATCTGATCGCCATCGAGCGCAGCCGCTCTTTTCGCGGTCGCTACCACGTGTTGCAGGGAGCTCTTTCTCCGCTGGATGGAATCGGTCCCGACCAACTGCGTTTTTCCGAACTGCTGCAGCGTCTGAAAGGGGGCGCGGTTCGGGAACTGCTGGTGGCGACCAATTTCACCGTTGAGGGGGATGCCACGGCCCTTTACCTGGCCGGGCAAGTTCGACCCCTGGGGATCAGGGTGACGCGGCTGGCTCATGGTATCCCCACCGGCAGCGACCTTGAATTTGTCGACGACGCAACAGTCAACCGGGCTGTCGAGGGTCGCAGGGACCTTTGACCCGGCATTGTTTTTTTTCTCTTAAATCGTATACTGCATACAGGCTTTCAGTTCTCTTCCGGCGGCCGCTTGTCGTGTTGCGGAGGAGATGAACCCGTCACTATCGATTCCCGGAAAACCAACTCAAAAGGAGGATTTCATGTCGCGTAAGATGGTTTGTATCGACGGTAATACCGCCGCGGCGCATGTTGCCCATGCTGTCAACGAGGTGATTGCCATCTACCCGATCACCCCGTCATCGGTGATGGGTGAGATCTCCGACGCCAAGAGCGCGGCCGGAGAGAAGAATATCTGGGGCACGGTTCCCAAGGTGGTCGAAATGCAGTCCGAGGGGGGCGCTGCCGGAGCCGTTCACGGGGCCCTGCAGGCCGGTGCCATGACCACCACCTTCACCGCCTCCCAGGGTCTGTTGCTGATGATCCCGAACATGTACAAGATTGCCGGCGAGCTGACCTCGACCGTCTTTCATGTTTCGGCCCGTGCCATTGCCGCCCAGGCGCTGTCGATCTTCGGTGACCATTCCGACGTCATGGCCTGCCGCCAGACCGGCTGGACCATGTTCTGCTCCAACAATCCGCAGGAGGTCATGGACTTCGCCCTGATCGCGCAGGCGACCACTCTCGAATCGCGGGTGCCGGTGCTGCATTTCTTCGATGGCTTCCGTACCTCCCACGAGGTGCAGAAGGTTGAGCAGCTGTCGCAGGATGACATGCGCCACATGATCGATGATGAGCTGATGATTGCCCATCGCCAACGCGGTTTGTCTCCCGATCATCCGGAACTGCGCGGCACCGCTCAGAATCCGGACGTCTATTTCCATGGCCGTGAAACGGTCAATCCCTATTACGAGAAAGTTCCCGGCATCCTCCAGGCGCAAATGGACAAGTTCGCCAAGCGAGTCGGCCGTCAGTACAACCTGGTCGATTATGTCGGCGATCCGAATGCCGAGCGCGTAGTGGTGATGATGGGCTCCGGTTGTGACGCCATGGAAGAGCTGGTGCTGCATCTCAATGCCCAGGGGGAGAAGGTCGGCCTGATCAAGGTTCGCCTGTTCCTGCCCTTCCCGGTTGAGCAGTTCTGCCAGGCTCTGCCAGCTTCGGTGAAGAAGATCACCGTCCTCGACCGGACCAAGGAGCCCGGCTCCATCGGCGAGCCGCTCTACCAGGCGGTGCGTACCGCCATCGGCGAGGGGATGGTCGAAGGGTTCACCCGTTTTGAAGGTTACCCCGCCATCGTCGGCGGCCGTTACGGCCTCGGTTCCTTCGAGTTCAACGCCGGGATGTGCAAGGCGGTCCTCGACAATATGCTGGCTGACAAGCCGAAAAACCATTTCATCGTCGGGTTCAAGGATGATCTCTGCAACAACAGCCTTGAGTTCGATCCGAACTACCTGGTTGCCTTCGACGGCTATGCGGCGATGTTCTATGGCCTCGGTTCCGATGGTACCGTCGGCGCCAACAAGAACTCGATCAAGATCATCGGCGACTGCACCGACCACAAGGTTCAGGCCTACTTCGTCTATGATTCGAAGAAGGCCGGTTCGATGACCACCAGCCACCTGCGTTTCGGCAACCAGGAGATCAGGAGTACCTACCTGATCCAGCAGGCCGACTTCGTCGCCTGTCACAACTTCTCCTTCCTTGAGAAGTACGACATGCTGAAGAACGCCAAGGATGGCGCGACCTTCCTACTCAATGCGCCCTACGGCAAGGACGAGATCTGGGCCCACCTGCCGAAGTACGTGCAGCAGCAGATCATCGACAAGGGCCTCAAGTTCTACGTCATAGACGGTGTTCATCTTGGCGAAAAGATCGGTCTCGGGCCGCGCATCAACGTCATCATGCAGACCGCCTTCTTCAAGATCTCGGGCATCATCCCCGAGGCCCAGGCGATTCAGCAGATCAAGGACGCCATCGTCAAGTCGTACAGCAAAGCCGGCGAGAAGGTCGTCAACATGAACAAGCAGGCGGTCGATGTCGCCCTGGAAAGTATCCAGGAAGTGACGGTTCCGACCGTGGCCGACAGCACCATCGAGATGCAGATCGGCAAATGGGACGGCACCCCGGAGATGGTGCAGAAAACCCTCGGGAAAATTATTGATGGTCTCGGTCACGAACTGCCCCTCTCGGCGATGCCCGCCGACGGCACCTTCCCGACCGGCACCGCGGCGTTCGAGAAGCGCAACATCGCGGTCAATATCCCGGTCTGGGACAAGGAGGTCTGCATCCAGTGCGGCATCTGTTCCTTCGTCTGCCCGCACGCCACCATCCGCATGAAGATCTACGACGAGTCCGACCTCAAGGGGGCTCCCGAGACCTTCCAATCCTGCGCCGCCCGGGGCAAGGATATGGACGGCAAACTTTTCACCCTGCAGGTCGCTCCCGAGGACTGCACCGGCTGCGGAGCCTGCGTGCACAATTGTCCGGCCAAGAGCAAGACCGACGAAGGCCGCAAGGCAATCAACATGACCTTCCAGGCGCCGTTGCGCGATGCCGAGGCGAAAAACTGGGAGTTCTTCCTCAATCTGCCCGACACCGACCCGGCGCTGGTCAATCGTGCCACCCTCAAGGGCAGCCAGCTGCTGCCGCCGATGTTCGAGTTCTCCGGCGCCTGTGCCGGATGCGGAGAGACTCCACACCTCAAGCTGGTTTCGCAGCTGTTCGGCGACCGAATGATTGTCGCCAATGCCACCGGTTGCTCGTCGATTTACGGCGGTAACCTGCCGACCACTCCGTGGGCCAAGCGTAAGGACGGCCTCGGTCCGGCCTGGAGCAACTCGCTGTTCGAGGACAACGCCGAGTTCGGTCTCGGTATGCGCCTCGCTACGGACAAGACCAAGCAGTTTGCCCGCGAACTGCTTGAAGAAAACATCGGCTGCGGTTGCAAGGCCTGCGAAGGGACCGCCGACCTGAAGCGCGAGATTCTTGCCTCGGCGCAGGACAGCCAGGAGGAGATCGAGGCTCAGCGCGGCCGCGTCGCCAAGCTGAAGAAGGTCCTTGGCACCTGTACCCACGAGACCGCCAAGCCGCTGCTGGTCAACATCGATTACCTGGTCGAGAAATCGGTCTGGATTGTCGGCGGTGACGGCTGGGCCTACGACATCGGCTATGGTGGTCTCGACCATGTACTCGCCTCGGGCGAAAACGTCAACGTGCTGGTACTCGATACCGAGGTCTACTCCAATACCGGCGGTCAGGCCTCCAAGTCGACTCCGACCGGTGCCGTGGCCCTGTTTGCCGCCGGCGGCAAGCAGATGCCGAAGAAGGATCTGTCGATGATCGCCATGAGCTATGGCAACATTTTCGTTGCCCGCATCTCGCTGGCCAATCCGGCCCAGGCGGTCAAGGCGCTTATTGAGGCCGAGGCCTACGATGGCCCGTCGCTGATCATCGCCTACAGCCACTGTATTGCTCACGGCATCAACATGACCAAGGCGGTTGACAACTGCAAAGAGGCGGTTAACTCCGGCCACTGGCCATTGTTCCGCTTCGATCCTCGCCTCGTCGAGAAGGGGAAAAATCCCCTCCAGCTCGACAGCAAAGATCCCTCGATCAGCTTCCAGGAATTCGCCAATAACCAGAACCGTTTCCGGGTTTTGACAAAAGCCAACCCTGAGGCTGCCGAAGCGCTTCTTGAGCGCAGTGCGCAGGAGACCGTTACCCGCTACGACCTCTACAAGAAGCTGGCGGCCCTGCAGGCCGACTGCGGCCAGGGCGAATAAGCATCGCCGATTCATGCAGCAGCAAAACATCCCGGCAGGGCAACCTGTCGGGATGTTTTATTTTCTGCGGCTTGTTCTGCCGGTAAAAGCCTTGCCCGGACTGGTGTTAGATGCTATAAAACAGCGGATATGCACACCTGACCAAGGAGCGTAAGCAATGTTCGGGTCCCATTCTTCTCCCTTTGTTATGTACGAGGAGGAACTTCAGCAGATTACCAGCGTGCTCGACAAGCTGCTGCGGGAGTCCAATTCGAAAGTTATTTTCCTGGTTGACAAGAACGGGCAGCTGATCGCGTCGACGGGCGAAACCGAACATCTCGATACCACCAGCCTCGCTTCGCTGACGGCCGGTAATATCGCCGCCACCGGCGGTCTGGCTAAACTGATCGGCGAGAAGGAGTTCTCCATCCTCTTTCATGAGGGGGAAAAGGATAATATCCACATCTCGATCGTTGCCCAGCGGGTCATCCTGGTGGTGATATTTGATCAGCGCTCCTCTCTGGGGCTGGTCCGGCTGAGGGTGAAGAAGGCCAGCGACGAACTGGCGCGAATTTTCCAGGCCCTTGGAGAGAAAGCTGAGCGGTTGGAGAAGGCCGGGCAGTCGCAGAGCCCCTTCGCCGAGATCACCGACGACGACATCGACAACCTCTTCAAGTGACGGGGTAGCCAGGCATGTCCTTCATCAACTACGCTTCACGGGAAATCAACTGCAAGATCGTCTACTACGGTCCCGGCCTGTGTGGCAAGACGACCAACCTGCAGTACATCTACCAAAAAACCGATCCGTCCGCCAAGGGGAAGATGATTTCCCTGGCGACCGAGACCGAAAGAACCCTTTTTTTTGATTTTCTCCCCCTGGCTCTCGGTGAGATCCGTGGTTTCAAAACCCGCTTCCACCTCTATACCGTGCCCGGTCAGGTTTTCTACGATGCCTCGCGCAAGCTTATTCTCAAGGGTGTTGACGGGGTGGTTTTTGTCGCTGATTCTCAGGAAGAGCGTCTCGATGCCAATATCGAGAGTTTGGAGAATCTCAAGGACAATCTCGAAGAACAGGGCTACCAGTTGGAAAAACTGCCCTTCGTTGTCCAGTACAACAAGCGCGACCTGCCGAACCTGACGTCGGTGGAGGAGTTGCGTGAGTTGCTTAATCCGGACGCTGTCCCCGATTTCGAGGCCTGCGCGACCACCGGTGAGGGGGTTTTTGAAACCGTCAAGGCGGTCGCCAAGCAGATTCTGCTGGAATTGAAAAAGGGTGCCTGACCCTTGGATGTGATTGTTGAAAGGCCCGCGATCTTAATGACCGCGGGCCTTTTTTAATGCCTGGTGGCTGGGGTGTCCTGCAGCAGCAGACGGATCTGGGCAACCATCTCCCTGACGCTGGGTGGCCTGCCGATGGAGAGATAGCAGGGTATACCTGAATCCGTTATGCTTGTCATCGCTTGTCGCCAGCCGAGTTGAAAGCTGTTCAGTCGGGGGAGGTCCAGCCTGTCCCCCGGGCATTCCCCGAAACCCTTGTTCCTGCCGTAGCTCTTCAATCATCGTATACCTCCCCGCGGCTCCCTTGCAAGGTATGCCATAGCCTTTTTGTCAATGGCAACTGAAAACTGACCCACTTTTTGGCTCTTTGGAAATTGAAAATTGACCCACCCGCGGCTCAGTCGTTCACCGGAACCGCTGCGAGTTGTTGGCCAATAATTCCGGCTCGCCGTTTGTCCTTGAGACGGTAACTGTCGCCTCGAATCTGGATCACATGTGCATGGTGCAACAGCCGGTCAAGCATGGCGGAAGTCAATGCCGTGTTGCCGCCAAAGGCCTTGTCCCATTCGCCAAAACTCAGGTTCGAGGTCAGAATCACCGAGCCCGTTTCATAGCGTTTGGCGATGACCTGAAAAAACAGGTTGGCCTGCGTGTCCGAGAAGGGCAAATAGCCGATCTCGTCAATGATCAGCAGTCTGGGGCCCAGGACGCTGCGTTTCATAACGTCCTTGTAGCGCCCCTGGCGCTGGGCGCTTTCCAGTTGCAGCATCAGGTCGGCAGCGGTGATAAACCGAACCTTGACGCCACACTGGGTGGCCAGATACCCCAGGGCAATGGCCAGATGGGTTTTGCCGGTTCCGCTGGGTCCGAGCAGGATCACGTTCTCCTTACGCTGCAGAAAGGCCATGCTGGCCAGCTCGCGCAAGCGCTGTTCCGGAGCGCCGGTGGCAAAGCTGAAGTCGTAGTCGTCCATCGTCTTGATCGCTGGAAATCCGGCGAGTTTAGTCAGGGTCTGTCGGGAACGTGCTTGACGTACATCGTCTTCGGCTTTGAGCACTTGTTCCAGATAGTCGATGTAGCTGCTCTCCTCCCTGACAGCCGTGTCCGCCAGGTCGGCATAGACCTCGGCAATCGCGTGAAATTTCAGCTGCTCACACAAGCTTCGGATCCGTTCATGCTGCAAGCTGCTCATAAGCCTCCCTCCTGCAGAAGTTGCTCGTAGATCAGGGGGGAGCGTTGCAGTGGAATGACAGGCCAGTTCAGCGCGACCGGCGTCGTATCCGTTTGTGGCTCGACCGTCACCCGCTGTGGCAGCGGTTGCAAGGCTTCTTGTTCCTTTGCCAGGTGGTCAATGGGGCGCTCGCCAAGTTCCCCCCCCGTGGGTTCGGCAGTTGGCCACCTCGTCAAGCCAGTGTCGGACCTCGGCATTGGCTGTCTCGGCATCAAGGGCAAGGCCCGCCTGCTTCAATCGTGACTGCAGCGGATAGTAGAAGCTGTTGCGCAGATAGCGCCTGACCGTGTTTCGGGAGTGTCCGGTGATGCGGGCAATCTCCCGGATGCTTTTGCCCTGCCGGGCGAGAATTTTGATTTCCATCCACCTCTCCTGAAGAATCATTGCCGACCTCCTCGGTCGGCAGGTTAACGGAAAGGTGGGTCAATTTTCAGTTGCCAGGGTGGGTCAATTTTACTTTGCTACTAACATTTTTTAGAATTTCCTTCGCCAGTTCGGTGCTGCGGTGCTTTTTGATCCAGTTGCGCAACGTCTGATGAGAGATGCTCAGCCGCCCAACCTCGGCAACGGTTAATCCACCATCGACAACCAGACTGACGGCTTCCTCCTTAAATTCCAGTGTGTAAAATTGCCTCGGGATTCGCTTCAATGGACGCCTCCTTGAGCCTTGTAGGCTATCAGATTGGTGTCCACTTTTTTCAGCCTGCCCCATCACTCTGCCGTCAATCTTCAGCGGATGGTCTCCTCCTCCCGCTCCGGACGGGGGTTTTGAAGCATCGATTACACCCGTAAGTGGGGCATTTTTGCATGCCGATTAACACCGACACGGTGGACCTGGTCCAGGTTGGCCACGAGCTTTCTGAGTCGCCGGTTTCTTCTTCTGAAAAATATAGTAACTAGAAAAATATAGTTGACAGAAAAATATAGCAGATATAACATTGTTTTAAGTAAACCCTAGCCGCCCCCGATATCTAGCTCTGAGCGTCAGGGGGTGGTCCACCAATACAATAAGCCTCGTCCGCAGAATCTGTGGGTAGGCCGATATAAAAATTAGAGCATTGCCCTTTCCGGGCGGGTAGGATGGTTTTTGCCGAAACTATCGAACCCAAACCCGCAAAAGGCAATGCTGATAAAGACTCTACTGAACAAGGTCGAACGATTCAAGTCGTTCGTTTACGGCTCCGTTGCCGTCAGGCTCGTTGACGGCATAGAAGCCCTGGTCATTGACATCGAACCACGGCGCAACAGTCGGCCGATTTGCCCGGAATGCGGCAAGAAGTGCAACACGTATGATCGACAGCCTCAGCGTTTGTTCGAGTACCTGCCGGTCTGGTCGTTCAAGGCCTACTTTCGTTACGCTCCTCGCCGGGTCAATTGCCCAGAGCACGGCGTCAAGGTCGAGGCTCTGCCGTGGGGATTCGGCAAGGAGCGGATGACGTTTTCGTATCAGGTCTACCTGGCCCGCTGGGCGAAGCGGCTGTCCTGGAAGGAGACAGCAGCCATCTTCGAAACCAGTTGGGACACCGTCTTCCGAGCGGTCCAGTTTGTCGTCGACTACGGCCTCACCCATCGGAGTCTTGATGGTGTCACCGAGATCGGCGTTGATGA